>CAYJKJ010000009.1:0-78025 GCA_964370715.1 uncultured Faecalibacterium sp.
ATAGAGGATTTCGAGTCAGGCTCGTTATGACCACTTCGATACGTCTCCATATTCGATTTTAGCCTTGCAAAACAAACTTGAACACTCTGTTTTTTAAAGCATTAAAATTATATCAAAAAAAAGCAATAATTGCAATAGCAAAAAAGCGTTTATTTAAATTTTTTGCGACAAGTTATCGAAAATTATCTAGAAGCTATCAAGAAGCCGGTATATTAACCCCTTATTTTTACAATATGTTTGTATTTTTGAATTATATGAAAAAAACTTATCAAAATCGTTTGAAAAACTTATCATTTTATGGTATGTTAAATAACGTTGCAATTTAACAACTAAACTACTTTTAAGGATTTTTAACGATGTCAAACTTGAAACAAACTCTTTATTTTTCATTTAAGTCGGCAATACCCGTCATAACCGGTTATGTCGTCATCGGCATCGGCTTCGGTATGCTGCTTGAAAGCAAGGGGCTGGGCTTTGGTTGGGCAGGGCTTATGAGCCTCACGATTTATGCAGGATCAATGCAATACGTGGCTATCGACCTTTTAACGAGCGGTGCTTCGTTGGTTGCGGCGGCGCTCATGACGATAATGGTCAACTTTCGCCATATTTTCTACAGCATAACGATGCTTGAACAATACAAAAAAACCGGCAAAAAGAAACCCTATCTTATCGCCTCGTTAACGGACGAAACGTTTTCGCTTGTTTGCGCCCCCAACATCCCGAGCGATATCGACAAAAACGCCTATTTTTTGTTTGTGTCGATAATAAACCAAGCCAGTTGGGTTGGCGGAAGCATCGTTGGCGGAATTATAGGAAGTTCAATCGAGATTAACACGGCGGGTATCGACTTTGCGATGACTGCGCTTTTTGTCGTCATATTCGTTGAACAATGGGAAAAAGCGAAAAACCATATCCCGGCTCTATCGGGTGTCATCATTTCGGTTGTCTGCCTTTTGATCTTCGGCTCCGAAAACTTTCTAATTCCGGCAATGATTTCGATTACAATAGCGCTATTTCTAGCTAGAAAATTCATCGAAGGGAAAAACCAAAATGATTAATGCTCCATCTACTTTAACGCTTATTCTTTTGATAGCCGCTATAACGCAGCTGCTGCGATTTTTGCCGTTTATCATCTTTCGAAACAAAACCCCAAAAGCTTTGCTGTATCTCGGCGAAGTGTTGCCTTTTTCGATAATGGCTATGCTAGTCGTCTATTGCCTCAGAAACATGACGTTTTTTTCCTCTCCGTTTGGTCTGCCCGAAATCATCTGTGTTGGGCTAGTCGTCGTTGTTCATAAACTAAAACACAACACTCTTGTTTCGATAGTCTCGGGAACATTAGCTTATATGCTGTTGGTTCAAGTAGTTTTTTAGAGATATATCTTTAATTTAACAATAAAAAATACAACCATTTTGCGAGACAATTGCAAAACGGTTGTATTTTTTTCGCTTGTGTTATTCTTTAGTCTTTTAACTAAAACTCAAAATCGCAAGCCGAACGATTTTCAATAACCTTATGTACAAACTCTCTAACCTTTTGATGTTCGGGGTGTTTTTGATAAAACGCTAGAGCTTCCTTTGATTCAAACGTCGAATCTAAACAAAGGTTAAATCCTTCAGAAAATCCAACCGGCGAAACTGTTGCTGATTTTAAACCCTCGATAACCCCAACAAGGCTTTCAAGGCGTTGTTTCATGATAGCGGCGTTGTCAAACTTCGTGCCGCCCTCTGCTGTTTCTTTAAGTTTCCACATAACGATATGACGAACCATTTTAAAATACCTCTTTTTTTATTCTGTATATTCTCTTGCTTGTTCTTCGCCAAGCAAAACTCTTCTAATTCCAAACGCCAAAGACTCCATCTCAAATTCACCGGGATACACTTCAAGCGGAGCGATAAACTCAACTCTTTCTCTGATTAGATCACAAAGATACTGCGCGCGCGCAACGCCACCCGTAAGGATTATTCTGTCAACCTTTCCATACATCGTTGTCGAAAGTTCCCCAATACCTTTTGCAATTTGGTATGCCATAGTTCTAACTACTAGATCCGCTTTTTTGTCGCCGTCTTCAATCATCTTAAGAACATCTCTCATGTCGGAAGTTCCAAGATGTCCCATGACGCCGCCCAAACCACGAGTTCTTTTTTTCATGTGGTCTGCGCCGTATTTCGCAACAAGTTTAAGGAAAACTCTAAGGCTTAAACGTCCGCTCGTTTCGGTTCCAAACGGGCCTTCATCATAGTCCATAGTGTCGATCATTCTGCCCTGTTGGTGTGCGTTCATCGAAAGACCTCCACCCATATGGCAAACGATAAAGTTCATCTCGCTGTATTTTTTGCCGGCTTTTTCAGCCGATTTATGACACATAGCTCTTGTATTCAAAGCGTGTGAAAGCGCTCTTCTCGGGTTTTCGGGAATTCCGGAAAGCTTCGCTTCTTCGATAAATTCGCAAACCGCAACAGGGTCATAAACATATGCATTAACTCCAACCGATTCTGCAATCTTGTTTGCTATAATAGCGGCAAGATTGGAAGCGTGTGGGTCGGTCGAAGGGTCTTTAAGGCGGTCTATCATCGTTTGGTTAACTTGATATGCTCCCGAACGAACAGGAGGCAAAAGCCCGCCACGCCCAACAACGGCGCTTAATGTTTTAGCATCGATGTTATTCTCCGAAAGAAAATCCATTATTGCGGAATATCTCATGTCGAATTGATCTAAAACGTGTTCATACTTCATGATTTCCTGTTTGTCGTGTTCAATGTTTTGAACAACTTTTTGCTCTTCATTTTCAAACAACGCTATTTTGGTAGATGTCGAACCGGGATTAATGCAAAGAATTTTTGTGTCCATGTTAATCAGTTCTCCTTTATTATTAATAACCTTCTTTCATTATAATACACAGCATTATTTAATTGCAACAAAAAAACGCATAAACGTTTTGTTTTTGCGTTTTTTTGTTTTTGCTATGTTAATTTTTCGTTATTCAGCCGCTTCTAAAAGATCGATGTGCATAGCTGTTGCTTGGGGAGGAATAGATCTTGTTGTTATTCCGTTTGTTTGAACCGAGATTTTTTCGCCAACTTTAAATTCATAGCTTTCTACTTCATAAAACGTTTCAGCATCGTTTATAACGGTGTCAGCAGAAACCATGATCTTCATCTCGTTGTTTGCTGTTTCGTTGTCCTCTGTAGCTTTAACCAAAAGAACCGGGAAACCTTGTTCTTCCGAAACTTCCGAAATAGTTCCGATTATAGCAACTTCCATGTGTGGTGCTTCGGGAATATCTGCAACCGGTCCGCCTTCGCCTTCTTCGGGAAGCATCGAAGCTATTCCGTCGTTGCTAACGGTTGCCGGTTCTTGATCCAGCATAACGATAACGCTAGCAGGAACTTGGGGAGGGATCGACATCGTCATGATTCCGTTGCCATAAACCGATACCGTTTGACCAACTAGAAATTGTTCCGAAAATTCTGTCGAGCCATCCGACAAAACGATAACCGTTTCTTCCGAAAGATTTGCTATAGCTTCGGTGTGCGAGCTTTCGTTTTGGTCGTTTGCAACGATACGAAGTTGAACCGTTTCGCCTTCGCCGATGATTTCAGCTATCTGACCCGTGATGTCGGGAGTTTGTTCGGGGATTTTGCTTGATTGACCACACGCTACAAGCGCTAGACCTAACGTCGCACAAAGCATAACTAATAATAATTTTTTCATAATTCTTTTTCCTTTACATTCTTACATTTTTAAAATTTATTGAAAAAAGGGCTACCAACATTATAGGTAGCCCTTTTTATTGGTATTAATAGTATTAGTCAGTTTAATCTAATTATTAAACGCCGCTACATATCTACAAAAGGTTTCGACCCATTAATCTTGTTTATTCTTTTTTGCTCTTTTATTTTTAACTATCTTTTTGATAATTACAAACGCTATAAACGCAAGCACCATATATGGAATTGCATAGATAACAACGACAACTGCGTTTTTGAAGAAATCAACCACTCCGACAAGCGAACCTCTAACGGCATCACCCATGACAACAAAGAAACTGTCGCCCGCCGAGATTGATGGTTGGCTAACCTCATCGATACCAACCGATATATAGGTGAAGTTAACTTGATCGTCCATCGATTGTTTTTGGCGCTCATAGTTTTCTATTTGGTATCTAACCTCTGAAAGCTGTTGTTCCGCAACCAAAAGATCGCTTATGTTTTCGGCTTGTTGCGCAAGAACGAGAATTCTTTGTTCTTGCTCCATAAGAGCCGCAAGTCGAGCTTCGGTGTCTACATAATAGCTTGTTATATCGTCGGCATATTCGCTCGAACGAGTGATGTTTTGTGAAGAGGAAAGTTCATCGATAAATGCGTTGTAGTTTTCGACCGGAACTCGGAAGTTATAGTATGCATAACGTGGGTTTTGTCTTTCGGTTTCGGGGTTTTCAAAATCATAATACTTGCCGGCAGAAAGATCACTGTTTTCAATATATCCGCCATACTTTTCGCAAAGTTGTTCAATAAGCTCTATCGAGACATCGAAATCTCTCGTTTCGATATTTGCGTCATATCTATACACAATCTTTAATCCATGTTGAGATGGGCTAGAGGTGTTAGAAGTCGTTGTTACGGAGCCGCTGTCCACCATGTTTTTTGTCGAAGAACCGGCAGTGTCTGTGTCATAAACCGCTTCGTCCGCCATCATCATTTCCATCTCGGGAGCCTCCATGGCATATTGCGGAGCGCTTTCTGCTGTTGCATAATCATAAGATTCGTAGCTATTAAAGCCAATCATGCCGGTCATCGCTAGTGTCGCAGCTCCAAGCCCCAAACACACGACAAGCCCCGCCGCCATAGCGGTCCATTTAACCCATGATTTATTTTTAACAACTTTTATCTTGTTATCGTTATTCTGTTTCATAGCTGTGTTTGCCCCTTCTATTAATCTATTATCGATATCATTAATCGCCATAAATAATTTTTCTGCATCCATTTTAAATTTCTACCCCCTTATCTTCAAGGTGTTTTTTAAGCTTTGTTCTCAGTACGAATAGTTTTTGTTTAACGTTGGTTTCGGAAAACCCAAACGTTACAGCGAGTTGTTTAATGCTCTCGCTATGCCAATAGCGGCAGATAAAAAGGTTTCGGTTTTTTTCATCGAGTTCAAAAAGGAACTGGTTAATGGCTTCGGTTATCTCGGCGCTGTCTCGCTTGTCGTCGTCGGTTGTCGAAAGGCATTGTTCAAGCTCGGACAACACGACCGAAAGCGAACTATCCCTCTTTTTTGCGGTTCGCTTTGCATACGCCGAAAGAGCGGTGTTTTTAACTATCTTTCCAAGATATGCCGAAAAGTTTTCAGGTTTTTCAGGGGGTATTGCGTTCCAAAGTTTTAAGTATGCTGTGTTAACACATTCTTCGCTGTCCTCATCGTTTCTGAGGATGTTGTTTGCTATTCTTTTGCAAAGTCGCCCATATTTCTTAGCGGTTTCGGCAATCGAAAGTTCCGAACGATCAAAGAATAGATCTATAATTTTTATGTCTTCCATCGCAATCTCCTTTTTGTGCCTTCATACATAAAGACAGATGTTTTTTAAAAGGGTTAGGTTAATTTCAAAATTTTTTTAAATTTATTTTGTCTTGATAAAATGAAAAATCCTAATCCCTGTGTAGCAAACGCCGTAGCGTATCCAAACGACGGAACGCATACAATGCGTTCCCTACCAATAAATCCAAAAAACCCTCATAGCTCTTTTATCTGCTACAAAGGTTTTGATTGTTACATTATTTAAAAAGCGATTTCACTTTTGTAGCAAAATAATCAGACCGCTTGTTTATTGTCCCTCGGTAAAATCATAGTCGACAGGAATATCATCCCTTTCTGTTTCAAGCTTTTTGTTAGTATAATGGGAAACGAGCTTGTATAAAGCAGAAGCCAGCGGAACGCTTAGAACCATTCCGATAATCCCGAATGTTCCACCGCCGATAACTACCGCCGCCAGAACCCAAACCCCCGGAAGCCCAATCGAATTCCCAACAACTTTCGGATAGATAATGTTTCCTTCAAGTTGTTGCAACACTATAACAAAGATAACAAACCATAAAACTTTTGATGGTTCGGTCATTAGTATTAACACCGCTCCTAAAATCGAACCCAAATATGCCCCGAGTATTGGGATAAGCGCCGTCACCCCCATGAACATACCAACGGCGGCGGCATACGGAAAACCGAATATAAGCATACCGATAGCGCAAAGGCAACCCAAGATAACCGCCTCGGTGCATTGACCGATTATATAGTTATGGAACGACTCGTTAATCGTTTTTAAAACAAAGTTAGTCGTCTTAACCGTTTGCGGTTTTGTGTAGGCTTTTTGAACTTTGTGTAGTTGAGCTATTATAGTTTCTTTTGCAAAAACCAAAAATGCCGCAAAAACTATCGCCATAAATACATTAAATATACTACTGGTTACAGTGGATATAATCGAAATCGACGAATTAAAGATGCTCTCTATTCCGATCGTAACATAGGAAGCAACGTTTGAAAGCAACGTCGGAATGTTGATATTGTTAAACTGTTCCAACACAAACTCAGCGATGCTCGGGAAGATATGTTGGTTTGCAACTATCCACTCTTCAACATTTTGGATAAATTCCGGTATGCCGTCATAGACGGTGGCGAACGCTATCGTTATCTGCGGTATAACTACCGACATTATTATTATAGCTATTCCAACAATTATAACAATCGAAAGCAAAAGGCAAACCCCACGCCTTGATTTGTTGATAAAATTAGATTTTGATTTTGGAAAATATATTCTTTCAAGCTTGGTCAACGGAATGTTTAGGATATATGCAATAGCAAACCCTGCCAAAAGCGGAGCGATAACCCCCAACAGCATTTTAGCAAGCGAAATGACCGAGTTGAAATATAGCAACAAAAACACAAGCAACGCCGCTATAATCATAAATTTAATAATTCTTTTATCTTCCGGTTTCCCTTTCATAATAAAAAACCTCTCAAAAATATTGTATCTATGTATTCTACCATGAAAACCGCTCAAAAATCCACCATTTTTTATTAACATTCTCATTATTTAGTTTCAACGAAAACGTGGAATAAACTTGATAACGAAACCAAACTATAAAGCAAGGGCTTTTTGGATAACTCAGTTTCTCCAAAAAGCCCTTGCTGTTAATTTTTTCTGTTTGTGTAAAAAGCGTTATTTCGTGATATAAGGAATATGGCTTGGCAAACCATCGTTATAGATTGTTGTCATTTCGCCCATAATGAGCGGACGGACATATTCTACAAACTCTTCCGTTACATAGTTGCCTTGTTCATTAATCCAATTTCTCGGAACATCTTTTTTAAGGTTAGCAACCCTTGCAACATCAACGATATCATAATCGATATCATAAGGAGCGTTGTTTTTTCTGATCATGATAGCAACTTTTCCGGTCTCGCCTTTAAACGCCGCAGTAACTGCTTCAGCTCCGCAGTTGAAAGCTTCGTTGTTGTCGGTTTCCGAAGAAAGATGCGCTGCGCAACGTTGGAGCGACGAAAATTCGATAGCACGAACTTTGCAACCGATTCTTTCGCCGATAAGATCTGCTAGCGCTCTTGCTGTTCCTGTTAGCTGCTTATGCCCGAAAGCATCTACAGAGCGGCTCATCGAAGCCGCTTCGCAAACATAAGTGCCTTCTTTTGTTCTTATTCCTTCCGAAACGCAAACAACAACCGAGCGGTGGTCTGCTTGAGCTTTTTTAACATCTTCTATGAACTTTTCGATATCAAAATCGATTTCAGGAAGATAGATAAAATCGGGTCCCGGGCAATCGTGGCCTTTTGCAAGCGCCGAAGCTCCTGTCAACCAGCCGGCATCCCTACCCATTATTTCAACAACCGAAACGATATCCATATCGTTAACCTTGTTGTCACGGATAAGCTCTTTAACCGCTGCAGCGATGTATTTTGCGGCAGAACCAAATCCGGGGGTATGGTCGGTGACTTCGAGATCGTTGTCGATAGTTTTTGGAACGCCCATAAATTTAATGTCGCTACCAATTTTTTTAGCATACTGCGAAAGCATATATGTTGTGTCCATCGAATCGTTTCCGCCGATGTAGAAGAAATATTCTATTTCAAGTTTTTCAAGAATTTTGAAAAGCTTTTCATAGGTTTCTTTTGAATCTTCAACTTTCGGAAGTTTATATCTGCAAGAGCCAAGATATGCCGATGGTGTTCTGCGAAGAAGTTCGATGTCTACAGGGGTTTTGATGTGTTCGCTCATGTCGATATATTTTTCATCAAGCAATCCTTGAATACCGTTAAGCATCCCAAAAACTTTAGCTCCGCCGTCTTTTGCTGTTTTAAAAACGCCGGCAAGGCTTGAGTTTATAACAGCGGTAGGTCCTCCTGATTGACCAACAATAACATTCCCTTTCATGTGTAAAGTGTCCTCCAAAAAATAAAATAAAAATTTATATTAAAAATCTGCATAGCAATCTTTTTTAAAAAAGCGCAGCAAATTTTCATACCAAGTTGTTAATCAACGTTTGAAAAGCCATATACAATAAAGTTTTTCTCTTTTGTGTTGGCTTTAACGATGTTGCTGGGGAAGCCCGGTTCGTTTATTGCGTTGGGGAACTGTTGGGCCTCGAAACAAAAACCGCCATGCTTTTGATACATTGCGCCATCTTTTCCCGGAACATCCCCCGTAGCGCCCAAAAAGTTTCCTGTGTAGAACTGCATACCGGGAAGATCGGAATATAACTTAAGCTCGATTCCCGAAACATCACCAACCGCTTGTGCTTTTGGTTTGCTGTCGTCTTGGTTGTTCATAACAAAGTTATGGTCGATTCCTCCGGCTAGTTCAAGTTGGCTATTTTGTTCTACCGACAAACCTTCGTCGATAGTCTTGCCCGCTCTGAAATCAAACGGAGTTCCCGAAACATCCGAAGCAGGGCATTGCGAAAGCAAGCCATCGTTACATTCGCAATATTCATCAGCATCGATAGTTACGGTGTGGTTCAAAACATCGCCGCTCTTGTGTCCGTTAAGGTTAAAATAGTTGTGGTTGGTTAAACCGACAATCGTGTCTTGATCGCTTTCAAACTCAAAATCAAAACGCAGTTTTCCGTTTTCAAACGTAATCTTTGTTTCAAGTTCAAGAGTTCCCGGAAAACCTTCCTCCATGTCAGCGCTGATATACGACATAACAACCGTTTCGCCCTCTATTTTTGCGTCGAACTTTCTTTTTGAAAAGCCCTCTTTACCGCCATGAAGAGTGTTAACTCCGTTGTTTTGGAAAAGGGTGTATTGTTTGCCGTTGAGGGAAAACTCTCCGTTTGCAATTCTGTTTGCAACTCGTCCGACTATTGCGCCGAAATACGCTGTGCAATCAACGTAGCTTTGAACATCGTCATAACCCAAAGCGACATCATAAAGTTTTCCATCGCTATTTAATATCTCTAGCGAACGAATCGTAACGCCATAGTCAAGTATCGCCGCCTTTTGACCTTTTTGATCGGTTAGGATATATTCCGTTATCTCTCGCCCGTCTTTTAAGTTTCCGAATTTTTTAGTTGATATCGTCGTTGACATTTTTAAAAGCTCCTTTTATTCTTTGTTGTTAATTAAAAAATATAAAATAGAATCAGTAATTGCTTTAAAACTTGCATCAATTATATCTGCCGAAACCCCAAGGGTAGACCATCTTTCAAGCCCATCGGTAGTTTCGATTATAACGCGAACTTTTGAAGCGGAGGCTTCCTCCGGATTTACAACACGAACTCGATAGTCGACAAGCCTCGTCTCTTTAAGCGCCGGAAAAAACATCTCGAGCGCTCGCCTTAGCGATCTATCAAGCGCATGAACCGGCCCATCTCCTTCGCTGGCACAGATCTCCTGTTTGCCGTCTACTTCGACCTTAACCACAGCAATAGATTTTCTTCGCCCGTCGCTTTCGGTTCGCTCCCCCATTAATGTATAGCCTATTATCTTGAAAAACTCTTCAAACATCCCAACTTCTTTTAACACCATAACGTTAAAGCTTGCGGAAGCAAATTCATATTGATAGCCGTTTTGCTCTTGTTTTTTCAGTTTGTCGACAAGCTTTCGAATAGTTTTTTCGTCGGTCGGAACTTTTTGGGGCATATCCGACAGCTTTTCAAGCACAGCGGCTTTTCCGCTCATCTCGCTTAACAGCATATTGCGCTTGTTTCCGACAGCGTCGGGATCGATATGTTCAAAAGACAGGTTGTTTTTTGTCACCCCGTCTATGTGCATTCCGGCTTTGTGGGAAAATGCCGAAGCGCCTATATATGGTTGGTTGGTTTCGACCACCATGTTTGAAAGCTCCGCAACGTGTATTGCGGTTCTTGTGAAGTATTTAAGGTTTTCGTCGTCGATAATGTTATACCCTAGTTTAAGCTGTAGGTTTGGGATAGTAACCGCAAGCGAAGCGTTGCCGGTTCTTTCCCCTATTCCGAGAAACGTTCCTTGAACGTTTCTCGCCCCTGCCCTTGCCGATTCAACGGTGTTTGCAACGGCAAGACCCATATCGTTATGAAAATGCCCCGACACGATCGAATCGCCAAAAGTTTCAACCACCGTTTTGGTTATTTCGAAAGCATCATGCGGAAAACAGCCGCCCCTCGTGTCACACAAAACGAGCATATCAGCGCCCGCATATTTAGCGGTTTCAAGCGTTTTTAATGCATATTCTTTGTCCTCGAAATAGCCATCAAAAAAATGTTCCGCATCAAAAAAAACTTTTTTATTAAACGTTTTAAGATATTTTATAGTGTCTGATATCATCGCAAGGTTTTCTTGTTTTGTTGTCTTTAAAACCTGTTCAACATGAAAGAGCGAGCTTTTCCCAACTATCGAGATATACTCGGTGTCAGCTTGGATTAGCGATTTTAAATTCTCATCGTTTTCGGGTTTAATGTTCTTTTTTCTAGTAGCGCCAAAAGCGACAAGCTTTGCATTTTCAAGTTTAAGCTGTTTAACCTTTTCAAAAAACTCTCGATCTTTTGGATTGCTTCCCGGGTTGCCGGCTTCGATATATTGAATTCCAAGATTATCGAGAAGCAGAACAATCCCGATTTTATCCGAAACGGAAAAATACACCCCGCTCCCCTGCGCTCCATCTCGAAGCGTTGTATCAAGAACCGTTAACTCCATTTTTTGCTCCCTGTTTATATTCTATGGCGTATGACTTAAAAGGAATTTATCTCGCAATATCTTTATATCATCATACGAAAGATCAAGATTTTCATTTGCAAACGTTTCGATATCGGGATATCTTTCAAATATCTCTCTTATAGTCAAACGAATGTTGTTTTCTCTAACCGTCATAACCTCGTCGAATATCTCATAATCGACCTCGCTTTTGAATAGATCTTTGTTTTTTTCCTTAAGCTCTTCCATGCGTTGTTTATAGACCGAAGCCGTCAACATATAATCATATATAGCGGTGTCGACCGACACTCCGAGAACCAAAAGGATTAAAAGAGCCGCCACGCCGGTTCTGTCTTTCCCTGCTGCGCAATGGAACAAAACGGGCGCCTCGTCGTTTAACATTCTGCAAAACAGATCTTTATAAGCTAGGTTATCAAACGGCATCTCTCGATAATGGCGCATGAGATCGGTTTTGGATTTAAGCCGTTGTTCTATCGGAGCGCTCAAAAACTCCCTTAAAACAAATCTGCTGTTGCCGGCGCTTGCATCCCCTTCTCTAAAGTTAATGGCAGGGATTATATTCATCGTCGCTTTCGAAAGCGGCCGATCTTCAAGGTCAACAGTTTCGTTTTCTGCTCGAAAATCCAAAACATATTTAACCCCGATATCTTCAAGCACCTTTGCTCCGTCGTCTTTCAGCTTCCCAAGATGTCCGCTTCGGAATATAACCCCCGGTTTAACAAAGCTTTTGCCATCCTCTGTGTTATATCCGCCAAGCTCTCGAACGTTAAACATCCCCTCAACCGCAATAGTCCTAGTTGAAACAACGGTGTATATATTGTCGTTTAATATATGAAAATACATTCTGTGCCCCGGCGCAAAATCCGAAACTTCAAGCTCTTGTTGAAAATCTCCTGCAAAATTATCGCTCGAAAATCCATCGGCAGAACACGACCAATAGGCTTTGTGGTTGCCCTCTTTAATCGCTTGTATTCTATATCCGTTTTCCGTCTTAAAAACTTGGTAGTTTTGAATATCTATATTCATCTGTCAGGTTGTCCCCTTCTTAATCGTTCACAGTTAAATATAACACAAAAATCCCTTTGTTTCAACCAAAACAAAGGGATTTGTTATTTTTTCGATATTTTTAAAAAAGCTTCGGCGTTTGGCGCCGATACAGCACCAAAGCCAAAGCTTTTTATACTTTCTTGTTCAACAAACGACAACGCTCGTCGGTTACCCTTCAACAAGCTCTTTAGTCAAGCATTTAATCTGTGCGTCCATCTCGTCGTTTGAAAATTGGCAGGTTCCAACTGCTTTATGTCCGCCGCCGCCATATTTCAACATAAGCTTTCCAACATTAACGTTGGAGGTTCTGTTTAAAACTGAATAACCAACAGCACAGCTGCAACCTTGTCCGCCACGACCGCTAACTATCCACATCGATATGTTTTGTTCGGGGAAAAGGCTATAGACCAAAAATCTGTTGCCGGAATATATCGTTTCAAGCCCTCTAAGGTCGCTTATAATAACATCTTTTTCAATGCGAGTGTGTTGTTCAACCATATCGATAAACTTTTCGTTTTGTTCCCAATATGCATCCACTCTTTCTTTAACATCGGGAAGATCCAGCATCTCTTCGATGCTCATCGTTAAACAATCGTCTATAAGCCTTTCCATCAACGCATAGTTCGAGATCGAAAAGTTTCTCCAACGACCAAGGCCGGTTCTGGGATCCATCAAGAAGCCCATCAATATCCAACCGGTTGGGTTTTGGATTTCATCTCTAGTGAGGTCGGCGCTATCCACTTTATCAACCGCCCACATCATATCTTCAAGACCGGGGAATTTTTCCGCCCCGCCATAATATTCATATATAATTCTTGCGCAAGAAGGGGTTATGCGGCTTTCGCCTTTATATTTCCCTTCAAGTTGCAATCTTTCGTGTTCGCTTGAATGGTGATCAAACCAAAGCCCACAGCCCTCAACATACGGAACGTTTGCCAAGCAATCGTTTTCGGTTATCTCAACCAAACCATCCTGAAGATCTTTAGGGTGTGCAAATGTCCAGTGATCAATTACGCCGGCTTTCTTTAAAAGTGCAGCACAAGCCAATCCATCAAAATCCGACCTTGTAACTAATCTCATATATACCTCCGAAAATTTAAACATTGTTAATGCTTTAATATTGTAACACGTGGTAATTAAAACTTCAACAGTTTAAAACTAATAATTATTAATAAAAAAGAAACAAATCTTAAATTTAATTAGACCCGGGAAGATCGACAAAGACTTGTTCATTAGGATCAGCATACCCTAGCTTTTCCCTTGCGACTCTCTCAAGATATTCATCCTGCTTGCCATCTTGGCTTAATCTTTCAAGCTCGTTGTTTTCAAGCTGTGCAACCTCAATTTGGCTGTTTAATTCGTCGAGAATCTGTTTTTCTTTAACTATTTCAATCTGGCTTGAAATAATAGACGTAACAAACGACAAACACGCAACTATTGTAACCACAGTGAATATTCTAGTTTTTCTTGATCGCTTTTTTTGGGGGGCTTGCTTTGTTTTTTTTGCCAATGTCTCTACCTCCGTGTAACAACTGCTCAAGTTCCATTTCTTTACGTTTATTATACAACATCTCTCGCTTATTTTTCAAGGTATGTTTGCGTTTTAACGCCATCTTGTTAAAAAAATTTACAATATCTAAATAAACGGAGGCAATCAAACCGAAAATCAAAACAAAACATCTTTTGATTTTTGCTTTAATCCTTCTGTTTATTCTGAAAATAAATCTTAACGCTAGCGACACAAACGGCGATACACCGGCGTAGTATGCAACCCCACCGACTAAAAGCCCAAAAAAAATAAACCATCTGGGTTGCGCAACGTATGTTTTTCCAACGATGAAGAAAAACAAAAACAACCCAAAAACAGCAAAAAAAAGGATATATAAAACAATTCCCAAAAACAGTTTTTTTGCCGGAACCAGTTTTATAAATATATGATAACAAAGCGACGCCCAAATCCCAAGCCCTGCGGAAAGAAGGGTGTCGTTAACAAACAGCAAAAAATCGGGTTTTAAAACTGTCATGCAAACAACTTCCCAAACAAACCTTTGCGCTCTCTTTTTTCTACATATTCAAGCGAAAAAAATGTTCCCTCGATTTCAAGGTCCCCATTTTTAGTGTCAAACTTTTTAATCTGCAGCTGTTCACCACGAACCACCAGCAACATATCGGAAATTTTGCTCGCTATAACCGAACTGTCGCTTGTCACAACATCTTCGATTCCGGTGAAACTCAGCTTTTTTCTATCAATGATATTAACTATGTGTTTGCTTTTTTGTGGTTTGTTTTCCATAGCTCTTCCGCCCTTATATATTTTTTATAAATATATGAAAACGAACCATAAATTATGCCAACTTATCGGGCATTATTCAACTATACTATACATCTCTCTCGAAAAATCTTTTCCCTTTTTTTCTTCGATAGATAAAACATTAATCCTAGTCGTCTTTTCACCAAACGTCACCTCAAGCGTATCCCCAACAGCAACGTTGTAGGAAGCCTTAACCGGCCTTCCGTTTGCCGAAACCCTTCCGGCATCGCATATCTCGTTAGCTATCGTTCTTCTTTTGATTATCCTGCTAACTTTAAGAAATTTATCAAGTCTCATAAAAACACCTCACATAAACAAGAAGGCTGTGACGAAATTGTTTCATTTCGCCACAGCCCCAATTTTTGTTGTTTCGTTAAATTAGTTAAGGCTATCTTTTAAGCCTTTGCCGACTTTAAAAGAAACACCTTTTGAAGCAGCAATTGTGATTTTTTCATGTGTCGAAGGGTTAACTCCGCTGCGTTCTTTGCGATCTTTAACCGAAAAGATTCCGAAGCCAACAAGCGAAACTTTGTCGCCACTCTTAAGAGCATTGGTTATTTCTTCAAATACAGCCGATACTGCTGCATCGCTGTCTTTTTTAGACATTCCGGTGTTTTCTGCAACTTTTGCAATTAAATCTACTTTTGTCATTATTAAATCTCCTTTAATTACAATACTTTCTAAAGCATCGTTTCTCAATTCCTTTTGAATTATATCATAGTGAAAACTAAAAGTCTATATCTGTTTCGCTTAAATTCTGACCTTTTTCTAAAGATATTTTTTCAATTTTTTCAAATTTTTCAACAAATCTATCGCAACTTTTCTCCAAAGCCTGTTCCGCATCAACATTTTCTAACCTTGCTAAAGCAACAACTTTAAAAAGAAGGTCGCCAATCTCTTGTTCGATATCCTGCGGTTGTTTTGGGCTGTTGTTTAAAAAATCAATACTTTGCGAAACAGACGACAAAACCGCATTCTTATCCTTATAGTCGAACCCAACATAGGAAGATCTCTTTTGAACCTTTTGAGTTCTCGCAAGCGAAGGCAACGCTCTTGGAACATCTCGAACCGAATCTGTTCCGGTTTTTTGGCTTTTCTCTTTTCGCTTTATCGCTTCCCAATTTTGCAAAACACTGTCGCTATCGTTTATTGCAAAATCCGAAAACATATGCGGATGTCTGCTGACCAACTTCTTGCAAATCCCATCAGCGACATCATCAAGAGAAAACTCCCCCTTCTTTCTTTCAAACTCCGAATGCAACACAACTTGAAGCAAAACATCTCCGAGTTCTTCCCTTAAAAGTTCTGTATCCTGTTTGTCGATAGCCTCGCAAACTTCATACACTTCTTCTAAAAAATTTTTACGAATAGTTTCGTGTGTTTGGACCCTATCCCAAGGACAACCCGTTTCGTCGTCACAAAGAAATCGAATGAGCTTTTCGATATCGTTAACATTATAATTTGCTTTAACTTTGAAATTATCCATAAAATTTATCCCAACGCATGAATTTTTTCGAGAAACGCCAAAAGTTTTTCGCTTTTGGGAAGCCCTGCTAGATCATCCCTTGTTATAACCCTTAAAAGAAGAACCGAAGCGACATAGACCAACCCGGCAACGACGAGCGCAGCCATAGTCGATAGTGTGTCGCCGATAAATAGGTTTGCAGCTTGGTAGGTCAAAACTGCGAAAATTCCGCACGATATCGCCGCAACCAGCGGTTTTATAAACACCGAAATAATCGCTATCTTTATCTTGGTTATGCTGCATAGTATGACAACGCTTGTTATCGATATAACTGCATAAGCAACAAGGTTTCCAACCGGAGCCGCTTTTATGTTAAACTGCGGCATACCAATAAAGATATAGTTTGAAATAATCTTGATAACTCCGCCCAACACCATCAATTTAACCGGAATGTCAACCCTTCCGATAGCTTGTAGCATAGCGTTAGCAGGGCCGCTGAGCGCAACAAATATCGCCGCAATTCCGAGAACTCTGAGCATTGGAATAGCTATCTCAAAACCTGTCGCCGAAGCGCTGTCGCCATATATAAGCGAGAGAACAGGGCCCGCAAGACACGCAAGCCCGATGCCCGCCGGCGCCGCAATAAGCATAGCCATGCGAATGGTAGACTCGATGTTCTTTCTTGTCTTTTCAACATTTTTAACCGCCCACGCCGTTGCAACGTGGGGCAAAGCGCTCATTCCGAACGAACCGGTTATTGCCGGTATCATGGTGAAAAACGGCATCGCAAACCAATATGCGCCGTTTAGGAAGTTGGCTAGAAATTCATGATCCATATCGGGGGTTTTTCCGGCAAGCTCCATCAATCCGCCATGTGAAGCAAAAACCGTTGCCATATCGGTTTCAAAAACATAGCGCAACCTATCTTGAACCATTATTCCGTCGATAACGCTTGTTAGGTTAACGGCGGCGGCAGAAAGCGCCATGGGAACCGAAAACGCAACTATCATCTTTAATATGCGTTTTTTAGAAAAAGGCTCGGGGCTTGATTCATATTGAGCTTTTGATATCCCGTCCCCTTTAATTTTTTGTCTAAAGAAAAGAAACAAAAATCCAACCGCTGTCGAGATGGTAACCCCGAAGATTGCGCCCGCCGCCGAATATGCAAGTATCGTTATCTCGGCTACCTTTTCGTCTGCTATAAGTTCGCCGAAAACCGTTCCGTAGTCCCTGTATTCCGCAAACAACGCCATCTTGACCCAAAACGACAACACGATGCTGGTTGCAACTTTGAAAAACACCTCGATAACCTGTGAAATCGCTGTCGGTGTCATGTTGCGCAAACCTTGGTTATATCCTCTGTAGATAGACATCAAGCAACAAAACAGAATAGCCGGAGCTACCGCTATCATGCTCCAAAATGCAAGCGGTTGTTGCAAAACATTTTCGGAATAAAATCCCGAAAACGCCATCAACCCAACCGTTCCAACCGCACCAACTGCGGTGAACAAAAGCGTTGCAACCGATTTAACTCGTTTGATATCGTTATATCGCCCCTCGCCGGCAAACCCTGCTACGATCTTTGAAATAGCAACGGGAAATCCCGACACCGCTATCGAATATATAAGATTATATATTGTATAGGCATAGCTATAGAAACCGTTTCCATCGATGCCTATAATATCCGCCATCGCAACTTTATAAATTGCGCCCAAAACCTTAACAATGCCCATCGCAACGGTTAAGATAATTGCGCCCTCTAACATCCCTTGTTTTGTTCTACTCAAATCAAAATTACCTTTCGCGCATAACTAAAATCAGCTAATTATTTAAAACACACTAATATAGAATTATATCAATATTCATTAAATAATACAAGCTTTTAGAGGTCAAGACCGCCTATAAATTCCCGAAGCATCGAATTTTTCGGAACATCTTCGCTTGTTATAGGGTCAAATCCTTTTAAGATATCGTTTATCCTTAAAAGTTCCTCTCGGTATATCCCTCCCTCGTTTGGGTCGCTCGCTATCTTTTGAACTATGGGGGAGAGCATAGAGGGCTCGTATGTAAACGAGGTGTCAAGGATGATCGACGCATGGTCTTTAAACGGTTTGATATAAAGGTCTTCGCCACGCAGAATATTTTTCCAATTTTTAAACGTTGCCTCAACAGGATAGTTTCTAAACTGTCTATCCCTAACAAAACGCCTTGTTATCCTTATATCCCGTGTTGGATAAACCCTCTCGCCGTCTTGATAGTATTCCTCTCGAAGCCCTATATAAATCTTAAACAACTTATCGATAGGAACGGAAGTCGAATATAAAAGCGGATTAAGCGCGTGAATTCCTTCAACGATTAAAATGCCGCCGTCTTTAACGTCGATTAAAACTTTTTCTTTCTTTCGCCCTTGCATAATAAAATCAAACTGTGGCATAAGGGCAAAACCATTTTCAATTATCTCTACTAAAAATTTATTAACCGCTTCAATATCAACAGCATAAACGCTATCCATATCAAGCTCCCCGTTTTCATCTCTCGGGTAGTCTTCAAGATTTTTAAAGAAGTTATCAAGCGATATAACCAACGCTTTTTTCCCTCGGCTTTCAAGCTCTTGAGCCAACCTTTTGCAGGATGTTGTTTTTCCGCTCGCAGAAGGACCGGTCGCAAGAACTATCGGAGCTTCGCTTTTTTCTATAAAATCGCAAACTTCGGCTACTCTTTTTGAATACTCCGCTTCACAGCCTAAGACAAAATCGCTTTTTGCTACAAGTTTGTTCGCTTCCTCTAGTTCTATTCTACGTTTAGGATTAAAATTTATTATCATAAAATTCAAAAACCTTTCTTTTTCTTTTTATAATCTCTTCAAATCCTTCGATATATTCATGTGGGTATTTATAGTTAAAAACTCGCTCGATACGGTTTCCGAAAGGCTCAACAAATTTCGTCACCCCTCCCGCCCCGCAGGAAAAGATGCTATGTGTTTCGTCCATTATAAATATATTATATAGCCCTTGTTTTCCTTTTTTACAGTATCCAATGTTTTCAAGATTTTCGGCGGTAGATTTTTGGCGATACATATAATATGGGAAATATCCCTTTTCCGTCAACGTCTGAAGAGCATATTCTGTCATGGAGGACACCCCGCCGGCAACTTGATATGGCGATTCTTTAAGGGTCGACGCCCGTTTTGTCGTAAGTGTATGAACCGTTATGTTTTCCGCTTCAAGCTTAATTAACCAATCTACCGACTCTTTAAAACTTTCTATGCTATCATGCGGCAACCCGGCAATAAGATCGGCGTTAATGTTGTCGAACCCGAGCTTTCTCGCAACATCAAAACTTTGTTCAACCTGTTTATAGCTATGGGTTCGCCCAACTTGTTTTAAAACGTAGTCATTCTTTGTTTGAGGGTTAATCGAAAGCCTTGTCACCCCAAAATCCTTTAGAACTTCAAGCTTTTGTTTTGTTATCGTGTCGGCTCTTCCCGCTTCGAATGTGTATTCAAGGCATTGTTTCGGGTTAAATATCCTGTCGATAGCCTCGCAAAGTATCTCGATTTGGTGATGTTCCAAAACAGAAGGGGTCCCCCCTCCGACATACACCGTTTTAAGCTTTAAGTTTTGGCTTAGCGCTATCTCTTTTGTTGCCTCGAGTTCTTTTATTAAACAGCTTAAATATGGTTCTATAAGATGATGTTGTTTCGCTATCGCCTTTGAAACAAACGAACAGTAGCTACACCTTGTTTTGCAAAAAGGTATCGAAACATAAAGCGAATAGGAAAGCGGCTCATCCAGCGCTCGAACCTGCGCCGAAAATTTTGCAACATCGACTATTAGTTTTGCTTTTTTATCTGAAACAAGATAGTCGCTTTTAAGCTTTGAAAATGCCTGTTCCCCCGAAAGACCCTGTTCAAGCGACGATATAGCAAGCTTTGCCGGGCGTATACCGGTTAATATTCCGTATGGCGGAACGGTTCCCGTTATATCACACAACATCGAATATATAAGCTTTGCAAACTGCTTTTCAACCGCTTTTTCCGGCATTGTAGGTTCGAGTTCTCTCGACCCTATGACAACAAGCCCTTTAGAACACACCTCGCAAAACAAAAAAATCTTGTTCTTTTTTTCAATCTTTAATGTATAGATATAGTTTTGTTTTGGTTGTTTAAACTTTTCTGAAAGTTCAAAAACTTTCGCTTCTTCAAAAAAAAGCCTTATAACATTTATTATTTCATATTCGAAATTATGCCCTTTAATAAAAACTTTCATCAAACAATCCCTTTGTTTGCTACTTTAGATATTGGTTATGTTCTCTCTCGTGTGCTAGCGTAGTTGTCTCTTCGTGTCCCGGTATTATCTTTATATCGTCAACAGGTAGATTTTTTATTATCTTTAAAGATTTCTTTATCTCGGTAAAACTACCGCCCGGAAGATCGGTTCTTCCGATATCCCCCGCAAACAACGTGTCTCCCGAAAGCATAACATCGCCGACTATGTAGCAAACGCTTCCTTTAGTATGTCCCGGTGTTGACAATACCACAACCGTTATCTCTCCGCAATTAAGTGTATCACCACCGCTAAAAAGAATGTCGGGAGTTGCCGGAAGTTTCTCGTTGTCATGTTCTCCTATTGCAAGTTTCGCTTTGGAAAACTCCAAAACCTGTTGAAGAGCGCCTGTGTGATCAAAATGGTTATGTGTCAACAAAACATATTTAACGTCGATATCGTTTTGTTTTATGAAATCAATTATAGTAGCCGCCGCATCGCCGGGGTCTACAACTATTCCGTTTTTATCTTCATCCCACATAACGGTGCAGTTGGTTGCAAGATAACCAACAGGGATAATCTCGTGTTTTGTTTTTGTGTTCATAAATTTAAATCTTCTCCTTTTTAATTATTAAAAATCTTCAAAATAACTCATCTCGCCAATTACCCCCTCTTCAAAGATGAGGGCAAAAAAGCCTCCCTCCGTGAGGGAGGTGGCAAGCGAAGCTTGACTAAGGGAGTTTAAACGATCCTTTTCGCCTCGAAGCTTAAATCCCCAATTTTGAACAAATCGCAGATTTGCCTGAAACCGCTCTTCGATTTCGCTCCCAGCCGGAAACTTTAAGCGGTTTGGCGCTAGCCAAATCGAGGCATACTATTGCCTCGAAGCTTAAATTTCCAAAAATCAACAAATTTTCAATTTGTTGATTTTTTATGCCCAATCCTTCGTATCCATAATAATCGTAACAGGTCCGTCGTTTACCAGTTCAACCTTCATGTCGTCGCCAAACTCGCCGGTTTTAACCTCTTTGAAATCATATTTTTTAAGCTGTTCAACATATCTTTCATACGCTTCTACCGCAAACGGCGGACGAGCAGCGGTTATAAACGATGGGCGGTTTCCTTTTTTGGTATCAGCAAAAAGCGTGAACTGTGACACAACGAGAACCGAAAGATTTCGATCGATAGCCGCAATGTTCATCTTGCCTTCATCATCCGAAAATATTCTAAGTTTTGCTGTTTTTTCCGCAAGCTTATCGCAAAGTTCCAAACTATCGTCGGTTGTCGTTCCGTATAAAACCAAAAGCCCTTCCCCTATCTCCCTTTTTTCTCCGTTTGAAAGAGAAACCGAAGCTTTTGCAACCCTTTGTATAACTAGTTTCATATTTTTGGCGATGCCTTTCTTGTTGTTTGTTTTATTTTATTTCGCTGTTCTTTCTACCGATTCAACATCTTTTATCTTTCGAAGTTTTGCTATCGAACTTTTAAGATGCTCAAGATTATTAATCCCAATGGTAATATTAACTATCGTAAATTCATTATCAACCCTTGCTTTCATTCCGAAGATAGGAATTCTCATATTAAATATAAGCGCCGTTATATCGGCAATAACCCCATCTCGATTAAGAGCAACGATCTCTACAGAGGCTTTAAACGTTTCCTCTACATCCTGTCCCCAAGAAACTTCTATCCATCTGTTTTGATTTTCAGGATCATTTTTTGTTCCTAAGACGTTAGGGCAATCGGATTTATGCACCGAAACGCCGTGTCCCCTTGTTATAAATCCAACTATATCATCCCCCGGAAGCGGTGTGCAACATTTCGAAACCTTAACCAAACATCCCTCGAGACCCTCGACAACTATTCCATCGGAACTTTTGGCTCCGGTTTTTGGTTTTAATATCGATATACTCTCGGTGCTGGGTTCTTCAGATTTAACAATCTTTGAATAGATCTCTCTAATGCGCGGCAACAACTTTGTTATTCTTATACCGCCATAACCTATCGCCGCAAAAAAATCATCCTTCGACGAAACTTTTTGACGTTCAATAAGTTGTTCAAAAAATTCGGCTTCCTTTTGTTTCGGTATATTAATAGCGTTTCGGCGAAGCTCTTTTTCAAAAGCATCCCTGCCCTCTTCGATGTTTTCTTCTCTGCGTTCCTTTTTAAACCAAGCTCTAATCTTGCTTCTGGCTTCCCCTGTTTGAACTATGTTTAGCCAATCCCTTGAAGGACCTTTGTCTTTTGGTCCCAAAATAACCTCGACAATCTCCCCGGTTTTAACCTTATAGTTAATCGGGACAATTCGCCCATTAGCTTTCGCTCCCATCATTCTGTTGCCAACGGCGGAATGGATAGCATAGGCAAAGTCGATAACGGTAGACCCCGACGGCAGACATATAACGTCGCCTTTTGGGGTGAAGAGATAGACCTCTTCGGGGGAAAGATCGCTTTTAACTATGCTTAAAAGATCGGTTGCATCCTCCGATGTTTTCTGGCTTTCAAGAAGCTGGCGAACCCAAGACACCCTTTCTTCAAGCTTGTCTTTTCCGCTTATCCCAACTTTATATTTCCAATGCGCCGCTATTCCGTATTCCGATTCATAATGCATCTCATACGTTCTTATTTGAATTTCAAAAGGAATAGTTCCTCTTCCGATAACGGTTGTGTGTAGCGAACGATACATATTCGGTTTTGGTGTCGAGATATAATCTTTAAACCTGTTGGGGAACGGTCGATACATATCGTGGATAATTCCTAAAACGTTGTAGCAATCCGCAACGGTGTCTAGGATAACTCGAACGGCATAGATATCGTATATCTCCTCCATCGACCTGTTTTGTATATATGTTTTTCTATAAACCCCATAGATAGATTTAACCCTGCTTTCTATCTTGAAGTTTGGTACATTAAGGTTTAACAGCCTTGTGTTAATATCGTTTGAAATAAGTTCAACAAAACTTCCCGTCTTGTCGTTGTTTTTAAGCGCCTCGACAATCTCGATATAACCAATTGGGTCGAGATATTTAAGCGAAAGATCTTCAAGCTCTTCCTTTATTCCGCTCATCCCAAGCCGATGCGCAATAGGAGCGAAAACCTCCATCGTTTCAAGCGCTTTGTCTCGGCGTTTTTGCTCTCGAAGGCCGTCTAGCGTTCTCATGTTATGAAGCCTGTCGCAAAGTTTGATTATCATAACCCTTATATCTTGGCTCATCGCAAGCAGCATCTTTCGAAGGTTTTCTGCCTGTTGTTCCTCTATCGAAGAAAACGGAATTTTCCCAAGCTTTGTGACGCCATCAACCAAAAGAGCGATATCGTTGCCAAAAACATTTTTAACATCTTCAAGGGTATATTCGGTGTCCTCTACAACGTCATGAAGAATAGCCGCAACGATGCTTTCGGTGTCCATTCCAAGGTCGACCAAAATCGCCGCAACACTTAAAGGGTGAGTCACAAACGGCTCGCCCGAATTACGCAGTTGATTTTTATGCCCTCTCTCCGCCATTTTATAAGCTTTGTCGATGATTATAAGGTCATAATGTCTTCCGCTTTGTTCAATTATATTTAACAGTTCGCTAAATGTCATTATCATGGTTTCACACACTACTGTTCATAAATTTTTCTGAATACTTCGGATTGTGAGAGTTCTTTTTTAATCGGGTTTTGGGTCGCCATAACGATACTTTCACCATCTTTATTCTGTGTACATTCAAAATGCGAAAGTTCGGAAAGGATATCGATAGCCGCCGCAACTTTCCCAAGGTCGAGTTGCTTAAACCTAAAGCTTAACGCCTCGTAATCCCCAAACACGACGGGAGCTTGTCTAACCTCTCGGTAGACTATTGATATCTCCTCTCGAACGGGAGCGAATATATTTTTATCAAAGCTCGAACTTTGACAACCGCATTTAAAAGAATAGTATGAAAAAAGCGATGTATAGCTTTTTCCCGTTGTTTTGGGGCAACGGAAACAATTAAATTTAACCGAAACCATATCCCCTTTTTGAGCCGCATATATCGAAAGGTTGTATGCGGCATCGACGATATCCCCAATCTTAAACGGCAACTTTTCCGGTGTGCAACCGAAATATGCGCCGGTCAACGTCTTTCCGTTTTTCCTTAAGGAAATTCTGCTATGCCGTTCACCAATTCTTGAAAACTCGACAACCTCTGCTTCTAGCGTTGCGAAGGTTGGTTCTTCGTTTTTCGAACCAAACGGCGAAAGCAACATAAGCTGTTTAACCGCCGTTTCGTTTATATCTTCAAATTCAACAACCGCATCTATATTTTGTTCCGAAAACGGAGCCGGCATCTCGCTCGTTTTGCAATAATCCAACACCGACGAAATAAATTCGCCAACATTTTCTCGCTTCATCGTGAAGCCCGCCGCATAATCATGTCCGCCAAAGCGATCTAAAAACTGTTCGCCGTTTTTAATGGCGGAATAAAGCGAAAATCTTCCAACACTTCGCCCCGACCCCTTAACAACATCCCCCACAAGCGACAGAATAATCGTGGGTTTTGAATATCTTTCGGTCAATCTTGAACACACGATTCCCGATATTCCCGAGCTATAGTGTTCGCTGGCAAAGATTAAAATCGGCTCTTTTAGAATCGATGGATTTTCTAGGATATCTTTTGTTATGCATTCCATCATTTCTTTTTCGGAAAACTGGCGTTTAACGTTCATATCCTCCAACATCTGCGCCAGTTCCTTAGCCGTTTCGCTATCCTCCGAAGTCAACAGCGAAAACGCCGTCTCGGCGTTGCCCATACGCCCCGCCGCATTAAGCCTTGGAGCTATCTGGAAAGCTACCGTTCTTGAATCGACATTCTCAATCAAAACCCCGGCTAGTTCACACAGCGCCATAAGCCCCATGTTTTCGCTCGTCCTTAAAACTTCAAGACCTTTTTTAACGATATATCTGTTTTCCGAAACAAGCGGCATAACATCCGAAATCGTTCCAAGCGCCGCAAAACAACCGAATATCTCAACCGTTTCTTCAAAAGAACAACCCTCGATAGCGGTTATAAGCTTAAGAACAACCCCAACTCCGGCAAGATCTTTAAACAACGTTTTGTCATCGTTTCTTCGAGGGTCAACAATCGCATATGCATTAGGAAGGTGTTCGGGGGCTACATGATGATCGCAAACAACGGTGTCGATGCCAACGCTGTTTGCATAGTCGACCGCTTCATGCGCCGAAACTCCGTTATCCACCGTTATAATAAGCGACACGCCTTTTTGTTTCATTCGATCGATATGTTCGTTGTTAAGCCCATAGCCATCCCCCTCCCTTGTTGGAAGGGAGCAAGAAACATCGGCCCCGATGCTTTCTAGATATTGGTGAAGCGCAACGGTAGAGGTTATCCCGTCTACGTCGTAATCTCCAAAGATTTCGATAGACTCCCCGTCCTCGATAGCCCTTGTTATCCTCTCGACCGCCTTTGCCATATCCGCCATTATAAAAGGATCTTGAACGTGTAGCCCTGCCAAAAGAAAATGTTCTGCCGCTTTTGGTTCATCAAATCCACGAGATACCAAAACGGTTGCAACAAGGCGTTTTAATTTGAGAGTCTTTGCAAGGTTTTTAACCTTTTGGTTATCTATCTCTCTTATTGTCCAACGTTTAAGCGACATAACCTTTTTCCTTTCTGTTGTTTGTTATTTATGTTAGTATTATTTTTTATAAGGTTTATATCTTTCGATAATTCTTGTAGCAACCTTTGTGCCATCTACCGCCGAACTCATTATGCCGCCGGCATATCCCGCTCCCTCGCCACAAGGATATATCCCTTGAAAACCTACAGCGTTAAAGTTTTCATCTCGGTTAATTTTAACGGGGGAAGAGGTTCGAGTTTCGGGCCCTGTTAGTATTGCGTCGCTATCTTTAAAGCAACCAAGCTTTTTAGAAAACGCATTAATTCCATCTTTAAGCGCCGACGATATCTCGCCTCCAAAAAGTTTCGATACGTCAAAAGCCACAAGTTCAAAAGGATAGCTCGGTTTAACGCTTGTTATATTAAAAGCAGCCTTTCCTTCGTTAAGGCTTTTAACATCGGTAGCAACCCCTTTAAACCCACCGCCCGCCATCTCAAAAGCTTTTGTTTCGATCGTTCGCTGATAGTTGATAGCGTTAAACGGATTATCTCCAAAATCTTTTGGAGACACCGACACACAGATTGCGCTGTTGGAATTGACCGCTCCCCTTGCGTGATAGCTCATGCCGTTTGTTAATATTCCGCCCTGTTCGCTGGCGGCTGCTATTACCTCGCCGCCCGGACACATACAAAAGCTATAGACAGCTCGGTTACCTATATGGCAAGACAGGGCATATTCCGCCGACGGCAACAACGGATTTCCGGCATTTTTTCCGAAAACGCTCTGTTCAACGCTGTTTCTATGATGCTCTATTCTCATGCCAACCGAAAAAGGCTTTGCCGAAATAACAAGGTCTTTTTTTGCCAAAAGTTCGAAAACCTCTCGTGCGCCGTTGCCTACCGCAAGAATTAATATATCGGTAGCTATCTCATCTGCCGACGTTTTAATCCCTCTTATCCTATTATTTTTAACATCTATATCAACAAGTTTTTGATTAAAACGAACATCGCCGCCAAGCTTTATAATCTCGTTACGTATATTCTCGACAACCGTTTTTAATATATCGGTTCCGATATGCGGTTTTGCTTGAAACATTATCTCTTTTGGTGCGCCAAACTCGACAAACGTTTTAAGCACCGTTTCGGAAAGAGGATCGTTTATCCTAGTCGTTAGTTTTCCGTCGGAAAACGTTCCCGCTCCCCCCTCGCCAAACTGTATGTTGGACTGTGGGTTTAATGTTCCTGTTTTAAAAAATTCCTCCACCGTCTTTGTTCGTTCCGAAACGTTTTGACCTTGTTCGATAACAATTGGGCAAAATCCAAAACGAGCAAGCTCTAGCGCCGAAAACATTCCGCAAGGACCAAAACCAATGATAACCGGCCTTGTTTCAAGCGGCGTTTCCCCTAAAATTTTGGTTTGTTCCGGCTGTTGTTTAAGCCTTACAAAATCGAATTTTTCCGCAAGAGACAGTTCCAGCTTTTCCGACTTTAGCAAAAAACAAACGGAACACACCAAAAAAACCGAGCCGTGACGCGCGTCGTATGAAACACGATGTATCACGGCTTGTTCGATTTGCGAGGAGGAGAGCGAAAGTTTTTTCGCTCCCTCCCATTTTGCATCTTCAAGGTTTTTGCCGAGCGGGATTCTTATTCCCGATACTATTATCATATTATAAACCGCCTATTTAGGTGTTGCATTAACTAAAACGCTGTAGTTTCCGGCAACAAATACCGAATCGGAGGAGGGGATTTCAAACCGAACCGGAATGCTGTATTCCCCGTTTCGTATCGTTGTTTGCCCAAGATCCGCTATCGCTACTATCGAACCCGAAAGAAGTTCATCAACAACTGCGCTTTCCCCTATTACAACAACGTTTCTAATCTCGTTTGTTTTAAGCGTAACATCATAGGTTGTTGGAATATTCACAAGGCGAATATCTTCTACCCTTATTTGTTTGCTTGAAAGTTTGCTTTGCGAGAAGGTGACGGTAACCGTTTTAACGTTGTTAAGGTTCGCATACCCCGTTGGCAGTTCGATCTCGAATTCATAATCATCGCCTATGTTAAACGCCGCAAGATCGATATATCCAACCGTTCTCGGAGTAAGTGTGTCGATAACCGATTCTACCGCCGCAATATCTATCTCGCTCGGGGTGATGGTGTATTCAAGCGTAGTTAGATCAAACCCGTCGGGAGCATTAAGGAAACCAATTTCAAGCGGCAACGTTGCGCTCTTTAATATCGGAACCGAAACATCAACCTGCTCGAAATCTACCAAAAGCCCCTCGGTTGAAACTTCGTTTCCATGCACATCGATAAGCTTAAGATCGCTCTTTAGCACCACCGATTCCGAAAGTTCCTCTGTAACGGTGTTGACCGCAATAACGGTGTCGACAACCGAAAGCAGTTCAACGCTTCCCGATATAACAACCTCGGCAGGTGTTGCGGTTATCGTTCCGACGGTGTAGCCCTCCGCAACCGTTATACCCTCTATTTCGGGTTCAACCGTTTTTCTAACCGATTCCGATTGATCAAAACGAAGCGTTATAATCGGCTCTTCTATCGATTCGATTATATAGCTAACGCTGGTGTCGGCTCTCGTTGCATTAAGTCTTAAGTCATACACCCCGGCTTCGCTCACCGATGTGAAGTCCGGCGTTACGACGATGTCATTTTTAGTAAGCGAACCTACAATGTTTCGGTCGCCCTCGACCCTAACGGTGACGGTGTGGATAGTTTGGTCGATGATATCGATGCCTTTGCTTTTATAAACGTCGCTGTTAAGGTATTGAACCGGAACATTTCTAATCGTAACTATCGTGTTTGTGCTAATCGAATATGCAACGATAAACCAAAAAACCAACGCACATATAAGCGAAAACACAAGCGTGAACGTTTTATTCTTCAAAAGATTTGCAAGCGTTATCTTTTTCATTTTTGTTTCCTCCCAAAAAAGCGACTGGGTTTTTTCTCGACTTCGGGCGGTATTATATCGCTAATTAATATCTTCAAAAGGCTTTCTTTGTCAAGTCGTCTTATAATCATTCCGCTTTTTGCAAGCGAAACAATTCCGGTTTCTTCCGAAACAACGATAACAACTGCGTCGCTGTCTTCGCTCATTCCGATAGCGGCTCTATGCCTTGTCCCCATGTCTTTTCCGATATCCGAAGTGCTGGTCAACGGCAAAAGGCAACCGGCGGCTTTAACCTTTCCGTCTTCGATTACAACCGCCCCATCATGTAGCGGCGAACCATCATAGAAGATAGTTTCGATTATCGATTGTGTGCAGTCGGCGTTGATAACGGTTCCCGTTTCAACGATATCGCCAAGTTGCGTCACCCGTTGCACAACGATTAAAGCACCTGTTTTTTTGCGAGACATCGCCTCCACGCTGTCGGCAAGCTCTTCGATAGAGTTGTTCCATATAGTGTACATTTCGGAATGGGAGCGCCCCATAAAAAACGAAAGGCTAAATTTCCCTCGGCTTAGCTGGTCGATAGCACGGCGAAGTTCGGGTTGGAAAACGATAATAAGCGCAATAAAAGCTATCTGCAAAATGTTTTCCATAAGGAAGGTAACAGCTTTTAGATTAAACTGCACAGCGAGAAAATAACC
Source organism: uncultured Faecalibacterium sp. (assembly GCA_964370715.1). Lineage (GTDB taxonomy): Bacteria > Bacillota > Clostridia > Oscillospirales > Ruminococcaceae > CAYJAY01. The sequence goes on from CAYJKJ010000009.1 coordinate 29,504, forward strand.
GGCAAGAAATATCACAACCCCTTTAAGAAGTTGCAACGCTCTTGTCTGTTTAACAAGGCTAATCGTTCCGTATATGATAACCGTCATTAACAAAACATCCACGACATCACGCCATGTTGTTGTGTTGCGAAGGTTTATAATAATATCTTCAAGCAAAGCTGATAAAGTTTCAAACAAAACAAATTCATCCTTTAATTATTTTATATACGATAAACTATTATAACACTTTTTTTGTGTTTATCCAATTCAAAGTTATGAATATTTAGAAAATTCCCAAATTATTTTTGCTATTTTTGCATAAGCACAACAGCATGGGAACAAACGCCCTCTCCCGTTCCGGTAAAGCCGAGATGTTCTTCGGTTGTCGCTTTAACATTAACCGCCGAAAGGTCAATTTCCATGCAGTTTGCTATGTTTTGGCGCATAGTGTCGATATAGTTCCTAAGTTTTGGAGCTTGGCAGATAACGGTAGCATCAACATTAACAACGCCATATCCCTTTTGTTTCACCTGTTCCATAACTTTCGAAAGCAACAAAATGCTGCTTATTCCGCTATAGCTTTGATCGTTATCGGGGAACAGCTTCCCAATATCACCAATAGCCAAAGCTCCAACTATAGCATCCATAACCGCATGAACCAAAACATCCGCATCGGAATGCCCGAGAAGGCCTTTTTCGTAAGGGATTTCAACTCCACCTAAAATGAATTTTCGCCCTTCGACCAATCTATGAACATCATAACCATGGCCTATCCTTAAACTATTGTTAGAATTATTTTTATTCATATTCTCAACATCCCCGGGATTTGTTATTTTTATGTTGGATGTTTCCCCCTTAACAGGGAATATCTTCAACCCTTTTCGTTCGAGCAGTTCGCAATCATCAAAAGCATCGCTCTCCCCTTTCGAAGCTTCAACATAAAGTTGTTTCAAAAAAACCTGTGGTGTCGCTACTGTTTTAAGGCGATTTCGGTTTGGCGTTTCGGTTATAAATCCATCCTCCCCGATAACCTTGATAGTGTCGACAACGTCAAGGCAGGGCGCCGCCGCTTTATGTATAAACGCCGATTTTATAACCTCGGTTATAAGCCGGTCGCTAACATATGGTCTTGCGGCATCATGGATACAGATATAATCTGCATCTTGCGGAACATTTTCAATCGCTTTTTGCACCGACGAAAACCTATTATGAGCGCCTTTTGCAACCGAAACCAGCTTTGATATGCCGTTTTTGCTACAGCTTTTTTTTATATCCTCTATCTTTTCGGCGGTTGTAACGACAACGATATAATCTATTAGTTGGTTGTTTTGCATAGCTTTAATCGATCTTTCCAAAACAGTTTCGCCGCCCAAATCGATCGACAGTTTGTCCTTCCCCATTCTAGAAGAACTCCCTGCCGCCGCTATAATTGCGCAAGTTTTTTTGTTCATTATATCCCCCAAAAATAGTTTTGTCGTTTAAGTCTACTTTATCCCACAATAAGTTTATATTCCAAAACTTAAATATAACTTAATATTACTTTATAAACTGTAGCACAACGATATAAATATATCAACATAAAGCATCGTAAAAATTATATTTCTAATAAAAATATCGACTGTTTAAATAAATTGGATTGACCTAATGTTAGTTTACGCCACCCCCAAAAAAACAGCTATACAATAAGGGCTATGACATAATCGTCACAGCCCTTTTTAACTAATAAGTTTAACTTATTTTACGCTATCCATGTGTTTAACAAGGTCTAGAAGTTTGTTGCTATAGCCCCATTCGTTGTCATACCAAGAAACGAGTTTAACAAACTTATCTGTAAGCGCAATACCTGCTTTTGCATCAAAGATAGAAGTTCTGTCGTCTGTTGTGAAGTCGCTTGAAACAACAGCTTCTTCAGTGTAGCCGAGGATTCCTTTGAAAGAACCTTCGCTAGCTTTTTTGATAACTGCGCAGATTTCATCATATGTTGCAGCTTTTTTGAGGTTAACTGTCAAGTCAACAACCGAAACATCGAGGGTAGGAACGCGGAAAGCCATACCTGTGAGTTTTCCGTTAAGCGAAGGAATAACTTTACCAACAGCTTTTGCTGCGCCTGTCGATGAAGGAATGATGTTGTTTTGAGCAGCTCTTCCGCCTCTCCAGTCTTTCTTGGAAGCAGAGTCAACAGTTTTTTGTGTTCCTGTTGTTGCGTGAACCGTTGTCATAAGGCCGTCTTCAATTCCGAATTCGTCGTTGATGACTTTAGCCAAAGGAGCAAGGCAGTTTGTTGTGCATGATGCGTTTGAAACAACGTCCATGTCGTTTGTGTATGTTTCAAGGTTAACTCCGCAAACAAACATAGGAGCGTCTGCAGAAGGAGCCGAGATAACAACTTTTTTTGCTCCGCCTTTGATGTGTGCAGAAGCTTTTTCGATAGTTGTGAAAACGCCTGTTGATTCAACAACATATTCAGCGCCGGCAGCTCCCCAAGGAATTTGTGTTGGGTCCATTTCTTTGTAGACTTTAACGTTGTCGCCGTTAACTGTTAGGTCGTCGCCGTTTGCTTTGATTTCAGCTTTGAAAACACCGTGTACTGTGTCATACTTAGTCATGTATGCCATGTATTCTGCGCTGTCCATAAATGGATCGTTTATTGCTACAACGTCGAATACTTCGGGTTGCATGATAGCCGCACGGAAAACAAGGCGACCGATTCTTCCAAAACCATTAATGCCGATTTTAATTTTTGCCATAAATCTATAACTCCTTAAAAATAAAATATAATTTGATATCTAGTTATTAATATCCGTTAAAATTATATCAAATTAACTTTTATTATACAATAGCGTGAAATTGCTGTATTTTAAAGCTGTTTTTATAAAAATATTGTAAAGGTTTTATTATATTTCTCATTTTCTCATAACTAGTTGCATTTTTCTTTAAATTATTGGCTTAAATTTACACATTTATTAAATTTTTATTTAGTTTTTATAAATCATGTATTACTTTTGTTGTGATTTTCGTTTAAATGCTTGACAAAAAAATTGCATATTGTATTATATATGTATATATTAAAATCTGTATAGAAAATATAAAATAATAAAAAATTGAAAATATATTTTATCTTAAGGAAAATTTGAGGATAAATTTTCAATTTTTGGGTTGTGAGCGCTGAGGCAAAAGCATATTTCTAACGATTGAAAGCTTATAGCTAAAGTGTAAAAAACCAAAACAATGAAGGAGTGGTTGTGAAAATGGCAAACATTAACAAGCGATTTTGTTTCGGATGTGTATTGTTTTTTGCATTTATATTGTTGCTTCTATCCCCAAAAGCCGACGCTTCAATAAGTCTAACGAATGGTAGTGTTTCGATTACCCAAAACGGCCAGGTGCTAACGGTAACACCTAGCCCCGCAACAGGCTATGAATATAGCGGAGGTTTAACCTGGACCGTCAGAGGAACCAACAATTCTTCGACAACTATCAGCGGAACCGACACTACATACACCCTGCCGGACGAAGACGTCTACACGCTGACCCAAGCGACCGCTAACTTTGCGCCAAAAAAATTCACCGTAACCTACTCTGCCTATGGCGATGGTGCGGTATCGGGAAGCGTGGCTTCCGGAAGTTCGGTAGACTATCAAACAGAAGTTAAGTTCACCGCAACCTCAAACGCCGGAGTTAACTTTGAGGATTGGGGCGTTAACGGAACAAGGGGTGACACCAATCCTTCGATAGTAGTTAAGATAACCGGAAACACAGAGGTTGTTGGATATTTCTATGATCCGAGAAACAAAGTCACTATACCAACCGTCACGGGCGGAACGGTGACGGCGAGCGCAACTGCCGGCAATCCCGGGGATGCAATAAGAGTGAAAGCCGTTCCGGACGCAGGGTATAGCTTTGTCAGTTGGTCATTTAACACAAGCCCCGGAAATCAAGTTGATTTAACATCGGATGAGATTGTATTTATAATGCCGGGCAACCCTATAACCGTTACCGCTTCGTTCAAGGGAGCGCCGGTCTCTACCCCCGCTCCAACAACCGCACCTTCTGCCCAAACCTCAGTGTTCACTATAGCCGCTAACGATGGCGGTGTGATAGCGGAGGGCGCTAGCGGAAACTTCGAGTCGGATGCCAGCTTCACCGTTTCGGTTGTTCCAAACGAAGGCTTTTTGTTCGATAGCTGGGTTGTGTCGGGAGACGGCACTGTTGATGACGCCGCCGCCCCATCAACTATATTTAACATGGGCAACGACGACACAACGCTAACAGCAAACTTTAAAGCAGACCCCGACTATGTTCCACCCGCCTCTACATACAACATAACGATAGAATCCTCCACAGGCGGAACCGTCACAACCGATGTAATGACCGCAACGGAAGGCACTGTCGTTTCGGTTAATGCAACCCCCGAAGATGGGTTCAGCTTTGTATCTTGGGGAAGCACAAGCGGCATAACGTTTAACGACCATCAAGTCGATTCAACGTTTTTCACCATGCCCGCTCGTGATGTCTCGATCAAAGCAGAGTTTGAGCAAGCGGCGTTTCTTGGCGGGCCGATTGTTTGGGCTATAATCGGCGTAGCGCTAGTTGCGGTTATCGCTGTCGTAGTTGTTGCGATAGTCGTCGGAAAAAGCAAAGCCAAAAAACAGATGGATATGTATAACGCCCAACAGATGTATAACACTCAACAGATGTATCTCCCCCCGCAATACCGAAACAACCAGGGCGGATATGGCTATCCCCCCATGCCTCCTATGGGTCAACCTCCGATGTCGGGGGTTAGAAGAAACGCCAATATGCAAACAGGGGCATTTAATCCGATAACCGACAACATGGTTGAACAATACAATGACCCATATATGCAAAACGGTTACAACCAAGACGGTTATGACCAAAACGGCTATCAGAATGGGCCGTATCAAAACGATCAATATCAAAACGGATACAACGAACAATATGACGACGAATACAGCGACGAATATGATGAACAATACACCGATGAGTATGACGAAGGGTTCGACCCCGATTATGATGGTGAAATTGAATATGAACAGGAATATCCCGATTTTTCGGATGATGAAATCCAACTTGAAGACGAATTCTTCGACCCAACGCTTAGCAATTCCCAAAGCGAAGACTATTATGACGGCTAAAAATATAATATAAAAATTAAAACAGCATAGTCGCTACAATGCGGTATGCTGTTTTTGATTTTTAAAAACACCCTCTCTTAGTCTATGTCAAGCTTAAAATTCCAGCGAAAATCTACCCCAAAAAACATTTATAAAAAAATTAATCATCGTTTCATATTATACGACAAAACACAACTGTATTCTTGTTTGCTATTATGCTAAACTCTGAGTATAATCTTTGCAAAATAAGCAAATCTCAAAAAAAAGTTTGTAAATTTTTGAAAAAGATGTTGCCAACCGGCAAACCCTGTGGTAAAATATGGAAGTGGAAGGACAGCTAAAATTTAACAAAGGGGAACACAATTTTGGAAAAGAAATTAAAAGTGCTTGTGGCAGACACAGGCGCAGAGTTTGGAAAAAGCTGTGCCGAAATTCTAGCAAAAAGAGGTTGTGAGGTTGTATGTTGCGAAAAAGACGGCGCAAAGGTTCTTGAGGCTATAAGGATACACAGTCCCGACGTTGCTGTCGTTGATATGTTCATGTCAACAATCGACGCAATAGGGATAATCTCGCAATTTTCAGTAGAGAGTGGAAAACCGATTAAACCGCAATTTATCGTTATGTCGAGTTTCGACAACCCGATTATGGAACGAGAAGTTATAAGGGCTGGAGCTGCATTTTACATACTCAAGCCGTTTGATATCTCTGTGTTGGCTGACAGAATAGAGCGTTTCATGGGTGTTTCGGAGTTCAACCTTGCGGCGGGAAAACCTTCGCCGGAATGGGATCTCGAAATAGTTATAACCGACATAATCCACCAAATCGGAGTGCCTGCACATATAAAAGGCTATGGATATCTTCGAGATGCAATTATAATGTCGGTTGAAGATCCCGAGATGATAAATGCCGTTACAAAAAGGCTCTATCCAACGATTGCAAAACAAAACGGAACAACCTCTTCAAGAGTTGAGCGAGCTATTCGCCATGCGATAGAAGTAGCTTGGGACAGGGGAGATGTCGACACGTTAAATTCGTTTTTCGGCTACACGATAAACAACCTTCGAGGAAAGCCAACAAACAGCGAGTTTGTTGCTATGATAAGCGATAAGGTTAGGCTTTCGGCTAAAAAACTTGGTGTCCAAATTAATGCGTAGAACTAATTAATGAAACAAAACAACAAAATACATCTGACTAAACTTTAGCGACGGCTGTTTAGTTAGGTGTATTTTTTGTTTTTATTCAAGTTTTATCGGCAAAAATTAATTTTTTATTAAAATTATTAATATTTTTCACAAAAAACTATTTAATTTATCGGAAATTTGTATTATAATATATACAAGCATTCTAAAAAAATAAAAAATACAGAGGTCAAATTGAACAATAATTTAAAGCGTATCATAGTCATAACCGGCCATTATGGTTCGGGAAAAACAAACTTTGCGGTTAATCTTGCGATGAATTTTAAAAAGAGCGGCGAACAAAATATCTGTCTTGTAGATCTAGATATCGTTAACCCTTATTTTCGCTCCGCTGATTTTAAAAATCTTTTGTCGTCAAACGAAATTGATATGATAGCGCCAAGCCATGCGAACACCTCGCTCGACACCCCTTCTATCCCAAAAGAAGTTAAAGGGGTTATTCTTTCGGACAAACGAGCAATAATTGATCTTGGCGGCGACGATGTTGGCGCAACGGCTCTCGGAAGATATAAAACTGATATCGAAAAATCGGGCGGATGCGATCTCTTGTATCTGTTCAGCGTCTATCGCCCGTTCACCCGCAATGTTCAAGACGTTATAAACCATATTGCGGACATTGAAAGAGTTACAAGACAAAAGGTTACCCACCTTGTCAACAGCTCAAACCTTGGCAAAGATACAACAAAACAGGATATAGAAGACACTTTTAGCTTTGCAAAACAACTTACGGAACAGACCGGCATACCGCTTTTCGCAAACCTTGCTATCGATAATGTTGCGGGCGATATGGAGGATGTCTATTCCGTCAAGCTGTTTGTAAATAAACCTTGGGAAACAAATAATTAAATAAAACCAAAGGAGAAGCAGAAATGGCAAAAGGATCTATTACTGTAAACGTGGATCGTTGCAAAGGTTGCGAGATCTGCACAACCGTGTGCCCCAAAAAGGTGCTAGGGATGGACGAAACAAAAATCAACGCAAAAGGCTATCATCCTGCAACCGCAAAAAATCCGGAAGATTGTATCGGCTGTGCGATATGCGCAACGATGTGTCCGGATGTTGCAATCACAGTTATGAAGGAGGACAAATAACATGGCGGAAAAATTACTTATGAAAGGCAACGAAGCTTTGGCGGAGGCGGCGATAAGGGCTGGCTGTATTAGATTTTTCGGTTATCCCATAACCCCCCAAACAGAGCTTTCGGCATATATGTCGAAACGTTTGCCTAAAATTGAAAACGGTGTTTTCATGCAAGCGGAAAGCGAAGTTTCGGCTATCAATATGTTGTTGGGTTCGGCTTCAACCGGCGTTCGTGCCATGACAAGCTCATCCTCACCCGGAATCAGCCTCAAAACAGAGGGTATTTCCTATATAATGGGTTCGGATATCCCCTGTATTATAGTCAACGTCATGAGGGGCGGCCCCGGTCTTGGCGGAATTCAACCCGGACAAGCCGACTATTGGCAAGCAACAAAAGCAATGGGTCACGGCGACTCACACCTTTTAGTCTATGCTCCCTCCTCGATTCAAGAGATGGTCGACATAATGTTCGATGGTTTTGAAGTTTCGGAAAAATATCGTGTTCCTGCGATGATATTGTCCGATGGGCTTTTGGGTCAGATGATGGAACCCGTTGTGTTCCCCGACAGAGCTCCAAAAATTGCCGACAAACCATATGCAACCGACGGTCACGGCCACAAGCGCCCCAAAAACGTCACAAACAGCTTATATCTTCAACCTCAAGCTCTTGAAGACAAAATTGTTGAACGTTTTGAAAGATATGAACAAATCAAGAAAAACGAAGTTCGTGTTGCGGAAACAAGCATGGACGACGCTGAATATGCAGTAGTAGCCTACGGTGCTATGGCTCGTGTTGCCGGAACCGCTGTCGAGATGGCTCGTGCAGAAGGCATCAAAGTTGGCCTAATTCGCCCAATAACTCTTTGGCCGTTCCCGGTCGAGACTATCGCCAAAAGAGCAAAACAAGTTAAATCGATGCTAACGGTTGAGATGAGCATGGGTCAAATGGTTGAAGACGTTCGTCTTGCAACGGAATGCAACATACCGGTTGAATTCTTCGGACACACCGGCGGTATCATCCCAACACCGGCAGAGATTCTAGAACAAATTAAAAAACTCCAAGGAGGTGCAAAATAATGGCTGTTGTTTTTGAAAGACCTCATGCATTAGCAGACGTTGCAACGTCATACTGTCCCGGTTGTCACCACGGAATTATCCATCGCCTTGTTGCCGAAGCTCTCGACGAACTCGATATAGAGGGCAAAACAATAGGTATCGCTCCTGTTGGTTGTTCGGTTTTGGCATACAACTTTTTCAACTGCGACATGATCCAAGCTCCCCACGGACGCGCTCCCGCCGTTGCAACCGGCGTTAAGCGTTCGTTGCCCGATTCGGTTGTGTTCACCTATCAAGGCGACGGAGACCTTGCTGCTATCGGAACAGCGGAAACGGTCCACGTTGGAACAAGGGGCGAAGACCTAACTATAATCTTTGTTAACAACGCAATCTACGGCATGACGGGCGGCCAGATGGCTCCAACTACCCTTCATGGCCAAGTTACCCAAACCTCGCCATACGGCAGAGACACAGCGGTAGCCGGATATCCTATCAGAGTTTGCGAAATGATGGCAACTCTCGAAGGCGTTGCTTATGCAGAACGTGTTGCGGTTAACAATCCGGCAAACGTTAGAAAAGCTAAAAAAGCTATCGTTAAAGGTTTCCAAAACCAAATTGATAAAAAAGGATTGTCGATAATAGAGATAGTTTCAACCTGCCCGACAAACTGGGGGCTTAATCCTGTTGAAGCTATTAAATGGGAAGAAGAAAACCTCATCCCTTATTATCCTCTTGGCGTTTATAAAGATGGCGTTAAAGGAGGCGGACAATAATGTTAAAAAATATTATATTTGCAGGTTTCGGCGGTCAAGGCGTTTTGTTTGCAGGAAAAGTCACCTCGTATGCAGGGCTTATGGATAACAAGGAAGTTTCTTGGCTTCCGTCATATGGTCCCGAAATGCGTGGCGGAACGGCGAACTGCTCGGTCGTTATCTCGGATAGCCCAATCGGCAGCCCCCTCGTTATCAACCCCGATTTGCTAGTTGCGATGAACCTTCCTTCATACGACAAGTTTATCGATATGGTAGCTCCCGGCGGAGTTGTTATCATGGATAGCTCGATGATCGATCGTGAAATAACAAGAGATGATATAACGGTTCACAAAGTTCCGGCTTCAAGCCTTGCAAATTCCGAAAACCTTCAAGGGCTTGCAAACATGATTATGCTTGGAAAAGCATTCTCTGTCGTTGAACTAGCTTCTAAAGAAGCGATAGAACAAGCTGTCAAAAAAAGCGTTCCGGCAAAAAAAGCTCACCTATTGGAAGCTAACATGAGAGCGCTTGAACTAGGAGCTAATCAATAATAATTAGTTTAGATATAACAGAAGCTTTGGTTTGCAGTTGTAGACCAAAGCTTTGTTATATCTATTTTGTTTTTCTAATTAAAACAAACCGCCTTTTCCGACAAGCTAAAAATAAATAGCCAAAATCAAAACATTTCACCAAATATTCATAGACTTTTTACTATTTTTGTGGTAAATTTACGATGTAACGTTTTTTCAAAAAAACTTTAATCAAAAATCAAAAGGAGCAATTTAATGGGAAATATTGATAAACAATCTTTGATCGACCGCCTTATAGCATATGTTCAAATCGACAGCGAAACGGGCGACGAAGGCGAGATGGCAAAAAGACTTATAGAGGATTTTAAAGCTATCGGTTGCGACGTCTACACCGACGATGTCAAACAAGTAGCAAACACAACGGGTTGCAACGTTTATGCAACGCTTAAGGGAGACGAAAGCCTTGAGCCGTTGATGTTCAGCTCACACATGGACACCGTTGTTCCGGGCAAAGGGATTAAACCTCAAATAGATGACGACGGCTATATAAGATCAGCCGGCGACACCGTTCTCGGCGGCGATGACAAAGCCGGCATCTGCGCAATTATGGAAGCGATGAAAGCAGCCTCTGCTGCCGGTGGTCATAGAACCGTTGAAGCTATCATAACCGTCAGAGAAGAAAGCGGAATGCATGGCGCAAAAAATCTTCAATACGACAAAATTAAATCCAAAAGCGGAATAATTCTCGATTCGAGCGGTGGCCCCGAACACATTATAACCGGCGCTCCCGGTCAAAACAAGATTTCGGCGGTTGTTATCGGCAAAAAAGCCCACGCCGGAGTTGAGCCTGAAGCCGGAATTTCGGCTATCGAAGTTGCCGCACACGCAGTCAGCAATATGCAACTGCTACGTGTCGATTTTGAAACCACCTGCAACATCGGAACGTTTTCTGCAAGCGGAGCTACAAACGTTGTAACCGAAAGGGTTAACCTTGAGCTTGAAGTTAGAAGCCGCAACACCCAAAAACTTGAAGCACACACAAAACATATTCTTGATTGCCTAGAAGAAGCTTGCAAAAAATTCGGCGCAACGCTTGAACAAACCGTTTCAACAAGCTATCTCGGTTATAACTTTGAAGACGACTTCCCCCTCGTTAAAAAGGTGGCGGATGCCGCAACCAAACTCGGTCTTTCCCCCGTTACAAAAAAGAGCGGCGGCGGAAGCGACGCAAACATATACAACCTCAACGGCATTGAATCGCTTAACCTTGGCGTAGGAATGGAAAAGGTTCACACAACCAGCGAACAGTTAAGCATCGAAAAGATGGAGAATGCATCCAATCTTTGCTATGAACTAATGATGCCGTAGGAAACCGACAAAAACAGAACATCAGTTAAACGTTAAAATGCAGAGATGGTCAATTCGACCGCCTCTGCATTTTTGTTGTGTTTATCTCGTGTTTGGTTTTATGAATTATCCTTTGATCTAATATCAACCCTTTTAATCTTTCCGCTAACCGTTTTGGGAAGACTGTCGACAAATTCAATCAATCTCGGATATTTATAAGGTGCTGTGTGTTCCTTAACATAGGTTTGAATTTCTTTTTTAAGCATCTCAGACGGCTCGTAACCGTTTGCCAAAACTATAGTAGCCTTAACGAGTTGCCCCCTCGAACCCTCAAGATCCGGAACACCGGTTACCGCACATTCAAGAACCTGCGGCATCTCCATAAGAACGCTTTCAACCTCAAACGGCCCTATGCGATATCCGCTCGATTTAATAAGATCGTCGCCTCTTCCGACAAACCAATAGAAACCATCTTCATCTTTCCAAGCCATATCTCCGGTATGATACATTCCGTCATGCCAAGCTTCGTTTGTCTTTTTCTCGTTTAGATAATAGCCTGTGAAAAGTCCTGTCGGGATATTTTCAGCCGTTTTAATAACAACTTCTCCCGTTTCACCCGTTGCAACCTCGTTTCCGTCGCCGTCAACCAAACAAACATCATAGCAAGGGTTGGGTTTACCCATCGAACCGGGTTTTGGTTTTGCTCCATAAAAATTACCTGTTAAAAGTGTTGTTTCGGTTTGTCCGAAACCTTCCATGAGTTTTAGCCCCGTCATACCAAGGAATTGGGAATAGACCTCGGGATTAAGCGCTTCCCCCGCTATCGTCGTGTGTTTAACCGAACTAAAATCATATAGCGAAAGATTTTCTTTGATGAAAAACCTGAAAACTGTTGGTGGTGCGCAAAACGTTGTAATATTATATTTCTTAAACATTGGTAACAACATAACAGGGTCAAAACGCTTAAAGTCGCATACAAATATTCCGGCTTCAAGCAACCATTGGCCATATAGCTTGCCCCAAGCGGCTTTCGCCCAGCTTGTATCGGAAACGGTGAAATGCAGGCCATCTTCCTCAACCATATGCCACCATTTAGCGGTTATGATATGACCCAAAGGATAGGTGAAGTTGTGCGCCGCTATCTTTGGATAACCTGTCGTTCCCGAGGTGAAATACATAAGCATATAGTCATCTTTGCTTGTTTCAATTCTTTCAAGCGAATCGCTTTGGTTTTCGATCTGTTCATCAAAATCAACCCAACCATCGGGGGTTTTATCGGCGTTCACGATTATCTTAATGTTAAGATCTTTATAATTTTCTTGAGATTTGTCGATTTCTTTATAAGCTTCGGAATACCCTGTGCAAACAACGGCGGAGATTTTAGCCGTTTCAAATCGATATTCAAACTCTTTTTGTGTCAATAGGTCTGTCGCCGGGATTGCAACTGCGCCTATCTTGTGAAGCCCCAATATCGCAAACCAAAACTGATAGTGTCGGCGAAGAACCAACATAACTTTGTCGCCTTTTTTAATTCCTTGTTCAAGGAAAAAGTTTGCGGCTTTGTTTGAATATCTTTCGATATCCGAGAACGAGAAGGTTTTTTCATCCCCCTCTGCCGAAACCCACATCATAGCTCGCTTGTCGGGGGATTTTTCCGCAATCGCTCTTATGCAATCATAGCCAAAGTTGAAGTTGTCGGGGATGTTAAACGAAGCGCCTTTAAAACGACCTTTTTCGTTTACCGTTTCGTTTATATATTTCGTGTATACCCTCTCGTCGTTTTCACGCATCGGCGAAAGTTCGGTCTCTTCAAATTCCGGTTCAATGCTTCCCGTTTCTTTTGTTCCTCCCTTGATTAGAATAGCAAGGAACTTGCAGTCTTGTCCGCCAATCGCAACCATTCCGTGTTTTTTGTTTGCATCATAAAACACGCTATCTCCGGGTCCTAGTTCCGTTATGGTGTCCTCTAGTTTAAAGCGCAACTTTCCTTCCAAAATATAATCGAGTTCCTGCCCGCCGTGGTGCGACAGGAGAATTTCGGAGTTTTCAAGCGTTTTGGAATACTTTGCGGTAACGACGAGCGGTTCTGCCAACCTATCTTTAAAGAGATATGCCAGATGGTTATAATCCATCCCCTCTCTTCGTTTAATCGGCATCCCCTCATCGTGTGGAGTTATAGTAAGCGCTGAAAGATGCGGTTCATCTCCCGAGATAATCGAAAAAACATCGACTCCAAGATGTGCGGCGCATTTAAATAAAAAGTTTATCGACAGCTCTTTCGCTCCTGTTTCAAAAGCGATATAATCCTGTTCCGTTGTGTCGGTAGCTTCCGCCATCGCCTCGGTCGTGATCTTGAATTCCTCTCGAAGTCCCTTTAACCTCTCGAGGGTGCTTAGTGACATTTCCATAACATTTTCCCTTCCCGTTTTCATATATATTTTTTATTGATTGAAAAAATAAAGACCCTGTGGCGTTTGCCACAAGGTCGAACACTTTTGATAAAAGCTATCTAATCCTTTTTTTCGGCAACACGCAAACAAACATTATCAATAATGACGATAATGCTAATGACGACTATAATAATTGCCGATAGATTAAAAAGCATAAAATTCTCCTGTTTTGATTATTTCTCTTTGAAATCAATTTTTTCTAGTATATTGTAACTTAACGGTTTTGTCAATAGCTTTTTTCACTTTTATACATTAAATCTAAAAAGCGTTACATCTCCGTCTTTCATTATGTACTCTTTGCCCTCGCTTCGAACAAGACCTTTCTCTTTTGCGGCAACCATCGTTTTGCATTCAAACAGATCGTTAAACGCAACAATCTCTGCCCTTATAAATCCTCTTTCAAAGTCGGTGTGGATCTTTCCGGCGGCTCCCGGAGCTTTTGTGCCTTCGGTTATCGTCCAAGCCCTAACCTCTTGTTCCCCTGCAGTTAAAAACGATATTAACCCCAACAGCGAATATCCCTCTTTAATCAGCCTCGAAAGTCCGCTTTCCTCTATTCCGAGTTCTTTTAAAAACTCCGCTTTTTCATCCGGTTCAAGCGTCGAGATCTCTTCCTCAGCTCTAGCACAGATGGGGATAACCCCGGCTCCAACCGTTTTTGCGTGTTCCAAAACTTTTTGATAATTTTTGTTTTTTTGCGCTCCCTCGAAAAGTTCGTCATCCGAAAGGTTAGCGGCAAATATAACCGGTTTGTTTGAAAGAAGCGGCATCTCGTCGAGAATTTCCTGTTCGATATCGTCTTTTGTTTCAAAGTTTCGAGCGCTGTTTCCTTCTGAAAGAAACGCTATAACCTTTTCAAGATAATCAACTTCGGTTTGCGCTTTTTTGTCGGCTTTAAGGATTTTCCTTGTCTTTTCAAGGCGACGTTCAACTATCTCGATATCGCTTAGTATAAGTTCATAATCAATAACCTCGATATCACGAAGCGGATCTACCGACCCATCAACATGAACAATATCGGTGCTTTCAAAACATCGAACAACATGAACAACCGCATCGACCTCTCGAATATGTGAAAGAAACTTGTTTCCAAGCCCCTCTCCGCCGGCAGCGCCCTTAACAAGGCCCGCAATATCGACAAATTCAATAACCGCCGGGGTGTATTTCTTCGCTTTATACAGTTCGTTTAACCAATCAAGACGACTATCCGGAACAGCAACCATCCCAACGTTTGGATCGATTGTACAAAACGGATAGTTTGCGCTCGCCGCCCCTGCCCCCGTTATTGCGTTAAAAAGAGTGCTTTTGCCGACATTCGGCAGACCTACTATTCCTAGTTTCATATTATAGATATGTTCCTTTCCGCTATATCTGGCTTAGTGTATATCCGAGATAGCCAAGATACGCTGTCATCGAAAGAGCGCCCTGCCATCTTTGAAGTTTTCCTGTGATAAACGTTGCGCTTATAGTAATTAATATCATAGCAAGACAGATAGGAACATCGATAGATGCCATAGTTTGGGAAATCGGCAACGCTTTTCCCGAGATAAGCGCACAGATAGGAACGATAAGAGCAAGGTCGATAACGTTTGCTCCGATAATGTTACCAATCGAAAGCGCACTTTCTTTTTTAAGAATTGCAGTAATTGCGGTTACGAGTTCGGGGAGCGACGTTCCGATAGCAACAAATGTTACGGCGATAACTCTTTCGGGAACTCCGAAAAACGAAGCAATTGCGCTTCCGTTATCAACCAAAAGTTGCGCACCGATAGCAACACCGACAGCGCCCAAAATCAAGTTTAAAACATTAAATGTAACCTCTTTTTTCGAAGGTTTCGGAAGTTTTCCGGCAGCTTCTTGCGCATCGTTTGCATCCTTTGCGCTTTTGATGTTGTCAAACATAAACAACCCGAACACACCCAGCAACAAAAGGTTTGGAAGCAAGCCATATTCCCCTTGACCGGCAAACACAACCAAAATAGCCGCAGCCAAAACCATTAGTATTGCCTTGAACGAAAACACTTTTTTGTTGATAACCGCCGGCATAATTAGAATCGAAAGCCCCAGTATGAAAGCGATGTTAACCGTTACCGAGCCAATGGCGTTACCAATAGCCATGTCAACTTTTCCGTTAGCCGCCGAAATCATAGAAACGGTTATCTCGGGAAGAGTTGTCCCAACGCTTACTATCGTTGCGCCGATTATAAATTTTGGAACCCCCAACACAGTCGCCACCCAAGAAGAGCTGTCGACAAACCTGTCGGCACATTTAATGATTAAAATAGCACCAACGACAAACAAAAGAATATTAAAGATAATACTGTCCATTTTTTATAAAACCTCCATAAGCTTTATTATTTCAAATAAAAAGACTTTTAACACAAATACTGCGTTAAAAGTCTCGTTCTTTCAAAGAAAGCTGCATGACCACTGCAAAAGCAGGAAATGTTGACCATACAGTTACACTACTCCCTAATAACTGTTTTTATTCTATCGCTAAACCGGCTGTTTGTCAACTTGAATTAGGATATTTTGTTATAAAACTTTGGTTATATGCTAATTTTTGATTAATATAGAATAAACTGTCATGTGTTTTGTGCTATTGCATTTCATTTAAAAAGTTTTTGTTTAAAAATATCCAAAACTACTGTATAATAGTAGAGTAAAAAAAATAAACAATAAATAGGATAAAAAGAAAAAATGATAAAATTGATTATTAAAATATACGAAGCGGTGGTTTTGTTTTTCGGGAATTTGTTGGGTTGGAAAGAGGAAACGGCGTTTCAGTTCGCACGGTATGTAATGATAGGCACCTCCTGTGCCGCCGTCGATATCGGGGTGTTTTCAGCAATCGTTGTGGTTTCCCCCGAAATCTCGGCACAGCTGGCTACGACGCTCAGTTGGATATGCGCAACTGTTGTTCATTTTCTTTTAAATAAATATGCAAACTTCAAAAGCCATTCTCGCCCCATAACAAGCCAACTTGCAACCTACAGCGTTTCAGCAACTATGAGTTATCTATTTATGATGGTGTTTATAACATTGTTTGTCGATGTTCTTCATTTCAACGAAATTATAGCAAAAATTATAACCTCTGCAATGAACCTTCTTTGGAGTTTCCCCGTTCAAAAGTTCTTAACGTTTGGCGAAGGCATTATCGGAACGATTAAAGCGAAAAGAGCAAACAAACAAAGCCAACACAAAAACAACGATTAAGCTAGATATATTATAAGTTAAAAAGGCCGTGATGTTTCATCTAGGCCTTTTTTCTATATCTATTTTATCTTCAAATATTATCTATAACAACAAACTATATCATGGTATAAAACAAGAGCTACAGCGAAATCGCCGTAGCTCTTTTGATTGTCTTGTTATACTCTTGATTATGAAATTTTGAGTGTGTCTTCAAGAGTTGTGCGGATAACGCCAAGGAAGCTTTTTCCTGTGTTAACTTGGATTTCTTCACCTGTTGCTGCATCTGTGAATACAAAGCTTGCAGAAGCATCGGTTTTCGACCAGTTAATTTCTTGGTATGCGCCTTGTGTTAGATAGTATCCTGTTCCGCCTTGAACATAGTCAACATCGATAAGAAGCGGAGCATCTTCACGTTCTGTGATGTCTGCCAAAAGAACAAACACGTTTTCAAACGCTAGTTGTGTGTTGTCGTTGCCTGCATCGATTTGAGCATCGCCATGTTGGAATTTAAGGTATTTTCCTGTTTCTGCATCATAACGGAAATCTCCGTCATATCCGCTTGAGAAATCGAATGTGATTTGATCTGCTGTTCCCGAAGTTGGAACAACTTTTTCTGCATCAACTTCGATGAAGTTAAACAATGTTACATCAGAAGCTGCTGTTTCAAGGTCTAGACCTGCAAGTTCCATACCTGTTTGGATTTCAAGACCCGATGTGAACCAGCTGTGTTCTGAATCTCTTTGAGCTGCGATTTCGTTGTTAACCGAAACAGCTTCACCGGTAACGTCACCATCAAGTGTGAGGTAGTTATATTGGCTCATAAATCTTTCAGCATAAACCGATTTACCGATGTGTACGATTAATGCATCGATTGGAAGAAGAATCTGCATGAATTGGTCACGAAGCGAACGAACAGAACCTACCATTTCAAGGTCACGTGTGTCGCCGAAGACGCACATCAAACGAGTGATACCACCCTCTGTTTCCATCTCGATAACGAAATCAGCAAGCGAGATTCCGTATTGTGGAATAGCGTATGTGATGTTGTTAACTGCGATAGCTACAGGGCGAGATTTTTCACGGTCACGAGCGATGTTATATTCACCGGTCAAACGGTTGAATGCATCTTTTGTTTCGTCAACAGCAACTGTACCAGCAATACCGATACTTTCTTTGTCGAACGGATTGATTTCGTCTATTATGATTTCCGGGTTAATGTCAGTGCCGCTTCCGCACGCGATAAGCGAAAAAGACAGTGTCAAGCACAAAATAAGTGCAACGATTTTTTTCATTTTTAATTAAACTCCTTTAAGAACATTTTTGTTAAATCAATTGTTTTCACCCAAGTTATTATACACAAAATGACGCCAAAAGTAAACGCTTTTCGGATATTTGGCGAAATGTATTAAAAGCAAAACCAAACGAATAAAGTTTTCCGTCAAAATAACACAATATTATTTTAATGTTATTGTTATAATACTTGTCAAAAACACAAATTGTATTATAATTATAATAACCGGATTATTAAAAATTATGTCAAAAGAAAGGGTGTATAATTTTGAACGATATAAAAAGTTACACATTTAAATCAGCCCCACCACCCAAGAAAAGAAAACGCCGCTCCAGAAAACCCTTAATAATAACGATAGTTCTTGGCGTTGTCTTTTTCCTTATTGTCTTTTCAGCAACATTTTTGATTACCCCCTCGGTCAACAGCGGTGTTAAATTTTTCAGCAGTTCTGTTAGTATAAACTCTTTATCGTTTGGCGAAGATATCCAAAAAGACGGTGTTATAACAACCGGCCTTATTGCCTCAGCGGTAACAAAGGGAAGCGCTTCGGACAAAACAAAGTTTCCGCAAACGCTAGCAGAGATAGTTTTCGAAGGTGACGACGGCGATGTTTCATACACTCTTTTATACAATTCCGAAAGCGGAAAACTCGCTTCGATGGATAAAAGCGGAAACGTTATCTCGTTGTTTAATATGTTGGCAAAATTTGTTTTTTCGGATGAACAAAGCGCCAAAGCAATCAACACCTCGAACCCCAGCCCCATCTATGTTGGAGACACCCTTATCGAGCCTTCATGGTTTGACACAACCGGAAAAACTATCTCGGGAGAAACGATAAGCGTGAGCGGCGGCAGCGACGAAAGTTTCAGCTTCACCTCCAAAACCGAAAGCGCCCCTATGATTTCGGGGATATCGCAAGCGATGGTAACGGTGTATTCCCCTAACGGCGGCGAAGTTTTTTCTGATGATATAAATAATCTTTCAAACTTCAAAGCCACTTCAAACGGAAAGCATCTTTTTGAGATAAAACCAAACAATGAAGTTACCTACAACTTTGATGTTGATTTCCAGCATATGCCCGAAATATCGATCTCTGCAAACAAGATTAACCAAGCCGGTTCGTTTGTCATATATGTTAAGAATATAGATGAAGATGTTTCGGCCGAGCTATCGCTAAGCTACGACCCTGTGTTCAAACGAGACGGCAACATTCAATGGGCATATGTTCCGATAGGCTATCGCCAACAACCCGGAAACTACACCGTTGAGGTAACCGCAGGCGGACATTTCCAAACGTTTGATATTGAGGTTGTCGATTATGATTTCGGATTTGAAAGTTTTGAACTAGTAGCACCCGCTCCGTCCGAAACAGAAGCGATACCGCCCGAACTCGATCTTTATCAAGTTATAAATCCTCTATACTTAAGCTATGATCCAAACACATATTGGGAAGGGCTTTTCATTCCTCCCGTTCCCGACACGGCGGAAGGCTATTGGGTTTCTTCGCCGTTTGGCAGAGAAAGGCTTATCTACTACACCGGCCCCTACGGCGGATTTTCAAGCACGTTGTTCCATGTTGGTGTCGATTTCGCCTGCCAAGCCGACACGCCCGTTCTAGCTCCAAACCACGGCAAAGTTTTGTTTGCCGGCGACCTCGCCCAAAGCGGCGGCACGATGTTAATCGAACATGGAAACGGTCTGCATTCGGTCTACTACCACCTTAACGACACCCTTGTCGAGACGGGCGACATGGTCACAAAAGGTCAAGAGATAGCGCTTGTTGGTTCAACAGGATTTTGGTCAACGGGGCCTCATCTCCATTTCGCAATGATGATAGGGGATTATAACATCGACCCTACCCACGTTCTCGAAGGAACGTCTGAGATCTACCAAATGGGCGATATAACAGGAAAACCCGTAACCGACACAACCGATTTCAGGTTGGCGGACGGGTTTGCATAAACTATTATATCTCGAAACAAATCTCGAGCAATGCTATCTATCTTAAAATTTATTTCTTAAAGCAACAATCAATCCCCATAAAAAGCGCTTGATACGGAATATCTCTTTTATAAGAAAAATTAACACACCCCTTTTGCGCTCTGCAAAACGGGGTGTGTTTTGATACCGTTTCAGCCGCTTTTTCGCATCCAAAGTATACTGAAATATAATGTTTGCGACAACCTATCGCAACATAACTATCGTTATACCTATATGTTGGGATAAAGGTTTTTTCGGAGTAAGCATCATCAAAAACCACTCCCTCATATTTTGTTTCGATATATTCAACTATAGGGGCTAGCATCTTTTGGGTTTACTCAGTTTGACAAGCAACATATTTTTCAAACGACATAACCAAAATCCTTTCATATCAACTTACATATAAACATAAAACTGCGTTATCTCGGGGACTACATTAAACCTCGCCGAAATCCTTGTTGTTCCGATGCCTGTGTTTACATAAAGGTATTGATTTTGATTTAACAAAAGTTTTGTTAAGCCGCTTTCGTATTTGGAAGAATATTCGGTTTCATTCAATGCATAATCATTTATAAACGGCAAAAACGGTATATCAACCTGGCCGCCGTGGGTGTGTCCGCATAAAATCAAGTTGTAGTTATCGATAGCAAAGTTATCGATAACGTCGGGTTCATGCGACATAAAAACCGCATAATCTATATCTTGTGTGTCGAACGCCTCGGCTACATCTTCGCTCGACATTTCGGGATAGCCTATCAAGCTGTCGTCAATTCCGCTGAACAAAACAGTGTGGTTGCTTGCCGTTTCGTATACCGTGTGTTGGTTAACTAAAACCTCAAAACCTCCCGACATCATTATGTTTTTATAATAGTCGTCTGCGCCGCCGCCGATATCTCGGTTTCCTCTAATCGCTATCTTTGCTATGTCGGCTTCGATTCGGTTCAACTGTTCTATAACATTTTTGTTGTCTTGATCGCTACTGTATCGATCGTATAGATCCCCTGTGAACACAACAAAATCAGGGTAAAGGCTGTTTATCTCGTCGACAACTTTTGCAAAGTCGTCCGCCGTGTAATCGTCTTTTATATGTGTATCGGAAAACTGGACAATCGAAAAATGCGAAGAAACTGTGTCGCTGTTTTTAAGCTCAACCGTGTTAACCGTTAACCGATATGGCTCTATATTAAACGCATAATACAATGCGCAAAATCCCATAACCGCCAATATCATCCCAATAAAAAATAAAACCATAAAAAACTTTAAAAGTTGTCTCAAAAATACCATTCAAACCTACCTTTAAACAAAACCTACGCTATTTCACCTTTAATATAACTATCATCGAATCATCCTTTTCAAACTCTTGATAGTATTTAACTTGGTGTAAATCAAAAACATTTGGTATAATATTTTTTAAATATTCCAAATCGTAATAAACGAAACGCAACTGTCCATCCTGTTCGAACTCTTCCCTTGGCTCTCCACGCCAAAGAGTCATAAAAACTATTCCGTTCCGGTTAAGGTGTTTATATTGATTTTCAAGGGAGATAACAAAATCTTCAACCGAAAGATGTTGCAAAACCTTGTTTGAAAATATGCAATCAAATTTTCCTTCTACCTCAACCGACACAGCATCCAACACGATAGCTTTAATATCCCTTTTTTTGCAAAAGTCCTCAACAAAAAGTTTTGAACTGTCGCTCCCCAAAACGTTATAGCTGTTTGAAAGCGAAATCAAATCCAACCCGGGACCCATTCCAAGCTCTAATAAACTGCTGTTTTTTGGCAACACTTTTTCAACTTCGCCAACAATAAAACTGTTGTCGAACCCTTCCACCATCTTGTTATAACCATCAACATTTTCTCTTATATCAAAATATCCCATCGTTATATATCCTATCACTTTCTTAAACATAGAAGGCAAAAAAACAGTGTAACCGCCGCCCGGTCAAACTTAATGTTCCCCATTATCACATACAAATGTTAAATTTTTATTAATAAACACCTGTTAGTCGACACCGTTCATTATTTCGATCGAATCAATTGCCGCCGAAAGCCCATCTTCATCGGCTAGATGCCTAACCGAAATATAGCTTTTCCCCTTTGAATTAACAAGCACTTTGCGCTTTTTGGAGCTAACCAACTTGACAACCTTGTCGGGATCTATACTATCGGTATATAACAAGACTGTGTCTCCTCTTTGGCGAATTTCATATATATTAAGTTCCCCGGCATACCGCCTTAGCAACGACACCGAGATAAGGTTTAATATATTTTGTCTTGGTTCGCCAAAACGGTCTTTAAGCTCTTCGATAATCTCCTCGCCGTCTGCCCTTGTTTCTATCGCCGCAATCTTTTTATACATATCGATCCTGCTTTCGATATCCTCGATAAACAGTTCCGAAATATACGCTTCAACCGAAAGATCGACCACGCAGTCGGTCTTTTGTTTTTTGGTCTTTATTCCTTTTTCGTCGTTAATCGCCTGTTCCAAAATCTTGATATACGTTTCATAGCCTACCGCCTCCATATGTCCGCTTTGGCGTGCGCTCAAAACGCTGCCTGCGCCACGTATTTGGAGGTCTTGAAGAGCGATTTTAAAGCCGCTTCCAAAACTTGTGAAATCTCTTATTGCGGAAAGGCGTTTTGCCGCTATCTCGCTTACAACTTTGTTTTTCTTAAACGTGAAATAAGCATACGCTTTTCTTGCGCTTCGCCCAACTCGCCCTCTTATTTGATAAAGTTGCGAAAGCCCCATGTTGTCTGCGTTTTCGACAATCAGGGTGTTTGCGTTTGCAACATCTATGCCCGTTTCGATTATCGTTGTGCAAACGAGAATATCGCATTCGTTGTTTGAAACGCTTTTCCAAACTGACGAAAGCTTTTCTTCCCCCATCTGCCCATGGGCGATTTCAACTACCGCTTCCGGAAAACGCTCTTTTAAACTAAATGCCACTCTATCGATAGTTTCAACTCGGTTGTAAAGATAATAGACCTGGCCGCCTCGGTTGAGTTCCCTCTTGATAGCCTCGTCGATTGTCCCTTGGTCATGCTCCATAACATACGTCATAACGGGGGAGCGGTCGATGGGGGGTTGTTCGATTATCGACATATCCCGAATACCGCTCATCGCCATGTTAAGCGTTCTCGGTATCGGGGTTGCGGAAAGGGTCAACACGTCGATATCTTTAAACGCTTCTTTAAGCTTCTCTTTATGCGCAACGCCAAAGCGTTGTTCCTCGTCGACTATCAAAAGCCCAAGGTCTTTAAATTTTATGTCTTTTTGCAACAATCTATGCGTACCAACCGCAATGTCTACCGTTCCGTCTTTGATGCCAACGATAGCTTTTTCGATCTGTTTTTTAGTTGAAAATCTTGATAGCAACGCAATCTTTAGCGGAAAATGCTCCATCCTTTCGGAAAACGTTCCGAAATGTTGCCAAGCCAGAATCGTTGTCGGAACCAAAACCGCCACCTGTTTTCCGCTTGTCACGCATTTAAAAGCGGCTCTTAAAGCAACCTCGGTTTTCCCAACCCCAACATCTCCGCAAACCAACCTATCCATCGGGCTTTGTTTTTGCATATCGCTTTTAACTTCTTCGATAGCCCTTATTTGATCCTCTGTCTCGTCATACGGAAAGCGAGCTTCAAAGTCCAGTTGCCATTCGCCGTCATCGTCAAACGCATAGCCCGACGAGCGCTCTCGTTCGCTATATAGCGCTATGAGTTCTTTCGCCATCTCTCGAACGCTTCGATAAACCTGTTGCTTTGTTTTTGCCCAATCGTTTGAATTAAGCTTTGCAAGCTTTGTTTTTTCGTTTTTATCCTTTGGCGATATATATGGCGACACAAGGTCAAGCTGTGTCACCGGGACAAACAAAACATCTTCATCCCGATATTTAATCTTGATATAGTCTTTAACTATATCGTGGTGTTCTATTCTGTGGATACCGTCAAACCTGCCTATTCCGTGGTTTGCGTGTACAACCAGTTCGCCTTTATGAAGATCTTCAAGGCTTCCAAAACCTTTGTGTTTTGGTTTGTTTGAAACGGATTTTTTTTGAACCGTTTTATCCCTCGACCCTGTCAAAACCGCAAGCTTAATCGATGGAATTTCAAACCCGCTCGAAACAGCTCCTTCCGACAGCGAAACTGTTCCAAACTTCGGCTCAACTTCCTTTATAAGAGAAGCGGATATCCCCATTTCGTTGAGGTCGTATTGCCAAGTTTTTGCGGTTTTAATCGTTCCGCAAAACGCAACAACGCTGAACCCTCGTTCGGTATAATGGCGAACGTCCTCCGCAAACGCCGAAAAATCCGTCCCTATCTTTGGCAAAGCGTTTGCGTTTATGTTGACAACTTCGTCGAGTTCTCCAACCGTTCTTGCGAAACTGTCGCAATAGATATGCGCCGTTTCGGTGTCCTCCGAAACGGAAAATTTCTTATAAAAATCCGAATAGGAATATTCACACAGCCCATGTTTTTTATACGAAGAAAAATCGTTCGACAACGTTTCGTTTAATGTTTTTGCTTTTGGCGAAAGGGTGTGGTATTCCGAAAAAAACAAAACCTTATTTTCGATATAATCGCCGATCGTTTGTTTTTGTTTATAAAAAAGAGGAAGGTATCTATCGGGGTTTTCGATATAAAGCCCATCCTCAAGACGTTCGATATCCCGCTCAACAATCTCGCTAAGTCGCTCAGCTTTTGTCGCCTTTTTTTGCGCCTTAAGGCTTGCAATGCAGGAGGCTATATCCTTTGCCATAACCTCACGAGCCGGAAGAATATCAAAATGTTTTATCTTCTTTATTCTTCTTTGAGAAAAAATATCAAATTCAAATATATCGGTTATCTCGTCTCCGAAAAAATCAAAACGAACGGGGTTTTTGCCGGAAGCAGAAAACACATCAACGATACCGCCACGAACCGAAAACTGCCCTTTTCCATCGATCTTTGAAACCCTGATATACCCCATATCGACCAGCCGTTGAGATATCTCTTTTATGTCAACCGATCCGTTTTTATCAAGGCGAACGGCTACTTGCTCGAGAAAACTCTTTGGCATTGTATACGATATATACGCCTCAAGAGAACAGCAAACAATAGAGACCTCGCCGTTGAGCAAACACCCCTCTACCGATAACCTTTGAAGCTCTTGTTCCCTCGAAACGGAAGAAGCATCTATTATCGAAAAATCCCTCGACGGAAAAAACAACGCATCCTTTGCGCCGTATGCTATAGCATCTTGATAGAAGTTATGCGCTTGTTTGTCGGTTTCGGTTACAACGACCACCGTTTTTCCGGTCTGTTCAAACAGATTTTTTGCAAAAACAACTCTGCTTTCTTTTTGCAAACCAAAAAGCGCCGTCTTTTTGTTATGTAAGACAGCTTTTTCTAGCGTTTCAAATCCGCTTGATGTTTTTAATATATTATTTAAATCCATAAATCCTATCCGTTAAACCTGCTTTGTGCGCCCGAGATATCCCCTTTCACCATCAGCTCGACCGCCGACAAAATATCGGAAAATCTCGCTTCGATTTTTTTCCTGTCTGCTGAAGGGATTATTGATAAAACATAATCGGCAAGGGGATATTCTGCCGAAGGCTTTGCGCCTATGCCAACCTTTATGCGCAAAAACTCATCAGAAGAAAGCTTTTCTATTATGCTTTTTAATCCGTTGTGTCCGCCCGCCGAACCGCTAGATCTTATTCTTAAAACACCGGGATCAAGCGATATATCATCGAATATAACTATAACTCTTTCGGGCGGTATGTCGTAGTATTTCATAGCTTTTGAAATCGCCACACCCGAAAGATTCATAAACGTTGTAGGTTTTTGAAAAAAAACTTTTTGTCCGCCGATGTTTGTTTCGGCAAAATACGAATCAAACTTTGTTCTGACTATCTTGAAACCGTTTCGTTCTGCGATATAATCTATCGCCATGAACCCGACATTGTGTCTCGTTAGTTGATATTTTTTACCGACATTGCCAAGCCCTACAACGAGGTATGCATCGCTATTCGCTTTGCCATATTTTTTGAAAAACATATTATTTAATTAAGCCTCATTTTGTTCAATAATTTCTTTAAATAAAGGGAGAATGCCAATCTTTTCATCCCTTAAATGGTAATAGTTTTGGCACATATCATAGCTCGGCAGCGTGTTCCCCTCGACCAAAACTGCGCCATTCTTTGAAATAGCAACATCCCAGCCAACATATTTAACATCCGGAACAACAAACGAAGCGTCGCTCACGAGTTTTTTAACGGCGGAAAAATCCGGTATTGCAAAACCGTTAAACTCAACGTTTGTCATCGGGTGGTTTTTATAGTATAACCCTGTCTTGTCGCAAAAAGCATCTGCATACACCGTTCCGGTTTCAACGTCGACCGGCGCATACATCCCTCCGCTCGAGATGTTGTCTACCTTTGTTCCGCCAAAACCAACCCGTAGTATTGCATATAGAATGTTGACCTTTTCCCCCGTCAAAATCGTTACCACTCGAATTGTGTTAACGCTGTCGGGGCAAAGCTTGTTCATGTCGTCGCTTTGGTCGATTCCGTCTTCAACGTCGGTTAGGTTCTCAAGCTTTAGCGAATTATAAAGTTGTTTTGGAAAAACTTCGCCGTCTAGCGGTATATGTTTAACCGAAAGACCGCCAAACCCTGTCGGTTCTTTTGCAAAGATATGTTTTTTCCCTTTTAAAAACTGTTCGAAATCCTGTTCGGATTTTTCCGAAATGTCGATAACTTCTCGCCCTATATACTGTTTGAAAACCTCGCAAAACGTCGATTTGTTTTCAAAATTTTGTTTTGCTTCCCTGTCGTTATACGTTCTGACAAACATGATGTTATCGGAAAAAGTCATAAAAGTTTTTCGTTTTTTTCCTTTAATAAAATGAAACCCAAACACAAGATAATCGAGATAGCCAACACCATACTTTGCAACACACCACAGCATATCGATAATAATAGAAATCTTCAAACGCCCGCTTTGCTTGCTCGCTTTGTCGGCGTTGTTTAAAAGGCGTTTAAAACTTGCGGTTTTAAGACGGCTGAAAAAGGTCGTTATTTTATGCATAGGCGGTTCCTTTCGAGAATGGTTATATCGTTTAGAATTGTTTAATCGTTTTGGTCGCAACAACAAGTATTCCATATAATATTTTTGCACAAGAGCAGTTTTTAAATGCGCTTGTGCAAATTTTTTTAATTAAAACGAAACTTTTTGTTCGATAAAGGATAAAACCTCTTCAATTTTAATCCTTGTTTGTTCCATCGTGTCACGGTCTCTAACCGTTACGCAACCATCCGTTTCGCTCTCGAAATCATATGTTATGCAAAACGGCGTTCCGATTTCGTCCTGTCTTCTGTAGCGTTTGCCGATAGAACCCGATTCATCATAATCAACAAAAAACTTTGATGCAATTAAATCACGAACCTTCTCTGCCGGCTCTGAAAGTTTTTTGGAAAGCGGAAGAACGCAAGCTTTAAACGGCGCTAAAGCCGGATGCAAGCGAAGCACAGTTCTGGTGTCGTTTTCGCCCACTTGTTCTTCATCATATGCATCGCATAAAAACGCAAGAGCCACCCTGTCTGCGCCAAGCGAGGGTTCGATAACGTGGGGGATATATCTCTCGTTTGTTTCTTGATCGAAATAATCGAGATCTTTTCCGCTGTGGTCGGTGTGTTGTTTGAGGTCGAAATCGGTTCTGTCTGCTATTCCCCAAAGCTCGCCCCAACCAAACGGGAACATAAATTCAATATCGGTAGTAGCGTTTGAATAATGCGAGAGTTCCTCTTGTTCGTGGTCACGAAGTTTAAGGTTTTCCTCTTTCATTCCAAGCTTCAAAAGCCATTCAAAACAGAACTTTCTCCAATAGGCGAACCATTCAAGATTTGTTCCGGGTTTAACAAAAAACTCAAGTTCCATCTGTTCAAATTCACGAGTTCTAAACGTGAAGTTTCCGGGGGTT
Source organism: uncultured Faecalibacterium sp. (assembly GCA_964370715.1). GTDB lineage: Bacteria > Bacillota > Clostridia > Oscillospirales > Ruminococcaceae > CAYJAY01. The sequence goes on from CAYJKJ010000009.1 coordinate 57,467, forward strand.
ATCTCGTTTCTGAAGCTTTTACCTATCTGGGCTACGCCAAACGGAAGTTTTTTTCTTGTCGTTCTTTGGATGTTAAGGAAGTTAACAAAGATTCCTTGCGCCGTTTCGGGGCGCAAAAATATCTCGTTTTTTGCATCCTCGGTTACGCCTTGGAACGTTTTAAACATAAGGTTAAATCTTCTGATATCGGTGAAATTCTGTTCGCCGCAATCGGGGCAAACTATCCCTTCGTCCGCTATATAACTTTGCATCTCCTCAAAGCTCCAACCCGCCGGGTTGTCTTTTCCGAGATCCTCGATTAGCTTATCGGCTCTATGCCTTGTTTTACAGCTTTTGCAATCCATCAAAGGATCGGCAAAACCGCCAACGTGTCCCGAAGCCACCCAAGCTTTTGGGTTCATCAAAATTGCGCTGTCGAGGCCTACGTTTAAAGGATTTTCTCGGATAAATTTCTTTCTCCAAGCTTCCTTAACGTTGTTTTTAAATTCAACACCCAAAGGACCATAATCCCAAGTGTTGGAAAGCCCACCATATATCTCGCTTCCCGAATAAACAAAACCCCTGCTTTTGCATAAAGCAACTATCTTTTCCATAGTTTTATCTTGATTTTTCATAAACTATTATACCCCTTATTCTCTAAATAATTTCCGATCCCTATTATAATACTATTAATTTATGTTTTTTTCAACTCTATTAATTTTCAAACCGTTGCGCCAAAATTTTAATATTTTAGCCTTTGTCGTTATACAAACATCATCATAACCGTTGGGGTTATATATGCTTCAACAAATGCCGCTATCAACAACAGCGGAACAACCGCCAGCGCAAACACCTTGAGCTTTTCATAAACAAGCGATTTAAAAGGCAATCTTTGTTTTTTATTCAAAATTATATCTATAATATCTTTGCAAAGAATAGTGCCTAAAGTCGCCGCAATGCATATAGCCGGTATTTCAAAGATACCGTGGGGTATTATCCCCATGAATATTGCGAGAACCGGAAGCTCCAAAGAATGCATTAGCGCAACAACCACACCAACTATAGCTGCATTAAAAATAATGGTGTAGACCGGCAAAAACAAAAACGGTATTGCACCGTATATTACCATAAACATTGCCGCTCTGAGATTGTTTGCAAAAAGCCCCGAAAAGCTTATGTTCCCCGTCTCGTCCACTACCCCGAGGCTGTCGAACAAACCGTTAATATAGCCTTGAACCGTTTCAAGAGCTTCGGGATTAGCGTTAAAAATAGCAGTAGCCGAAACTTGAACAACCAAACTTACAACAACAAATCCTAACGAATATATTGAAGATAGTTTAACTATAAATTGTTCCCGCAATGATATCACCATAAAAATGAATATACCTTTCAAAAATAAAGTTTAAGTCGCCACTATATAGCCAAAGCTAATGTTATACACAGATTAACCTCAACTGAATTATTATAACATAAATCTCTTATTTTTAAATAAAAATATTAATTATCCGATATATTAAGTTCATTGAGATAATTATAAACGGTGTATCTCGATATTCCAAGATACTGCGCAATAGCTTGAATGCTTTTTTGCATCTTCAAAACGCCTTTGCTTTCAAGATATTCTATTATCTGCAACCTATCTTTTTTTGTCATCAGTTTAACGGGTTTCCCAACCGTTCCGATAGCCTCGATAACCGCCTGTTCAATGGTAGGCGCATAGACTCCCTGCCCCCCAACAAGAAGGGTTTCGTCTGATTGCATCGTCAAAAATTCGTTTAAGTTTGCTCTCATCCTCTCGGCATCGGAGCAATCATAGTTTATGCAAAACGCAACATTGAGGTCGTCTGCTTCAAAAGCCAACGTCGAACTTTTGAGCATCTTGCCGCCTTTTTGGCTCATGTAGTTGATATAATAGCCGTCGGCGGCGCTGTCTATCCTTTCCTTTGCGAAGTTTTGAAGCTCATCGCCAACCTTTCGCCCCGTTATATGCCCGTTGAATATAGAAACGATAGCTTTGTCGGGGTTGTTGATGTCGGAAACAACAACCTCGCAGTTTGAACCAAACGTTTCGGAAACAAGGCTTGCAAGCTTTTCGAGATAGTCATAAAACTGTTTGTTAGAAATCATATGTTTAAACCCCTCTTAAATAATTATGTCGATGGTTTTTTCGGATAATAAGTTTGATTAGTGTTTACAGGTTGTTTTTTGTTTCGCCAAAATTTAGAGATTAAGGTCAAAAAAGGTGTAGCTTTTTTGATACGTTTGGTAATTTCGGGTTTCGGAATGCATACAATGCATTTCCTACACAAAACAAAACCCCGGCGTTTGATGAGAGCAAAAAACAAAGTAGGGAGGAGGGGCTTCTATTCCTGAAAATCAGCATAAATGCCCTGAAACGGGACGATGAGGGCATCGCCCCCTACAAACGATATCAAAAGTTCCTGCAATATTTTTTAACACGCTAGTGGTTTGGCGTTAGCCAAATCGGGGCATACTCTTGCCCCGAAACTTAAACTTTAGAAATTAAGGCAAGTTATTAAAAATAACTTGCCTTAATTTTTGCACAGATAAAACTTTTTGTCAATATTTTAAAAATTATTAAACATTTTGTTGACTGTTTGTGCTTTAGTATGCTATAGTGAGACTATGCAAAAATAGGTGTTGATGGTTTTGAAAATTTTGTTAAACATTAACACCCAAAAGGTAGTTGCAATAATAAAAAAACGTTGAAAGGAAGACTATGAAAAAGCTTTTAACAGGAAACGAAGCGATAGCTCGTGGTGCATTTGAAGCCGGAGTTAAGTTTGCTTCAGCTTATCCCGGAACCCCTAGCACCGAAATTTTGGAAAATCTCGCAACCTACAAGGAAATCGACGCCGAATGGGCGCCCAACGAAAAGGTGGCTATGGAGGCGGCAGCCGGTGCATCTATCGGCGGCGTTCGCAGCATGGCAGCGATGAAACACGTTGGCGTTAACGTTGCGGCAGACCCGTTGTTCACATTCGCATACACCGGCGTTAACGGTGGTATGATTTTGGTGACGGCGGATGAACCCGGCCAACATTCTTCGCAAAACGAACAAGACAACAGATGGTATGCTAAGATGGCTAAGATCCCAATGCTTGAGCCAGCAAGCAGCCAAGAATGTAAAGACATGGTTAGAGTTGGCCTTGAACTCAGCGAAAAATTCGACACTCCTATGTTGTTCCGTGTTACAACTCGTGTCTGTCATTCAAAGAGCATCGTTGAATGTAACGACAGGGTTGAAGTTCCCCATGTTCCTTATGAAAAAAAGATCAACAAATATGTTACTGTTCCGGCAATTGCTCGCAATCTTCGTGTAACAGTTGAAAAACGCCACCAAGATATGCTTAAGTTTTCCGAAACGTGTGACCTTAACTATGTTGAGGACAATGGTTCAAAAACCGGCGTTATTGCAAGTGGTATGTGCTACTACTATGCAAAAGAAGTTTTCGGCGACACCGTTAACTATCTTAAACTCGGTTTCACATGGCCGTTGCCGGCAAAAAAAATCGCTAGTTTCTGCGAAAGCGTAGACACAGTTTATGTCATCGAAGAAAACGATCCATATATCGAAGAAACTGTTTTGATGGAAGGCTTTAAATCAAAGCTTAAAGGCCAAAACATTCTTCCCCACTACGGCGAAATGACCCCCGATGTATTGAGAAAATCTATCTTTGGAAAATCAAACGAACTAATTGATTATTCAAGAGAAAAAGTTGTTGCTCGCCCACCAACGCTTTGTGCAGGCTGTCCGCATAGAGGATTTTTCTATGAAGTCGGTCGCCGCAAAGATCTAGTAGTCTGCGGAGATATCGGTTGCTACACATTGGCTTTTGCCCCACCATACAACGCTGTTGACCTCAACATCTGTATGGGCGCCGGATTCTCTTCGGCACACGGAATTGAAAAAGCGTTTAAACAAGCAGGGGTTACCGACAAAAGGGTTCTCGGCGTGCTTGGCGATTCAACGTTTTTCCACACCGGCATGAACTCGCTACTTGAAGTTATCTATAATAATTCGAACTCGATTTGCGTTATCGTCGACAACGCTATCACCGGCATGACGGGCCACCAAAACAACCCTGGCAACGGTCTAACCGCAAAGGGAGAGATAGCTACTACAACGTCGGTAGAACAAGTTTGTCGTTCGCTTGGCGCTAAAAACATCAAGGTTATCAACCCCAACATAATTGCGGAGGTTAAAGAAGCTCTTGATTGGGCGCTTGCAATCAAAGATGAACCCTCGGTCATCATAACCCGTTGGCCTTGTGTTCTTAAAAAGATAACAGAAGACGAAAACAAAGAATTTAACAAACCATTCTCGACACACGATAAAGTTGAACATGATAAATGTATCGGCTGTAAGATCTGTTTGCGTTCGGGTTGTCCCGCTATATCGGTTGATGTTGAAATCAAAAAAGCATCTATCGATCCGGTTCAATGCGTGGGCTGTGATGTTTGTGCGCAACTTTGCCCCAAAAAGGCTATCGTAAAGGAGGGTAAATAATCATGACTAAGAGTATTCTTTTGGTAGGCGTTGGAGGACAAGGAACTATCCTTGCAAGTAAACTGTTAACTATCGGCTTAATGCAGGCCGGCTACGACGTCAAGATGAGCGAAATTCATGGTATGAGCCAACGCGGAGGTTCTGTTTCCTCGCAGGTTCGTTATGGCGAAAAGGTTTATAGCCCCGTAATCGAACTGGGCGGAGCCGATATCCTCGTTTCTTTTGAACAGATGGAAGCTTTAAGATGGCTTGAATACCTAAAACCCAGCGGCAGAGTTGTTGTAAACGACTATCGCATTAAACCTATGCCGGTAGTTTCGGGCGTTGCTAGTTATGCCGACGGCATCTGCGAAGACCTTAAAGCCAAAATTTCAACCACCGTTTTTGACGCTGCTCAAGAAGCAGTTAAACTCGGAAACGCAAAAGTTATGAACATCATTCTCTTGGGAGCGACCATCAAAATGATGGGGCTTGAAGATATTGATTGGGATCAAATTATAAAAGAAAACGTTAAACCTGCGTTTATCGATATCAACATCAAAGCGTTGCACCACGGAAAATCGCTTGTTGGATAGCTTTTATAAAATATAAAAAACAATCGGCAGTTTATTATAAGCTGTCGATTGTTTTTTTATCCATTTTTTTATGTTGATGCTAACCGCCCTATTAATACCTTCTTGTTCTGGCGCTTGTCGGAATTGCTCTTGTGTCTTGGTGTCCTATTGTGAAATTATCGTTATACTGTCCTCTAACTTCTTTGTCGTTAAATATGAAACTTGAAAACAACACCGTTATCGGCACAGCTATTATAATCCCAATACTACCTATAACCGATTTCACTATCTCTATCGTAACCATCTCAAGGTTAAAAAGCGATAAGGCGCTTGGGTTATAGGAGGTTAACAACAACACGGTAGCAAGGCTACTTCCTATATACGCTAGTATGAGGGTATTAATCATCGTTCCGATAGCATCTTTGCCGATATTCATCCCGGAATACACCATGTTTTTAAACGACTTATCCATCATAGTTTCGGAAAGCTCCTGCATAGACGAAGCAATCGTCATAGCAACGTCCATAACCGCACCTAGCGCACCGATAACAACGCCGGCAAACACTATTCCTTTAAGATCCAGTTGAACACCGGTTGGCAAAAACAAAAGGTTGATATCCTCTTGCGAAGCTATCCCCACTATGTTAAACACATTGTTAGCTATAACCGACATAATTCCGGCAACCAAAACGCCGCCGACATTTCCTATTATTGCGGAAAGAGTCTTTTTGTTGGTTCCGTTTAAAATTATAAGGCTCAAAATTATTACTATGATAGCTGTAACACAGGTTAAGAAATAGATATTCATCCCTTTAAGCACCGCCGGCAAGAAAACAAGTAGCATAAGCGCAACTGTAAACCCTAGCGACAACAACGCAAACAATCCTTTTGATCTTCCTATAATTAAAACTAATATAAAAAACAACGCCACTATACCGATTAAAAGCGGTATTCTGTTATGTTGAACATAAACAAATTGGTTGCTCAAGGCGCTGTCATACGTCGTCTGTGTCAAAACAATTTTGTCCCCGGCTTCCACCTCACGAGGGGTAGTTCCAAGCATTATATCAAAATGCTGTTCTGCTTCGACCTGTTGCCCCGATGCCGGCTCGGATGTAATTCTTGCGTTAAACTTAATTATTCTACCAACTATTATCTCTTCGCCATAATAGTCTTCCGACGTCTGTATATCATCGCTCAAAACTTCAATAACTTCGGCTTCATAGTATTGTTGCAACATTTCAACCGAAGGTGGCTGATAGAAAGCAAAGTAGCCCACCACCACAATAACTATCGCTATTATAACCGCAACAATCCTTGATAATAAATAATTATTTGAACTTTGTTTTTCCATTTTTTACAATTGCTCCTTATATTAGTTTTGCCTACTGCATTTTGCAAAAAGCACAAAACGATGATATTATTTCCATTCAAACTTTTCTTAAACTAACAATATTATCTTTATTTTTCTTTTATTTATTCTTATCTACAAACAACTGACGAACCGTTGAAAGCTCGTCAGTTTTTATTGTTATTAAATTTGTATTTAAGCTTCAGGGGCTTTGTAGCCATAGACAAGCTCGGGGTTATGATCGGTCGAGGTGCAGACGCTCGGAACGTTGCTCGCCTTATACCATCCGGCAGCATCGCCTGTTATACAACCCGCCGTTGCAAGGTCTCCCGAAATAACGCAATATTGATGAGATGTAACCGTTTCATCAACCGGGAAATCTTTATAAGGAAGATCTTGAGTTATGTTTTCCATAACATATCTCCAAGCGCTTCGGTTGGCGGAATATCCGTTGTCGGTTTTTTCATCGATAGGCACCTTTGTTTTATGCCCAACCCAAACTCCGGTTACATAATATGGATCCATTCCGATGAACCAAAGGTCGGTAGCGTTTCCGTTTCCATCATCGGCGGTTCCGGATTTTCCGGCGTGGGGAAGATCTGCCGGATGATCAAACGCCGCATTGTTCCAACGGCTACCCGTTCCCCTTATCATAACGCTTTCAAGCAGTTTGTTCATAACCATCGCCGTGTCGGTCGAAAGGGATTGAATCGGCTGGAACTGTTGCGAAGCATCAAGGATAACCTGTCCTCTACTGTCGACAACTCTGGAGTAGCTATGCGGTTTATAATATTGTCCACCGTTTCCGAAAACTTGATATGCTGCGGTCATTTCATAAAGGTTTGTTCCGTATTGCAACATTCCAAGCCCTAAAGCTCCGCCGGCGTTTCGGTCGCTGTTTGGGAAACTTTCGTCGTCTAGCGTCGTTAACCCTAGGCGAGTTTCAAGATAGTCGAACGCAAAACTACTTCCGACTAGCCCCATAGCGGCGGCGGCCGTTGTGTTAAGCGAAACTTCGATAGCTTTAACAACCGTTACAAGCTGCATCGACCACACACCGCCCCAGTTGCTGGGCCAGTTGGGATCTTCTGTCGAGTTTGTTTCAAGGTTTGAAATCGGAGCATCGACAAAAACTGTCGAATAATGGATCTTATCTGTGTCTACAGCTTCAACATACGGCGCTATTGGTTTCATGGTAGAACCCGGTTGTTTAAGCGCTTCTGTTGCATAGTTAAATGTTCTGCTTTGTTCTTTCGGAAGTATCGAACCTGCGATACCCTTTAGTTGTCCTTCGAAATCCATCACAACGATAGCGCCCTCAACGGGTTCCGTTGCATCGTCGGGGTTGTGTCCCTCCCAAAGAATAAAGCCATCCTCGTCGATAACTGCATTATCGACAACTTCTTGGATCTCTTTATCTATAGTTAGGTATACCGTCAACCCGCCTGTATGGAGATAATCATACGCCTCATCTTCTGTCATGCCTTTAAATGCTTGAAGATCTCTTATTACTTCGTCGATAGCGGTATCGGTGAAGAACGAATAGATATCCTCACCGCTGTTTGTGTATCCGGTTTCGGGGAACACCATAGCATCGCTTTCGGCTTGAGCCGCATTGTATTCCGCTTGCGTTAACATTCCATAGTCGTTATACATCTGCCAAAGAACAAAGTCTCTCGCATCTTTGTTGTTTTCGGGATATCCAAACGGGCTATTTGCGGTTGGCTGTTTTGTTATAACAACGATAGCGGCACATTCCGCAATAGTTAGTTCCTCGGTCGATTTGTTAAAATAATGGTTTGCCGCCGCTTCGATTCCGGCAACCGTTCCCGACAAACTGATCGTGTTAAGATACGATTCCAATATCTGATCTTTAGAAAAGTTTTGTTCCATAACGAGAGCACGGAAAATCTCTCTAATCTTACGCAATGCGCCCTCGATACCCGAAACATTGTTTTCCGTTGTTATGTTTTTTACAAGCTGTTGTGTTAATGTCGAACCACCCTGTACCGTATCCCAAACTTGAATTGGGGTATATGCGTTGACAAACGCCGCAACGGTACGAATCCAATCGACCCCATGATGTTCATAAAATCCGTGATCCTCCGAAGCCATTGTTACTTCGAGAAGATGCTCCGGCATATCCGCAAGCTCGATCCAACGCCTGTTTTCGTCGGCATATATCCTTTGATATTCGGTATAATCTCCGACCTCTTCATCGTATGCCATCAATATAGTTGAAAAGCTAAGTTTAACGGTGTTAAGGTCGAGAAGCACATCGTCGTCCGCTGTTACATCTGCAAGATAATACGACACAGCAACCAAAACGCCACAACCGGCTATAACGCAAAAACAAACAAGCCCTAGCAAAATTTCCATCGCTATTCTAAGCTTTGTTTTTTTGCCGTTCTTTTTCTTCTTTTTCTTTTTTCCGTTAGGCGATCCGTTTTTACGAGAACCACCGTTTCCACCATTTCCACCGTTTCCATTTCCGCCATTCTTGCCGTTATCACCGTCTTTACCATTTGATTCTTTGGAAGAACGAGGTGGGGTTCTTTTGGAAAGCGAGGGGAAGGTTTCGTTTATGTCAGATTTTTTATTTCTAATATTACCCAGCTTGTCCGAAATCGTTTCGGGGGGTTTTTGTTCACCCTCTTGTTGTTCAGCGGGTTTTTCCAAACCCGTATCGGTTGGTTGCTGTTCGCTCAGTTGTTTCTTTTCAATGCCAAGCGAACCCAAAAGCTCGGTTAGGTTTTGGGAACTTGCCGGAACGGCTCCGTTATTAACTGCACCTTGTGGGCTTTGCATACTGTTGGGGTTATACATTGAAGGCATAGGAGGAAGATTGTTTGGGTCGTTTGCGCTAAATGTTTTACCATAAACCTGTTGCCCCGTGTTGTATGCTCCGCCTTGAACCGGGTTTGCGTTGGGTTGCACGCCGTTTGTTGGCATCATTTGACCGCCGTTCATCCCTTGGTTTGCTCTGTATACACTACCCGTGTTGCCTTGCTGACCGCCCGAAACCGGAACTGCCATGGGGTTCATGCCCTGTGGGTTTTGCCCGGAATACATATAGTTCGGCATCCCCTGTGGGTTTTGAGGAAGTCGATAATTTTGTTGATTTGGATTATTCATATTATACGGATTATTGTTTCCGTTATTTCCATAATTGTTCAAAAGGGAAAGCACCTCCAGAAGATAGAAAAAACTCGTTTATAAACGCTCTTGATTAGATATTATAACACATCTTAAAATATTTGTTAATAGCTTTAAACAAAAACTATTGTTAATTTTAAATATTTGATTGAGAAAAACTACTTTTCATTTTGATAAAGATATTGTATTATGGTTATTATAATAACCTTTAAATGTTAAATTTCTATGAACTATCTGTCGAAAGAATAATAAGATGAACAATAATTACCAAAAAAAGATGCAAGAAACGATTGAACAACTTCCAAAATCCGAAAAACCAACCCTGTTGCTACACTGTTGCTGTGCGCCCTGTTCAACAGCGGTGTTAAAGCTTTTATCCGAAAGTTTTAAAATAACCGCTTTTTTCTATAACCCGAATATATACCCTTTCTATGAATATGAAAAAAGGCTTTTTGAACTTAAAAAACTAGTTGATACACACCATGTCGATATCGATATAATCGCCCCGGAATATGACAGCGAACCGTTCTATCACGCTGTTTTGGGGTTTGAAGATTGCCCCGAGCGAGGGGAACGTTGCGACATCTGCGTCGAAATGCGCCTTTTTAAAACTGCGGAATTTGCTAGACAAAACGGCTTTCAATATTTTTGTTCAACGCTCAGCATAAGCCCCCATAAAAACTGCGAATTCATCAACCAACAGGGTATTAATCTAGAGCAACAGTTTGGGGTTTTTTGGCTTTGCAACGACTTTAAAAAAGGGGATGGCTTTCGCTTGTCGACCCAGCTTAGCAAGCAATATAACCTATACCGCCAAAACTATTGCGGTTGCGAATTTTCAATTAGAAACGAGGATATAAATGATTAGATTAAAAGGAATTATAACGGGGGTTTTTGGCGTTCTTGTCGGGTCGCTTGTCGGGCTTTTGCTTCTTTTAACAAACAACCTGCTTTATAGAATAGATATCGAGCTTCTTTCGATACCGAAGATGAGCGGGCTTTCTCCCGATGTTATTCTCGAAAACTACAATGCGGTAATCCGTTTTCTCTCGCCGTTCTATTTTGGGGAATTTTCCCTGCCTTCCCTTGCATATTCCGAAAACGGAGCGTTTCATTTTCTCGAGGTTAAATATATCCTAATCGGGTTTTATATCATAGGTATCGTTTGTGCAGTAGGGTTGTTTTTTATCGTCAAGACAACAAAGCAATCGCAAAAACCAACCCTTTATAAAACCGCCGGCATAACGTCGCTTTTGTTGCCGGTTGTCCTTCTCTCCTCTTTTGCGATAAACTTTGACAGAGCGTTTGTCATTTTCCATGAGATATTTTTTTCAAATGATTATTGGATATTTGATTATCGAATAGACCCAATTATAACGATACTGCCGGCGGAATTTTTCATGCATTGCGGCATCGTCATCGCCGTTTGCTTAATAACGGTGTCGGTTATATTTTTGGTTAAGGGCTTTAAACCAAAAAAACAAGACCGATAAAACACATTAATCATACACAAAACAAAGCGAACATCAATGAATTTTCCGACAATCTCGGTTTCATTAATGTTCGCCTTTTTTTATAACAATGTTTTTTTCATAACGTTTGCATCGTCTTTGGGGTTTTTATAAAAATCTCGCCGCCTGCCGAGACAAACAAACCCCAGTTTTTGATAAAATCCGTTGGCGCCGTCGTCTTGTTTTCTAACCTCCAGCGTTATTCCCTCCAAATTTTCGCTTAGAACCGCTTGTTCAACATAGCCGACAAGTTTTGTTCCAACCCCTTTTCTCTTGGCGGTTTGCGCTACTCCGATTTCGTTGATGTGTGCGCCGTCCAGCGTTAGTTCAAAACAACAAAAACCCAAAACTTCATCTTGATTTTTCGCAACTATCGTTCGAGAAAACTCAAACGGCAACTGTTCCTCAAACTGTTTTTTTGTCCAAGGATTATGCGACACCTCTTTTGCTATCATCGCTATCGCTGAAATGTCGCTTTGCACAGCTTCAACAACCTCGATCACTTCGCCAAAAACCATGTGTCGCCACCCTTAACTTCAACCTCGATAGGAACCGAAAGGCATTTCGCCGCCTGTTCCATCTCGTTTTTAAGAATACTAGCTGCCTGTTGCTGATGTTGTTTTGAAGCTTCAACAATCAATTCATCGTGGACTTGAAGAATAAGTTTTGCTTCAAGCCCGCTTTTTTCAAGCTCGTTTGCAACCCTTATCATCGCTATCTTGATTATATCAGCCGCCGTTCCTTGAATTGGGGTGTTCATCGCCAATCGTTTGCCGGAAGCTTGTATCATCTTGTTTGAGCTTTGAAGCTCGGGGATGTTCCTTCGTCTTCCAAAAAGTGTTGAGACATACCCTTCTTTTTTTGCAAAATCTATTGCGTTTTCGAGGTATAGCTTAACTCCGCTGTAGGTTTCGAGATAACCCTCGATGTATCTTGAAGCCTCCGCAACCGAAACCGATATATCTTTGGAAAGCGAGAAAGCCCCCATGCCATAGACTATGCCGAAATTAACCGCCTTTGCCTTTCGCCTTAAATCGGCGTTTATCATATCTCGAGGAAGTTTAAAGACTTCGCTCGCCGTCTCTGTGTGTATATCTCGGTCGTCTTTAAATGCGCTTTGCATCTTTTGGTCATCGCTAATCGACGCTAGAACCCGAAGTTCTATCTGGCTATAGTCGGCATCCAAAAGGGTGTAGCCCTCTTTTGCAACAAAATATTCCCTCATTCGGCTGCCAAGCTCGGTTCTTATCGGTATGTTTTGAAGGTTTGGGTCTCGGCTGCTTATCCTTCCGGTTCTCGTTTCGGTCTGTTTAAACTCGGTGTGGATTCTTCCGTTTTGGTCCGCCGCCTTTATAAGCCCCTCAACATAGGTTGAGTTAAGTTTTTGATAGCTTCTATAGCTTAAAATATGTTCAACTATCGGGTTTTCGGCTCTTAACGCTTCCAGCGTTTCGGCGTTGGTCGAAAAGCCCGTCTTTGTTTTTTTGCCGGGATTAATCTTAAGCTTGTTAAACAGTATCTCGGCTAGTTGTTTTGGGCTGTTTAGGTTAAACTCCTCCCCCGCAATGTCAAACACGGCGGCTCGTTCGTCGTCCTGCATCTTGGTCAACTGTTCGCCAAACTTCGCAATGCCGTCGGTGTCGACCAAAAAGCCCTCGCTCTCCATATCACACAACACCTTTGCGAGCGGAAGCTCGATCTCGTCTAGGAGTTTTTTCATATCCTGTTCAACAACGAGTTGTTCAAGCTTTTTATAAAGATTTAAAATCCTGCTCGAAGCTTCAAACCCTTCGCATAAAAAGCCATCCTCCGTTCGGTATTCCGTAGAAAGTTTCAAGATAGAATAATCATTGGAAAGGGGGTTTAAAACGTAGGCGGCGAGCAGTATGTCAAACTTGATGTTTGGTGACAAAGCGTTAAGCTCGATAGCTTTATGATAAAAAAGTTTTGCATCATAAACAACAAGCTCGATATCCTGTCTTTCAAACAACGCTTTAAGTTGTTCGTCCTCAAGGCTAAAAACATTCTGTTGTTCAACCGCAATAAACATATCCTCCTGTTTATAAAGAAGCGGTTGTTTAAGTTGTTCGATATCGCTTTCAGTGGCGGGTCTTAACGTAACGTTATCCAGCTTTTTTTGCGTTGTTGTTTTTAAAACAACCCCTTGAGACGAAAGCCCAAAACGCTCGATAAGCGAAAACATTTCAAGCCTTGAAAGAATATCAATCGATTTTTTTTCGTCCTTTTGTTTTGGAACAAATTCCGAAAGTTCAGCGTTAATCGGAACATCACAATCTATCGTAACAAGCTTTTTGCTAAGATACGCAATATCTTTTTCAGCGACAAGCTTTTGCCTTGTCCCCGGTTTAATCGCTGTGTCCTCGATATTTTGATAGACTCCGTCGAGAGTCTCAAACTTTGATATAAGCGAAAGCGCCGTTTTTTCGCCAACCCCCGAAACGCCCGGAACGTTGTCGGAGCTATCCCCCATTAGCGCTTTAACATCGATTAAAGCTTTTGGAGAAACTCCGTATTTTTCCAAAACTTTTTCGGTGTCGATGGTTTCGGTGTCGCCGGCGCCTTGTTTGGTTGTCGTTAACAAAACAAAAACGTCGCTATCAACCAGTTGGAGGCTGTCTCGGTCGCCCGTTGCGATATAGCATATATCCCCGCTTTGCTTTGAAAGTTTCGCAAGCGTTCCCAAAACATCATCCGCTTCAAAGCCTTTCATCATGACAAGGTTATACCCTAGCGCCGTTAAGAGTTCCTGCAACACCGGCATCTGGTCTGCAAGCTCTTGCGGCATACCTTTGCGGTTGGCTTTATATTCGGAATACATTTCATGGCGAAAGTTTTTCCCTCTAACGTCAAACGCAATAGCAACAGCATCGGGTTCAATCTTGTCGGTTAGTTTTAAAAGAATATTTAAAAAGCCATATATACCGTTTGTGAACATACCGTCTTTTGTCGACAAAAGTTTAATGCCATAAAACGCTCGGTTTAGTATGCTGTTTCCGTCTACACAAAGAATTTTCAACTTAAATAACCCCGTTCCTTTCAGTTGGTCGCAATCATTTTATGTTTTGTCTGCTTGCTAACTTTCGTCATAGCGTTCGCAGATAACATCCGCATCGCCATATTCAACAACCTCGCCCTTTTTAAGCCATAACACTTTGTTGCAAAGGCGTTTTATCTGTTCGATAGAATGAGAAACTATTATAACGGTCGTTCCCTCGTCCATAAGGCTTTGTATTCTCAGTTCGCATTTTTTTTGGAACTTAAAGTCTCCAACCGCCAACACTTCGTCTACTATTAAAAGTTGGGGTTTAACTATCGTTGCGATAGAAAACCCAAGCCTTGCTTGCATACCCGACGAAAAGTTTTTAATCGGAACATCGAGAAACTCAGAAAGTTCCGAAAATTCAACTATCTCGTCGAAGACATAATCCATAAACTTTTGGCTATAACCCAAAACCGAACCGTTTAGATAGATGTTTTCCCTTGCGGTAAGGTCGATATCAAAGCCTGCTCCGAGTTCAATAAGCGGCGACAACGTTCCATAAACTTTAACCGAACCTTTTGTTGGCTTCATTATTCCCGAGATTATTTTAAGCGTTGTGCTTTTTCCGCAACCGTTAAGGCCAATTATTCCGAGAACTTCCCCTTGTTTAACCTCGAACGAAACATCTTTGAGCGCCAGAAACGATTTAAAATGCAGGTTGCGTTTCATCAAACGAACGAAATATTCTTTAAGGCTGTCAACCTTTTCGCTCGCCATATTAAATTCCATCGTGACATTTTTAAAATCCACCATTAGATTGTTTTCGTTTTGTGACATTTTATTAAACCCGCCTTTTTATATATGAAGGATAAACTTATCTTGAAGTTTTTTAAACAGCAACAGGCCGATAATCGGGAACGACACCGCATATGCGAAACATATCAAATTCATCTCGATGCTCGGAAACTGCCCATAGATTAAAACCGCTCTGAAATATTCAACATACCAAGTTAGCGGATTGATGTTGACAACTACCCCTAAAAGCCCCGCCGAAACGGTTTCTTTTGGGTAGATAATCGGGGTTAAATACATCCAAGCCATCGAAATGACCGAATAGAGATGTTTAAGATCCCTGAAAAAAACGCAAAGACAAGAAATTATAAGACCGAAACCCAACGTGAAAAACAACATCAAAACAAGCGGTATCGGGAACAAGATCATCGAGATAGTCGGCTCTATCCTAAAGATAAACAACATAACAACGATGGCAACAAGCGAAAACATAAGGTTAACAAAGGAATATAAAATCTTTTCTATCGGAAAGATATATTTCGGGATATAAACTTTCTTAATAAGCGAGGCGGCATCAACTATCGAGAATATTGCGCTGTTGGTAGCTTCGCTGAAAAAAAGCCAAAGCATCTGGCCGGTTATAAGATATAGCGGAAAATTTTCGATCTCGAATCGAAATATCCTGGAAAAAACCGCATTTAATATTAGCATCATGAATATAGGGTTTAAAAGGCTCCAAGCAACGCCAAGAAAAGAACGCCTATATTTAACTTTTAGGTCTCGAACTATAAGGTTGCTTAAAAGAAACCTATATTTCATAAATGTTTCAAAATAATCTCTCATGTCTTAGAAAAATTTCCTTTCTTAATAACCGGAGCTTCAAGCGTTTTTTAAAAATTAAAGTATATAAACGAACTTCCGCCAAAGTTTCCAAAAAGCATAATGCCTATCAACAAAACATAGCAAACGGCAACCCGAACAGGTCCGCTCCATTTTTTCAAAACAACATCGCTTACAAAGTTTTCGTTTTTCTCGCAAAACAGGTCGATAACAAAGATAATAACAACCCCAATTAAAGCGACTATTAGTGTTGATTGTTCAACCCCCAGGCTTGAAAGAATGTAATGCGGAACATATTCTATCGTGAAAAAGCTTCTTATAACTAAAATAGCGTGGTAGAACGTTGGGCTGTTGAAGAATATCCAAGCGAAATCGACCATCAAAAAAACAATAATCGGCCGACAAACCGCTTCCCAAACTCCGTTTGGTTTTAAACCTATCCTGCTTTTAAACGAAGTTCTAAGCTTTTCGGTCATCGCTGACAAAACAAGATATCCCCCATGGAGCATACCCCAAGCGATAAAGTTGAACCCCGCTCCATGCCAAAGACCGCTAACGGTGAACACTATCATTATATTTATATAGCTTCTGAACAGACCCTTTCTGTTGCCACCGAGCGGAAAATAAAGATAATCTCTGAACCAGCTCGAAAGGGATATATGCCATCTTCTCCAAAAATCTTTGATCGATCTTGCAAAATACGGGCGTTTGAAGTTGTCGGGCAGTTGGATGTTGAAAAACGAAGCCGACCCCTTTGCCATCAAAGTGTAGGCATAAAAATCGCAGTATATCTGAATGCCGAACAGGAACGACGCTATAAAAAGCCGCAGCCCATCACCGCCCTCTATCGAGCGATACTGGGTCGTTATAACCTGCGAAAGATTATCCCCAACAACGAGCTTCATGAATGCGCCATACACAAACATAACGACACCATGGCGAGCGAGTTCTAGGTCGAACCCTCGGTTAACCTCGTTGATTTGGGGCAAAAGTTTCGAGCCTCTTGGAATAGGACCCGACAAAAGTTGCGGAAAAAACGAAACAAACACGCCAAATGAAACGAGATTTTTTTCCGCTTTATATTTACCTCGATAGATATCGATAAGATAGCCTGTCGCCGTGAAGGTATAAAAGCTTAGCCCGATAGGAGCAAGCAAGCTTAAACCGCTTGAAAAAGCTACAAGATTTTCGGAAACTCCAAGGCTTGTAAACAAAAACTCAAGATATTTATAGCTAAACAAAACCCCAAACAACGCTATTAAAAACAGCGCTAACACGGATTTTTTTATTAATTCATTTTGGTTTTCTGTCATCTTTTCAACCGCAAAACCGCCGATATACGAAACCGCTATTATTGCGCAAAGAACAACGACGGAATATGTCCCCAAAAATGCATAGAAAAGTATATTAAACAAAAACAAAAACATATTTTTATACTGCACCGGCGCATGATACCAAGTCAGTGCAGTTATAAAAAGAAACAACAAAAAATTAAAAGATGTAAAGATCATTTATATCACTTTCAAAAAACATTTATATTATAATTATTTCATAAAAGATAACGTTTATGTTAATAAGCTTTTCCCCAATAAACTAGGTCGGTTGCCGGTTTGCCGCAAACGACACAGCTTTCCGCTATGGGTTTTGCCTCAAACGGCATACAACGGCTTGATATTTCAAGCTTGTCTTTCAACGCTTTTTCGCAATCGGCATCGCCACACCACATAGCTTTATAAAACCCCGTTTCGGTTTTGGTTGCTTGTTCAAGCGAAGCGAAATCAGCGCAACTAAACGTTCTGTTCTTGCGGTTTTGTTTTGCTTTTTCAAACATATTTTGCGCTACAGCTTGAAGGATATTTTGAACTTCGGTTTCGATATCATCGAGCGAAACGGTTGTCTTTTCTCCGTTGTCTCGGCGAACTAAAACGCATTGGTTGTTTTCGATATCACGAGGGCCTAGTTCCAAACGAACCGGAACGCCCTTCATCTCGTATTCCGCAAACTTCCAACCGGGAGAATAATCTCTGTCGTCAAGTTTAACCCTTAAGCTTTGGTTAAGCTTGCTTGCTATCTCGTTTGCTTTTTCCAAAACCCCCTCTTTGTGTTGGGCTATCGGAACAACCACCAGTTGAACAGGAGCTATTGCCGGCGGCAAAATCAAGCCGTTGTCATCGCCATGCGTCATAATTATTGCGCCGATAATTCTAGTAGACATTCCCCAAGAGGTTTGGAACGGATATTCAAGCTTGTTGTCTCGCCCTGTGAAAGTTATGTTAAACGCCCTTGAAAAGCCATCGCCAAAGAAATGCGATGTTCCGCTTTGAAGAGCTTTTCCGTCATGCATCATAGCTTCGATTGTATAGGTGTCTTCCGCTCCGGCAAACTTTTCGGAAGCCGTTTTCCTTCCGGCTACAACCGGAATCATCAGATGACTCTCGCAAAAAGTTCTATACACCTCAAGCATACGAAGAGTTTCTTCGACCGCTTGTTGCTTTGTTTCATGCATAGTGTGGCCTTCTTGCCATAAAAATTCCCTCGAACGCAAAAACGGACGGGTTGTTTTTTCCCAACGAACAACGGAACACCATTGGTTATAGAGCTTTGGCAGATCTCTGTGGCTTTGGATAACGTGGGCGTAGTGTTCGCAAAACAGCGTTTCGGAGGTTGGGCGAACGCAAAGCCTTTCGGCTAGCGGTTCGGAACCGCCATGAGTTACCCATGCAACTTCGGGGGCAAACCCTTCAACATGGTCTTTCTCTTTTTGCAAAAGGCTTTCCGGAATAAACATCGGCATCATAACGTTTTCATGCCCTGTTTCTTTAAACATTCCGTCTAAAACTTTTTGTATGTTTTCCCAAATAGCATATCCATAGGGGCGAAGAATAACACACCCTTTAACGGATGAATAATCAATAAGTTCCGCATTTGTTACGATATCGGTATACCATTTTGCAAAATCCTCGTTGATAGAGGTTATCGCCTCTACTGCTTTTTTTTGTTGTTTAGCCATATTTTTCCTCTTTTTTATATTTATATTATTAAATTTTTAAATCTCTTTAAGTTTTTGCGAGAGCGCTTTAAAATCATCCATTGCAAGCGGTTTGTTTTTTGGATTTCTCAAAATCGCCGCCGGATGATATGTTCCCATAAAAATTTTGTTGTCCTGTTCGATAAACTGCCCATGCTGTTTTGTAACCGAAAACTTTTTTGATATAACCCTTTGGGCGGCTATCCTTCCAAGACAAACGATGATTTTAGGTTGTATAATCGAAATCTGCCGTGTTAGATATTCTAAACACCGTTGTTGTTCCAAAAGCGTTGGGTCTCGATTTTCGGGCGGTCGACATTTTATCGTGTTTGCAATATAGACATTCTTTCTCGATAGGCCTATCTCAAAAAGAAAGCTGTCGAGCAGTTTTCCCGAACGACCAACAAACGGCTTTCCGCTTTGATCTTCGTTTTTTCCGGGAGCTTCCCCAATAAACATAATATCTGCATCGTTGTTTCCCTCTCCGAAAACAACATTTGTCCGAGTTTTCGAAAGCTCGCAACCTTCGCAACCGCTACATTCCTGTCGCAATTGTTCAAGCGACACACTAAAATCCATAATACACCACCGCAAAAAATAAAATCAATTAGATAATTCTATTTTTTTTCGTCTAGTTCCGTTTCCCTGACTATATAGATAGGGCGTTTTTTTGTTTCAAGATATGTCTTTGAAAGATATTGCCCCAAAATACCTATAGTGAAAAGCTGAATACCCGAAACCATTAATATCGTGCATATAAGAGCCGGAAAGCCCTCGACAGGGTCTCCGAACATCAAGGTTTTGGTGAAAAAGAATATCAAAAGCGCAAACGAAAACACACAAAACAGCAAACCTATTACCGAAGCGATAGCTAGCGGAGCGACCGAAAAAGCGGTTATCCCCTCAATTGAATATATAAGCAGTTTCCAAAACGACCATTTGGTTTCGCCCGCCGCCCTTTGGATGTTTTCATATTCAAGCCATTTTGTTTTAAAACCAACCCATCCAAAGATACCTTTTGAAAAACGGTTGTATTCCTTTATCGATAAGATAGAATCACACATTCTTTTGGTCATCAATCTGAAATCTCGAGCGCCGTCTACAATATTTGCATCTGAAATGTTATTTATAATTCGATAAAACCCACGAGCAAAAAGCGAACGCATAAACGGTTCACCCTTTCTTGAAACTCTTCTTGAAGCAACGCAATCGAATTCGCCTTTTTTCAGCTCCTCATACATCTCGCAAACCATCTCGGGCGGATCTTGAAGATCGGCATCCATCACCCCGATATAGTTGCCTTTTGCCGCTTCAAGCCCCGCAAACATAGCGCCCTCTTTGCCAAAATTTCTCGAAAGCGAAACAAATCTTATGTGGCTATCCTCTTTGCAAAGATCTTTTGCTATCTCAAGCGTCTTGTCGGTCGACCCATCATCAACAATTATAATCTCATAGTCTGCGCCCTTTATTTTAGAGAAAAATTCTTTTGATTTCTCATAGAACAACGGCAAAACCTCTTGTTCGTTTTTACAAGGAACAACAATCGAAATAAGATCCATCTTTTTTTCCTCAAACGCTTTCTAATATTTTTTTATAACCGCTAAGCTTTGATTTTTGAAATACTACGGTTTTTGCACCGTCGGTGCAAAATGGCGAACGAAGTTCGACAAGTAGTATTTCCAATAGCTCCGCCGCAGGCGGAGATTATTTCTATTTCTCGCAAAGCTTCGATTTTTAGAAATACTACGGTTTTTGCACCGACGGTGCAAAATGGCGAACGAAGTTCGACAAGTAGTATTTCCAATAGCTCCGCCGC
>CAYJKJ010000009.1:78125-97366 GCA_964370715.1 uncultured Faecalibacterium sp.
CGGTGCAAAATGGCGAACGAAGTTCGACAAGTAGTATTTCCAATAGCTCCGCCGCAGGCGGAGATTATTTCTATTATACATCAACCCTCCCTTAACAGCAATACCAATAATAAAATCGAAAGACACCTTCAACTCTATCGGCAACGGCAAACAAAATTTCCGCTTTACATTAAAAAAACGCCCCCTTTAAAGAGGGCGTTTTTTTTATCTATAAAACTTCGTTATTCCATAGCCGCTGTTAAAAACAAAATGCAAAAGGTATTGTTCGTTATAGTTTAGCGTTCTAACATACCAATCGGCTAGCGTTATCGAAACCGATCCATCGGCGTTTTGGAACGCCGTGTAGTAGCTTGAGGGTATCGCATAGCCATGTATCCAAATTCCCGAAAAATCGCTAAACATTCCGCTTGAACTAAAGGTATACACCCCTCTTGTCGTTTCGGTTCTTTCGGTCGGGTAGATAACGTCCCTAGCCGGTTGTTGTTGCGGTTGCACCTGTGGTGTTGGTTGTGGGGGGTTCGACAAGCTAAAATGCGATCCGCCAACTTGTTTTCCGTCTATTCCGTCTTTTCCGCCCACTACAGTGGCGTTTGTCCCCATTCCGCCCTTAATATCTATGTTTGGGGTAATTATCCCGGTTGGCGTTATTAAATTCCCGCTTACTCCGTCGCCGCCATCGCCACCATCAGTTGAGCCGGCAATTCCAGCTCCGCCAGTTATTTTTATGGTTTGCCCAGTGCCGGTGGGCTGTGATATCGTGAGGTTTCCGCTTACTCCGGCACCACCGCCACCGCCACCGCCACCAAGACCAAGTCCGCTTCCTCCGGTTATATCGACATCCGTTACATCGGTGTTTATCTCAACATTTCCCCGTACCCCATTGCCACCGCCAGCGGTACTACTACCACCTGCAGCTCCGCCTTCTATTGTCACGCTTGATCCGCCGGATATAATGACGTTGCCATTGTTATATGCATCAACACCAGCTCCTCCACCGCCAACAACCGTGCTTTTTCCGCCGGTTATATTTACATCTCCGCTCTTTATTTCAAGATTGCCGCCTAGATATATCCCGCTAGCACCGCCAACGTTATTCCCCGAAGAATCCCCGCCTGTTGCTATTATAGTCGGGCTGGTCGATCCGTCACCAATTGTTATTGTTCCGGTGCAACTGATTGCAGATGTTCTTGGATTGCCGGAAGATCCGGTTGCTATTAAACTTCCGCTCCCGATAATCGTTAAGTTTCCGGTTACTTTTAATGCACTTTTGCTCATATCGGCGGGGACGGATATTTCGTTGATTCCGTTAAGAACTATCGTTATGTCGCCGGTTATTTCGATTGCGCTATTAATTTTATCTCCACCTGTTGTATTTGTAAGAGTTAGGGTGTTTGCGTCAATCCATACAACACCATTTTGCAAAGGTTTAGGTAAAGTAGTCGTCGGAATAGAAGTTGTAGAAGACGTCCCTGAAGAATCATACCAAAAAGTTATCTCCGTTGCCGCATAAGCCTTTGGCGACAACGCAAGCATAGCAAACATAGCAACCGCCGCAACCGCAAATATCGCCAAAAATGTTTTTGATAGTTGTTTCATAATCCTCATATTCCTTAACCGACCTTTTTTTATTTTATAACCTTAATAATACCATACAACAGCAAACAAAACAACCTGTTTTGTTTAAAAAAACCTAACCAAACTCAAACCCCATAGGTGGTCCATTCGTTGAATCCCGAAAGATCGTTTGGTTTATCCCCTTGGAGCGAACCTTTGTTCGAACCTCGATTTTGGTTAAATCGAGGGGAGTTTTGTGGATTTTGTCCATCCATAAACACCGTTGGTTCTTCGGGTTCGGGGGGGTTGTGTAGCTCCGGGATATCCCTTGTTTGGCTTTTTGCGCAAGAATTAATCATCGCAAGATCCCAAAGCATAGCAAACATTCCATACCGTGTGTCGGCAAGAAAACTATATTCAAGCGCATCAACTGCATCCGCTTTAAAAATGCCAAGATCGGCAAACGAATATGGCATATCGAGTTGTTGGAAAACCGATTTAAACTCTACATATCTCGGCAACAGTTTTTTCATATCGTTTTTAATCTTTGCAAAATTTTGTTCAAGTTCTTTTATCCTTCGGTCAAACTCGGCTTCCGAAAAACGGCGCCCGGAAGATTCCGAAAGAATTTTATCGGCTTTTTCATCATATACCCTATGGATTTCCTTGCCGTATGCCGACCAACTATATCCTCTGTATTCCATAATGGCGTTTTGGAAATCGGGGTCTGCATCCGACATGATATCGTATATATTAACGCAATAGCAAGCCGCAAAACCTTTAAGCAGATTTATGCTAACGGTTCTGTCTTTTTGCTTTAGTTTGTGATAGAGATAATCCGCAAGAGAGCTTTCGCTACCTTTTGAAATCAAAAGGCTTCCGGCATAATCGGCAGAAACCCCAACCGAAATAAGCGAACGCAAAAGACAATCAATTAGCTCTTTCGAAGAAAGCGACGTTCCTCTCGAAACCAAAGCTTTAAGCTTTTTGAGTTCCCTTAAGATATATCCCGCAATTTCGGAACAAAAAAACGTTCCGTTTATCATAGCCGAAAGATACCAATCAAAGATCGAGATATATTTTGAAAGCGCCGCCGATATTCCGTTTTTAGTCATATCTTTTGGAGCAGCGCAGATAACCGAAAGATCCGCAACTATCGCTTTTGGGGTGATAGCTTTAAAGACTTGAACGTTTCCGTTGTCGTCGAAAAATGTTGAAAAAGGAGCGGCAAACGAATCGGAAGAAGCCGCCGTTGGACACATGATAAGCGGCAGGTTTGATTTAAAGCAAAGATATTTCGCAAGATCCGCTATGCTTCCCGCTCCGACAGCGATAACGATAGCGGCATCTTTTGGAAGCGCAACAACAAGTTTCCCGAGGTTTTGATGGTTGCAAACGATAGGTTCATCCGATCTGAAAACAAATTTCTTAACCTTAAATCCTTCAGAAGCTATCATCCTTACTATCAAAGAACCCAAGACATCCATCGTTGTGTCGTCCGCAACGAGGAAAATCTGCTTTTCTTTATATTTCGCAACAAGCCCCGGAATGCAAAGCGCCGCATCCTCCGCTATTAGCACCCCCGAAAGTTCCGTCTTATGCGTTTTGCCACAACTGCATTTAATAGGCTTTTTTATTAAACTCTCAACAGGTTCTTTAAAGTTGTTTTTTTCCATAAAAATGTCCATTCCTTTTATTAGATGTTTTAGGAGGTTTTTCAGTTTTTAAAGCGATAAATTTCGGGTTGCCATATTCAACCGAAAAACAAAAAAACTACACCATGCCTTTAATAATACATTTCTCTTTCTTTATAGTTAATATATTCAAACCCCGCTAAATAATATGCGCTACCGTTTGTTTTTATCGTGTAGACGTTGCATTGCATATCGGTGTAGATATCCTCTATCATGTCAAATGTGATCTCTGTTTCGGTCATCAAAAGTTCTTGGTTTCCAACATCGTTAAAAAACAAAGGGTCGGTTAGATCGATCATAAACAGCTTGAACTCCTCGTTTGTTCCTATGACAGCATAAGGGAAGAAATAACCCTGCATCCCCGAAGTTGCAAACTGCCTAACTATTGTTTCGTTTTCGGCATCGATGGTATAAGGCGAATAGTCTTTAGACATAAAATCTTCGCTTAAAGCGGCATCCACCCCAAACAAAACCGAAACTCCGTCTGTCAAATCCCTTAACATAAGCGTTGCCGAAAAACCATCATCGTTCATCTCGAACAGTTCGTTTTTAAGGATGGCGGAAGCGAAAACCATCGTTTCGTCGGTTAGTTCCGAAACGTCCGAAAACGGTTGCGGCGCAATGTTAAACGGGGAAACAAGCGCTATCATACGTTCAACTTGGTCAAGGCTAACAGAATAGCTGTTTTCGCTCGGAAGATCGGAAGAAAGCTGCTCCGGAGCTGTTTCGGGTTCTGCCTTTTCGGTTAGATCTGCCGGCGTTTCGTTGATAACGGGTTCAGCTTGAGGCTCGCTCGAACAACTCGCAAAACAAAAAACCGCTACTAAAGCTAGCAACAAGGCGAATATTTTTTTCATAGTCACGTTCATGTGTTTTCCTCCTAACCATAAACTAAAGTTATAAGCAACGGCTGCTATAACGTTATGTTTGGCCTGTCTTGGTCGCCATCTGCTTTAAACATAAACCAATCTGACAGGCTGTCGGATGCCGAAAAGAAATCGACATTAACGAGATCTATCGGCGTAAGGTAGACGGGGATAATGTTTGTGTCGTCGCTTGTCCTTAAAACAAACCCGGCTTCAAACATCGTTTGTTCCGAAAAACCGACACAAGAAAAATCGACAAACTCGGCATCTGTCTTGGAGAACAACATCTCGGAAACCTGTCCCAACGCCAAAACCAACGACGTATCTCCCAAGAAATCGACAATTCTCACCGCTTTTTTGCCACCCTCGCTTTGTATTATCCTATAAACCACCAAAGCTTTTGCGCCATTTTTCTCGATCTTTATAAACTCATATAAAAACCACGGGTTTTCGATATATCGCCATTTTATATACCCTTTATCTTTAAAAGGTTTAAAACTCTTAAGTTGATTAAAATTAAGCTGTTCTACCTCTTCGCTCGATATTTCTCTAATCTCAAACGACGTTTCGTAAACTTTTGGTATAATTCTTCGCTCAACACTACAGATTGTATATTTTTCTATCCTGTCGTTAAGTCGGTAGAACTGCGAAAGCGGTTTAATGTTAAACTTCAAAAATTTATAAAACCCAAAAACCGTTTCTCTTATATTGTTAACCGATGTTTGCGAGCTGTTGGTTATCTTTCTTATCATATCGACAGTTTTAAGCGCCGCCGTTATCGGTGCGCCCTTTTTCGCAACGAGATATGAAACAAAGACATCGGGGTTTTTGGTGCTGTTGGTTTTGATAAACCCTGCAACCGACAGGAGCTGTTTTGTTAAAGCATCCCTAGCGCAGACAAAATTAATTCCATCGTCCTTAACAAAATAATAGTTAAACGTCTGCTCATGATGGATAAGGGGGTGTTTTTGCCCCCAATGCGTTTCGCAAAATTCTTTGAACTCGTCGATCTCGTCCGGCTTTAGGCGTTCGATTATAACCTCATTCATACGCTAGAACACCATTCCCGACGTTATCGGAACAACAGCGCCGTTGAGATATTCGTTGTTGTCGTCGAGCAAAAACTTTAAAACTCCCACAACATCTTTTGGGGTTGCGTTGCGTTTTAGCGGGCTTTTTAGCGCTGTGCTTTCGATCTCGAAGCTTGGAAGCGTTTCGAGAAAACCGGTTTCGACCATCGACGGAGCAACGGCGTTAAACGTTATCCCTTTGTCGGCAAATTCAACCGCAAGGCTTTTTGTCATCCCCATAAGCGCATATTTAGAGCTAACATAACTCGAAAGATATTTTGGAGGAACGCCAACACAATATGACGTTAGCATAACCGCAACTTTGCCGAAACGATTTTTCGCCATAATCGGAACAAACTCTTTGCAGATAAGCGAAAAACTCAAAACCGAAACGTTGATATCAACAAGATATTTTTCGCTGTCGAACGATTTGAATTTTGCCGCTTTAGCAAGCTCGGCTGGAAGATGAACAATCTTTGTTATGTTTTGTTCAAGCTGTTTAACCGAATTGATAAAATCCCGTATTCCCTGTTCGGTTGAAAAATCGCCATAAACCGGCGTTATATCTTTGTTGTCAAGTTCTAATAGTTTTTGTTTGCTGTTTCGATAGTGGGCGATAATCGGCCCTTTTGTCTGTTTAATCAGCTCTATTCCAATATCGCTGCTAGCGCCCAAAATAAGTGTGGTTTGCATTGTTATGACACCTCGCTATTGCTCTTTTTAGTTTATCCCTTTTTTCGTTTATGCTACGATATGCCGGCATGGATAACGGCGGAATTAACCTTTTCGCCGTTTTGATTAACGCTTTGGCATTTAATCGTTATCCTTGAAACCGCCTCGCTAACTTCGCTCACCGTTCCCGAAACGGTCAAAACGTCCCCAACGAAAACTGGGCGGCGAAACTTGGTTGAAACCTCTTGAAGCAAACAGTTTTCCCCCGGAAGATACACCCCCGCCAGCCTCGAATAAAACGAAGCCGCAAGCATTCCATACACAACCCTATCTTTAAAACCCTTTTTGTTAGCATATTGTTTGTCGCAATGCAGCGGATTGTTGTCGCCCGAAAGCGAAAGAAAAAGCGACAACATCTCTTCGGTTATCTCTACCGAAAAGCTATGTTTTGTTCCGACCGTTATGTCGGATATCTTGTAGTTGTTCATCTGTTTTCTATTTCTCCGATACCTTGCGTTCGATAAGGTCTAGCATCTCGCCAACATCCTTAAGCCCCTCAACTTCGCCAACCGAAAACTTAATCGCAAACTTTCTTTCCATAGCAACCAAGATGTTGATCTGTTCAAGGCTATCCCAATCTTCGATATCGGCGGCGGTCATCTCGTTATAAACCGTTATATCGTCGTCGTCAAAGATATCTCTAAAAATTTCCGAAACTTGTTCTATTAGTTCTGCTCTATTCATAATGCACCTCTATTGATTTATTTTTATTTTCATACCCATTTGGTATAAGAAAACTCCATGTTGTTTCGCCTTTTTCGTTTTCGCTTGTTTTTTCAAACCCCAAAGACGAATAGTAATCTTTAACTATCGTGTTTTTTGCGGTGGGATAGTAGCTTGCGGTTATAGTTTTTATCCCTTTTGCCGAAAGCTTTTGAACCAAGCTATCAAACATAGCGAATTCAAGTTCTCGTTTAAACACTCGGCAACTCATAATCCAAAGCTCGATATCCGCCGTTTGCTCTTTTAGTTCGCAGATAATCTCGGCAACTATTCCGTTGTCCCCGAATTTATCCGAAAGCCTTCCGAAAAGCGTTAAAAACCCGTCGTTTGCAACTCTGTTAGACATCTCTTCGATTGTGTATCGTTTTGTCGTTAGGTTGAATTGGTTTGTTTTGTTTGCAAGAGCGGTTATTCGTTCGAGATTTTGTTGGTTAAACTCTCCGAAATATCCCTTCATCTCGAGCGATTTAAGATAATCTTGATAGCTTTCAAACTCCGAAACTTCGCTGTTTCTCAAAGCGTTTTGCGCATACATTTCGTTTCGTTTAAGGTCGTCTTCCGAAAGCGAAACCGTTTCAAAATATCCCGAATTTGCAATAACTTCGGCATACCGCTCAGGCGCTTTAAGGCTCGGAACAGCCACCGATTTAATCGCCGCTTTAACCTGCTCTCTTTCAAACGGATTGTCGTCTGCAAAAACAAAGCTATCAACTCCGACGTTCAGTTCAGCTGCCGCTTGTTGAAGGTTTGAAGCTTTGTCGTTCCAGTTGGCAAAAAAAACTGCGAAATCCTCTTTTTTGAGTATCGATGAAGGATGGGAAAATCCGCTTTTTGCGGCGGCATCTTCGTTTTTAGAGTTTACCCCCAAAACCACCCCAATTCTCGAAAGCTGTTTTGCAACATTTTGAACATCGGAAAACGCCATTCCTCCCGGGCTTTCCGACCCCAAAATTATGCCGTCTACCCCGTCGTCCCCTATAACTCCGCCCCAAAGCGTGTTGTCGCAATCGAGCATCAAAACCTTTTTATTTCGCCCAAACAAAGCTTTAATGATGTTTGCAACCGAATGGCAAAACATCGGAACAGCCTCGGGGGCTACCGCATATTTATATGCGTTGTAATAGGAAGGATCGCTAAACCGTTCTAATCCATAAAAACTTGATATATAGTTAAGGTCGTTTATATAAAAGTTTGGGGTGTTTTCGGCATAATCTGCCATAAACTCGTTGATACGATTAACAAACCGAACGTTACCGGCGGCGTCATACGCTTCTCGGTTGCCCATTATTCTGATCCTTGGAAACTCGAAGTTGTTGGCAACAACCGCTCCGCCAAACGAAAGCGCTTTGTCCCAAAGAGTTTTAAGCCTTTTGCTTTCGCTTTGGAAAAGCTGTTCCGCCGTTGCTTTTGAATCGCCGGCTTTTGGCATAGACGATAGATTGTGGATACCGGTGTGGATAAATATAACGTCGGGCGAAAACTGTTTCAACGTTCCGTCGTCGAACACTATCTCTTCATAAAACCTTGAATAATCCCCAACCTTAAACGTAGGTTTAATTCCGTTATCCAAAAGAAAGAGTTCAAGAATATTTTCGATCTGCCCTACCGTTGAACCCGAAACTATAGCTATTTTTTTTTCGATGAAATTATCGTTTTTTAATAGTTCTTTTTTTATTCTTCGTTTGTTTTGAAGAATGTCGTCTGCATTAAAAGGGAAATCCAGCATAAAAACAAATGCCTCCTTTGAGGGTAGAGTATATTTAGTATATCTTAACACATTTTGATATAAAAAAAAAGTGGTTAAAATCTGTTTTTTGTGGTTTTTGTAAAACCCAAACGTTTGTTAAATATTTTTCGTTGTTTTTTTGTCTGTTTTAAATTATAATACTATATTAAGGCAACATTATATTAAAAAAATAAAATATAAAATTACGTTATAAAAGGAAAATAAAAATGCTGGATTTTGATATATACAGTTTAATCGCCAAGGTGATAGTTTTGCTGTTGGTTCTCCCTATCCACGAAGCCGCCCATGCCTATGCTTCGTATAAACTCGGTGACCCCACCGCAAAGGCTATGGGAAGGCTAACCCTCAACCCGTTTAAACATCTTGATTTGTTCGGAAGCCTTGCGATACTTCTGGTTGGTATAGGTTGGGCAAAGCCGGTTCCCGTTGACCCTCGCTACTATAAAGACGCAAAAAAAGGGATGGCAATCTCGGCGGCGGCAGGGCCTCTTTCAAACCTGTTGTTGGCTTTCATAGCTTTTTTCATCTCGCAAATTCTAGCGGTTGTCCCATTCACCAACCAAACATCGTTTGAGATAGCCCAGTTTATCTATCTTTTGTTATACTACATCGCTTTGATAAATGTTTCGCTAGGCATATTCAACCTTATCCCTGTTCCGCCGTTTGACGGTTCGAGAATTCTTCTGTTGTTTTTGCCCGAGAGAACATATTTTAAAATAATGCAGTATGAAAAATATATACTAATAGCGATATTTGCGCTTTTATATGTCGGGGCGCTTTCGGGTCCGCTTTTGTTTGTTCAAGGCGCTGTAATAGATTTCTATTCGTTTATCTCAAACGCAATCATAGGAATTTTCGTTTAATAAAACTAATTAAAAAAACTTTCAAACGGGAAGTATGGACAAAACCATGCCATATTTCATAGAATTTTGCGAAAGAAAGGAGCATGGTTATAGGTATGGAAGGAATAAGTTTTAAGATTTCAAATTTCGAAGGCCCTCTCGACCTTCTTTTGCATCTTATTTCAAAGCATAAGGTTAAAATATACGAGATAAAGATCTCGGTTCTCATCGATCAATATCTTGAGTTCATCGGAAATATCGGCCCCGACCAACTTGAACCCACAAGCGAATTTCTCGAGATGGCGGCAAAGCTCGTCTATATGAAATCGCTGGCGCTGTTGCCAAGAGCAGAGGAAACCGAAAAGCTTAAACAAGAGCTTGTCGGGCAACTCATAGAATATAGCCTTTGCAAACAAGCGGCGGCAAGGCTTGGCGATATGGCGGCCGGCATCATGTTTGCGGTTCGAGAGCCGCTTGAAATCGAGTTTGATGAAGAATATTCCGGGCAACACCAACCGGAACAGCTTTTCAATGCATATATGAACACCCTTGGAAAAAACGCAAAACTAGTTAAACCAAAGGTCGAGGATTTCGACCAACTTGTAACAGCGCCGATAGTTTCAGTAGGTTCTCGAGTTGTCAAGATTTTGCGAGGAATACGAACCGGAACAGCGAAAAAAATCCAAGATCTTTTCCTGGGTGTCGAAACAAAAGGCGAAGCGGTTGCAACGTTTTTGGCGGTGCTTGAACTAATCAAGGTTGGGCGCATAAAGATAAGCGACGACGGCGACGTTTTAAAAGGAGAAAAAAACAGAGAGGTTAACACTATAGATGGAGAATAACACAATCAAAGGGGCCGTCGAAGCAGTCTTGTTTGCGGTGGCAGAACCTGTATCGATAGACAGAATTTCCGACGCCGTGTCGGCAGAAAAGGAACAAGTTCTCGAGATTTTGGAACAACTGCGGCAACAATACGACAACGAAATCCGTGGGTTTTGCCTTTTAAACTATGACGATAGATACCAGCTGGCCTCAAGAGCTACATACACAGTTCCCGTTACCAAAGCGCTTGACACGAGAAGAAACAACCCGCTTTCCCCCGCTTCTCTCGAAACGCTTGCGATAATAGCTTATAACCAACCCGTTTCAAGGTCGTTTATCGAGCAGGTTCGTGGGGTCGATAGCTCCTCCTCCGTCACCAACCTTTTAAACAAAGGTTTAGTTGCGGAAGCGGGAAGGCTTGATCTCCCCGGAAAACCGGTGTCGTTCAAGACTACCGATGTGTTTTTGCGGTGTTTCGGAATGTCTAACCTTTCGGAGCTTCCCCCGATACATTCGGAAGATATAACGTATGAACCGCTTATGGAGCAAACCGAGTTGATAGATGGTCTAACGGAGTAGAAAAAATGTCGATAGTTTTTTTGATCCTCGAGATGTTTTTGTTTTTCCTTTTGGCTTTGCTTATAATGCTGTTAGCGTTGATTTTAACCAAGATCACGGTGTTTGTTCGCTATGACAAAGACGGTTTGTTTATAAAACTTAAAGTTTTCAAAATACCGATAAAGATATTCCCTCAAAATAAAAAGGCAATAAAAAAAGAGGTTATCAAACAAAAAGAACAGGTTGAACAGACCGAACCGGAAAAAGAAAAAAAACAAAAGCCCTCTAAACAACTAAAAATTATAACAAAGCTTGTTTCAAATATTGTGTCGGAAGCTATAAAGATTTTATCAAGAATAAAGATAGAACAGCTTTCGATTGTAAGCGTTGTTGGCGGAAACGACCCATACAAAATAGGGGTGGAAACCGGAAGGCGTTGGGCGGCGTTTGGAGCGCTTTTTTCGGTTCTCGATATTAAGCAAAAATCATATTCCGTTGTTCCAAACTTTGCAGGACAGGACGTTTCAAGCGAATATATAATAGCTGTTTCGACAAGAATTGTTTTCGCTTTGGGGAGCGGTATAAGAATATTAAGAGATTATATTAAACTTTCAATTGCTGAAAAGCAACTTGAAAAACAGATTAAAAAACAACTTGAACAAAACATATAAAAAGGAGATGTGAGAAAAATGACAAACGAAAATCATTCGGTTTCAAGCATGGTTGAATCCGCAATCGGTAAAATTAAAGAGGTTCTCGACAGCGAGATTTCGATAGGAAAAGCGGTTGAACTTCCAAACGGAGGTGTTGCAATTCCGGTCTGCAAAGTGTCTTTCGGGTTCGGTTCGGGCGGCGGAGATATCGAAAAAAAAGCCACCGCAACTTCGGGGGTATATGGCGGCGGAATAGGTGGCGGAATAAGCGTCACCCCCATTGCTTTTTTGGTATGCGAAGCGAGCGGAAACATCAAGATGCTACAACTCGACACGATAGGAACAACGGCGGACAACATCGTTAGAACCGTTCCCGACATCGTCGACAAGATAACCGGAATAATATCCGACAGCAAAGCTAAAGGCAAACAAGTTGAAAAATAAATTTTCCAAACCATTAAATTTAGATTTAACGTTTGGAAGGAAAATTGGTCATAAAAAATGAAAGAAAGAATACAAAAAGTTCTTGCAACGGCGGGATATTGTTCTCGTCGAAAAGCCGAAGAACTAATCGAGCGAGGGAAAGTTTCGCTAAACGGCCACCCCGTTTCGCTCGGCGACAAGATGGATCCGATGAAGGATATCGTTGCGGTTTCGGGTCAACGAGTTTTTATTAAAAAACATCAAGAAAAGCTATACTATGCGCTTTATAAACCAAGAGGTTTTGTAACAACGATGAGCGATGAACACGACAGGCGATGCGTTGCCGATCTTGTATCGGATGTTTCGGAGCGCCTATACCCTGTTGGCAGGCTGGATAAAGACAGCGAGGGGCTTCTCATCATGACAAACGACGGAAGCCTTGCAAACCTTGTTGCCCATCCGTCAAGAGGTGTAACAAAAGTCTACCGTGTTTCGGTGTCGCCCAAAGCTTCGGAACAGGTGCTTTCCGACATGGCATCGGGGGTGAAGGTTGATGGCGAGCTGCTTAAACCTATTCGCCTTCGAGTTACGGGGGAGGGCGCCGACAGAACGGTTATCGAGATATCGTTGAACGAGGGCAAAAACCGAGAGATAAGAAGAATGTGCGAAGCCGTTGGGCTAAACGTCACAAGGCTAAAACGCACCTCGATAGGCCCTATTCGCCTTTCAAACCTTGCGGCGGGGAAAAAACGAGAACTGACAAAAGAGGAGATTTTGGCTTTAAAACAAGCTTGCAAAAAGCCAACCAAAACAAAATGATTAAGCTAAATATAACAAAGGACTACAGCAACATTCCAACCGAATTTAAACCCGACGACACTTTTTGTTATGTCGCAACCGAAAACGACCAATATATAGGCCACGCCATATTCAGCGTTCTTAAAAAAAACGTTTATCTTAACGAGATAAAGACGAATGAACAGGGTTTTGGCATGATCGACGGGCTTGCAAGATCAGCGATTTTCAGCAAGCGAGAAGTTTGCGACAACGTTGTGTTTTGCGGTGGTGATGAGGGGGTCTTGCGTGCGGCTAAAGCATTTAAAGCCGAAATCGACCAACCGTTTTTATTAGAAAAGATTTTTGAAAGCTGTTGTTAAGTTATGCCGATATATTGGAGCGGAAAATCGAAAAACACGATTAGCGAAAGGGTTAGGGTTTTGAGGATATCCCAAAACTTAACCCCGAAACAACTTGCGGAAAAACTTCAACTTAAAGGGTGTGAGGTGACGGAAGATATGGTTTTTGGCATCGAAAACGGAACAAGATTTGTTCCGGACAACGAAGTTCGTGCGCTCGCCGAGATATTTAGAATATCGTATGAAAGATTTATCGGGTTATACTAAAAATATAAAGGGGTTGTTTTTTTAAAACAACCCCTTTCAGTGTGTCAAAAAAAGGTATACCTTAAAAAATATTGCACAAAATTATAAAAATACCGGTAGGGGGCGATGCCCACATCGTCCCGTTCCAGGGCATTTGTGCTGATTTTCGGGAGGAGAATCCCCTCCTCCTATCTTGTTTTTTGCCACCATCAAACGCAATGAATCTGTTGATGTCAGGGGGCGTTTTGGACGCTCCCCTAACAACCCCCCACAACCCCCCTTAACGACTTAGGGCGACACACGCCCTAAGAACCCGCTCGCTTTTGCCGCTTGAGATTTTAGCGACTGGCAAAAGCTGGATTAGTGGATTTTGGTTAGAGTCTGCTTCGCTTCGGGAATTAATTAACTTAGGTGTGGAGATTCGCTGTAAAAGACCTTGTTTTCTATGATTTTTTCGGTAGGAGAAGCCCCTTTCCTACATTCCACCTATTGGGTTTGTGTAAATGACAACAGATGTTTTTTCGATGTGGGTTTTTCGACAGTCTGAAAGGAATTTTTTTTAAAACAACCCACTTTTTGTTTTGCGAATAAAACGACAAAAAGGCTATCAACAACAAACCGCTGTTGATAGCCTTTTTTCGTTTTTTTATATCGCCGTTAACAGAGAATAAAGCTTATTACAAAGCTTCCGAAACTGCAACTGCGCAAGCAACGGTGGCGCCAACCATTGGGTTGTTACCCATTCCGATTAGACCCATCATTTCAACGTGTGCAGGAACCGAAGAAGATCCGGCAAACTGTGCGTCGCCATGCATTCTTCCCATGCTGTCGGTCAAACCATACGAAGCAGGACCCGCTCCCATGTTGTCCGGGTGGAGCGTTCTTCCTGTGCCGCCGCCCGATGCAACCGAGAAATATTTAACGTTGTTTTCATTAGCCCATTTTTTGTATGTTCCGGCAACAAGATGTTGGAACCTTGTTGGGTTGGTCGAGTTTCCTGTTATCGAAACGTCAACCTTTTCAAGTTTCATGATAGCAACGCCTTCTAAAACGTCGTTTGCGCCGTAGCATTTAACCGCCGAACGCTCGCCATCAGAAAACTTGATTTCTTTAACAACCTTAACTTCACCTTTTGCAAAATCAAACTCGGTTTCAACGTATGTAAAGCCGTTGATTCTCGAGATGATGTATGCAGCGTCTTTTCCAAGACCGCTAAGGATAACTCTAAGGTTTGATTTTCTAGCTTTGTTAGCTGTTCTTGCAATTCCTATTGCGCCTTCAGCAGCCGCAAAAGATTCATGTCCCGCTAGGAAACAAAAACAATCTGTTTCATCTCGAAGAAGCATAGCGCCCAAGTTTCCATGGCCGATACCAACGCTTCTTTGTTCTGCAACAGAACCCGGAATTGTGAATGCTTCAAGCCCTTCGCCGATTATTTCAGCGGCTTTGTCAGCTTGTTTTGCGTTTTTCTTAAGAGCTAGCGCAACGCCCAAAGTGTATGCCCAGCAAGCATTATCAAACGCTATAGGTTGAACACCTTTAACGATGCTTTCAACATCAATGCCTTTACTTAGACAAAAATCTCTAGCATCTTCCATCGAAGCAAAATCGTTCGCTTTAAGGAAAGCGTCTATCTTGCCCATTCTTCTTTCTTTGCCTTCAAAATTAGCCATTATTTCGCTCTCCTTTCTTATTCTTCACGGGGGTCGATATATTTCGCCGCACCGTCGTATCTGCCGTATGTTCCGATAGCTTTTTCATATGCTTCGTTAACATCCATTCCGTGACGAATGTTTTCGAGCATAGGACCTAGTTTCAAGAACTTGTATCCGCAAGCTTCGCCGTTGTCATCAAGAGCAACCGAAAGAACATAGCCTTCCGCCATTTCAAGATAACGAACGCCTTTTGTCGAGGTCGAGAACATTGTTCCAACTTGTGATCTTAAACCTTTTCCGAGATCTTCAAGCGATGCACCGATTGGAAGCCCATCTTCCGAGAAAGCTGTTTGGCTTCTTCCGTATACAATTTGAAGGAAAAGCTCTCTCATTGCAACGTTTATAGCGTCGCAAACGAGGTCGGTGTTAAGAGCTTCAAGGATTGTTTTTCCGGTTAGGATTTCCGCAGCCATAGCCGCCGAATGGGTCATGCCGGAGCAACCTAGCGTCTCTACCAAAGCCTCTTCGATAATTCCGTTTTTAACGTTTAATGTTAGTTTACAGCAACCTTGCTGTGGCGCACACCAGCCGACTCCGTGGGTCAAACCGCTTATATCCTTAACTTCATAAGCTTTAACCCATCTACCCTCTTCGGGTATCGGCGCAGGTCCGTGGTTTGGACCTTTTGCGACGGTGCACATGCGTTCTACTTCATGTGAACAGTTCATAAAAAACTCCTTTCGGTTGTTAAAATCAATATCCTTAAATAGTATACTTTAAATATACATTTAGTTTCAATAGTATTTTGGTTAAAGAAAAAAAATTATTTATTAATTTTTTTGTGTATGTTACCTTTATTGCGACAATCGCTCGACAACTTCGATATCTGCCGGCATAAACTCAAGCTGTTTAAGCTGTTGTTTTGTTGCCCACATTGCGTCGTCATGAACATTCAACTTCATCTCGCCCGCAACAATTTCGCAGTTGAAGAATGTGAACGGCACCGTTATGTTGTTTATGTGATAGAGCGTTTCGGCATATATATTTTGAATTGAAACGTCGAGTTCAAGCTCTTCTTTTATCTCTCGTATGATGCATTGTTCGATAGTTTCGCCCTGTTCTTTTTTGCCTCCCGGGAATTCCCAAAGCAACGGGCAACTGTCGTTGGCATCTCGTTTGCAAACCAAAAACGTCTCGCCTTTTTTTATTATAGCAGCCGCTACTTCAACCATTCACCAACACCTCCGCACACACACAATAAACTTCTATTTTATCCCTTTGTCTTCCAATAGACATTCAAAGCTTCTGTTAAGCTTTTTTTCTCCTTGCTCGCTGAAAAAGCAAGCCGGAAATTGGTTTGGCGCATGATGCGCAACACATTCGCAACATTTTCCATGGCGAGGACAGGAAACGTTTGAACAGTTGCATTTAATCGTTTCGTTAAAACTGCAAGGCATAACAAAATCTCCCTTTCTCGATTGTAAGTAAGCCTACACCCCCAACCAAAAGGTTGAGGGCGCTATTGCTAAAGCTTAATCTATTAATATTTATCTCTTTTTACATAGCTTGTATGTAGGAGGTGGTGAGCCTTGTGGCTGCCGGGTTTTTCAAGATAGTTGTCATAGATATCTTTGATAACCGGGTTTTCGTGGCTCTTTCTCAAAGTCATCGCTTCGTCTTCGCTATACAAAGCTTTCGCTCTCTTAGCACGAAGATCAACATAGTTGCGAACGTGGCCGGGTTGAAGGGGTTGTCCGCCGCCGTTTACGCAACCGCCGGGACACGCCATAACTTCGATGAAGTGGTAGTCTTTTTCGCCTTTTTTAACCATATCAAGGAGATCAGCAGCGTTTTGAAGGCCGCTAACAACCGCAACACGAACTTTAGTTCCGGCGAGATCATACTCAGCTTCTTTGATGTTTTTTGTTCCGCGAACTTCAACAAATTCGGGTTTGTCAAGCGATTTTCCGGTTACTATTTCGGCAACCGTTCTAAGAGCCGCTTCCATAACACCGCCCGTTGCGCCGAAGATATGTCCTGCGCCCGAAGCTACGCCGAATACAGGATCGAATTCTTCATCTTCAAGAGCTAGGAACTCGATACCTGCGGTTTTAATCATCTCTGCTAGTTCTCTTGTTGTGAGCGAAGCATCTACATCGGGAACGCCGTTTGCAGCTTGGTCGTCACGAGAAAGTTCGAATTTCTTTGCTGTACAGGGCATAACGCTAACAACAAAGATATCTTTCGGGTCGATGCCCGCTTTTTCTGCATAATATGATTTAACCAATGCTCCGAACATCTGTTGCGGAGATTTGCATGAAGAAACGTTTTCAAGGAATTCAGGATAATAGTATTCGCAGAACTTAACCCAACCGGGTGAACAAGAAGTTATAAGCGGAAGTTTTCCTCCGTTTGAAATACGTTCTAGAAGCTCTGTTCCTTCTTCCATAATGGTAACGTCTGCCGCTGTGTCGACATCGAAAACTTTGTCGAATCCGAGCCTTTTTAGCGAAGCGGCAAGTTTGCCTTCAACGTTTGTTCCGATCTCCATTCCGAAACATTCACCGAGTTGCGCACGAACCGAAGGAGCAGGTCCTACGACTACGTGTTTGCTCGGGTCTTGGAGAGCCGCATAGATTTTGTCGATGTGGCTTTTTTCCATCAATGCTC
This sequence comes from uncultured Faecalibacterium sp., assembly GCA_964370715.1. Lineage (GTDB taxonomy): Bacteria > Bacillota > Clostridia > Oscillospirales > Ruminococcaceae > CAYJAY01. The sequence goes on from CAYJKJ010000009.1 coordinate 95,517, forward strand.
CGGTTGGGCAAACTGCGATACATTGTCCGCAGTGGACACAAGGAGTTTCAGAAAGATCCATTTCAAACGCTGAAGCTACGTGTGTTTCATAACCTCTATCGTTAGGTCCTATAACCGCTACGTGTTGGTTGTGTTTGCAAACAGCAACGCAACGGCGGCAAAGGATACATTTAGAGTTGTCTCTGATAAGGTGGATAGCGGAAGCATCGATCTCTGTTTTAAAATCATTTTCAAAACGTTTGCTGTCAACGCCATATTCATTAGCAAGGTTTTGGAGTTCGCAGTTGGTGCTGCGAGCACAGCTAAGGCAGGTCATGTTGTGGTTGCTGAGGATTAGTTCAAGCGTTGTTTTTCTTGCGTTGCGAAGATTTGGTGTGTTTGTGCGAACGACCATGCCTTCGGTTGCCGGAGCAACGCAGGAAGCCATAAGACCTCTAGCACCCTCAACCTCAACAAGACATATACGACAGGCACCTATTGCGTTAATCTCTTTCAAATAACAGAGAGTAGGAACCTTAATACCCGCTTTGACTGTTGCGTCAAGGATTGTTGAACCCTCTGGAACAGTAACCGCTAAGCCGTTTACAGTTAAATTTATGTTACTCATAGTCTATAATTTTTTCCTTTCTCTCTTATTCCTTAATTATTGCGCCGAATTTACAGCTGTCGATACAAACGCCACATTTAATACATTTATCTTGATCGATAATGTATGGGTTTTTGATCTCGCCGCTAATTGCATTAACCGGGCATTTTTTAGCACATAGCGAACAACCTTTACATTTATCAGCAATAATTTTATAGCTGAGAAGATCTTTACAAACGCCGGCCGGACATTTTTTGTCTTTAACGTGTGCTTCGTATTCATCTTTGAAGTAACGAAGTGTTGAAAGAACGGGGTTTGGAGCAGTTTGTCCAAGACCGCAAAGCGAGTTAGCTTTGATGTAGTGGCAAAGTTGTTCCATCTCGTCGAGATCCGACATCGAAGCTTTTCCTTCGGTTATCTTGTCAAGCATTCCGAGAAGCTTCTTTGTGCCGATACGACAGGGTGTGCATTTTCCGCAGCTTTCTTCAACGGTAAAGTCGAGGAAGAATTTTGCGATATCAACCATACAGGTTTCTTCGTCCATAACGATAAGACCGCCCGAACCCATCATCGAACCTATTGCAAGGAGGTTATCATAGTCGATTTCTGTGTCGATAAGCGATGCCGGGATGCATCCGCCCGAAGGTCCGCCCGTTTGAGCAGCTTTAAACTTTTTGCCGTTTGGAATTCCGCCGCCAATCTCTTCGATGATTGTGCGAAGAGTTGTTCCCATGGGAATTTCAACAAGTCCGGTGTTTGTGATTTTACCAACAAGAGCGAAAACTTTTGTGCCTTTTGATTTCTCTGTTCCGATAGAAGAGAACCATTCGGGCCCTTTAAGTATGATTTGTGGGATGTTAGCGAGCGTTTCAACGTTGTTGAGAACGGTCGGTTTTCCGAAAAGCCCACGAACGGCCGGGAAAGGAGGACGGGGCCAAGGTTCGCCACGTTTGCCGGCAATCGAGGTCATGAGAGCGGTTTCTTCGCCGCAAACAAACGCACCTGCGCCAAGGCGAACATCGAGTTCAAAGTCGAACCCTGTGTCGAAGATGTTTTTGCCCAAAAGTCCGTATTCACGAGCTTGTGTCAACGCTATTTGAAGACGATCGATCGCTATTGGATATTCCGCACGAACATAGATATAGCCTTCGTTTGCGCCGATAGCATAAGCCGCTATCGCCATAGCTTCGATTATAGCGTGTGGGTCGCCTTCAAGAACCGATCTGTCCATGAATGCGCCGGGGTCGCCTTCGTCGGCGTTACA
>CAYJKJ010000010.1:0-96726 GCA_964370715.1 uncultured Faecalibacterium sp.
CACGCAACAGACTGCTGATGTCTTTAGAAAAGTTTGTTCGATTGTCGGTCATAGTCAGAAGTATTCCGTTGATTTGAAGCTTTGGGTTAATCTGCTTTCTAACCTTGTTTATCGTTTGAAAAAGCTGTTCCAAACCCTTTGCCGGAAGATAATGCGCTTGCACCGGAATTATTACGCTGTCGGCGCACGCCAACGCATTGACAGTCAACATTCCAAGCGACGGTCCCGTATCAAGCAGTATGAAATCGTAGTCTTTCTTTACCATCGAGATATATTGTTTTAGGATAGTTTCACGACTCATGGCGTTGATGAGCGAGACTTCCATTCCCGACAGCTCGATGTTAGCCGGGAGCAAATCCACGCCCTCTGAGTGGGGGAGAATACCTTCTTTCGGTTCGATTGGAGTATCAGTAATGACTTTTTCCATTACGCTTGCAATGGTAGTTGGAATATTGTCGGGCTGTGAGTGTCCAAGGCTGATTGAGAGCGAACCTTGGGGATCGCAGTCAACAAGTAAAACCTTTTTGCCCTCGACGGCAAGCCCGATGCCGAGGCTCGAACAGGTCATGGTTTTGCCGACACCACCTTTTTGCATGGTGACGGCGATTACTTTTGCGTTCATGTTTTTGGTTCCTTTCGTTGTGAAATATGAATGTACCTTTGAAATTTCAGATTTTGGGGTATATAAAAAAGGACGCTTCATATTTATAATGAAACGCCCTGTTTTTTTCGTATTTAATTGTTTTTTATGTATCTATTTTATGTAAACACTGCCTTTGACAGTCGAAAAACCCTTTGTTTAAGGGGTTTTTCATTAAGTTCTATAACGCCAACCGCACCACCAACGTGACGTTGGAGCCATTGATGATGGGTCTAGCGTCTTTTATTTTGCTTTAAAAAAATTGGAGCGATAGCAGTTCCTATAAAAACTCTCTCAACCAACGTGGCCCCTCTCCCTTTTTTGTGTTCACTGTAGTATAATATAATAACTACAACGAAATAAAAAATTATTAAAAGAGGTGGTTTTATGAATTCATTTGAATACTATTCGCCTACAAAAATTATTTTTGGTAAAGGCTCGGAAAATGAAACAGCGGATGAAATAAAAGCTCTTAAAAAAAATCGTGTTATGATTGTTTATGGGGGTGGAAGCGTTAAAAAATCCGGATTGCTCGATAGAATAACAACGGATCTTAAAAAAAAAGGTATCACCTTTTTTGAATTCGGAGGGGCGCGCGCTAATCCATATCTTTCTCATGTCTACGACGGCATTAAAAAAGGCATAGAATTTAAAGCGGATTTCATACTGGCGGTTGGAGGTGGGAGCGCTATCGACACCGCAAAAGGCATCTCGCTTGGCATCGCTAATCCAAACGATGATGTTTGGGGTTATTGGCAAAAGAAAAAAGCAGTCACTCGTTCTCTACCTGTTGGTGTGGTGTTAACTATTTCTGCGGCAGGAAGCGAAACCAGCAACAGTGCAGTTTTGACCAACACCGAAACTAACATCAAAGCCGGTCTTGCTACAAACTTTAATCGTCCGGTTTTTGCAATAATGAACCCCGAACTCACCTACACGCTACCAAAGTATCAAATAGCTTGCGGAATAGCCGACATAATGATGCATACTCTAGAGCGCTTTTCTTCTAGAAGAGAAGACAACTTGTTAACCGACGAGATCGGTGGGGCGCTTTTGCGTGTGGTAATCGAAAACGGCGCTATTTTTTATAGCGAGCCTACCAACTATAACGCAGCCAGCGAAGTGATGTGGTGTGGCAGCGTTTCGCACACCGGCTTCACAGGGCTTGGCGGAATTCAAAGCATGGCAGCACACCAGCTTTCACACGAGCTTTCCAAAACGTTTGATACCGCACACGGTGCAGCGTTGACGGCGGTTTGGTCGGCCTATGCTCGGTATGTGTGTATTGAAAAAAACGCCTTTTCACGTTTTGAAAAGTTAGCGCTACTATTGTTTGGCGAAACTGTTCGAGGAAAAACAGAAGCCGAAACAGCGCTTTTAGGAATTGACAAAATAGAGGAGTTTTTTAAATCTATCGACCTTCCTGTTTCAATTGCGCCGGTTTCAGGGGGCAAACTAACAAAACAACAAATAGATAGGCTGGCTTTTGGTTGCAGCTATAACAATACAAGAACTATCGGAAACACCGTTGATCTTGATATAGAAGACATGAAAAACATCTATACAAAAGCGAATTTTTAACAATCGAAAACGGCTATAACCGAATTCAACTATCGGTTACAGCCGTTTTATTGTTTTATTATAAATCCATCAAACTACTAACAAAAACTGAGTTGAGTTGCTCTTTTAATTTTTTTTCGATGTTGTGCAGATTATCATGAATTGCACAATGGCCGTTGTTTGTTTCTTTAAAGCTACAAGAAAATTTTTCGGAAATGCAAGCGTTGATAACTAGGTCGTCTCCCGTTGCTTGCAAAACGTCTAACAACGTTATTTTTGAAAGTTCGCAGTTTAGTGAGCATCCTCCGTTTCTTCCTTGCCGAATTGTGACAAGGTCGGCGTTTGCTAGTTTTTTTGTTATTTTATAAATGTATTGGCTTGGAACATGTTGCTCTTCAGATATTTCCTGCATCGTTTGCGGTGATTTTTTTTCAAGACTTCTTAGAACTCTTAAACCGTAGTCGCTCTCTCTATTGATTAACATATCCAGATTTCCTCCATTTTTATTAGTATAAATTTAAGTTGAGTTAATTATACACAGTATAGTAAGCTATTTCAAGCATTGTTTACTAATTAACATAATATTTTTCAAAAAATACTGATAAATATAGATAAAAGTCGCCATAAATGTAAAATCCCCATTTATTTGGCAAAAAGCTGAATATTTTAATGGAAAAATTAGTGCAATAAATAAAGTGAAGTCGATTGAATCGACGCCGTTGTTTCAATACACTAAAACAGCTAACCTATTTGCTAGCTGTTTTAGTGTATTGAAACAATTAGTTTTGGGGAATATTTCCTACAATCTCTTGGGCGTTTTTTATTCCTTCGAATGTTCTGCCGTTTTCTTTCATCTCTTTAACTTTAGCTTTTGCTTCATCAAGCGTTAACCCTTTGGAATCTGCTAGGTCGCTAAGTTTAGTTGCAAAATTATCTTTTGCCTCCTCTAGCGTTATGCCTTTTTCTTCAAGATCCGCCTTAACGTCTTGCAGCCCTTCAATTGAACGCCCACTTTCTTTAAAATCCGCTAACTTGTCTTTTGCTTCTTCAAGCGTTAATCCTTTAGAGGTTGCGAAATCGTTAACTTTACCTTCAAAATTCGCCTTTGCTTCCTCGAGAGTTAGCCCTTTCTCATCAAGAGCTGTTTTAGCATTTTTAACCCCTTCCAGTGTATGACCGTTCGCTTTAAATTCTTCGAGATTTGTTGGCGCTTCTGCCGCAAAAGCGGTCAGTCCTGTTGTTGCTATTAGCATAATTCCTACTATTGCGAGGGTTGCGATTTTTTTAGTTAACATAATGTTGTTTCCTTTCAATTATTGACTATATTAAGTCGTCGGTTTTTGTAACCCCTTTTTCCTCACGAGTTGCTATATTTGCCTCTCTGATTGCTTGTTTTTCTTGGATTTGTAGACCTACTTCTTTTTTCAATTCTTCGAATTTATCCGAAAGTTTCCCTAAAACCTCATCAATTTCTTGTTGTGTTTTTCCGCTTGCAGTAAGCTTTGATTCTGCAGTAGCTTTAGCGCTCTCAAACTCTGCGCCTTTTTGTTCAAACTCTTCCGCCTTTTCAGCCATGGTATCTCTTTTTTCTTGAAGATCTTCCGCTTTTGCTTGTTTATCAAAGCTGATTGAAGGGGTAGGTTTTTCAAAGTTTGTTGCTGTTTCGGGCGCTTCTGCCGCAAAAGCGGTCAGTCCTGTTGTTGCTACTAGCATAATTCCTACTATTGCGAGGGTTGCTATTTTTTTTGTTAACATAATGTTGTTTCCTTTCTTCATTGGGGAGATTGTTTTTTGTTTTGTTGTGTTCCCCGTGACTATATTATAGGCTAGCCCCCACTGGAAAATCAGCAGAAAAATATAGGCAGAATATAGGCAAAACCCAAAACATACTTACTTTCATTTTGCTATTGTGCTATTCTAATGTAGAGGTGATAATATGAAGATCTATATTGCAGATGACGAACAGGATATAAGGGATATAATAACAAGGTTTTTAAAAAGCGGTGGCTATGAAGTTATAGCTTTTGAAACGGGAGATGCGCTTAAAGATGAATTTATGAAAAACCCTTCCGACATGGTTATACTTGATGTCATGATGCCGGGAACTGATGGTGTCACTATTTGTTCCGAGATAAGGGAGCGAAACAACGTGCCAATTATAATAGTTTCGGCAAAAGATTCTGAACTCGACAGAATAACCGGAATAACTATGGGCGCCGACGACTATTTGGTTAAACCTTTTGCGCCAATGGAGTTGGTTGCTAGAGTTAATTCTATCTTTAGAAGAATGTCATTCAGCGAAGATATTAAAGCAAAAAACCTTCTTAAATATGGCGATATCGAGATAGATATTGCGTTGAAACAATGCAGTTCAAACGGCGAAAAGCTCGACATAACACCAACTGAATTTGCGCTTATGACATATATGTTTGAACATTCCGACAAGGCTGTTTCGAGGGATGAACTGCTTAAAAATGTTTGGAAGTTTGATTATGATGCAGATACCAAAGCTTGCGACGATCTTTTAAAACGACTTCGAAAAAAGATAGCCGCAACCAATGTCAGAATAGTTGCGGTTTGGGGCTTTGGGTTTAAGCTTGAAACAAAGGAGCAATATGAAAACGATTAGAAAAAAAATATCACGGCCATATCTTTTTATCATTATTACGATGCCGCTAACTATTTTGTTGCTTTTTAATATAATCGTTTCATTTTATACAAAAGCGCAAGCGGAACAGGATCTGCAACAAGCTGTTTCTGATATAAAAACCAATTTGGAAAATGAAGGCTATACAAATTTAAGGGTTGCAAACTTTAGACAAGGTGAAACCGATATTAATACACCAAAAATAAACGATAGCGATATAAACGAGCTTACAGAACAACAACTTCCAAACATGGGTGCGCTTATAAACAATCAAAATCATTCAACATCGGCGGAGCTTGTTGTTTTTAATAGAAACGGTGAACTTTCAAAAATTTTTAATAACGAAAGTTTTGTAACGGAACAACTTGCGGAGATCATATACCAGCAAACCGAAAACCTTGAGTTCAACGAGATTGGAACATTTAATTATGAAAGCGACACCTACTATGTAGTTGAGGTTGAATATCAAAGCACCACACTATCAGACAAGGTTGTTTATGTATCTAAAGGTCTGGTTCTTGATGAATTTGTCAATATTATTAACATCGTTCTTTTGATAGTTTCGGCAATTATAACCTTAGTTGCGGTTTATGTTTCATCAAAGGTCACCAACTCAATAGCAAAGCCTATCGAAAGGTTGACCTCGCTTGTTGAAAACATCAAATCAGACGAGATACTCATGATTGATGACAGAAGCGACAGCGTTGAAATACATAAATTGACGACCGAGATAAACGCCCTTAACAAACGGATCTACCATTATAACCAATCACAAAAGAATTTTCTCCATAATGCTTCGCATGAACTTCGCACACCGCTAATGAGCATACAAGGATATGCCGACGGAATCGAGATGGGAATTTTTGAAGATGCGAAAGGAACGGCACACCTTATCTCAAATCAAAGCAAAAGATTGACAAAACTGGTCGACAGTTTGCTAGCCCTTGCGAGAGCAGAGAATTTCAACGCCACAAAAAAACTTGAAAGTATAAATATCAGCAACGGTCTGCTTGATCTTTTAAACGAATATAACGGCTATGCCTTAAGCCAAAACATCGTTCTCAACACAAGAGTTGTTCCAAATATTTTTGCAAAAACAAACAACGAACTTTTAAATGGTTCGGTCGGAAACATAATCTCGAATGCTATTAGATATGCAAAATCAAATGTTTACGTTTCGTTGAATATAGTAGATAGCAATGCCGTTATCAAAATCCAAGACGACGGAAACGGCATCCAACATCTCGACAAGATTTTTGAAAGATTTTCAAAAGGTGAGGACGGCAACTTTGGGCTAGGTCTTTCGATTGCAAAAACTTCTGTCGACATGATGAACGGCAAAATCAAAGCTTATAACGATGGCGGAGCTGTGTTCGAAATTGAGCTTCCATTGTATACAGTCAACCCATAATAAACTTTTTTCTCATACCGTTACCGTTGTTTTCAACAGCCATAAAAAGAGGCTACGACGAAAAACTTATCTTTCGCCGTAGCCGGTTAATACTTTACGTAAGTTATATTAATTTTTGTATAAATTCAACATCATTAACTTTTATTGTGGTTTTGTTAATAATTTTTTTGATTTTTCGACAAGTTGTTTTACTTTACCATATATTACAATATTCTACTGCAAAAACCAAGAATTTATTTGACAAATTAAATAAATTCTAATAAAATAAAACCTATAAGTTATACTTTAATAAAGGAGAAGATATATTGTTTTTAACTGAAAATGAACTGGAGGTCATGAACGTTTTATGGCAAAACGAATCCGACCTATCAAGAAATGAGATTATAGAACTTTCGCCACAACGCTCCTGGAAAGACAACAGCATACACACCATCCTAAATTCGCTTATGAAAAAGGAATATGTTAAGGTTGTCGGGATGAGACAATCGGGCAAAATATATGGCCGCACATATTCAGCCGACAAATCGAAACAACAATATCTAGAGCATCAACTAATCGGTATGTCGTCGCAATCGGATAAAACGATCGTTGGCATCTTTTCAGCGCTTACAAAAGATATTGACGTTTCGGATGAACTTATAAGTGAACTTCAAGGCATTTTGGACGAGATGAAAAAAAGGCTTGTTAAATAACATAATGTTTCCTTTTTAGAGGATTTACCTCTTATTTGACAAAAAGCTCAAAAACTTAAAAAATTAAGGCTTTATGCAAAACTTGCTGTTATCAAAACGTTTTGCATAGAGCCTTTTTTGTTGTGCTTAGTTCATGCATTCTTCAATTACCTTGACTTTATCCTGTCTATTCATAAGCCGATAGTATTTTTTCCATTCATCGACATCATGCAGATAAATTGTTTCGTTTTCGACAACTACAGTTTCATTTATTTTATCTTTTTCCAACGGGAAATAATATTCTTTTTCTTGATGTTTGATAACAAACCCCGCTATAACATCTATATCAACACCATCTACAACAAACTCAAAAAACGCCTTTGAATTATACTGTTTGTTTTTTTCGGTATTTCTAGCACGACCAATTTTTGAAAGAATTGATTTAACGGTGTCTCGGTCTTTTTGTTCTATCATCAAGTCAATGTCGTTAAAATTATTGACCACACCTTTTAAATACAAAAGTGTAGATGCACCAACCGCCCACACAATTTTTTGTCCATTTAAATTTTTGGCGATTTTGCTTAATACTTTTAGTTTTAAATCTATATCCATTCGGAAACCACCAACTCTTGTTAACATTTAATAATCTCAAAAAGCTATACCATAAACGGCATAGCTTTTTTCTTTTTTATTATGCTTAATTAAACCGAAAGCATTGTGCCGATTGCCTTTGTTGGGCAACCTGCAACGCATTTCATACAGCCTGTGCATTTATCATGATCGATATAAGCAAAGTTATCCTTCATCTCTACAGCGGAAAATTCGCAAATCTTTGCGCATTTTGTGCATCCTATGCAACCGTTTGAACAGGTTTTTCTGGTCAGAGCGCCTTTGTCGGCGTTTATGCAAAGAACAACCGCAGTGTTTTTAACGGGTCTAACTTCGATAATCTTTTTCGGGCAAACCTTAGCACACATACCGCAACCTGTGCAGTTGTCTTTGTCGATAACTGCAACGCCGTTTTCAACGGTTATCGCATTAAATGCGCAGATGGTTTTGCAATCGCCATAGCCCAGACATCCATAAGGACAAGCCGAGCTTCCTTTATACATCATCGCTGCACCAACGCAGTTTTTAACCCCTGTGTATTCATATTTATCTGTTCGAGCATCAAGGCTTCCCCGACAACGAACGACGGCGGATTTTTCTTCAACCCCAACGGGAGGAAGCCCCATTATATCTGCCATAGCGACAGAGACGGCGTTACCGCCGGGGGTGCAAAGACCAAGTTCCGCAGTTCCGGCAACCACTGCAACGGCATAATCTGTGCAACCGGCATATCCGCAAGCTCCGCAGTTTGCCGAAGGCAGAACGCCCGACAAAAGATCGACCCTTTCGTCATTCGGAACGTATAGCAATTTTGCCGCTATAACAAGAACGATAGCCGCTACGATACCAACGCCAAGCAAAACAAAAATTGCGCTAAAAATCGGATCATTCATTCTCTACCCTCCAAATATATTTTCTACAACGCCGGAAAACCCCATAAACGTGAGCGATGTTAACGCCGCCGCAACAAGGGTTATCGGAAGCCCCTCGAAACATTTCGGAGGTTTCGCGCGAGAAAGTGTTTGACGAACTCCGGTGAACAAAACCATAGCGAGCATAAACCCGAGCCCTGCTCCGATACCGCTTGTTATCGCCTCAACAAAACCATAGGCGTTTTCGGTCTCAACGTTTAAAAGAGTTACCGCCAAAACGGCGCAGTTTGTCGTTATCAACGGAAGATATATCCCGAGCGAGCGATAAAGAGGGGGTATGAACTTTTTAAGTATAAGTTCAACCAATTGAACAAGAGATGCTATAACCAATATAAACACTATCGTCGACATATATTCAAGCCCAAAAGGAGCGAGCATAAACGAATAAACGGCGAACGTAACGGCGGAAGCTAGCGTCATAACAAATATAACCGCTCCGCTCATGCCTATCGAGGAGCTAAAGCTTTTTGAAACTCCAAGGAACGGGCAGATACCGAGAAACTGGATTAAAACATAGTTTTCTGTCAAAACCATTGTGAAAAGAATTATCATTAAATCTTGTACGTCCATTATGCCTCACTCCCTTCTTCTGTCGGTCCGCATTTTTTGCAACCACCGCAAGCGCCACAACCGGAAGCTTTAAACTTAACCGGCCTGCCTTTAAAGCTTAGGTAGGCTGCTAGTATCGCTATTAAAATACCATAGGTGAAAAATCCGCCCGGTGTCATCGTCATTATCCCTATTGTATATTCTTGCGGTATGACCCTTAAACCGAACCATGTTCCAGAACCCAGAACCTCTCTTATAGTTCCCATAAGTAGAAGGGTTAAAGTAAAGCCTATTCCCATACCTATTGCGTCGAGAAAACTATCGAGAACGGTGTTTTTGCTGGCGAACATCTCGGCACGACCTAGGATTATACAGTTAACAACGATAAGCGGAAGGAATATTCCAAGCGCACTGTAGAGGTCGGGAAGAAACGCTTCAACTATCATCATTACTAGGGTAACAAACGTTGCTATAACCGTTATAAAACAAGGTATTCTGACTTTATCGGGGATAACTTTGCGAAGCGCCGCTATAACAACATTTGAGCCTATCAAAACAAACGTTGCAGCAAGCCCCATTCCAACCCCACCCATAACGGTGACGGTGACCGCAAGGGTTGGGCAAGTTCCGAGAATTAATTTCAAAACCGGGTTATCTTTAAGAATACCGTTTGAAATTAAAGAAAACTTATTATTCATCTTGGTCTCCCTCCTCCGGTGATGCGCTAGACGTTGTGTCAACATCCGCTAGATACGAAACCGCCGACACGATAGCCGTTTGAAGCGCACGGCTCGAAAGCGTTACCGTTGAGATTAAATCAACATCGGTCGGGCTTTCGGCATTGAGATATTCTTCTATATACTCGGGTTCCGAAACTCGGCTTCCTATTCCGACCGTTTCGGTTGAGCTATCAACAATTAGCCCCGTCAACTTTCCATCAGGCGAAAGAGCGCAAGTAGCAACGACATCTCCGCCATATCCTTTAGATGCCGCTACGATAACATATCCTGTGTCGTTGTTGCCCTCATGGATAGAGACGATGTTCGGAAGATCGGTTTCGATCTCGGTGAATTCAGTCGCTTCGGGCAAAAGCTCGATTCTTTGAGATTGCGCAAGCGCCAAAGCATTAGCTTCGATTATCGGAGCGGTAATTGAATTGGTAAACGCAAGCGCCGCCGAAACGACAAGGCAGATCATCCCCAAAACCAAAACGGGAACTACATTTTCTTTAAAGAAATTATTTTTCATTTTTTCTTAACCTCCCCAAACGGTCTTCTCCTTGTGAGGTTGTTTATATACGGAACAACAAGGTTCATCAAAAGAATTGCAAACGACACACCCTCTGCCATGTTGGAATATGTTCTTATAACCGCCGTTATAAGCCCACAACCTACTGCGAAGATGACTTTGCCCCAATCGGTGTATGGCGAGGTCACATAGTCGGTAGCCATAAAGAAAGCTCCAAGGAACAAACCACCGCTTAGAATTGAAAGCAACGGAGAGCTGTTTCCGAACAAAGCCAAAAATACAAACGCCGAGCCTATGTAGACGACGGAGATTGTCGGTTTAATAACTTTAGTAATTATTAGATACAAACCGCCGATTAATATTCCAAGCGTACAACCCGCTCCGATAACATCTCCTCTTATTCCGAGGAAAATTTCTAAAATATAATCGGTTCCCGATATTGCTCCGCCCTTCATCAAACCCAACGGAGTTGAACCCGAAAGAGCGTCGGGAGCGTTTTCGGGGAAACCATAGTTTGTCATTGCGGTTGGAAACGATAGCGCCATCGTTACACGACCAACGAGAGCCGGGTTAACAAAGTTGCACCCGAGACCTCCGAAAAGCCCTTTAACGATAACTATCGCAACAAAACTTCCGACAACAAGCATCCAAATAGGAAGGGTTGAAGGAACGTTGAAAGCGAGAAGTATGCCGGTTACAACGGCGGAAAAATCCGAAACAGAACTTTCTTTTTTAAGCAGTTTGCAATAAAGATGCTCAAAAACAACACAGGAGATAACCGAAACAGCAATCAAGAGAAGCGCATTCAATCCATACCACGCAACCGAGAAAAGCGCCGCCGGAACAAGAGCCAACGCAACGTTCATCATTATCTTTTGCGTTGTGTCGGTAGCGCAGATATGCGGTGAAGATACAACGGTTAATTGTTTCATTTTTTCGCTCCTCTCACAAGATTTTTAGACAGTCTCATATTTTGTGTAAGTGGTCGTTTTGCAGGACAGGTGAAGGTGCAACAACCACATTCAATACAGTTCATAACCGAAAGTTTCTCACATTCGGCGGCATCGTTTCGCCTATAACCCAATTCAATCTCGACCGGCGACAGTTGCATCGGGCATCTGTCTGCGCAACGTCCACAATGAATACAAGGGGTGTCGGTAACGTGACCCAGTTCGCTTGATGTTAACGCCAACAATGCGTTAGTTGATTTTAAAACAGGAAAATCTGTCGTATAAACCGCATTCCCCATCATAGGTCCGCCCAACAGTATTCTCTCGCAACTATCAATATCAACATTGCAATCCTCAAGCACTTTTTCAACCATCGTTCCAATAGGAACAAGATAATTTCCGGGAGCGCCTACCGCTCCGCCCGCAACCGTTAAACGTTTGCTGACAAGCGGAATGCCGCTTCTTAGATATTTTGCGATAAAAGCAACCGTTGTAACGTTAAGCACAATACACCCTGCATCCGACGGCAACCCGCCCATAGGAACGGCTCTGCCCGTCGTTGTCGCTATTAAAACTTTTTCCGCTCCCTGCGGATAGCTCGATTTAAGCGACATAACATTAACGCTTTTTTCATCTTCAAAAAGTTTTTTAAGATATATAATGGCGTTTGGTTTGTTGCTTTCGATTCCGATTACAACGTTTTCGATATCAAGATATTTTTTAACCGCCATAATCCCTTCGTATATCTCGTCGCCTTGCTCTATCATTGTTCGATAGTCGCTGGTTATATATGGTTCGCATTCCGCCCCGTTGATAACTAAATAGTCGGGTTTGGGCTTGTCTTTTGGGGGCGAGAGTTTAACGTGGGTCGGAAAGCCCGCTCCGCCAAGACCTATAAGACCGCTATTAGAAACAGCTTTCACAAATTCTTCGGCGTTTGTAACGACGGGCGGTTTAATCTCGGGATCGACAGTAAACTTTCCGTCGCTCTCGATAATTATCGACGGTCGCCTTGAGCCGTCGGGAAACATTACCTCCGATATACCTTTAACCGTTCCGCTGACCGACGAATGTGTCGAAGCAGAAACAAACCCCGTGGCTTTTGAAATAATGCTACCGACAAAAACATCGTCACCCGCTTTAACAACTATCTCTGCCGGAGCGCCGATATGTTGCGACACGGGAATCATAACGGTTGGGGGCGCTGTTAGTTTTCTAGTTGCACCCTCTTCGGTGTATTTTCTGTGAGGGGTGTGAACTCCTCGAAGCCTCGGAGCTTTTAAAAATGAAACTCCCAAACGTTTGTCCTCCTTTTTTTAAAAAAATAATATAACAATTAAATTATAAACGATATCAGCGTTGTAGAATCTATTAATTAATAATCGGGTAAAATCGAAGTCGGAACATCCCCATAATCAAACGATGTCACGTTGTATATGCCTTAACTATTAACTCAAATAACAATAAACTGCCCGATATTTCTTAATAGCGTATTTTTATAATATCCTCCCGTTACAATTCGAACAATTCGCCCAAATTTCCCTAGATGTTCCATCTCGGCGTAGCGTTTCGCTTTTTTTATATCGTCCTCCGTCATAAGATACCCGAAACGTTCGGCGAACTCCCCTGCTTGACGAAACATCGAAAGGTAAACAGCGTTCATGCGCTGTTTGTTTGAAAGTTTTTGAGCCGATTTAACAAGATCGTTTGCGTTGTATGCTCCAACTTGATTGTTTGAATGTTGGCGATAAAGAATTGTCGGCATATCCAAAAACACAATCTCACCAAACTGCGCCGCACAAAGAGCTAGCCACCAATCGTGCATAACTGCTTGTCTTGGTTTTGGAACGCAAAATCTTAATAACGCTCGATTTATCATCATGGTGCAACCCGTTATGTTGTTTTGGCTAATATAGTGGTTATAGCTTTTGCGTTTCGCCGAAATCTTTTCAAATCGAAACATCGAGGCCGCAATTTCATTCAAGTTTTCATCGACAACCGAAAGATCCGTATGAACCAAAACGGGGGTTTTGTCGCCAAATTCTTGTTCTGTTTTTTGCATAACTTCAAGCGTTTTTTCAACCTTCGTGTCAAGCCAAACATCATCAGCATCGGCGCACATTATATATTCCCCCTGCAGTTGTTCGTTTAACAACGAGAAAAAGTTTCCCATTGCGCTACCGCTCGGAACATCATTTTCAACCAGCCTTATTCTACTGTCCATTTCGATATAGCGTTTAACTATTTCAAGCGTGTTGTCGCTCGAAACATCATCTCGAACAACAACCTCAAAATCCGAAAATGTTTGATTGACAATCGAATTTAACAGCTCATCGATATATTGTCCGTTGTTGAACGTTGCAACAACGATAGAAACCTTTTTTGATTCCATTGTTTAAGTCTTTGACCCTTTCTGCGGTTAGAAACTATATTTGTTTTTGCCTTTGATTTTGGTCGTTTATCCCAAGGCTTTTTCAAAAACTGCTTTAATTTTTTGTTTGTTCGCAACACCCTCATGAACCTTTTCGCCATCAACATAATAGGTCGGAACATAAAAATAATCATAACTATTTGCAACGCTGGGTTGTTTGTCCTCGTCTATCATCTCAAGCGGAATGTTTGAAAATTCGCCGTTGTCGGAAAACAACTCCTGTTGCCAAGCAAGCGCTCGCTTACAATGCGGACAGTTTGCTTTAAAAAAGAGGGTAACTTTTTTCATAATATTTTAAGTTTATTCCTTTCTGTTTTACTGGGAAACTGCTATTATATCCAAAGTTTTGAAATATATATCTTCAATCTTTTAACATAATTTTAACATAAATACTATCACACGATATTAATTATATAATTTTTTTTCAAAAATGTCTATCTAATATGATAAAATTTTTATATAGCATTTGCTTTAATTTGGATATTTCGTTAAATTAATGTCACAGTTGTCTGATTTTTGTCTAAAATGCTTTGTTTTTAAAAAGTTTACCAAAAGTTATTATACTGTTCATTTTCTGTCTTGTGATAAATTTGAAAATTTATTTTAAAAATTCAAACTTTCTATTTGATAATAACTATAAATAGTGGTATTATTTATATAATCTCCACCTTACGGTGGAACTCTTGGAAATAATCCTGCGGATTATTACTAATTAGATTTAAAAAAAAATATATATAGGGGGGTATTGTTGTTGAAAACTTCATTTAATGTTGCGGTTATGACAGGAACAAGGGCGGAATATGGGCTTTTGCGTCCGGTTATTCGAGAGATTGAAAGCAAGAAAAATATTAATCTTAAACTTTTGGTAACGGGTTCCCATCTTGTTCATTCCCTGGGCTACACAATTTCGGAAATTAAGGCCGACAAAACACCGATTGATTTTATCTGCGACATACTAAAAGATGATGAAACGACCGACAAATCCGTAGCTCTTGCTGCGGCTGTCGAGGGCTTTTCCGCCTATTTCAAAAACCACCGTTGCGATGCGCTCGTTATTCTAGGCGACCGATACGAAGCTTTTGCGGCTACCGTTGCGGCGGCATCGAGTTCTATCCCTGTTGCGCATATAAGCGGCGGCGATGTCACCGAAGGCGCAACCGATGAATTCTATCGCCACTGCATAACCAAGATGAGTTGTCTGCATTTCCCCTCGACCGAGGTCTATCGCAAACGAGTTATCCAACTTGGCGAAAATCCAAAAACCGTGTTTAACGTTGGCTCTCTCGGGGCGGAAAACATCAAAAATATGCCAAAACTTTCGGCAAGAGAGATCTCCCAAAGCATAGGATATGATTGCACAAAGCCGTTTTTGCTCGCAACCTACCACCCCGAAACCCTCTCTGACACAGATGTATTAACCCCGCTTGAGCAACTGCTCGAAGCTATCGAACAAACAGGCGTTTCGGTTCTTTTCACCAAAGCCAACGCCGATGAAGGCGGAGATTTGATAAACAAGCGAATAGCGGAATTTTGCGAACAAAACGAAAAATGTTTGCTCGTTTCAAGCCTTGGGGCGCTTCGCTATCTTTCCGCTATGAAAGCGTGTTCGGCGGTAATCGGCAACAGCTCGTCCGCTATCGTTGAAGCCCCAACCCTTAAAAAGCCGGCTATAAATATAGGGGATCGCCAAAAAGGTCGAATTGTCGGAATTAACAACATCGACTGCAAAGCGGAAAACGAGGACATTATAAACGCTATTCAAAAAGCGATGTCGCAAGAGTTTAACAACTCCCTTAAAAATATGCAAAGCCCATATGACATAAGCCAAAACGCAAGCGAAGTTATTGTGGAAAAACTTTTGTCGTTTCTAGAACAAGACAAGATGCACGTTAAAAAATCATTCTATGATGTTGATTTTAATGTTGAGAATTAATTGTTTTAGCACTTTAGATTTTGTGTCAATTTTAGAAAAAATCAAAACAAAAAAGGAACTACTTAAGATATGAAAATTTTAGTTGTCGGTCTAGGCTCGATGGGCAAACGCCGAATTCGTTTGGTTAAACAGTTTTTCGAGGGTGTCGAGATAGTTGGTGTCGATTTAAACCAACAGCGAAGACAACAAGCAAGCGAACTTTTTTCGATAGTTTGCTATGATGATATCAAAACCGCCGTCGTTGAATTTTCGCCGACCGCCGCCCTTGTTTGCACAGCGCCGATAGCACACAGCGAAATTATCAAAACGCTTTTGGCGTTTGACCTCAACGTCTTCACCGAGATTAATCTTGTTAGCGACGGTTATGAAGCAAACATCGAAACCGCAAAACAAAAGGACAAGCTTCTTTTTCTATCCTCTACCCAGATGTATCGAAAAGAGCTTGAATATATAACCGGCGCCGTTAAACAACACGACAGAAAACTAAACTATCGCTACCACGTTGGGCAGTATCTCCCCGATTGGCATCCTTGGGAAAGCTACAAAGATTTTTTTGTTGGCGACAAAAGAACCAATGGTTGCCGAGAAATTTTTGCGATTGAGCTGCCCTGGATAGTTGATGCGTTTGGCGAAGTTTTGTCCCAAACGACCACCAGCTGCAAACTAACCAACCTCGAAATAGATTATCCCGACTACTATGCAGTTACGTTGCACCACAAAAACGGAACGATAGGTCAACTGACGTTTGATATCGTTTCGAGAAAAGCCGTTCGAGAGCTTGAGATTATGTCGGAACAGCTTTATATGCGTTGGAACGGAACGCCAAATTCGCTTTTTGAGCTTTCGCTTGAAACAAAAGAACTTGTTAACATCTCTTGCTACGACGATGTTTGTCAAGACAAAAGATATTCCGACAACATCGTTGAAAATGCCTATGTCGATGAACTATCGGAATTTTTCGATGCGCTAGGTAAAAAAGCAACGCCACGATATAGCTTTGAAAAAGACAAGAAAGTTCTTGAGCTTATCGATGCTATCGAAGGAATAGTAAGTTAAAAAAATTAAATAAGAAAGTAGTTGTTAAAGATATGAATATTCTTTTTTGCGGTCTTGGTTCTATCGGCACACGCCATCTTAAAGATAGCGCCGAAATATTATCAAAAAAAAATATATCTGCTAACTTTTTTGCGTTAAGAAGTTCCCCTCGAAAACTTCCGCAAGAGGTCGAAAACCTCTTGACAAAAAGTTTCTATGATATTTCGGAAATAGACAGAAACTTCGACATTATCTTTATTAATAATCCAACCTCGCTACACTTTGAAACGCTTAAAGCTGTAGTCGATAAGGGAACAAAGTTTTTTATAGAAAAACCGCTTTTTGAAAAGGTGTATGACATATCGGAGTTTTTAGAAAGGGATAGCAAGCTTTATTATGTTGCGTGTCCTATGCGGTTTAACCCCTCGGTTATTCATGCGAAAGAATTTTTAAACGACAAAAAAATCCTTTCGGTGCGGTCGATATGTTCCTCCTATCTCCCCTCTTGGCGCCCCGGAACCGACTACAGGGAATGCTATAGCGCAATTAAGGAACAAGGCGGCGGAGTTCGCCTCGACCTTATCCATGAATGGGATTATCTTTGCTATATCTTTGGATTTCCTGTCGAGGTTAAAAGTTTTGAATCAAACGCTTCATCGCTTGAAATATCGTCGGAGGATAGCGCCGTCTACATCGCAAAGTATCAAGAGGGTTTTATGCTTTCGCTAGCTCTTGATTATTTTGGAAAAGTTCCCAAAAGAGAACTTGAAGTTATAACGGAGGACGGGACGGCGGTTTTCGATATGCTCGGTCTTAAAACAACGATATACCAAAACGACAAAACCGAAACGATTGAACATAGTTTAAAAGCGGAATACAGGTTTTTGGAAACGGAATATTTTATTGAACTTTGCCTTTCGAAGGAAACAAAAAACAATAATCCTCTCGAAAGTGCAGTTAAAACGCTAGGTATTGCTATTAGTTAAAGGGTACTTTGATGAACAAAAAAACATTTTTAACGATTGCTCTTTGTGTCGCCGTTGCTTTTTTGGTTTGGAACAATCTTAAGCTAGTTTCGATGACCCAACAGCTCAGCTCTCAACTGGGTTCCGCTTTAAACACTATTCATAACACAACGTCGGCGGTTGAAAGACTGTCGGATGAGATAAACACAATAAAGCAGGAAGCAGAGGAAACAGCAAGCCTTTTTTCCAAAGTTGAAACCCATGAAAAGCTTGTCGACAACGCTATCGAACTAACGTTAACAGCAGTTCCGAAAGAGCTTTCAAACGACGAAACGATGAGCGTTGTTTTTGAAGTTAATGAAAAAACGATTAACACCCCGATGACCGACGGCAAAGCTATCGTCACTTTTGATATAACCGACAGGATAGAACCTATCGTTGTTATAACTTCGCCTAGCGGCACAAGGCAACAAGCGCTTGACACTATCTATTTTGATAGCCTTTTAATGTGTTTTGCTCATGCCGAACTTGTTGAACAGGAAAATGGTTCAACAATACAGACGTTTCTTGATATATCGATAAAAGGGGATTTTAACTATTCCGATATCAAAACGCTAGAGGTTATCGCCGAAAAACACAACCACTCTCAAGGTGAACACAACTATTCTTCCGAGCCTGTAACAGAAGCGCCGGCGGTAGAGCTTTCCGACAACGGATATATCCCAAACGGACAAAGCGTTGAAAGTTCGCTTGTTTCAAACGGAGTTTACAGAGTAGAGATAACGGAATTTGTCGAAAGCGCCGACGAGTTTGAATATAAGTTTTATGTTAAAGTAACGCTAACCGATGGAACGACGTTCATTCCGCTAAACAATTATCTCCCCATCGCCGACGTTGTAAGCACACAAAACCCACATATTTCAACATATGGATACATCGACCTTATTATGCAACTAGATTAAAAAAACAATTTATTAGATAAACGGAGTTTAAACATGAAGATTCTTTTCACCATCTGCGCAAGAGCCGGAAGCAAAGGCGTTTCGGGTAAAAACATAAGGGATTTTTGCGGATATCCCCTCGTTTATACAACGCTTTCTGCATATGATCTTTTTTTAAGGAAATACGGAGCAGGCATTGAAGCCGCCCTCGCTATTAACACCGACAGCGATGTTTTAGTGGGTCAGATGCGCACAACAAAGCTTAACTTTTCCCACGTTCCAAGAACGCCGGAACTCGCCGGCGACCTTGCCGCAAAGATAGATGTTATAGCCCAAACGCTTTCGGTTATGGAGCAAAGAACAGGGGTGTATTTCGACCTTGTTGTCGATCTTGATCTAACGTCACCGCTACGCAAAGCAGAGGATATTAAAAATGTTATCATGACGCTTTTAAACGTTCCCCATGCCGATGCTGCCATGACGGTGACCGAACCTCGAAGAAACGCATATTTTAATCAGCTTTCAACAAATCAATATGGCTTTTTGTCGGCGGTCGTTCCCTCAAACTTTGTTACACGCCAACAAGCTCCGCCGGTTTATGATGCTAATGCCTCGCTCTATGCCTATCGCCCCGATTATCTCCACCGCAACGATGGAGTTTTGCTACACGGGAACGTTGTCGCCTCGATGATGACCGACACCGCAATCCTTGATATCGACAGCGAAGAAGATTTTGAGCTAATGCAGATAGTAGCGGAACATTTCTATTCTAACTTCCTAGAGTTTAGAGAAGTTAGAGACCACATCAAAGAGATAATCTAGCTCTTAATCGCCTTTTAACATCAACAGATTTTCACCATTCTAAATATTAAGGATGCCTCAACAAAATGTCTTTGGATTTTCTTTTTCTATACGAACATATATCTCGCGAATTTGAAAGCGTTTCCCTTATAATGGCAGAGCTTGAAAGGCGTGGATATTCTTGCGATATTATGCAGTTAATGGCAAGAAAAAAGCTTAAATACTTTACATTTTCTAAACCAAAAGTTATAATCCCTTCCGCGATGTATAACAACGAAACGCTTAATAGCTTTGTTTATAACAACGTAGGCAAACTGCAAAAGGTTGTTAATCTTCATTGGGAACAGGTTTTATCCCGAGAGCAAGAACAGAGCAAGTTTTATTCTTTTGCGGAAAACGCAAGAAAATGCACCCATATCTGCTGGGGCGAAAAAGCTAAAAATCGCATAATGGGCAACGGTGTTCCGGAACAAAACGCCGTTGTAACCGGCGCAATCCAGATGGATTTTCTAACCGAAAGGTTCAGTTCCCTTGATCGTTCAAAAGAAACACTAGCAAAACAATATAACCTCGACATAAAAAAACGTTGGGTGCTTTATATCAGCTCTTTTTCCTGCGCATATATGGACGATAAAGAGATTGAAGAGCTTAACGAGATGACAAACCTTGATTTCTATGGTTTTAAACAACTCGGTATTCGTTCGATGGATAAAACTCTCGAGATGATAGATATGCTTCTTGAAAAACATCCCGAATTTGAATTCATCTATCGCCCACACCCTTGCGAATGGCAAAGCCCTCCTCTTGAAGAGATGAAAAAGAAACATAAAAATTTCTATGTTATAACCGATTATCCTGTTAGGCAATGGATAAAGACATCCGACACAATAATAATGTGGATGAGCACATCGATAGCGGAGGTCTATTTTGCCGGCAAAAGCTGCATAGTTGTTCGGCCGGAACCCATCTTCGACGACTATGACCCCGTGACTTTTGAAGGGGTTAGCGCCGTTCAAAACTATGGGCAACTCGAAACGGCGATATCATCAAAAAATCCGTCATTCCCTATCGATAAACAGATGCTGTTGTCCCACTATGACAACGACGAAAGTTTTGCATACCTTAGAATTGCGGATCTTTTGGAACAAACGCTTAAAAACGAACCGGTCGACCTTCCTTTTTCTAAAGGGTATAAACCCCGAAAAAACATCTTGAAATTCTTTGTTTTCATAGGGTTAAATCTGTTTGTTACCCTTAAAATAAACCCTTTGTGGTTCTCGTTTTTAGGGCAAAATTTCGTTACGTCGCTTTCGAGGTTTATGGGATATATAAGCAAATCAAGGCTAGACAAAAAACAGATAGCCGACATGAAACAAACGATGAAAGGATATCTATAATAGTGGAACAACAAAAAAGTTCGACCCTTTCCCCAACATCGTTTATCGTTTCGGTCTTTAAATTTTCGATAGCAACGTGGGTTAATGCGGTTATATATGGCGTGTCGCTCATCCTTGTAAGCTTTGTTTTGGATAGCGCAGTTTTCGGGGTGTTCGACCTTTTTATAACGGCATCAACCACCCTGATGAACCTTGTTATGTTGGGGCTAGACCACGCATATATTCGTTTCTACAACGAACCTCCAAGCGGAACAAAGGACGAAAAACAACTTTCGGCGGCTTGTATGCTGTTGTCGCTGTTGTCGCTGTTGGTATTTTCGGTTTTAATAATCTTTATTTTCCCAACCGAAACCAGCAACCTGTTTTTCAGAGACAACTATCCGCTTTTGATAACGATGCTTTGCGTCAACACATTGTTCCTCGTTGTAACCCGTTATTTCAACATAACCTACCGTATGCAACACAACGTTTTAATGTATACAATCCAAAGCATTCTGCTGCAATTTTTCACAAGGATCTTTTTTCTTGTCGGCGCTCTTATCGATCCGTCGCTTAACACGATTGTTTTGTTTAACGTTTTGGGTCTCGGGCTTTTTGCCGTTGTGTTTTTCGTTATCCAAAAAAAATCAATGCTACCAAAAAGAATAGATTTCCAAAAGAAAGCCTATTCACCTTTGTTAAAATACGGGCTAGCTCTAGCGCCCACCAACATAATGCTTTGGGTCAATTCGCTTTTTAGCAGAGTGTTTGTCAATGCGATTATGGGCGCTGCCGAACAGGGTGTCTATAGCTTTATATCATACATGAGCTTGGCCCTTGGGATTATTCAAGGTGGTTTTGCAACTTTTTGGTCGGCATTTATCTTTAAAAACTATAAAAATGAACAACAAAAAATTATTAAAGTCCATGATTTTTTAACGTTTATAATTCTTTCGCTAATGGCGGCTTTAATTGCGTTCCAACCCATTATATTCCTTATAATCGGCCCTTCCTATCGTTCCGGCATCTCTATTTTTGGAGCAACGCTTTTTGCGCCGATGCTGCTTATAATTTCGGAAACCACCGTTTATGGAATAGCCATCGCAAAAAAGACCTATTTTGATACGATAGGTATGGGGCTTTCGGTTGGCATCAACATCCTGCTTTGCTTTTTGCTTGTTCCAACAACGGGAATGTTTGGCGCTTCGCTCGCCGGCGCTGTTTCGGGGCTTGCTATGTTTATCTTCCGAACGATTGTGGCGCAAAAATTCTATAAATCGGTTGCTAACCTCAAAAAAACAGCCGTCTCGCTTTCGCTCATGTGGGTGCTTGTCGTCGTTTGTTTTGTCCTGTCTGATCTTCAATTTGTCATTTCGCTTTTGGCGGTTTTGCTCATAGCATATTATATATTGGTATATAAAAACGAGTTTAAATATTGCTTAAAAACAGCAATTAATATATTTAAAAACATAACAAAAAAAGAAAGTTAAAAAGGGTTTAAAAATGGCTAATATCTGGCACCAAATGCCTATCGAAAGAATAACACCCGATAGGTTCATGGCAATCGTTGAAATTCCAAAGGGTAGCAAAATCAAATATGAACTCGACAAACAAACAGGGCTTATCATGGTTGACCGCATACTCTACACCTCGACAATATATCCGGCAAACTATGGCTTTATCCCAAAAACCTATGCAGACGACAACGATCCTCTTGATGTTGTCATAATGTGCAGCGAACCGCTTATACCTCGTTGTGAGATCGAATGTTATCCTATCGGCGTTATCTCGATGATAGACAGCGGAGAAAGCGACGACAAGATAATAGCCGTTCCGTTTAACGAACCAAACTACAACTGCTATCGTGATATCTCGGCGCTACCTAGCCATGTATTCACCGAGATGTGCCACTTTTTCAAAGTCTATAAATCTTTAGAAGGCAAAGAAACTGCGGTTGATTCTATCAAAGGTTGCAACGAAGCTCGTGATATAATTCGCCGTTCAATCGATTGCTATAAAGAAAAGTTCCCCGAAATCGTTGAACAAGAGATCGACGATTAATCTAATTTAAACCCAATACATAAGTATATATTTAAGGAGATTTTTTAAAACATGGTAGTCATCACAATGGAAAACGGAAAAAAGATTAAACTTGAACTTTATCCCGAAAAAGCACCACTCACCGTTGCAAACTTCGAAAGGCTTGTTACAAACGAATTCTATAATGGTCTAACGTTTCATAGGATAATCCCGGGATTTATGATCCAAGGCGGTTGCCCAGAAGGCACCGGAATGGGTGGAACCGAAGAAAAGATCAAGGGTGAATTTCCTTCCAACGGCGTTCCAAACGACATTAGCCACGAAAGAGGCGTTATATCGATGGCGAGAAGCAGTTTTGTAAACTCGGCGAGTTGCCAATTTTTCATCG
Organism: uncultured Faecalibacterium sp.; assembly: GCA_964370715.1. Classification (GTDB taxonomy): domain Bacteria; phylum Bacillota; class Clostridia; order Oscillospirales; family Ruminococcaceae; genus CAYJAY01. The sequence goes on from CAYJKJ010000010.1 coordinate 23,128, forward strand.
TCCACGAAACCTCCCCACACCTCGACGGAAGCTATGCGGCTTTTGGCAAGGTTGTTGAGGGCATCGAAGTAGTTGATGAAATAGCGGGAGTTGAAACAGATTACGGCGATAAACCCGTTACACCTGTTAAGATTATGTCGATAACGATGGAAGAATAATCATTAAACTTTTAATATTAAACGAAAAAACAAACCGCCCATTACGCATTAAGCGTCAGGGCGGTTTGTTTTTATGCTGTATTTTTGTTTAGTCGATTTGTCATTTTAAAAAAACTGTCGAAAATTTATACAATTTGTTTTTCTTTAGGGTTTATATACAGTATGTTCGATTTATAGAGCGCAATAACCACCGCCGGCAAAATTAATAGTTGCAACATAATCCCCGGAACAGAGGTTATAAAAGCCGCCGACAACCACATTTCAAGCGAATATTTTCCGGCTCTGAAAACCAGGGCATTCAAAACCCCATACACAAGGCGCCCTGCAACCATCGCACCGATTAGCGATATATATGTTTTCAAAGCAATGTTTTTTATCGTTAATAGTTTAAACAAAAGACCCGTCACCAATCCATAGACCGAAAGTTCTACTATCATTTGGGGCAGCATAACCGCAGGGGGCATTCCGGTTAAAAGGCTTGAAAGTATTGGGGTTATAGCGCCGCAAATCAACCCATATTTTTCGTTGATTATAAGCCCACACATTAAAACGGGAATGTGCATCGGAAGAAAGATTAGCCCTCCGTTTGGTATCGAATGAAACGCAAACGGGAGCGCAAGACCTAGCGCAATACAGAGTGCTGTGAAAACGAGACTTCTTGTTTTAGACAACGTCATACTTATCCCTCCAAAATATTATTTAAAAATAAAGAACGCCAAAAAGACACTCATTTAATTGAGCAGCCTTCTTGGCGTGTTTTTCTTTTTGTTTAAAGAATAGCTCTTCGGCTTCATACCGAATGATTACAATATATATTATATAGTATATATACAATATAAGTCAACAGCAAATTGTTAAAACTTCCACTCTTGTTATTTTGTTCGAAGCTTTTCGACAGCTGCAACCAAAATTTCTTCTATCAAAAGCGGGTTTCCTCTGCCCTCGGTCTTTGCCATAATCTTTCCAATAATCGATTTAAGAGCCGCTTGTTTTCCCCCAAGATAATCCGACACTGATTTTTGTTCGGTCTCCAAAACATCGTTTATAACGCCCAGAAGAATCGCTCTGTCGTTTATCTGGGAAAGATTGTTTTGCTCGACAAACTGTTTCGGGTCGACGTTGTCTTGTATAACCGCTTTAAGCACCTTTTTTGCAACGCTGCTGTTTATGCCGCCCTCCCCTTGCATCTCGGCTATCTCTGCTATCGCTTTTGAGGAAAAAGGAATATCCCCCTTTTCGAGGTCAACTTGTTTTAACAGTTCCGAAATAATAAGGTTTGCTAAAAGCTTTTCATGTTTTGTTTGTTTTGCCGCCGCTTCAAAGAAATCCGCAACAACCTTTTCGTTTGTTATAATCTCAGCATCATAAGCCGTCAAGGAATATTTTTCGGTATAGGTTTTTTTGCGTTTATCGGGCAGTTCCGGAATCGATTTTTTAATCTCCTCTAGCTTTTGTTCCGACGTTACTATCGGAACAAGATCGGGGTCGGGGAAATAGCGATAATCATCGGCATCCTCTTTTGTTCTCATCGAAAAAGTTTTTCCGCTATTCTCGTCGTATCGTCTGGTTTCTTGAACGATAGCTTCTCCCTTTTCGATCGCCTCAACTTGTCGTTTATATTCATATTCAATCGCTTTTTGAATAAACGTGAATGAATTTAGGTTTTTCATCTCGGTTCTAGTTCCAAACTTTGTTTCCCCTTTTTTTCTAACCGAAAGGTTAACATCGCAACGCAAAGAACCTTCTTGCATCTTGCAATCCGAAATGCCGGTATATAAAATAATCGCCCTTAGCTTTTTGAAATAGGCAACAGCTTCGGTTGCGGAACGCATATCGGGTTCCGAAACTATCTCGATTAGCGGAACGCCGCAACGGTTACAATCGATCATCGTTTCGTTTTCGCTGTGGATAAGTTTTCCGGCATCCTCTTCTATATGAATTCTCGTTATTCCGATTTTTTTTGTTCCGTTCTCTCCCTCGATCTCGACAAAGCCACCCTCGCAAAGCGGAAGATCAAATTGAGAGATTTGATATGCTTTCGGAAGGTCAGGGTAGAAATAGTTTTTTCTGTCCTGTTTTGAAAACTGCGCAATGCTACAATTAGTCGCAACGCCGGCTTTAATTGCATATTCGACCACCATCTTGTTTAGCACAGGAAGCGTTCCCGGCATACCCATGCAAACGGGGCAACACTGAGTGTTTGGCGGCGCTCCAAATTCTGTTGAGCAAGAGCAAAATATCTTTGTTTTGGTTTGAAGCTCGCAATGAACCTCAAGCCCTATAACCATTTCATAATCTTTAATCACGCTTTTGTTCACTCCTTTCTGTTAACCCTGTTTATTAATGTGGTAAATTCCGTTTTGTTGTTCAAATGCATAGCCCAAACGATAAAGAGATTTTTCCGAAAGAGCAGGCCCTATGAGCTGAAATCCAATCGGCAAACCTTCGCTATCCTCAAAACACGGCATCGAAAGCGCCGGAAGCCCCGCTATATTCACCGGAACTGTATAGACATCCCCGAGATACATCTCGAGCGGATCATCCGTCTTTGCGCCAAATTTATAAGCGGTGGTTGGGGCAACCGGAGAGATAAGCGCATCAAAATTTTCAAATATCTTGTTGTATTCGTTTATTATAATCGTTCTAACCTGTAGCGCTTTTTTGTAGTATGCATCATAATATCCGGAGCTTAGCGCAAAAGATCCCAACATTATTCTGCGTTTAACCTCGCTTCCAAATCCTTCGCTTCTCGTTTTAAGATAGAGTTGTTCAAGGTTTGAAAAATTCTCCGCCCTTGTTCCATAGCGTATGCCGTCAAACCTTGAAAGGTTTGACGAAGCTTCTGCGGACGACACGAGATAGTATGCGGCCAGGGCATATTTCATCGACGGCAACGACACCTCTTCAACTTTAACGCCGAGTTTTTCATATTCCTTAATCGCTTTTAAAACACCGTCTTTAACCTCTTTCGAGATACCTTCTCCAAAATATTCCTTCGCAACAGCGAGTTTCATTCCGTTTGCAGAAAGTTTTAAATCGGCGGTGAAATCGGTTGTCGGGTGTTTGATAGAGGTTGCCTCGCCTTGGTCTTTTGCAACCAACGCATTAAGCACCAAAGCGTTGTCCTCAACGCATTTTGTCAACGGACCTATCTGGTCTAGCGACGACGCAAACGCCACAAGCCCGTTTCGAGAAACCGTTCCGTATGTCGGCTTAAGCCCAACTATTCCGCAAAATCCCGATGGTTGTCTAATTGAACCGCCTGTGTCGGAACCCAACGTGAACGCCGCCATGTTAGACGCCACCGCCGCCGCAGAACCTCCCGAGCTTCCGCCCGGAACTCTCGACATATCTCTTGGGTTTTTAACGGGTTTAAATGCCGAGTTTTCGCAGGAAGAACCCATTCCAAACTCGTCCATATTAAGTTTTCCCAATAAAACCGACCCTTGTTGTTTTAATCTTTCGGTTACAAAAGCATCATACGGCGGAACAAAATCTTTTAATATCTTTGAACCACACGTTGTTTTAACATCTTTTGAACAGATGTTGTCTTTAAGGGCATAGGGAATTCCTTCGAGTGGCGACAACTCTTCGCCGTTTTTAATCTTTTGGTCAACGGCTTTCGCTTGTTCTAGCGCCTCATCCTGTGTGACCGTTATATATGCGCCTATCTTTTGATCGGCGTTTTTAATCTCGTCAAGATAGCTTTTTGCAACTTCGGTTGCCGAAACTTCCTTTGACCTAAGCTTATTTGAAAGCTCTTTAATTGTTAGTTTGTTGCTTGTCATGTTTTGTTCGCCCCTTTCTTTATTCTATAACCTGCGGAACCGTTATATATCCGTCTCTTTGGGTCTTTGTGTTGCTTAAAAGCTGTTGTCTGTCAAACGAAGTTAAAACCTCGTCTTCCCTCAAAGCGTTGTGAACCGGTATGACGTGGGCGGTAGGCTCGATTCCGGTTGTGTCGACTTCATTTAGCATATCGGCGAAACCAATTACCGCCGAAAGATCTTTTTCGATAGCGTTTTTTTGTTCATTTGAAAAGCTCAGCCTTGAAAGCGTTGCGATTTTATCAACGTCGATGTTAACCTTTTTTGATTTTTTATTTTCGTTTGAACCCTGCTTTTCCTCTTGTTTAGAAAATTCGCCATATGAAAGTTCGTCAAGTTGTTTTTTATCAACAAAATCGGGCGCCGATGTCATAAGGCAGGCGGCATCTTTAGTTTTCGGAAACGCTATTATCTCTCGAAGAGAGGACGCACCAACCATCAGCATAACCAAACGATCCAGCCCAAACGCAAAACCGGCGTGGGGGGGTGTTCCATATTTGAACGCATTTATCATAAATCCAAAACGATTGTCTATCTCTTGTTGGCTAAATCCCAGCGCTTCGAACATCCGGTTTTGAATGTCGGGGCGATGTATTCTCACGCTTCCGCTTCCAAGCTCAACCCCATTCAAAACAATGTCATATGCTTGCGCCCTTATTCTCGCCTTGTCGGTCAAAAGATATTGGGCATCTTCGGGATACGGCATTGTGAACGGATGGTGGGTTGCGATGTATCGGTTTTGTTCTTCATCATATTCAAACTGCGGAAAATCGGTCACTATTAAAAACTCAAATTTTTCTTTATCACGAAGCCCTAAAAACTCTGCAACGTCGATGCGCAGGTTTCCGAGAATTTTTCTTGCATTCTCTAGTTTGTCTGCCGAGAATATTATGAAATCTCCCGGTTCTGCCGACACCGCTTTGATGATAGCTTGGATATCCTCTTTCGAGAAAAATTTAGAAAGCAGCGAATATATCTCGCCATCCTCTCGTAGCGCTATCCAAGCCATGCCTTTTGCACCATAGCTTTCGGCTTTTTCGGTTAGCGTTTCGATAACGGTTCTTGTGAACGATGAGTTGCCGCCTTTAACGTTGATAGCTCGAACAACTCCGCCGCCCTCTGCAACTTTTTTAAACACCGAAAAATCACAGGTTTTTGCGATGTCGGTTATATCGACTATCGGCATATCAAACCGCAAATCGGGTTTGTCGCTTCCGTATATATCCATACATTCTGTCCAAGTAAGTCGTTTGAAATCGGGAAGAACTGCCCCTTTTATCTCTTTATAGATATGTTTAAAAAGACCTTCAAGAAGATCAAGGACATCTTGTTGTTCAACAAACGCCATCTCGAGGTCAACTTGGGTAAACTCGGGTTGGCGGTCGGCTCTTAAATCTTCATCCCTAAAACATCTCGCTACTTGAAAATATCTATCAACCCCGCCGACCATTAACAGTTGCTTGAATATCTGTGGTGATTGCGGAAGAGCATAGAATTGGCCTTTATGCACACGGCTCGGAACAAGATAGTCTCTCGCTCCCTCCGGCGTTGATTTAGTTAGAATTGGGGTTTCAACCGAGATGAACCCCTGCTTATCAAGATAGTCTTCGATCGTTCTTTGAATTCTATGGCGCAGTTTAAGGTTATACATCATCGAGCTACGTCTAATATCGAGATATCTGTATTTAATTCTTAAATCTTCCCTTATCGAAACATCGTCGTCTACCGAGAAAGGCAACGTTTCGGCTTGCGACACTAGCTCAACACCTTTTGCAACAAGCTCTATCTCCCCCGTTGCTATCTTCTCGTTGATCGTTTCGCTATCCCTCAAACGAACATCACCGCAAACAAAAACAACCGATTGGTTGCGGAGCGATTCAACAGTTTCAAAATCTTGTTTCGATAGATTTTCGGCGTTGCAAACTATCTGCAAAACGCCCTCTCGGTCTCGAAGGTCGATAAAGATAACCCCGCCCATGTCTCGTTTGTTTAAAACCCAACCGGCGACGGTTTGTTGTTGCCCTATATTTTGTTTAGAAACATCTCCGCAATATAAAGTTCTTCTCATAGTTGTTGTTCCCCTTGTCAAAGTTTTGTTCAAAATAAAAAATCCCGAGAAATAATCAATTGAATTATCTCTCGGGACGAAATTATAATATGGTATAATCCGCGGTGCCACCCGTTTTGACGTTTAAAAAAATAAACATCCTCTTTTTTATTAAATTGTTTTTAAAAGCAAAGCGTTCCCAAATCTAATACTCATCCGAATTGCGCTTTCAGCCGGTGGCGCAAAATCTCTTGCGGACTTTCCAAAAAGACCGAGTCTTCACCTATATTTCCTAAAATATCGTATCAAATATTTAAAGGTATGTCAAGATAAATATTTCTAAAACGATTAGCCATTGTTCATTTGTTGCTATTTATGCCCATAATTTGAATATAATATACTGTTAAAAACATACTTTATCTTAGCTTTGTTGTAGACAAAATTCTTATTTTTATATGTTTATCAATCAAAATGCAACATACTTTTTTTCAATAACAGTCAATTATTAAATGTTTATTAAAATAAATTATCGAATTTGTTCACAATTTAGTAATAATTACTAAATCTATTCCGGAACTTTGTTTAAAACTTCAGTCAATTATGCCTAAAATGTGTTGACATAATGATGTAAATATAGGATAATAATATCCAATTCATGCAAAGTTTGTCGTTTTCGGAGGTAAAAGGGGTAACAAAATTTTTTTGAATTTTTTTATTAAGAATGAATGAATTTTCGTTAACATTTTTAATATAGGAAATTCTAAAAACATTTCGGAAGGCAAGCTATATTGCATAAATAATAATTTTTTAATCGACAGAAATTTTAAAATTCACTGTCGTAAGGAGGAACTTGTCATGTCTGACAACAATCTATCTCCCGCAAAAAAGAAAGGATTTTTGAACTTTGTTGAAAGCGTTGGAAACAAACTTCCACATCCTATTGCATTGTTCGGAATCTTGGCAGCAATCGTTGTTGCTGTTTCGGCTCTTTGTGCTGCTCTTGGCGTATCGGCTACCGGTATGTTGGTTAGCGGCGGGGAACTCGCAGAAACAACCGTTGGTGCTGTTAGCTTGCTCACAGGCGAAGGCATCGCTTGGATGCTAACTAATGCGGTTAGCAACTTCACAACATATGCTCCTCTAGGAACCGTTTTGGTTGCTATGCTAGGCGTTGGTGTTGCTGAATCAAGCGGACTATTGAACGCTCTTCTAAAACGTACCGTTCAAGTATCGCCAAAACAAATCATCACACCCGTTGTTGTGTTCTTGGGCGTTATGTCCAACATCGCTTCCGACGCAGGATATGTTGTTCTTATCCCTCTCGGCGCTATGGTCTTTAGGGCATACGGGCGCCACCCAATGGCTGGTCTTGCAGCCGCTTTCGCCGGCGTTTCGGGCGGATTTTCTGCTAACCTTTTGGTTGGTACTCTTGATCCTCTCCTCGCTGGTATCTCGCAAGAAGCAGCAGCTATCATCTCGCCGACATACGAAGTTAGCGTTATGGGTAACTACTACTTCATGGCAGTTTCAACATTCGTTATCACTCTACTCGGTTGGTTCATAACAGATAAAATCGTTGAGCCACGCCTTGGAAGATATGATGGTGCGCTACACGGCGCAGAAGACGAATCGCTTTCAACAATTTCGGATGCAGAGAAAAAAGGCCTACGCAACGCCGGTATCGTTATGCTTATCTTCATCATCGTTATTGTTGCTCTTTGCATTCCTTCCAACTCATTCCTTCGCAACGAAAACGGCGAACTTCTTGGCCGTCCAACATCTCCGCTAATCAGCAGTGTTGTTTTCCTTATCATGTTGTTCTTCTTCCTTCCGGCTATTGCTTTCGGAAAAACAACAGGTACTTTCGGAAAAGGCACAAAAGATGTCTGTGTTGCTCTTGGAAAATCGATGGCTTCGATGGGCGGATACATTGCGCTAGCATTCGTTTCGGCTCAGTTCATCAACTACTTCTCATATTCAAAGCTTGGAACAATCCTTGCTATCAACGGCGCAAACTTCTTTGAATCGATCAACATGGGTCTCATACCTCTTATGGTATTGTTTGTTCTCTTCTCTGCATTTATCAACCTATTCATGGGTTCGGCATCTGCAAAATGGAACATCATGGCTCCTGTTTTCGTTCCTATGTTTATGTTGCTCGGCTATTCTCCCGAACTTGCACAGCTTGCATTCCGTATCGGCGATAGCTCGACAAACATCATCACCCCGCTAATGACATACTTCGCTATCATCGTTATCACCGCTCAAAAATACGACAAAAAAGCAGGTATCGGAACATTAACCGCTACCATGATACCTTATAGTATCGCTTTCCTACTCGTTTGGACAGTAATGATGGTAATTTGGCTTTCTATCGGACTCCCAATCGGGCTCGACACAAGCATCTATTTCACAGGCTAATTTTTAGCTTTTGACCAATAGGATTATATTAACCCCCCCTAGTTTCTATGATAGAAACTAGGGGGGTTTTTGACGTTTTGAGGAACTGGCAAAGCAGTTCTTTTTTGAAAATTGATAAACTAATTTTTGATTTGATGTAGTTTTGAGACCTTTAGAAACTTATTCAAAGCTATCGAAAGAGGTTTATACAAAAGCAACACGCTTAAGAAGTTTCCAACACAGTGTGCCAGATCAAACATAACCCCAGCTATTATATAGGATATACCTCCGCCAATACCACCCGTTATAAAGTATGGTATCGAAGTTAGCGTTCCGAACAAAATCCCAAAAATACCGGCGATAACCGCCAAAACCAACGCATTATCGACGTTGATAAAATAAACGATTACATATAAAACCGACCAAACATAAATATATGTTACCCACCAAATTCCAAAACCATACACCAATCCTTGGAGCAACACAAAGGTATATATTATAAGCAACGTTCTTTGCTTAAAAACCCCTGTATAAACGATGACAAGCAGCGTTACAAGCTCGATGTTTGGCAAAGGAGCAAGAACTATCTGCACCCCAAACATGATAGCCGCACAAAGCGCATATAAAATTAATTGTTTATGTGTTGGCTTTTGCATAATTTTTAATAACCGATAGTTAACGTTATCTCAAAATTGTCCCCATCGGCAATCGGGGTTGTTTCAACTCCGGTTTCAAGATATTCTCCGCCTTTAGTGAACGACCACCATTCTTGGTTTGCATCGTCTACCGTGTAGCCGTCTACCGTTTTAACAAACAGCCCGAAATCGCTTTCTTCCCCGGCGATAATTCCTTCCGGTTCGAGAGCGTCCCTTAGAAACTCGGCGTCGGTCTCGACAGTTAGTTGTTTTTCTAATCCGTCTTTAGATATGACGGTAACTCCGATTTCTTTTGCTCCCGAAAACGTTTCGGGCATATTTACAAACCAAAGAGTTAAAAACAAACCTACCAAAAAAGCGAGAACACAGATCGAAGCGATTAGGATTTTCCTAGGATTTTTAGACATAAAAAAGCCTCCATTTCATTTTTTAAAATGAATCGGAGGATACAAAAAAGCATAAACACCTAAAGCATAATGCTTTTGCACCCACACCGATACCTCGCAGTGTCAGTAGCTAAAAATCTTGAAGTTGGTTTTCTGGCTTGAACATCAAACGCTTTGTTTCGCCTTCCCAAAAAATTCAGTGGCACAATGAAACAACGCTTTGTTCTCACAGCGACGGGTTCGCACAGGATTTCAACCTGTTTCCCATGTTACAAAATGTAACTCATCAAGATTGCTGCTATTAAACTGTATTACTATTATATTTATTTCTCAAAGATTAGTCAACATATTTCTATGATGAAAATATGTTGCATCAACGTTTTTTCTAGTTAGTTTTTTCGATCTTCGCAAACAACATAAAAGATCCGTTAAGGTAATACTTGATAATTCCGAGAAACTCTTGGTCGGTTATGTCTTCGTTGTTACAGGCAAATTTGATCGCCTCGCTTAAGCCGGAATAGATAGATTTAACCAAAACCTGCGACAGCATATCGATAGATAACTCCGATTTTGCAAACGATGGCTGAGCATAATTTAAAATACACTTGACTAACTTTGTGAAATAATCAACATTAGTTTCGTTTATTTTTTCATCGTTAATTATTATATACATCTCTTTGCGATATTGTTTCATAGCATAGGCTAAATTTTCTGCCCACCAGTTAACAATCTCTGTTAGCTTTTGAAGGTCGATACTTTTAATAGCTTGTTCGCTTGGAAAAGGAGCGTTTAACTTTATCTCGAAATCAAGATTGTTGAGCTTTTGCAAAACCGGATCGATAATGTATTTAGCCAATTCATGTTTGTTTTTAAAATATCGATATAAATTCCCAACCGACATATCGGAATTTTTAGCTATAACCCGCATCGAAGATGCATCTATTCCATTATTATAAAACTCCTCAATCGCCGAGGATATAATTTTTCTTCTACGAGATTCTTTTAAAACCTGTCCCATAAATACCACCTCAATACTTGTCAAAAATGAGCAATTGTTCATTTATATGATACTACTTATTTACAGCTTTGTCAAGTATTATGCAAAGAATTAACCGCAATAAAGGGGCTGTGTTACTTTCAACACAGCCCCTTTTAGTTAAGTTGTTAGCTAATTTTGTGTAGTTTGCTAAAGCTTGATTTTAGACCTTCATAAAGGTCACAGTATATCTCGTAAAATTTATTGTATTGTTCGCTGTTGTCGTTATTCGGGTTAACGATGGTTTTAACCTCTATCATCTCTTTGCAAGCCGACGAAATATCGCTATAAATTCCGCTTGCAACCGCTGCCAAAATAGCAACTCCCAAAGCCGGCCCTTCATCATTTTGAAGCGTTACAACATCGGTTTCGTATAGATCCGAAAGCATACTGCGCCATATATCGCTTCTTGCTCCGCCTCCGCAAGCATACATCGTGTCAAACGATATCTTCATATCTTTCATAAGTTCAAAACATTGTTTTTGGGAATATGCAACACCCTCCATGACCGCCCTTAGCATATTGTATTTTGTGTGTATAGCGGAAATTCCAAAGAATACCCCACGGGATTTTTCATCTAAAATTGGAGAACGCTCGCCCATTATATAGGGCAAGAATATAAGCCCATCTGCGCCTATCGGGATATTTTTAACCCCTTGGTCTATTAGTTGATAACTATCTTTTTTAAGATATTTGCCAACCTCAACTTCACTATCACAAAAATTATCTCTAAACCATTTAAGCGACATTCCGGCAGCTAGTGTGCAACTCATAACGGTGTATGCGTTTGGAACTGCTGAACAAAACGTGTGAACCCTGCCTTCTGGGTCTATCTGCGGTTTGTCGGAATGGGCGAAAATAACCCCCGATGTTCCGATAGTTGTAAACGCTTTTCCCGTTGACACTACCCCTGTGCCGATAGCTGCCGAGGCATTATCGCCTGCGCCGTAGCACACGATGGTTGTTGTTGAAAGCCCTGTTTCTGTCGATGCACTTTCGGTTATGTTTCCGGCAATCTCTACCGATTCGTGGCATTCCGGGAACAAGCTCTTTTCCATCTCCAATTTATCAAGTATCTCTTCTGACCATCTTCTGTTTTTAACGTCGAAAAGGTTTGTTCCGGAAGCATCCGAAACATCTTGGCCGAAAAGACCGGTTAGTTTATATCTGATATAATCTTTTGGCAATAAAATTTTGTGGCATTGTTTATATAGTTCGGGTTCATGTTTTTTAACCCAAAGAACTTTGCCGCCTGTAAACCCAGTTAATGCCGGGTTTGCTGTTATTTCGATAAGGCGTTGTTTGCCTATCTTTTGGGTTATCTCGGCGCATTCATCGGTCGTTCTTCCGTCGCACCAAAGAATTGCGTTTCTTAAAACTTCGCCGTTTTTATCAACCATGACAAGCCCATGCATCTGGCCCGAAATGCCGACGCCTTTTATATCATCGGGGTTAACGCCGCTTTTTTCCAAAACTGATTTTGTAGTCGTTACCGCCGCTTGCCACCAATCATTTGGATTTTGTTCCGCCCAACCGTTTTTTAATTGAATTAGATCGTATTCAACGGTAGCGCTTGCTATTTTTTTACCAACACTATCGAACAACACGGTTTTTGTTCCGGAAGTGCCAAGGTCTATCCCCAGTATATATTTCATAAATATGCCATTCCTTTCTTAAGTTTTGAGCGGCTTTTTCACACAAGTTTTTATAGTGAAAAAGTTTTGCCTATCGTATATGGCAAAAAGCACAAAACGATGTTTGAAAAATCTTATTTTTCAAACTTTCTACCTCGTTAATGTAATATAACTTTATGGGAGGGCTTTCTCGCCCTCCCGTTTTTTTATTATTAGGGTTTAACCAAATATAACAGCGTTAAGTATGCTATGAAGATTTTCTTGTCTGCCCGAACCCGGAAGTTCTGCTCTGCCTTGTTTCTCTGCATACTCAGCGAGTTGTTCAAGCGATGTTTCGCCCGCAACAATCTTTGCGCCGATTCCTTGTTTAAAGCTTTGGTATCTCTCTTCTACAAAACTATCAAGTCTGCCGTCGTTAATAAGCTTTTCTGCGTTTAACAGACCAAGAGCAAAAGCATCCATCCCAAGAATATATCCATAGAACATATCTTCCGCTGTATAACTTGAACGACGATTTTTTGAATCGAAGTTCAACCCACCGTTTTCAAGCCCACCTGCTTTGATTATTTCATACATACACATTGTTGTGTCGTAGATGTTGGAGGGGAATTCATCGGTGTCCCAACCCAAAAGAAGGTCGCCTTGGTTTGCGTCTACAGAACCTAGCATACCATTAACAGCGGCAACACGAAGGTCGTGTTGGAAAGTGTGTCCTGCTAGCGTTGCATGGTTCGCTTCGATGTTAAGTTTAAAATCTTTTTCAAGGCCGTATTGTCTGATAAAACCTGCAGCGGTTGCAGCATCAAAATCATATTGATGTTTCATTGGTTCTTTCGGTTTTGGTTCGATGAAGAAATCGCCTTTAAATCCGTTTTTCCTTGCATAGTCTACCGACATATGCATAAGTTTTGCGATGTTGTCTTGTTCAAACTTCATGTCGGTGTTAAGAAGAGTTTCATAACCCTCACGTCCACCCCAAAAAACATATCCCAGACCGCCGAGTTTAATTGTTATGTCTAAAACTTTTTTAATCTGCGCTGCAGCGGAAGCGAAAACATCTGCTGAGTTTGTCGAGCCGGCACCGTTCATGTAGATTGGGTTGCTAAATAAGTTTGCCGTAGCCCACAAAAGCTTAATGCCGGTTTGTTTTTGCTTTTCCAAAAGATATTCAGCAATCTCATCGAGACGTTTGTTGGTTTCAGCAACGGTGTCGCCTTCGGGAACTACGTCGACATCATGGAAACAATAGTATTCAATTCCAAGTTTTTGCATAAACTCAAAACCGATATCAACTTTTCTTTTTGCGTGTTCCATCGTTCCTTTTTCTGCGCCAAAAGATTTATCGGCTGTTTCACGACCAAACATATCTGTTCCGCCTGCACAAAGATTGTGCCACCAAGCCATGCCGAAACGGAGTTGATCTTTCATTGTTTTTCCAAGCACAACTTTGTTTTCATCGTAGTATTTAAACGACATTGGGTTTGTTGATTTTGGACCTTCAAAAGGGATTTTTTTAATGTTTACAAAAAATTCTGACATAAAATTTCCTCAACTTATTTTTTTAATTTATATTAAGATTTTTTTAATAAATCTTAAATGCAACTTTTTTTTAAATCGAATTAATAAAGCTTTGTATTTGATAGACCGCAGCACCCATACAGGTAGTTTTTGAGCCATATTTTGAAAGGCGAATATAATCGCTGTCTTTGTTAAACGCATCCATTTCACAGACTTTTTCTTTAATGGTGTCGAGATGATCCTCCAAAAACTGCGCCATCGTTCCGCCCAAAACTATATCACAATCCATTATCATGTGTATGTTGTTGATCCCTTTCGCAAGGCTTGAGAGATACCTGTCGAGAACATCTGTGTAGATAGTTGTTTTTGAGGTTATCTTTTCGAAAAATTCTTCGATATTAAACCCAAAATCCTCCGACAACCTATCTGTAGAACAAAAAGCTTCAAGGCATCCTTTTTTCCCACAGCTACAAACAGGGCCGCTTTTGTCAAGGCAGATATGCCCAAACTCGGCGCTTTTGCCGGAGTTTCCAACTATAGCTTTGCGGTTTAATATGATAGCTCCACCAACGCCTTTATCCAACGATATATAAACAAGATTATCACAGGATTGTTGTTCGGTTAATGCGCCAAGATTTGCGTCGTTGTCGATATAACAGGGATATTTAATTTGGTTATAGATATCCTCTAGCGGAAAGTTTTGGAGCTTTAACGTTGGGGCTGTTTCGATTGTGTTTCTATCAAAAGAAATTATCCCCGGAAACGCAATACAAACCCCTAGAATTTTGGAACTTTTTATGTTGTTTTCCTTAATAAATTTTTCAAGTTCAAAACAAAGCGTTTTCCCGATTTCTTTAAAATCGATATTTTTAACGTTTATTTTTTTATAACACTTTTCCTCTACACAAAGGTTAACGCATATTATCCTCAAGGTGTTTTTGGTAACCGATATTCCTATCGAATATCTTGAGTTCGAGCTTATATCGATAACTCTAGGTTTTCTTCCCCCCGTCGATTGGGTAGTTCCGGAATATTTAATCAAATTTTCGTTGGCAAGCTCTTGAAGATTTTGAGAAACTGTTGGCAAGCTTAAAGAAAGCTCAGTCGAAAGCAGTTGTTTTGTCGCTTTGCCTTTGTTTTCAAAGATATATTTAAAGATTCGATTTCTGTTTTGATGCCTTAATATAGCTGTTCCAATTGCCTTTGGTTCTGTATTAATAACCATGATTACACTCCGAGACGAATATTTTTTCTTGAGACCTAGCCAGAATCGGGGCGGCAGTTTTGCCACGAAGCTCATGTTTCACACCGCAGTTTGTAGAAAGTGTTACTTTAATAAAAGTGTTTTACATAAGTTATTATATAATTGTTGCGTTAATATTGCAATTAGTTGATATTACAAAATCCAATGGCTTAAATAGGCTATATTGACGAACTTTTGCAAAAGACATTTGCAAAAGTGGTTGTTTGTTGTTTTTTTCTTGAAGTTGTATGATTTTTTACATTTTACCTATCCCTAATCAGGCTATAAAAAAAGGACTGTGAAGCTGTTCACAATCCTTTTAGGTTTAATTATTTAATCGTCGTCGTCATCGTCATCATCATCGGATGGAGGAGGCGGTGCCGGAGCTGGTGCTGGTGCTGGTGCTGGTGCTGGTGCCGGAGCTGGTGCCGGAGCAGGGGCAGGTGCCGGAGCAGGAGCAGGTTCCGGAGCCGGTGCCGGAGTTGCCACAGGTGCTGGAGCTGGGGTTGCTGCAGGAGCCGGAGCTGGCGCACTATAGTCGTCATCGTCATCATCGTCGTCATCGTCGTCATCATCGTTGTTTTGAACTACATTATTACTTGATGAACTTGAAGAAGAGCTAGAAGAGGATGAGCTTGAGCTTCCTGAGGAGGACGGACGATAGTTGCTGTCGTCGTCATCATCATCGTCATCGTCACTACTGCTTTGTGATCCGCTAGATGAGCTAGAGGTTCTATCGTCGTCATCGTCGCTACTGCTTTGTGATCCGCTAGATGAGCTAGAAGTTCTATCGTCGTCGTCATCATCATCGTCGTCGTCATCTGAACTGCCCGACGAACCGGAGTTGTTGTCATCATCGTCGTCATCATCATCGTCGCCGTCATCTGAACTGCCCGACGAGCCGGAGTTTCTGTCATCGTCTTCGTCATCGTCTTCATTATCGCCGTCGTCTTTCGAACTGTTCGAACTACCCGACGAGCCGGAGTTTTCATCATCGTCGTCATCGTCATCGTCTTCATCATCGTTCGATCCGCTGTTTGATTGGGCCTTTTCTTGCTCGCTTCTTGTTGCTATCGGGTCCGGAAGATCTTTTACTAGCGACGCAACATCAATGTTTGATTGTTGTGTGATCGCCTGCTCTAGATCTTCGTTTTTATTTATCTCTTCAAGCGCAAATACCGGTATGTTGTTTTGGTCTACATCTTCAACTGTGAGTGTAGGAAGTTCGCCTTTTTTTGTTGAATCTTTAATTATAACAGTTTGACCGGGTTTAACCAAGATAAATGTTTCTTCGCCTTCGCCCAAATCATTAAAATCGTCATCATCTATAAATTCGTCAAATTCATTTTCGTATTGTTCACCGGTGTACTCTCCGTCAACAGGAGTTATGAACGCTTTTCCGGTAAGTAGTGTTAGCCTTGTTTCAGACGGTGAAATCTCTTCAAGGTAACCGGAAGAACCCCT
The DNA here is from genome assembly GCA_964370715.1 of uncultured Faecalibacterium sp. Lineage (GTDB taxonomy): Bacteria > Bacillota > Clostridia > Oscillospirales > Ruminococcaceae > CAYJAY01. Next base: position 39,497 of record CAYJKJ010000010.1, read on the forward strand.
TATGCTTGTAACTGCATTGGAGGTGCGAATATTAAAAAGTTCATTTTCTCCAACAGCGGTATCAACTTCAAAATAAACGCTTCCTTCATTTAATCTAACCGCTAAAAACTCGCCTTGTTCAACCAACGTACAGTCGGAGGAATAATCTAATTTAACAGATTTTTCATCATCCAAGCTAATAAATGCATAGCTTTCTGTTTCTGTTGTCAAGTTGTTTCCGCTAAATAATCTCATTCCAAGATTAATATCCAGTTGGATTTGTTGTTCGTTCTTTAAATCAACCTCTCCGGCTGTATCTAAAAGGCGCATTGTCGTTGCTGTCATCGAAGGATTACCTAACACAGCAATCAGAACAACCATACCAACGGTAAAGCTTGACACAACCACCATCCTTTGGGTTATGTTAGCTTTAAGATACTCAACTAATTTGCGGTTTTTTACAGCTTCAAAAAGTTTCGAATTTTTAAAACTTTCGATAGGTTTGAAATTGCTAATTTTTTCTTTGATTTTTAGATTTATAAGATAATCTTTTATCTTGTTAATCATCTGTTTTACGCTGTTCATATATCTCCTTAATTTAAAAAATTGCCCAACTTATTCTACACAATACCATTAATAAAATCAACTAATTTTTTTGATAGATTAACAAGTTTATAATTTTGGTATAATATTCCGTTAATATTCAATAATTGTAGTGGAATAAATTTCAATAACTATTTTTCGACAATCTCTTCAACTTTAAATATTTCAAAGTTTTCGCTTTTGCCTTTTAATTTTATGTCGCTTCCGAGCGAACTGAACCGAACACGTCCTTCAAGCGCTGTTGCAATTTCAGGGCCAACATAGATGCACCCTGCCGGAGCGTTGCTCTCGAGCCTTGCTGCCGTATTAACGGTGTCCCCTATAGCGGTGTAATCCATTCTTGTTGCAGACCCTATGTTGCCGACAACCGCCGCACCATAGGTTATCCCTATTCCAAATTGAACCGTTTGGCCATATTTTTGCTCAAGTTGCATTCCTAGATCTTTCGCACCATCCACCATATCGAGCGCCGCTTTAACCGCCTTGAAAGCGCTGTCTTGTTGTTTAATCGGAGCGCCCCAAAACGCCATTGTGCAATCCCCTACATATTTATCGAGCGTTCCCTCGTTTTCAAATATGCATCTGCTTGTCAACGTTAAGTATTGATTAACAATCTCAACAACATCGGAGGGGGGAAGCTTTTCCGACATCGTTGTGAACCCTCTTATATCGACAAAAAGCACCGCAATATCGACTAGCCTTCCGCCAAGTTCCATCGCTTTTGGGTCGCCGTTCAAAAGTTCCGACACGATTTCAGGCGCAACATATCGGCTGAATGTTTTTGTTACACGTCTTTTTTCTACCGCCGCCCTTGCATAGTTTATCGCAACCGAAGTTAAATAACCTATTGTTGAAGCGAGCGGAATGTTAACGGCTTGTATAACATAACCGGCATCATAAGCCATTGTGCACAAAACAACCCAACCTATCGAAGTAGCAAGCCACATAACGGTAGCCGAAACAAACTTTCTATCATAAAACCAAAGGCTTAATAAAAACATCGCAACAAACGTTAGCACCGTTTGAGGAAACTGCAACAGCTCTGTTTTGAGTTCCCCCTCAAGTAGTGCCGCTATAAGATTTGCTTGGTATTCAACGCCAAACATCTTGACCGCATGGTCGATAGAAGTTGTGTATTCATCGTACATTCCTTGAGCATACGGGCCTATTAACACTATCTTTCCGGCAAATAAATCGGGGTCTAGCTCTTTATCAAAAAGCTGTGTAACAGAATATCCATCATCAAAACCAAACGGCAATGATTGAAACGGAACATACCAGCGGTAACGGCTGTCGGTAGTAGGAACCGACGAAGCCTCTTGATTATGAAACTCTTGATACTTTTCATATATCGTTTTGTTAAACGACGGCACCAACGTTCCATCTTGAAGTTCAATTTGCCAAACGGCATGACGCATAATTCCGTCTTGGTCGATCATGGCGTTAACATGACCCAAATCGACCTGTTCAAGCAAGCTGTCATACGGCTGTTCATACACTATAACCGAATAAGTGTCTGTGTAGAAATCTCCGTTTTCTTCAACTATAACCTGTGTTCCAAAAGTTGCCGACGTAGCCGCAACAACGTTGTCATGCTCTCCGGCGACATCCGCCAAACGCTCGTCCGCATTCGCATCGTCGCTTTCACCAACAAACAATGTGTCTAACCCAATAACAGCCGGCCGTTTTTTGGGGTCTTGATTAAGATATTCTATCGCTTGTGCAACAACATCCCTAGACCAAGGCATAGTTCCAAAACGTTCCTCTGCCTTTTCATCCATCCCGATTATTATAATTTCGGAATTTGCCGGTTTGGGGCTTTGATAAAGCGCATCCGATATCGTGTTTGATGCTGTTAAAAACAGGTCGGTGCTTATAACTGCCACAAGCAAAATTGAGGATATCGTTGCGGTTATAATCATATTTCTAGTAGTTTTTTTATCTTTAAACAAATTTTTTCCTTTCGCTTTTAAACAGTTTATCCCATAGATGTAGGAGGGCTTTTATACCCTCCTTCATCTAATTATTTCAAATTAACCACTTTTCGAAAAACAAGAAATCAGTTTTAATTAAAAACATCTTGCATAATATTTTTAGCTTTAATCTTTTCTCTGTCCTCGTCGTTTAATTCCCAAGCTTTACTTTGGAAAAAGAGTTCAAAAACCTGTTTATCCAGTTTATTTTCTTCGATCATTTCCCGCATTATAGCAAATGATTTTTCCAAAGAAAACGGCTTTTTATAGGGTCTGTCATGTGAAGTTAACCCATCGAATATATCTAGAATTGTAAGCAACCTAGCTTCGACATCTATGTTTTCGGCATCCAGCTTTTTGGGGTATCCCGAGCCATCAAGCAATTCATGATGTTTCGATGCCCAACGAGGGACTTTCGCATATTCCCCCCAAAAGCTCATCTTGCTTAGTATCTTTTCGGTTAACAAAACGTGTTCTTGCATAACGGAGAACTCTTTTTTAGTCAACGTGCCTTTTCTTATTGAAAGTGCATCGATATCATCCTGTTTAAACCAAAGCTTTTTGTTTCCGTTTCTTGTGTTAAACGTTTTGCAAGAAAGCTTTTGAACCTTTTTATAGTTTTGATCGTCAAGATATTCCATAACGTTGACTTTGGCGATAAACTCCCTTATTTGTTCAACCTCTTTAAGAAGTTCGGTTGGGTCATAGCCTTTGCGAAGGGCGTTGACTTCCTCCGAAAGCGAGATATAATCAAGCCTTGCCATAACTTCATCATACCTAAAATCTAATCTGGTAGACTTGTTCATAATCTCGAGCGGAGTTATGAGCTTTCCGATATCATGTAGCCAAATGCTCAAAATGAAAAGGCGTTCATCGAGCTCTGAAAATTTCCATTCTACCTCTTTATTGCTGTTTAACCAAGCAATAAACTTTTGGGCATAAGCCGCCATATTGTGGGTGTGGGTAACGTTATATGGCGAGCGCAGATGAATAGCCGCAGAAATTGTTCGAACAATGGATTCCATCAAATCTTCAACCTGCATGATATAGTTCATGTTGGTTATACAGATAGCCGCTTGAGCAGCGAGCGCACGAACCACTACTTTTGAAGTGGATTTAAAGGAAATTATCTCGCCGTCTTTGTTTTGAGCATTTATTAGCTGCATAACCCCTATGACTTCGCCATGGTTGTTTTCCATTGGAACTACCATCATAGATTTTGTCTTATACCCAATCATGGCATCATAACGAATCGGACCTTCAAAATTAAAAATATCGCTGTCGTATACATCGGGGATATTAATAAGCCGTCCTTCGATAGCGGAATATGCGCAAACGTTGCTTCTTTCAAGCGGAACAGGGGGAAGTTCAATTTCTTCCCTTGCTCCTCCTTTGATAACGTTTTGTGATTTTGTAATCATAACTTTAAAAGCCAGCGCATTGTCTTGCTTAATATAAAGCGTTCCACCGTCACAGTTGGTGAGCTCCATCGCCGCTACTAGAATACGCTCGAGCAAAACATCCCTATTTTTCTCAGCAGCCAAAGCGATGCTGATTTCAAGAAGTTGTTCAAGATAGTTTTGTGTCATAGATATATCACCATTCCCTCCTTCGCAAGACATCCAAAAGGCGAAATTTCAGTTATTTTTTGTTGAACTTCATCAAGTAAATCGTCGTTGCTTTTTGGGTCGTGGTGGAAAACCGCAAACTGTTTGCAACCGATTTTTAGCGCAGTGTCCACCGCTATATCCCACCTTGTGTGTCCAAATCCTTTTTTGTTTTGATATTCTTGTTCTGAATACTGCCCATCGCATATAAATAATGTGCAATCGCTTGCAAATTCTATAAACTGTTCGCTTGCTTGTTGTTCTATCTCGTTATCCGTTGCATAAACTATGCTTAAATCGTTATAGTCTAATCGATACATAAGGCACCCGCCGGGATGTTTTGCGTCGATAGTCGACACCTTAACATCCCCTATATAGAACTCACGTTTCGCTGTATGGCAGTTTATTTTAGCAAAAAACGCCTCAAACCCAACCGGCCACAAAGGCGGACTCATAAGGCAGTTTATCTGTTGTTGAATGTCTAGCCCATCTCGTTTTGCGCCATAGATGTCTATATTCATGCTTTCATCATACATAACATCCCAAAAAGGAAGCCCCGTTATATGGTCTATGTGGGTGTGGGAAAAGAGAACGTTAACATTTTTGCTGTTTTCTAAAAGGTCTTTTGATAGGTTGATTAACCCGCTACCGGCATCAAACAAAAACAACTGTTTTCCAAGCGACACAAAAACGCAAGAGGTGTCGCCGCCATATTTTCTGTATTTAATACCTGCCATAGGCCTAGAGCCTCTAGCGCCCAAAAATTTTATAAATGTTTCAGCCATTAAATAATCCTAATCTATTTTATTGAAACAAAATAGTTAATATCATATATACAATATCACTTTATTTTAATTAAATTAATTCTATCATGTTATCAAAACTTTGTCGATATTTCTTTTGTGTTTTTAAGAAAAAGTTGCTTTTTTCATAATTATGGCAAAAAGAGTTTGTTTTTCAATGTAGATTGCTAAAAAAACATTGATATATCGTTTCAATTTATGTTAAAATACAAATAATGCGGATTTAAGACACCAAACTTCGGGAATTTGCGATTTATATTAACCTATGGTTATATTAACCTATGGTTATATGTTGCCTACGGTTATATGTAGCCTACGGCTATATGTTGCCTTTGGCTTAAATTAATGGAGGAATTAAAAATGTTCACTTATGTATTGTTAGGTCTCGTTGCATACTACATCTACACAAATGTTATGGCATTAGTTAACCATCAAGGCCCTTGGGAATTGGTTCAATGGGTTATGCTTTTAATGACTGTTGCGTTTGTAGTTGTTTTTGTCATTTTGGCAAGAAGAGCTATTGCCCAAAACAAACAACAAAAACAAGAAAAGATAGAGGCAGAAAAAAGAGCTTCGCAATCTCTCGAAGAATCTGAACCTATCGAAGCGGAACTTGTAGACGAGCAAGACGGCGAGCAACAGGACGATCAACAGCCTGTTGAAAAAAAATTAAGCAAATACGATGAGTAGTCAACGTTAGAAAACCCGGCTAAAAATCAATACCCTAAAAACAGAATAATAAAACCTTTCTTGGGCAAACTTGCTTTAAGGAAGGTTTTTTGTTTGTGAAAAATAAAAAAAGCACCCACAAACGATGTGCTGCAAACTGAAAGTCTGCCGTATTTAATGAAATTTTGCACGAGAAAGGAGCATCGTAATATTTATGACATATTATGAATTTAAAGATCAAGAATTTCACATCGATATCAACAAAACCGAAAAAGCAGAACAGGTTGTTCCGTTTATGCCTTCGCCTACAGGGGATATCGTTATCAACCGAAAAGGTCAAAAGGTTTTCAAATCTGCAAACAGTTTCGAGGTAGAACGTCTGCGAGACTGGTCTTTAGAAAACAGGTTGTAGCAAAAACAAAACCACAGGGTAAAAAGCTTATCCTGTGGTTTTGTTTTTGTATCAAAATATATAATATGAGCATAATATAAATAATCTCCGCCCATAGGGCGGAGATATTGGAAATACTGCTTGTCGTGCTTCGCTCGCCATTTTGCACCGTTGGTGCAAAAATCGCAGTATTTCTAAAACCTGAGTCTTTGATCTAAAATCTCCGCTTTCGGCGGAGATTATTGAAAGGGGTACAACATGAAAAAGATATTAATCATAATAAGTTTAGCAATAGCGACAGCTTCTTTGTTGCTGGTTACTTTAGGAGAGATAGACGAGATAACATTTTTTTCGATAATTGTTATCCTGTTTGTTGTAGTTGCAGTAACATTTATCGATAACAAGCCGTTTAATCTTAACGAGATATTTGACGATGCTCAACATAAAAAGCCCATTCCCGATATAAAACTTCCAAAACAAACTGTTTGGGCAAACTTCGAAACCCATGACAACCTTCTAATAGAGACCGCCCGAATTTCGTATATAATAGCAAGAAAAACAATTATTGATGACAAACAACGATTAGTCCTGCCCTCTATTCTCCACGCCCAAACCATCATGAAAACCAACAACCTTGGCACCGATAAGCAGATCAAAAGCGCAATAATAACCGTTTTGAAGCTCTATTTCCCAAGCGACTTTGCTTTGCTCAAAAAAGAGACTAAAGCTTCTTTCCTTGATGCTATCTGCTGAATTTTCGTTGATTTTCAAATGATGATATTCTATTGTTAACCCACGTGACAAAAAGGGGGGCTTTCGCCCCCCTTTAATTTATTGTGTTTTTATATTTAGCTCAAAGCTTTTGGTTTTAGAAATACTGCGATTTTTGCGCCCATCGGAGCAAAATGGCGAGCGAATCTCGACAAGTAGTATTTCCAATAGCTTCACCGAAGGTGAGGATTATTTTTTCTCTATTCGTCTGATTCTTCAGCTTTAAGTTTCTTCGCTTCTTCGATAACTTTAGCTTCGTGGGTCGATGGAAGAGCCTCATATTTTAAGAACTCCATCGTGAAACTGCCTCGACCTTGAGTTGAAGAACGCATATATGTTGTGAAATCATGTAGCTCGGATTGCGGAATTTCTGCATCAACAAGTTGCATTCCGGCTTCGTCCGGGTTCATTCCAACAACTCTGCCCCTACGTTTTGTAACTTCGCCCATTATATCCCCTGTGTTGCTGTCGGGAACAAGAGCTTTAACGCTCATTATAGGTTCAAGCAAAACGGGAGATGCTGTCGCAAGACCGGCTTTAAACGCAAGGCTTGCCGCCATTTTAAACGCCATTTCGGAACTGTCGACCGGATGGTATGAACCATCAACCAAACGAGCTTTCAAACCAACAACGGGATAACCCGCCAAAACACCTTTTTTAATGCTGTCTCTAAGGCCTTTTTCAACTGCGGGGAAAAAGTTTTTCGGAACAGCTCCGCCAAAAACTTTATCCTCGAATATGAGATCTTCGCCCTCTGTATGTGGTTCGAATTCAATCCAAACATCACCAAACTGGCCATGTCCACCCGATTGTTTTTTATGTCTACCTTGAACTTTAACTTTTTTGCGGATAGTTTCTCTATATGCAACTCTCGGAGCTTCAAGAGCAACTTCAACGCCAAACTTTGATTTTAATTTGCTCACTATAACATCGATGTGTTGTTCGCCAAGACCCGAAAGAATCTGTTGAACAGTCTCGCTGTTAACGTGGTATGAAATGGTTCTATCCTCTTCACAAAGTCTTTGGATAGCCCCCGAAATCTTGCTTTCATCGCCTTTCTTTGTTGGGCGAATCGACATCGAGAAACTCGGAACCGGGAATTCAAGCGGTTTAACTCTAACAACTTTAGAACTAGCGCAAAGGGTATCCCCTGTTTTTGCTTTGTCTAGCTTTGTTATCGCTCCGATATCCCCTGCTTTAATCTCTTTAACATCCGTTTGCTTTTTACCCTTTATGCTCAATAGTTTTCCAAGGCGTTCTTGTTCCCCTGTTGTTGCGTTAACAAACTGACCGTCTGCCGAAAACTTGCCCGAAATAACTTTAATGTATGAAAGTTTTCCAACAAAAGGATCTGCAACGGTTTTAAAGATAAATCCAACCGCCGGGTCATCGGCGTTGCATTTAATGAAAATCTCTTCACCTTGTTTATCAAACGCCAACACACCTTCAGCATCCGCTGCCGATGGCAAAACTTCATTGATAACATGAAGAGCAAGGCCGATGCCTTCGAGCTTTAAAGAGTCTCCGCAAACTACAGGCGCTACTGCACAACTGCGGACACCTTCTTTTAGCCCTTTAACAATCTCGTCGTATGTGAAAGGCTCTTCAGCCAAAAACTTTTCGAGAAGTTCTTCATCCGATTCGGCGATAGCCTCGATGAATGATTTATAATATTCCGCAATCTGCGGATCATCTTTCGGGAACGGAACCTCGGATTCTTTTCCATCTACATAAGTAAATGCTTTTGAGGTCATGAGATCTGCATATATCGTTGGTTTCTTTTCCTCTGTCAACGCAACAACAACGGGGCAAACCGCCATTCCGAAATTTTCTTTTAAATCAGCAAATGTTTTTGCAAAATCAGCGTTTTCCGACGCCATTTTCGAAACATAAAACACTCTTGCCTTTTTCTTTTTGTTTGCTAGTTTGTTTGCTTTTTGCGCTCCAACAGCAACGCCCGAACGCCCACTAACACATATGATGACCGATTCTGCCGCCATTATGCCTTCATATAATCCGAGTTCAAAATCAAAAAGACCCGGCGCATCGATAAGGTTAACTTTGCAATTTTTGTATTCGTAAGGAGCTATCGCGGTCGAAATAGACGCTTTTCTTTTAATCTCTTCCGGGTCAAAGTCGGTCACTGTGTTTCCGTCGGTAACCGAACCCAACCTCTCGGAAAATTTAGTCAAGTGTAATAATGCCTCGACAAACGAGGTCTTACCGCTCGAGCTGTGCCCCGCAACCATAACGTTGCGGATTTTATCCGGTGTGAAGTCCATAAAAAATTCCCCCTAAGTTTATTTCTGTGCAGATTGCATTAAAAAACAATCATTTTACAACCTTAAAGGTAATTTTACCACAAAATCAAAAAATATAAAAGTAATATAATGGCTTTTTTATACTTTAATTAGTATAAATTATTAGACGTTATTTGTGCAATTTGCCGAACGGGTTAGTATCTCCTAATGAAGGAATAACCAAGCATAGCGGCAAGCCAAGCGAGTTGGAACAGCAAAGCCGACAACGAACCTATCGAGAAAACCGCTCCCCAAATCGACATTGCAAGAGCGATAGTAATGCCAACTAGCATCGAGCTTAATTCAAGAATGCCGGTTATTTTAATGGCATTCCGAACGTTGTAGCAACCTTTAATTCCTTTGAAATAGTTAATAAGCTTACCGGTGAACGTTATCGACGAAGTTGTATGCGGAGCATATTCGGTGAACCTTGAAAGATCAAACAGGTCGACCTCGCGAATAACCGAAACCATAGCTCTTGGTATTCCATAGTTTCTAGAGACTTTTTCAGGCGTAATATTGAAATCCCTTGTTCTAACAAGCAAACTTACCCCTTCTTTTTCCAAGCCATGAACAACTTGAGCAACATCGGGGCTAGGGTTATAGCTTAAAATAAACATAGCGGAAAGCTTGCCCGAAACCGCAAGATAGATAGCGTCTCTTGTGCTTTTATGTGTGTATCTGTTTTCATAGTCTCTCGAAGGTATTTGGACTTCGTGTGTCGCTAAAAGTTCCCTGTTACCAAGGATTATTCTTTCTTTGCCAACCCAAAAGCTATATCCCAAACCATCTTCATAAACAACGCTGTCTACCTCGAAAAGCATTTCGGTTTTGTTTTGGATAACGTTTAAAAACACTCCCGACATCGTGTCGCACGATTGAATCAACACCGATGCTGCATAGAGTATCGCCATGTCGATTCGTTCTTTTTCAAACGTTTTAATCCCATGTAGTTTTATCTGGCTTTTTTCATATAGGTCATGCCCTTCAACCACAACACAACCGGCGTCGACGACATCTTCGATAGCGCTAAACCCCGGAACCATAACTTCATGATTTTTTATATCACTTTGCATCTTGAAAAACGGTGCGAAACTAACAAGGCCCGCAAAACAAGGAACAGAAAGCGCCGACGACAACGCAAGGGTTGTCACAACATCTGCCGGGCTGCTTGTTAAAATGTATGTTATTGCACCACACAAGATATTAACTATTAAAACAATCGTTGCAACTTTATACACCGATTCGTTATCGGGATCGAGAGAGTTTGAATGAAAAAGAAAATCATCGGTAAACGATGTCTTTCTTTTAACCAAAACGCTCGAGCTGTCAACCTCAACGCCCCTCGTTATTCTTTCGGTCAACTGTTGATTGTAAAGCGGAGCGGCGGCATATTTTTCCCCACCATCCGCAATAAACCGCATATTGTTTAAAATTCTTTGGCTGTTTAAAAACTGCCCGGCGCTATAGCAAACAATGACCAACGCCGAAACAGCGGTGACTAGCGGTTTTGTTATATCGCTTGAAAAAACAAGATACAACAACGGCTGGGCAAAAGCGAACAAAAACGAATACACCAAAGCCGATGACATATCAGCTTTAAATGTAAATAAATTTATAAATCCCTTTAAAACTACCGAATAGTTAAGCAAAAAAGCTCCCAAAATGAGAACTGCATTTAACGCATAAAATGCCTGCGGATCGCTCGTTATGTCATAGAGAAAGTTATAGTTATATTCAACCGCCAAGTTTAAAACAACTAGGCTTATAAATATAACAACTGCCGTTGCTAGTTTTAAAGCATTCTTTATATTTTTTGAAACCAACAATGCGATGACCGATTCGGTTTGTTTCTCGTCAGTAAATTCAAACTCTATCGGATGTTCTTCGGGAAGTTCGTCGTCGAAAACAGAGGTTCTCTCGCCCTTTGATTCGAGTTGCTCCTGTTCAGAAAACTCGTTATCATCAAAATTAACCTGAACAAACTCCCCTGTACCTGCTGAAAAAATATCGTCGGATTCGTCTACATCTGCGCCTTTTTTCTTTTTGCTTTTTTGTTTCTTAGGTTTCTTATTGAGTTTACCGGCTATTGAGGAAAGAAATTTTGTTTTCTTTTCTTGGCGCTTACCCGCAATAACCGCATCGCTAAAAAAATCTTTGAAGTCCTCCTCGTCCGACTTCCCTTCAACATCTAGCAAAGTTTTTTTGCTTTGATCTAAAATATCGCTATCTACCGAAAGATCTATCCTTTCAAACATCCCTGTTTCAACCCTTGGGAGTTGTCCCGGCGGAACTTCGTTGGTTCTTAGCGGTTGTGTATCAAATTGTTGCGTGAATATTGGGTGTGTCGCCGGATTTCTATCGGAGTATGGCGAGGAATAATCAAATGCATTGTTAACGGGTGGCGCTATCGCTCCTGTGTATTCGTTGAAAGCAGAAGTTCCAAAACCTTGCGTTTGTTGGCTTCTTGCCGCACGGGTTGTGTCAACATTTAGATTGCCAAACGAGATTGAAGGGTTTGTGTCATAATAAACAGGTTGCGAATATTCCGCATTATAATAATCGTTTTGTTGGTATGGGTCGGGTTGGTAATAGCCGTTTTGTCTATCAAACGCATCTGTTCCACCCATCGTGTCATACTGTTGATAGTCGTAGCCACCCTCGCTATACCCTTGTTGATACATATTTAAATCTGTGTAGGTGTCCTCGCCATACGGCAACATATTTTCAAAATCTTGATTCCCTTGTTGATATGCGTCGCCGTAATACAAATCCGCCCCCGGAATTTGGGAGGTGTTCCCTGTTTGCGATGTGCCATGAATTCTGTTTAAGATATCTTCAAGCTGTGCATCTTTATTAAATTGATCCATATAGTATACCTCTAATCAAATTAACCTTTAAGTTTTCTTTGTCGTACAATTTCATATATAACTATCCCCGACGCAACCGAAGCGTTGAGCGACGAGATGTTTCCATGAAGCGGGATCGAAATAGTTTGGTCGCAAAGTTCTTTAACAAGCTTCGAAACCCCTGAACCCTCGGAACCCACCACAATGGCAATAGATCCCGTGAGATTGGCGGTCGTTAGATAATCGCCATCCGAATCGGTTGCATAGCAAAACACTCCGGCTTTTTTAAGCTCTCTAACCGTTTGGGCAATGTTTGCAACCCTTGCGATCTTCATATAGCTAACCGCACCGGCAGACGCTCTTAGAACCGATGTGGTTATTGTGCATCCGCCCCTTTTTGGGATAATAATTCCATGCGCTCCGGCACATTCCGCCGTTCTTATTATCGCTCCCAAATTATGGGGATCTTCGATGCCGTCCGCAATAACAATTAACGGGTCTTGGTTATTGTCTGTAGCAAAATCCAAAATATCCCTTATATCACAATAGTTTGCAATAGTAGCCTGAGCCGCTATCCCTTGGTGTCGCTTGCTCGAGCAAAGCTTTTCAAGCTTCATCGGATGAATAGATTTAACCACAACATCGTTTTTCTTTGCAAGTGAAATGAAAAAGCTTTTTTCTTTTTCGGATTGATCGTTTGAAATATATAAGCTGTCAACCGAAGTTCCGCTCTTTAAAAGTTCGATAACTGCATTCTTTCCATACACTATCTCGCTTTCATTGTCGCCTTCAAAAAATTGTTTATTATCGTTGTTCAAAACACACCGCCTCTTTAAAAAATTACATTGCCTTTTATTATATCACGTTTTTAGTTTGATGTTAACCGAAAATACAAAATATTATTACATTTTTTCGTAATTTTTTTTGCTTTAACACAACTTACATGAAAAATCGATATTACTATGAGTAATGTTAGATTTATGCATTTCTTGTTGAAAAACCTGTTGAAACTGTTGAATAATCGAGAAAAAACCGCTTTTCTACAAGGTTTTATTAGGTTTTCAACATCGTTTTCAACATACAGTCGAAAACTTTCGACAAAACATTCTGTAAAACGACAAAATGTCTAGTCCGCAAACTGCTGTAAATTAACCTAAAATAACGTTCAAATTGATTAAAAAGTAACAATTGCAATTTTAATAAAACTATGCATTAATTAAAACTGAAATAAAATATATAAGAGGTGTAATTATTAACGGTATAAAAATAACAGTGTCGGATTTTTCTCTTGAGCAAACGCTATTTTGCGGTCAATGCTTTCGTTTTAAAGTTCGAGAAGATGGCGGGTTTGAAGGAGTAATCCTAGATAAAAACATTATTCTCTATCAAACTGATGACGGCATAGAGGTAGAAGGTTGCGAACAGGATAATATTGAGAAATACATAGTAGACTATTTTTCGCTCGATACCGATTATGATAACATAAAAAATATTTTGAGAAAAGATGCCGTTTTGTCAAACGCAATCTCGTATGCTTCGGGTATAAGAGTTATGCGCCAACCTCTTTGGGAAACGGTTTGCAGTTTCATCATTTCGCAAAACAACAATATCAAGAGAATCTCAGGAATAATCGATCGACTTTGCACCAGTTTTGGCAACGATGTTTCGGGGTTCTATTCGTTCCCAACTCCGCAAAAACTAAGCGGTCTAACGGTCGAGGATCTAGCGCCCCTCAAAAGCGGGTTTCGCGCAAAATATATTATAGATGCCGCCAAAAAATTCAGCGACGGCTCTATCGACCAACATCTCATCAAAACCGCTCCGCTAGAGGTTGCTCGAAACTCCCTCATGACGATTAACGGAATAGGCCCCAAAGTTGCGGACTGTTCGTTGTTGTTTGGCGCCAATAGGCTTGAAGCGTTCCCAACCGATGTTTGGATAAAGCGTGCGATGGAACAGCTCTTCCCCGACGGCCTTCCCGACTTTGCTCTCCCCTATGCCGGCATTGCCCAACAATATATCTTTCATTATGCAAGAACATCCGATGTTCTTAAATAGCAAAATCTCAAGGTTTTATCGGCATTTGTCGAAATGGAAAATCTTTTACTTGATATTTCAGAAAGTATATGTAAATTGATTGTAAACTAAAGTTTGGTGTGATATAATGTTTTTAATTATGGTCTGATCAATCTTTTATACAAAAGGGAGAGTTCTTTTGAAAAAATCAACTAATTTAATTATAACGTCCGTTGTTTTGATTACACTGGTTTTTGTGTTGGTGCTTTATAACCTTAGCGACACAGGGTTGCCCGGCATAAACAACGACGAGGTCTTTTCTTTTAGCGAGGGTTGGCAATATAGCCTAGATGGTTCGGAGTTTGAGCAATGCGCTAATCCAACCGAGCTAACCGGACGAGAGGCAGAGATTATAATTTTAAAGAACGTTTTCCCCGATATAGATGAAAAATTTTCAACTATTCATTTTTTCAACTCTCGAAATTTTTTGAAAGTTTATATCGAAGATAATCTTGTTTATAACCTTGACGAAACGATGCTTTCTACCATCGGAGAAGCTCCCGGGGTTATGCCGTTGATGATAGAACTTCCCAACATTAAAACCGGCGACGAGATTTTAATAGAACTAAGACCTGCATATAAAATCGCCGAAGTTGATTCGCTTTATTTAGCAACCGAAAGTTCCGGCGTGTTCCATCTTCTTAATCGAGAATTTTTAAGCTTTATTCTTTCAACGCTAATGGTTGTTCTCGGCGTTGGCGAAGTTGTTTTCTTTCTGTTTATATTCACCAAAAAGCGAGCAACCCACATTTTGCACCTTGGTTTTTTCACAATTATAACGGGTCTATACACCTTTTCAACCCTTCCGATGGTTCAATTGTTTGTTTCCGAACCATATATCTATTCAGTAGCTTCCTACCTGCTTTTATACCTTATGCCAATTCCCATTCTATTTTTCTTATGTTCAGCATATAACCTTAAATACAGTAAGCATCTATACGCTTGTATGTATTTACATATCCTATTTTGGCTTGTTGTCATCATGCTTCAAGCGTATAACCTAAGAGACCTAAGATATTCTTTAAGCACCTACCATATGCTAATCGGGCTTTCGATATTTGCTCTCGCCGCAACCGCTGTCTTTGAAATCTTTGTTCAAAAGAACACAAAGATTAGAGCGTTTGGTTTTAGTGCCTTGGTGCTTTGCATATTCTCGGCTATCGATATGTTCACATACTACATCGACAACGAAGCTTATATGTCAACATTTTTGAGAATAGGGGTAATTGGTTTTTCGGCAGTTTTGCTTGCTGAATTTCTACGAGAGCTTTCGGAAATCATGAAAGAAACCGCAAGATCAAAACTTTATGAAAAACTCGCATTTGAAGATATCTTGACCAACTCTAAAAACAGAACCTGTTTTGAAAGAGATTTCGAGCATTTTAAAACAAACCCCGAACTGCTTAAAAATCTCGTTCTTGGAATGTTTGATATAAACGACCTTAAAAAGATAAACGACAATCTCGGACACAAAGAAGGGGATATGTTAATCCAAAGCGCAACCGAAGAGTTGAAAAAAACATTTAACGATGTTGCCGATATCTATCGCATCGGAGGAGATGAATTCACTTTAATCTCAACTAACATCAAACAAAACGAGATAAAAGACTATCTTGATAAGCTTCAACAAAACATCGACACCGCAAACAAAACACTACCGTTCAGGCTTTCGATAGCAGGGGAACTTTGCTCTTACGACGACAAATTGGATAAAGGCTCAGCCGATTCTCTGCTTAAACGTGTTGATGCCGAGATGTATAAGCGAAAAGCTATAATGAAAGGCTACACGAGAAGAAAAACGGATAGGTAATAACTTTAACCACAATCCACCAAAAAAGGCTACAGCGAAACTTTTGAATTTCGCCGTAGCCTTTATTTTTTTCCTTTAATCAATAACCCATGTATAAAAACTGGGAAGATATCGCCGCTCCCGACATTCCGATTAGGTAGAATGTAGCGGTAGCAAGCCCCAATGCCCAATAGATAATCCATCTTTTTGTTTTGGAAAGCTTTGCTATCGGGTTGTTGTCGATCCCCTGTTTAATGTTTTTGCTTGCATAAAAGTCGCTCGCTATAATAAAGATTATCCCAAAAGCTATTAATGAGAAGAACAACAGATAATAGCTTGAACTTCTGCTAATCTCTTTGCTTGCAAAATCCAAAATTCTCACAAGATATGTTCCTTCGTGTTCTTTTAAAAATATATTTTGCAGAATATAAAAAGCTTCCGAAACGGTTGGCGCTCTGAAAAACACCAGCGAAAATATCCAAAGAAGATTGATGAATATAATCTTTGAAGCGTTTCTGAGTTTGTCTAAAATTTTGTTTTTAATCTTGATTGGGCGTTTTCTGAATTTATGGATAATCTCTTCCCCAATTCTGAAAAGCCCTTGCAAAATGCCCCATATAACAAATGTTGGCGCCGCTCCGTGCCATATACCGCTTATTAGAAAAACGATGAAAATGTTAGCTAGAAAATGGGGCGCTTTTTGTTCCCACGATTTTTTATAAATAACTTTGTTGAACCAACGAGACCAAACCAACGGAGTGAATATATAATCTTGCAACCAACTTGAAAGCGAGATATGCCAACGGCTCCAAAACGAAGAGTAGTTTTTAGAAAGATATGGCGCACAAAAGTTTTCCCGAAGCGATATCCCGATAATCTTTGCGCTCCCTATCGCCATATCGGTATAGCCCGAAAAATCGGCGTATAGCTGGATAGAATAAAGAAGCATCGCAACGACAAGCGACATCCCTCTGCATTCATTCAACACCCCAAAATATCCGTCCACTATGACCGCCAAACCATCTGCAACGACTATCTTTTTAAACGCACCTTGCAAAAACCTTTGCAAACCCTCGACCGTTCTTGAATAATCAAATTTATGATGCTGTTTATATTGCGGTAAAAGTTCTGTCGAGCGCCCGATAGGTCCTGAAATAATTTGGGGGAAAAAGCTCATAAACATAGCAAACACAATGAAATCTTTTTCCGCTTCTATCTTGCCACGCCTGACATCGAGAATATATCCGATTAGTTGGAACGTGTAGAAACTTATTCCGATAGGAAGAATAAGCGACAAAGCGCCCTCGCTGTTTCCGCTAATCAACAACAAAAACTGTTCGCTAAAAATATTTATATATTTGAAAAAAACAAGCACCAAAACAGAATAGATTATAACGCCATACGCTATTCTGTCTTTGTTTTTTTCGGTCGTCGCTTTTTCAATTCTTATCGCCCCAATAAATGCAACAACGATAGTAAATGCTAAAATCGCCGCATACTGCGGGGCGCCCAAAATGTAAAACACCAAACTTGCCGCTAGCAAAAACGGGTTTTGAAGCGTTTTTCCTATATTAAGATAAATAATAGCAACTATACTTAAAAATATTAAAAATGTGACTGAGTTTAATAACATTCTCTTTTGTTCGCTTTCGTCGAATTTTTATTGTTTTGGGGTGGAATATTCAAAAATATCGCTCGGTTCCCCTGCAAAAATTATCCTTGCCATAAGTTTTTTGTTTTCCAAAACCACATGAAATCCATCTATAAAGTTGCTGTCGTCTTTTGAGAAATCATTTTGCAGTTCAAAATCATACACCGTGCCAAAACTTTTTATCTCTGTTTTATACTGTTCGATATATTTTTCAAAACCTTTTGGTTTAATAACATTTTCAAAAACTGCGCTGTGAACAGGGGAAAAAACAAACGTTAATTCGATATCGTTTGTTTCGCAATATTCCGCTATCTTTTCAAGTTCAAAAAGGTAGTTTTCAACGCCACCATAGTTGTTTGTATTATCATCTATTAAAACCGAATAATCATATAAATCGCTTCGATATCCCTCTTTTTTGTCGGTTGGAAACGTTGGGTCAAGCTGCGAAAAAGAGGAGGGATCGTCCGGATTTTCTCGTATCGTTTCGTTGCCGGTTAAATTGGCGACAACGTCGAGCGCCATAACCTTTGCGCCGTTTATCGCTTCAAGCCAATAGTTAAAGTGGCTCATAAAATAAAACGGATTTTCGGTCGATTTAATTATATCGTCTATCCTTTCGCCAACCTTGCTGTCGTCCATCGTGTAAAAATTCATTCCGATAACAACTTTTTCAAGCTCTGTTTTTTGCGTGGCATACCAAAAACTATCGATAGTTTCATCCATATTAGCGCCGCCAAACGCCAACATCGTGTAGCGGTCGCCCGTTAGCTGTTCGATATAATCAACATTAAGGTTCGCCATCTGGGAAGCCCCCAAAATTATGTTGGGGTTTTCGGTTAAAACAAGCTCTCGCATCGTCGAAAGCGGTTTCGACGAATATAAGCTGTTGTTTTTCAACCCGAAATAATCATACGTTTCAAACAAAAAGAAAAGAAACACCAAAACTATAAGCGGTATAAAAACAATAAATATCTTTTTAAAAAGGCGCAAAAACATTCTTTTACCTTGTTCTCCCTTCCAACACAAACAAAAAAGGATTTTTGATATAATCATCAAACATAATTAATGCCTGCTGAACAAGTCAAAACAGCTTTGCAAAATCATAGAATGCTGTTTTTGACTTGTCAAAGTGCAAGGTTTTTTATAAATTTTAATAAAAACTTTGCACTTTGATTTTCGCCTATGGCGAAAATTCAGCAGATAGCATCAAGATAAGCCAACAAAATACGCATTATAGGCGTATTTTGTTTCAAATGCATAGCATTTGTACTGAATAACTTGTTATTCAGTAGGCATTAATTATATCAAAAATCCTAATTAATTTCCATATAGTTTTTTCTGGGCAAAATCATTGTGCCAAAGTTTTGTCATGTAGCGCAAACAAAACGTCTGAAGCAACGTTTGCGGCGGCATCAAGCCCCCAACCGCCATTTTCAACTATAACAGCGAAAGCATACGGCATCGTTTCATCATCACAAAATCCAACAAACCAAGAATGCGGAATTTCGTTTTCTTTAAGCTCTGCCGTTCCCGATTTTGCACCCACCGTTACCCCATCGGGAAAACGCCACGTTCCATAGTTGTTTACAACCGTGTCAACCATCATCTCTTTCAACTCATTCGCTGTAGAAGGGTTTAAAAGCCGCTCGCTCGAGCGATGTTCAGAAAATGCCGCAGCAATACCGCTGTCGTTGGTGATCCTGTCGATAATTCCGGGTTCTATCGCAACACCTTCGTTTGCTATCGCCGCCATAAACCTCGCCATAGCGGTTGGATTAACAAGGTCGTTATACTGCCCAATCCCCGACCATCCAAGATTTGCGCTTCCTTCCGGAGCTATATCAAAACGCCCCCCGGCCGTTGGAATTTTCCCTATCGAAACAGGAGCTAAAAGCCCCGCTCTCGAAGCATAGTCATATATTTTATCCCCGCCAAGTTCAATCGAAAGTTCCGAAAAAACAACGTTGCAGGAATACGCCAAACCTTCTTTAACATCAAGCGTTCCATGAACTCCGGCGCAGTTAATTGTTTCCCCCGCAATAACGGTTGAGCCATCGCAAAAAAATTCCATCTCATAAAGCTCCGGAATGCTTTCGATAGCGGCGGCAAGCGTCACCATCTTAAAGACCGAACCCGGAGTGTATGCCGAAGATATAGCGCGGTTGATGTAGATACCGCTTTGATCGTCTTGCTCCGAAAGTTCAATCTCTTCATAAGGGTCAAAGGTCGGGCTGCTCGTCATCGCAATTATATCACCGTTTTGGTAGTTATAAAAAACAACTGCGCCATTTCGATATCCCAAAGCTTCTTTTGCAATTCCCGTTATCGAAGCATCGATAGTTGAATAGATTTTGTTGCCCTTGTTCGACATCGAGTATGCCCCGTTAATATAATCATATCCCATAAGCTCGGTGTCATACTGAGCCAAAATTCCTGTTCCTATGTTGCCGTTTTTATCCCCGACAACGTGTAGCGTTGCTCTCGTTAAAAACTCGCTTTCGGCATATATTCTGCTGTTATCTTGAACAGAAGCCAAAACATACCCATCACGATCCAGCACCGTTCCTCTATTTAAAACTCCGTCGAAATAGGCGTGTCTATTAACAGGAAACGACACCCACATCTTTCCATCCTGCAAAAGCGTTACAATATAAAAAACCATTCCGATTAGAAACACCCCTACCAAAATCAAGGTAGCGATAGCTCTTGAAGCAACTTTCTTCAAAGTTAATCCCATGCCTTTCTAGAAATTCGAAAAAAATCAACTTTCATTTTTATAAGATTTTTTCAAAATACTCTGTTGAAGCGGTGCGGCAAAACTTGCGTTTTGTCTGTTGTCCGCCGCTTTTATAAACGCAAGCAATCCAAAACAGGAAACTATGCTTGAACCCCCTGTTGACACAAACGGGAACGTTACCCCCGTTAAAGGGAGAATGTCGAGCGAGCCGAAAACGTTTAAAATCATCTGGAACACCATCATAGCAGAGGCTGTGCAAGCCGCTATCGAATAAAATGTGCTCCTAGCATTTATTGCGCTTTTAGCGGAAAAAACAGCAAAACCAATTATGCAAGCTGCGGCGCAAAGCGCAACGATTAGCCCCATCTCCTCCGACAGATATCCAAACACCAAGTCGGTGTTTGATGCCGGAATGTCTTTGAGCCACCCCGTTCCGGCCCCCGTTCCAAAAAGCCCACCGCTAGCGGAAGCCGACATCGTTCTCGATTGCTGATATCCTCCGTCATGCGGAAGCGTCCAAGCGTTTCGCCACGCTGAAAAACGATTTAAGATATACGGCCTAAATCTTATAACGATCAAGAATGCAAAAAAAGCACCACCTAGGATTAGCGCAATCGTTCTAAGATCTCCCGAGCGCATATAAGCCGCCACAATAAATGCGATAAAGAATATTATTGCCGCACCAAAATCCCCCATAATCGCAAGAAGACCGGCGCAAGAAATAGTTAACCCCAAGAAAAGCATGAGGTTGTGTTTTGTCAAAAGCGTTGCAAGGGTCGCCGAACCTGCGTAAACAAACGCTATCTTTGCAATTTCGGAGGGTTGAATCGATATCCCCCCAATAAAAATCCAGTTGCGAGCGCCGTTTACTATCGTTCCCGCAACAACGGTGAAAAGCAACAGCCCAACCGCCATAAACCCCATAAACGGGCGAAGAGCAACCGCTCTTTTAAGGTCTCTAAGATATGTTCCGAGCGCCAAAAATCCCGCAAGTCCGCAAAGAATTGCGATAAACTGTTTTGCAACTAGCGTTGGGTTAAACGATGCCGCAACGATTAGTCCTAGCGTTGCGAGGAAAAAAGCCATTATATCTATTTCAAAACCTACTCGTTTTATAATCTTAAAAAATATCGTGTAGAACCACATAAACCCCAACAACAATATAAAGCTTATCGGTGTTTCAAATCTGAATCGTTCCGGCATATTAAATATCAAAGCACAAGCCGCAACCAGTTGAAAAACCGAAAGCAGATAAAGCGACGTCATGTGAGAGATTTTGTTTGGTCTGTCCCTGTTGGTAGACATCTTTTCTTCATCTTTATTTAAAGGCCTAAGATATCCTTTAACTCCCGAAATATCAACAATCTCGCCATATTCAATCCTTCGTTTTTCTTGAATTTTTTCGCCCCCAACATAGACCCCGCCCTTGCTTTCAAGATCGATTATCGAATAGCTTCCATCGCTTTCTCTAATAATTGCGGCATGGTTTCGGCTAACGGTCGGGACGTTTAAGACGATATCGCTTTGAAGCGAACGCCCTATTATGTTTTCCCAATGATGAATCGGGATATGGTATCCATCGAGAGTGTCGAAATAACACCATGTTTCAAGGTGGTTTTTGGTCGAGAACAGTGAATAGAGACACCTTGCAACGATAGCGACCGCAAGCAACGCCAAAACAACCCTAGACACAGCGTTATACCACTCAAAAAAAGATGGGTTGCTTAAATACGCTTGTTCAAGAGCTGTCGCCGCAAATTCGGGGTTCGGAAAAAAGTTTGTTAAAAGTTCCGACATTCATTTCTCCAACTACATTAAATCTTCTCGATAATTAGTTACAACAATTATATCACTAAATTGTTAAATTATTATTAATGTTAAAAATTTTTGCAATTTAAGCGGACAAAAAACCTTAATCAAAAACCCCTCGAACAAATATAATCGAGAGGTTTTTTGGAGCTTGTGATCCGATTCGAACGGACGACCTGCTCATTACGAATGAGCTGCACTACCGGCTGTGCTACACAAGCGAGTTTGTATTACATAATAGGTTTTCAACTGTTGCCTATAATATAATACTACATTTCATTAAAAAAATAAACTGTTTTTTTTAATTTTTTAAAGAGATTTTTTTATCTCTCTAAAATCTTTAACCGCCTGCATTCCGATTTTGCAGATTTTCTTGAAATTAATCGAATTCACACCGCCTTGACGTTGTTTAAACGTTATCGGAATAAACAATACTTTTTCTTTGTTTTTAACAAAAAGCAAGCTTAACAAAACGTTCGAAAGATTAAATTTCTCGGGGACTTTAACTATGTATTTTGAAAGAACCTGGTTCGACATCAATCTAAACGGAGTGTTTGCATCTTTGACAAAAACGCCAAATATTAAATAGACTACAAGGCGCAAAACCTTGGTTACAAAAACCCTCGACAAACCGTCTTGTCGCTCAACTCTGTCCCCAATTATAACGGAAAATTCATCTCTTTTTTGCCAAAACTCTTCGAATTCATCCGGGTTTGTCTGCCCGTCGCTGTCGGTTTGGAAGATAAAATCCGCTTTGTTTTCAAGGGCATAGTTATAACCATGCAAAACGGTTGCGCCGTGTCCCTCGTTTTTCTTTGTTATAACTACAAGGTTCTTGTATTCCGGTTCAAGTTGTTTCAAAACCGAAAGAGTGTTGTCTTTGCTTCCGTCGTCTATAACTACAAGCTTTGAATCTTCGCCGGCAAGCTTTAAAACGCCGTGCCAATCTGCCACAACGTTTTTAATGTTCTCCTCTTCGTTGTATGTAGGGATGATAATATAGAGGGTTTCCATTAAATGTTCTCCTAAGTAATTTATTTTAATGTTTTAACAACGTCATCTGCTAGATTTAATGCGTTCTCAACAACTTTATCCATGTTGAAATAGCTATACTGCGACAGCCTTCCGCAAAGAACAATATTTGAAAACTCGGAAAACATCTCTTTATATCTATCATACAAAGCGTTGTTTTCAGGGTTGTTTATCGGATAGTATGGCTCGTTTTTCTCGTTCGGGTCATATGCTTTCGGGTATTCTCGAAGAATAGTAGAACAACTCTTTTCAACCTGAGCGGTCAGATATTTAAACTCGGTTATCCTTGTGTAGTCATGTTGATTAGGATAGTTGACAACGGAATTTTGTTGGAAATACTCTTGTTTAACATCTTCGAATTTCAAATCAACCGTTCGATATGGAAGAACCCCAAAGCGAAAATCCAAGAGATAATCAATCGCACAGGACAGCATAAGTGTTCCTTCGAAAACCTCGCTATTAAACAAGATTTTTTTGTTTTCGAAGTCAAAACCCACAACATCTTTTGCATCGGTGTTAAGCTGAACCGTTATGTTTTGATGGTCAAGCAACGCTTCGAAAAGCGGAGTGAACCCATCTTTCGGCATAAATTGAAACTCATCGGAAAAATAGTTGTCGCTATATCCAACGACGACAGGAACTCGATTAATTGCGCTTTTATCCACTTTGTCCGGATGTTGCCCCCATTGTTTAGCGGTGTAGTTTTTAAAGACATTATCAAAAACAAACTGACCAAACTGTTGAACTACCTCGTCGTTTGAATTTAAAAGATCAAACACCGAGACATTTTTATCCAGACCAAAAAGCTGTTCAAGTTTTTGTTTAATCTCCATTGCCTTTTCACTGTCGAACAACATTTCGATAGATTTAAAGTTAATCGGTATCGGAACCAGCTTTTGTTCAATCTCTCCCAAAACTTTATGGTTATAGCTATAGAAATTTGAAAAGCGAGAGAGATATTCAAAAACTCGTTTGTTTGCGGTGTGAAAAATATGCGGGCCATAGCGATGAACCCTTATCCCATTATCCGAATAATCCTCATAAGCGTTTCCGCCTATATGCCCTCTTTTTTCTATAATTAAAACTTTTTTCCCCTCTTCCGCAAGTTGCCTTGCAAAAACTGCTCCGGCAAACCCGCTTCCGACTACTAAACAATCAAGCATCAGTCTATCCTCTCATAGATTAAAAATCCGTTATTTGAATACCCTAGTTCGTAATGGTTTTGTATGACATCGAGTATAAAGTGTGTCGGATGGTCTAAGGAGCTGTATTCCGCCACAGGATCATAAAATGAAAACATAACAATTTCCGGTTTGTTTTCGATGATATCCTGTTCAAATTCAGCCGCTATCTCGGAAGAAATTCTGTTAATCGGATCTTGATAGAGATATTTTGAACCTATCGAACGATCGATGTATGGGTATATCTCGCATTTGCTGCCAATCGAAATAATCGTGTCATCAACATCGGTGTTTTGTTCTATATATTTTGCTGCATCTTGAAGTGTATGTTTTGTTTCAAGAGGTCCTGTTAAATTTCGATTAATCATATCTCGATAGAAAAGGCTGAAACTTTGGAAATATGTAGCTATCAACACAAGGCAGACTAGCATAATGGTTATAGCTTTATCCTTGCTTGTAGTTTTAATTGCAAAATCTATTATGCAAGCTGTATAAAAGATGATAAAAGGAACCAAACTCATACTGTAATGCGGATAGTATGCCCTCGAATATAGCACCAAAGCAGTTGTCGCAAATGTCCCTAGAAGCATCGCAAGATACTGTTTTTTATATGTTTTTTCGGTTATTAAAAAGACAACCGACGCAGATAATATTAGCAAAAGCGGAACAGTTTCGTTAAGTTGGTTAATGTTTAACAAAAGCCTTTCCATGCCGAAATTATCCGATGCATACACAAAATTAAACAATATAAATTGTTCGAACCAACTGTCAAATATCCCGTTTATCAAAAGATATGAAGCAACAATCAATAACAAAGCCGCCGTTCCAACCAAAAACATTATAGCAGCTTTTATCGCCTTATCAAAATGTTTGTTTATAATAAAATCAAAAAATATTATAGCACAAAATCCAACAAACAATCCAAACATATTGGGCCTTAACATGAGAGTTGCGCCAAAACAAGCACCAATAAATGCAATATCTTTTAAAACAAGTTGTTTTGAAACGATGTATTTCGAAAAAAGATAAAACGCTATAGTTATAAACGGTAAAGCAAACTCTTCTGTTAGGTTTCCACCCATAAGGAAGTTGCCAAAGCAAACATAGCCTATAGCAACCGAAATGTAGACAGAGATTTTATTAAAGAAAAGGTCTAGCGTTTTAATAGCGAAAAAAAGCGATACACAGATCATCAAAAATTCAATTGCAAAAACCCCGAAAAATCCCGATATCGCCCAACCTATCGAGTTGATAAAATAAAGAATAGGTCCTTTATGATCGAAAAAATCAGCATAGGGGAGTTTGCCCTCTGCCATTCCCTTTCCGATTGTTAAAAAAACGCTTGAATCTGTGCCGGGAGTTATGTTTGAAAATGGATTAAGGTCAAGGCTTAAGCCAACAACCACCGCCATCAACAATATAAAACCCGCATCAACTACAATCTTTTTCTTCATAAAAACCTACATTTCATAATTTATCAACCTGTATCACGCTAAGTCTCAACCATTTGAAAAAACCTGTTTTTTCAAACTTATCTTATTATAATCCCATATCTATTAGCATTTTGTCAATAATTTTATCATATTTTGTGTATTATACTTGTATTATAACAAATTATAGGTTTATTAACAATTATCAGTTGAATAATTTATCAAAAATGCTATAATGTAATATGTCTAAATATCGAAACCACTTTTATTTAATCGGTTATACATTTTGGAGGAATATATTGCGAGCAAATAAACAAAAACATAATAGAGTTAAAATTAATAAAAAAAGAAAAAAAGAAAAGATCGTTTTAAATAGAAAAGAACCATTTTTATATGTTGTTAAACGTCATCTTTTTATTCTCATATTTCTAGCATTGACAACAACGACGGTCTATTTGTTGCCGGTGTTTTCTGCCGCCGCAAATTCCGACAAACCTGCAATTCATTTTGACACGACGGGCGTGTTCCCCTCCTATCTTTCGGACACTACGGTAGAAGAAGGCGAAAGCGAAATAGTTGGAACAATATTGACCGAAACGACCCCCGTTGACCCTTCGTATTTCCTCGACACGATTTTTGCGGGCGACTCGTTGACCGAAGGTTTTGGTTACTATGATTTTCTTCAAGACTACAAAACGATATTTGCAAGAGGCATAAGCCCACATTCCGCCATGACCCATGCGTTTTATTATGCACCAAACGGCGAAGTCATGACGATGTATGATGCAATTCTTTATTTCAAGCCGAGAAAGCTTTATATAATGCTTGGAACAAACGGAATCAACGTTTCTACAGCGGAAGAACTAATGAACGGTTATAGCACCTTTATCTATTCGCTTAAAGCAAACGCCCCCGATATGCATATAGTTTTGCAATCTCTGCCGCCGGTAACGCTTGAAACGTCGCTTAGCAACCCGGTCTACTATTCGCTTGAAAACATCGACAAATATAATCAAATGATCAAAGAGCTTGCGCTTTCTTCGGGCTGTTATTTCCTCGACACCAACAGCATCTACCGAGACAGCACAGGATTTTTGCCGGAACATATTGCTGCATACGATGGAATCCACTTTAACCCCGAAGGCTACCAAATGTGGTATGATTTTCTTTTAAGCCACACAATCCAAGGCGACAGCCCGTTTTCGATAGGTCCTGATGGAAAGCTTATTTTGTCAACCAACATACCAACTGAACCGGAAACAACCGAGCCTGTGCCAACCGAGCCAACTCCGACACCGGAACCCACGCCGGCACCAACCGTCGAACCAACTCCGGCACCTGCTGAACCAACACCTGCACCAACAGCATAACAACAAAACAAATTAACGGCTACTTTTAGATTAAACTATCTAGCCGAAAGGAAAATATAGATGAAGATAATAGCAGACACACATACACATACAATTGCTTGTTCTCATGCCTATAGCACCCTTATTGAAAACCTAACTGTAGCGAAGGAAAAAGGCATTAAGTTTCTTTGCAGAACCGAGCATGGCCCCGCCCTTCCCGATGCTCCTTATGTTTGGAACATCGAAAGCGGAAAATCGTTACCCAAAAAATACAAAGGTGTCTACATCGTCAATGGGGTTGAAGCAAACGTTTTAAGCTATGACGGAAAGATTGACATCGAAGAAAAACTAGCCGCTAAACTTGATTGGGTTATAGCATCGTTCCATGGGCCTTGCATCGAACCCAAAACTAAAGCGGAACACACCGAAGGATGGATCGCCGTTGCAAAAAATCCACACATCGATGTTATCGGACATTGTGGAGACATTCGCTATGATTTCGATATCGAGCGAGCGGTAAAGGCTTTTTCGGAACATAAAAAAATTGTCGAAATCAACAACAGCTCCCCTGTCTCCCGCCCGGGTTCAGCTGAGCAATGTATCAAGATAATCAAAGTTTGCAAACAATACCGCATACCACTAGTCGTTTCGAGCGATTCGCATTTTGCAACCGACATCGGCAACTTCACTTGGTCTCTTGCGGCGTTAAAAGAGCTTAAATATCCAAAAGAACTTATATTAAACGCCGATTACGACACGTTTGAAAAGGTTCTATCAAAAAAGAGCGGCAGGAAATTTTGCAAAAAAGACCTTAACCGCCCATACTAATTTAAAAATAAAATGAAACAGGGGCTTTTGTAGTTAGCAAAAGAAACCCTGTTTTTTTATATCATATATAATTTTGATTTTTAAAGCCAAATCTTCAAGCCGTTTTTATCGGCCATTAAAGATCTTGAATATTCATTTTTTCTATCTCGTTGTTGTTTTGTTGTTTCATCTTTTCAACCTTGTTGTAGACAAAATATATAAGAAACATAATCGCCGCAACTATAAGCGGATAAACACCGATAACAATCCCAAAACACGCCACAACAACGGGCAAAATCAAAGCGGCAACCGATTTTCTTTTAACCAAAAAATATTCAACAAGCAAAAGCACAAGCGGTATCATAACCAACAAAATCATAAAGATTAAATTAACAGCCATTTTCAACTTCCTCTTTTCTCTTTATTTTTACAATTTTTATACTCATTAATTAATATTTTCGCCGTGTCAAAATCCAGCTTATCATCGACAGCAAGTTTTTTTATCAGCGCAATATAAGGGTCGTCTTCGTTTGTTTGAGATATCGTTATCTTTTGGATAAGCCTGTCTAGCCTTAATCTAACGGTTGGATAGGTGACCCCGTATGAACTCGCAATCTCTTTAAGCGAACCCGACAACAAGATAAACTTTTTGATAAACGCTATATCTTCATCTTCAAGATCCTTCAGCCATTCCGGAACAATTTCAATCGACATTTTCTCGCCTCCTTTAATAATATTAAATATAACATTTAATATTATTAAAGTCAATAGTAAAACACGCTTTAATTTTATTTATAAATATTTTTTTAAATTTGATATATTTTATTTATTTTTTGTTAATATATTATTAGTATAATAAAAACATAAATTGTTAAATTTAAGGAGGAAAATATGACTGATCTTATAATTATAGGCGCAGGACCTGCCGGTCTTTCCGCTGCGGTATATGCGATAAGAGCCGGAATTTCGGTCGAGGTTATCGAAAGCGCCGGAATGCCAAGCGGCCAGGTTCTAACGACCTACGAGGTTGAAAACTATCTCGGGTTTCCGTCGATAAGCGGATTTGAACTGGGGTCTAAATTCCAACAACACGTTGAATCGATGGGGGTTAACATCCAATATATGTCGGTTGATAAAATCAACAAGCTTGAAAATGGTTTCGAGATTGTTTGTGGCGACAAAACTTTAACATCAAAGTGTGTGCTTGTGTCGACGGGGGCAACCAACCGCAAGCTTGATATCGAAGGGGAGCAAAAATTCACCGGTCGTGGCGTGTCCTACTGCGCAACTTGTGACGGAGCTTTTTTTAAAGGGAAAGATGTCGTAGTTGTCGGCGGAAGCTACACAGCGGTCGAAGATGCTATCTATCTTGCGTCGATGTGCAAAACGGTTTATGTTGTCCATCGCCGTGACAAACTTCGTGCCGGAGCTTTTTTGGAAAAGAAGCTTTTCAATTTTGACAACGTTGTTATGAAATGGAACACAACGGCGCAAGAAATAGTTGGAGACGACAAAATTTCAGGTCTTGTTATAAAAGACGTCAACACCGGCGAGCTTGAAACGCTTGACGTTTCGGGGGTTTTTGTCGCTGTCGGAACCGTTCCGAAAACAGAGCTGTTAACGGGTCTTGTCGACCTTGACGAACGAGGCTATGTCATCGCTAGCGAAAACTGCGAAACCTCCCTTAAGGGGCTTTATGCCGCCGGAGATCTTCGAACAAAACAGTTAAGGCAGATTATAACCGCCGTTGCAGACGGAGCAAATGCAACAACCTCTATATGGAACTATCTCTTGCATCAAGAATAATATTATTCGATTTATAATAAAAACATCAAAATATGCCCCTTTGAACGCAACTGTTCAAAGGGGCATTATCTGTTTAGTTGTTATGCTGTCGCTTGTTTTTTGGGCTAGTTTTAAACTTTTTTAATTTTCGGGCCTTCCGACGTGTCCTCGATAATATAACCCATCTCTTTAACATCGTCTCGAATTTTATCCGCAAGTTTAAAATCTTTTGCTTTTTTCGCCTCAACTCTTTGCTCGACAAGCGCTTTAACCTCGCTTGGAACTTCGTCTTTGTTTCGGTTGTAGAGCAAACCCAAAACATCGCAAAGTTCATCATACATCTCAGCAGCATAAACCAACGAATCTTTGCTCTCGTTTTTTGCGCTGTTGATGTCTCTTGCGAAATCAAACAACGCCGCAATCGCATCCGCTGTGTTAAGGTCATCGTCCATCGCTTTTATAAACTGTTCTTTCCTTGCTTGCGCTATCGCTTTAAGGCTTTCGTTTTCGCCGTTTGCTTTTTCGATAGCAAAATCAAGGTTATCTCGGCAGTTATAAAGCCTTTCAAGAGCGGATATGCATTGTTCTAGCACATCGACAGAATAGTTAATCGGGCTTCGATACTGTGCGCTTATCATCAGATATCTTATCGGCTCATAGCCATAAACTTCGCTTATCTCTCGAACGGTGAAAAAGTTGTTAAGCGATTTGCTCATCTTGCGGTTGTCTACGTTTATATAACCGTTGTGCATCCAATATCTTGCAAAAGTCGCTCCGTTGCAACATTCGCTTTGCGCAATTTCATTTTCGTGGTGTGGGAATATGAGGTCTTGACCTCCGCAATGGATATCGACCGTTTCGCCAAGATATCTTCTCGACATGGCGGAACATTCGATGTGCCAACCGGGTCGACCCTCGCCATATGGCGACTGCCATTTCGGCTCGCCCGGTTTTGCGCCTTTCCAAAGCACAAAGTCCATCGGGTCTTCCTTTTTCTCTCCAACCCCAATCCTAGCTCCCGCTTCAAGTTCATCAAGCGGTTGGTGGGACAGTTTCCCGTATTCATCAAACTTTTTGCTTCGAAAATAAACATCACCATCATCGGTAGCGTAGGCATAGCCCTTTTCAACAAGTGAATCGATTATATCGAGAATTTCAGCGATATTGTCGGTAGCTTTAGGATGTGTGTCGGCTCTTCTAATGTTCATGCCGTCTGCATCTATGAAATATTCTTCGATAAACTTTTTCGCAACCTGTTCGACCGTTATATTCTGTTCGTTTGCTTTGTTTATTAATTTATCATCAATGTCGGTGAAGTTTTGAACAAAGTTAACTTTAACCCCGGTGTATTCAAGATATCTTCTTAAAACATCGAAAACACAAAGCGGCCTTGCGTTTCCGATATGGATATAGTTGTAAACAGTAGGTCCGCAAGCATATATCTTTATCTCGTTATTAATTGGGATAAGCTGTTCTTTTTTTCTGTTAAGTGTGTTGTATACTATCAAGTTCCTTCTCCTTTTTTCCTATTTTTTATAGTTAATATATTGTTTGTTCTGCATTATATAAACAATTCCCGAAATAGCGGTGAAGATACCGACCGCCCAAAACAGGTAGTTGGTGATTATAGCAAGATAATACAAGACTGTCATCCCTTCCAACGTAACATCATAGGGTGACGCCATTCTTAAATCGTTTAGATGAAGCATCAAAAACGCAACAATAACGGCAACAATTTGAAGCACCGTTTTAACCTTGCCCCACCAGTTCGCTGCAATAACGTTTCCGTCGGAACTTGCCGCCAACATTCTTATACCGTTAACCGCAAATTCGCGAGCAATGATAATTATAACAACAACCGGATGTACAACCTGTGTCGGAATTAAAACTATAAGCGCCGAAACGACCATAACTTTGTCGGCAAGCGGATCCATAAACTTTCCAAAATCGGTTACAATATTATATTTTCTTGCAATCGCTCCGTCAAGATAGTCGGTTAAAGCGGCGACTAAAAATATAACACCGGCAATAATCCAGTTGCCCGAAATGTTTTCCATTAATGCGAAAAAGATAAAAAACGGCACTAGGCACATTCTTATGATTGTAAGTTTGTTTGGTAAATTCATACGACCTCTTTATTATTTTATTTTTTTATATTGAAAATCTCTCTCGATTTGTTTAATGCTTTTTCCGGCGTCGGCAAATCTTCGGGCATAGTTCCGCCAAGTTCTTTTATCGTTTCTCGCACCGTTGCTCCGACTTGAAAATGAGCATTATTGGCTTTTTCTTTGCCTTTTATATTTTCTCGGCGCAATTTTTCTTCGGTTTGAGTTGCTCTAAACAAATTAGCGGCAAGCTCTGTGCTTCCCATATGATCAAGAATTTTTTGGCTTTTCTTTAAACCTTTATGTTTGTGTATGTCCCTTGCACCCATTCCGCCATAAAGCCCTTTGTAACCGTGATTTTGAAAAATCGCATAGTCTTTTGGTTCTTTTACGCCTGCGATGTTTGCGGCATCTGCTAAGGCTTTATTATGGTTGGATATCTCGTTTCTAATAGCAAGTCTTTTTTGTTGTTCGGAAAGCGTATCGTAATTTTCGATTATCTCTTGTTGTCTGGTCTTTACCGCAAAATACGTTTGCCCAAACGCTATAACGTCTTTTCTGGGGTCGCCGTTCATAACGATTAGATAGCAAGCATAGCGAGAAAGCATTATATCGTTAATTTCTTTTGTAGCAGTTTTCGGCATTTGGATCGTTTTGCTGACGTCAGCAAAATGATCAACAATTTCATTGCTACTATTTTCGCAAGCAATCTTAGCCTTTTCAATAACTGTTTCAAAGTTTCTCCACTGAGCATACTCTAAAACAGTCTGCAACTCTCTTGCATACCAAAATTCTTGCCCATCTTGATTTATATGTTTAATTTTCTCAAAGACTTTTTCGTTATATTTAACTATATCGCTCACAACTGAAGCTCCTTTAAATATTCATTCATCTTTGGTTAAAACTATTTAAACCCCTATTCAATGTAAACCCTAGTTTCGTTTTTTCTGTTTCATATCCTATATTATAGTTTTTTTTAATCAAAAGCACAATGTTTTTTTGCAGCACACTCATTTATGTTTATTTTATCCATTTTCGACACCAAAGTTCTATCCTTTTGCTTCCCCATAAACATCATAAAGCTCTGTTTTGGTTATTTGAACTTCAACAAACTCTCCGTTTTCTAACCTTTTCTCGCTCTTAACCAAAACAACGGTGTCGACCTCGGGGACATCGCTACTAGCTCTACAGATATAATGCCCTGTTTGATGATCATATCCATCGCATATAACTATTTCGTTTTTGCCAATTCTTGAAGCTAGCTTCGAAAACATAATCTCGGTTTGCTTGCTCATAAAAATATCGGCTCGCCTTTTCTTTTCGCTTTCCTCTATTTTTGGAAGCAGTTTTGTGGCCGCCGTTCCCTCCTCTTCCGAAAAAGCAAAACACCCGGCTCGGTCAAATTTAACGGTATCTGCAAACTCCAAAAGCTCGTCAAAATCCTCGTTGGTCTCTCCCGGAAAGCCAACGATAAACGTTGTTCTAAGCGTTATATCGGGCATATAATCTCTTGTTTTCTCTATAAGCGAAAGCAATATATCCTTATCTCCAAACCGCCCCATTCGTTTAAGAACCGAACCGCTACAATGTTGTAAAGGTAAATCAAGATAGCGAACAATCTTTTTATTTTGTTTCATCGTTTGAAGTAGTTCATCATCGAGATTATCGGGATATGCATATAAAATCCTTATCCATTCCAAACCGTCTATTAAACATAGCTGTTTTAATAACATAGAGAGGTTTGTTTTTTCGGATAAATCTTTTCCGAAAGCGGTTGTATCTTGAGCAACAAGAATAAGCTCTCTAACCCCCCCTGCTACGAGTTCCTTCGCTTCGTCAAGGATATTTTGCATCTTGCGGCTTCGATATCCCCCTCTAATCGAGGGTATTGCGCAGTAGGTGCAATGATTGTCGCAACCCTCTGCTATCTTTAGATATGCAAAATGTTTCGGCGTTGTTAGTTTTCGTTTGCCTTCGATATCGAAAAGTTTAGATAGTTCAAAGCTTTCATATTTCTCGCCCTCAAGCGCCTTTTTAACGACCTCGACAATATCTTTGTTTTTGGTAAGCCCTATAACAGCATCAACTTCCGGAATGTTTGCCATAACCTCCTCTTTGTATCGCTCGGCAACACAGCCGACAACCACTATCGATTTAAGAGGAAGATTTTCGTCCTCTTTAACTCGAACCATATCAAAAATATTTTCGATAGCTTCCTGCTTTG
The DNA here is from genome assembly GCA_964370715.1 of uncultured Faecalibacterium sp. Classification (GTDB taxonomy): domain Bacteria; phylum Bacillota; class Clostridia; order Oscillospirales; family Ruminococcaceae; genus CAYJAY01. The sequence continues at coordinate 73,417 of CAYJKJ010000010.1, forward strand.
CAATCTCGATAAAACCACACGTGTTAACGATAGCGCAATCGGCCTGTCCCGCATCATCCACTATCTCAAAACCACCCTCAATCAGCAGATTAAGCATAATCTCGCTGTCTATTCTGTTTTTGTCGCAACCTAGCGAAATAAAAAAAATTTTGTTATTCATAAAATTCTTCATCGTCCTGTTCGTCGAAACATTGTGGAAGAGCCTCGTTTATTAATCCCATCGGAAATCCTTTGTTATATAAAAAGCGTTTTGCTTTGTCTCGCTCTTTTTTATCTCGTATTTCATTATATCTTTTTTTGTCGATTAGCGCCATAAGCCTTTCGGGTTGTCTTTCGAAAAACATCTCTAGTTTTTCGTTATAATCCGAAACATCAACGCCTTTTTCCAAAAGATATTTTTTAGCAAAACTGTTGCTGAAAAGCTTTTGGTTAAATATGCTTTCGATACATTTTTCGAGAAAATCATCATCGTTAAGATATCCGAAACTATCTATAGTTTCGACCGCTTTTTTTGCGGTTTCGTTGTCATATTCCGTCAACAATTTTCGCAACAGTTCCTGCTTTGAATGGCTTCTTATGCCAACAAGTCTTAGCGCCTTGTTAACCGCCTTCGAATCGTGGCTGTCCTTTTTAATGCGTTCGATATCTGAGCTTTCAACAACCGTTCCGACCGATATTTTGTTTTTAATCAAAACCTCTTGGTCTACCGACAAGATATATTCTCCATCGCAAAAAAGGGCATATCTGCCCTTTTTTGTTAGTTTAATTTCGGTTATCCTGTTCAACGCTATTCAACCTCTATGTCAAGAGAACTTTCATCTTTAGAATCAAGCGTCACCGTTATCGGTGTTGCGGGTGGTGCCGGTTTTCTGATTTTGGGGTTCTCAAGCTTTTGTTTGTTTGCTTTAATCTTGTTCTCAATTTCCAACAGCATAGCCGGATTTTCTAAAAGCACCCTTTTAACGTTGTCTCTGCCTTGTCCTAGCCTTGTTTCCCCATAGTTGAACCAAGCTCCCGATTTTTGAACAATCTCAAGCTTTGTCGCAAGGTCTAAGATCTCCCCAACTTTGGAAATTCCCTCGCCATACATTATGTCAAACTCGCCCTCTTTAAACGGCGGCGCAACTTTGTTTTTAACTACTTTAGCCCTTGTCCTGTTTCCTACAATATCGGTTCCAACTTTAAGCGATTCTATTCTGCGAACATCAAGACGAACCGAAGAATAGAATTTAAGCGCACGCCCACCTGGGGTTGTTTCGGGGTTTCCATACATAACCCCAATCTTTTCACGAAGTTGGTTGATAAATATAGCGATACAGTTTGTTTTGGAGATGATACCGGTTAGCTTTCTTAAAGCTTGCGACATAAGCCTTGCTTGTATACCAACATGGCTGTCCCCCATGTTGCCTTCGATTTCAGCTTTCGGAACCATCGCCGCAACCGAGTCGATAACAACAACGTCGATAGCGCCCGAGCGAACAAGAGCCTCGCATATCTCAAGCGCTTGCTCCCCTGTGTCGGGTTGCGAAACGATAAGGCTGTCGATATCAACCCCCAAAGCTTTTGCATAGACGGGGTCAAGGGCGTGTTCAACGTCGATAAAAGCCGCCTCACCGCCTGCTTTTTGCGCCTCTGCAACAACGTGGAGCGCAACGGTTGTTTTACCGGAACTTTCCGGCCCATATATCTCAACTATTCTTCCCCTTGGAAGCCCCCCAATTCCAAGCGCCATGTCGAGCGACAAAGAACCTGTTGATATCGACCCAACGTTCATCGAAACGTTTTGCCCGAGCTTCATTATAGAGCCTTTGCCAAACTGCTTTTCAATCTGCGCCATAGCGGTGTCTATGGCTTTTTTCTTGTTTTCCATTTATCCTAACTCCTCCGTATTATCTTGTTTTTTATAATTATACCACACTAAGATTTTTATTACAAACATATATTCACAGATTTTTTTGCAACAACGCCTCTTACGTTTGAAAAGCAATCAACAAAATTCTCGACATCGCAAAACCCGTTTTCTAAAAGGATTTCGGCAACCGTTTGGCTTTGGTTATCCCCCGTTTCAAAAACGATATAACCGCCGTTTTTAATCTTGTTTTTATATAGTTTTGTTATCTCTTGATAGAAAAAATATCCGTCATTTTTCGCAACCAACGCAATAGACGGCTCAAAAAAAAGCTCCTTTTCAAGCTGTTTGTATTGTTCGCTTGAGATGTAGGGAGGGTTTGAAACTATTAAATCAACGCTGTTGTCTTTAAGCTTGCTGTAAAACGTTAAAGCATCGGCGTTAAAGCATTCTATCTCGCTTGCGAGTTTAGCTGTGTTTTTCAAAAGATAGCTAAACGCTTTCGGGTCAACTTCAACCGCCAAAACATCGCTTGTTTCAACCGCTCGTTTAATCGCAATTGCAATGCAACCCGTTCCGCTGCAAAGATCAACCGTCAGTTTTCCGTTTGTTTGCAAAAGCTTTTGAATAGCTTTTTGCGCAACCGCCTCGGTGTCAGGTCGAGGGATAAGCACCCCTTCGCCGACCTCGAGTTCAAAATCGAAAAAATCCCAACTTCCCAATATATACTGCAAAGGATATCCTGTAGCCCTTTTTTTTGCGGCTTCAATAACGCTTTGAGCTTCACTTTCGGATATCTCTTTATCGCCATTAGTTATCGGATCTAGTTTTAAAATATGTTTAAACAAAAGTCTCGCTTCGTTTGAATTGCTAATAGATCCGCTTTTTAATATGTCTTTAATCTGTCTGTAGATGTCGCTCGCTCTGCTTGTCAAATCATGCCGTCCTTAACATCTTCCGGTATAACCTCGTTCATTGCGGCGATAGCTATTTCGATCTGTCCGTCGTCCGGCTCAAAAGCTGTTAATCTTTGAACCCCTTTTCCGGGGGCTGAGAGAATCTTTGAAGCAAGGTTGTCGTGTCGCCCTGCATATTTTATTATCTCATACGCAAACCCCATAACAAGCGGCAGCATGACTATTTTTATGCCGGCTCTAACAAACGTGTTGCCCCACGGCACAAACGAAAACAGAATTATACTTATTAACACAACGATAAAGATAAAACTTGTTCCGCATCTTGGGTGAAATCTTGAATGTTTTCTAACGTTTTCAACCGTTAATTCCTCGCCGTGTTCATAGCAAGCTATCGTTTTATGTTCTGCTCCGTGGTATTCAAAAACTCGCCTTATATCTTTAATCCTTGTAACAGCATATAGATAACCGATAAATATTACGATCTTTAAAGCCCCTTCTATTACAGCCATAAAGTTTTCTATCGGCAAAAAATTCGCCAAAAGCCCTGTTATAAATGTTGGTAGAACGATAAAAAGAGCAATTGAAAGCGCCCCTCCCAAAACCGCCGCCAACATCATCAGCGCCTCATATCCTTTTTGTCCAAACGTTTTTTCAAACCAAATTTCAAACTTCGTCTTGTCTTCTTCCGCATCTTCAAGCGATAGGTCGGCGGCTCGCATTAGATACTTATATCCCTCCATCAAGCTTTGGATCATCGCAACTGCGCCCCTTACAATCGGCACATTTTTAAACCTGTTGTGTTTTGTGTCAAAAACTTCTATATGGATTTCTTTGTTGGGTTTTCTAACCGCAAGGCTTGTTTTTTTCGGCCCTTTCATCATAATACCCTCGATTAGGGCTTGACCCCCAATCGAGGTCATAAACTTTTTGTCGCTCATTAATTCTTTCCTTTTCACATTTTTTCGCTAATAGGTAGCTCGACTTTAACGGTTGTTCCCTTTCCATATTCGCTTTCGATGCTAAACTTTCCGTCGTGTGCCGAAATAATCTCGTTAACAACAGCAAGGCCAATTCCGGAGCCTTTAACCGCATTGCTTCCTTTATAAAACTTCTCGGTAACCTTTTCAAGCTCTTCGGGCGGAATTCCTTTTCCGTTGTCGGTAATTGTGATGGTAACCGTTTTTTCGCAAAGAACAGTTCTAACCTTAATTTGCCCGTTGCTTGGAGAATATTTAATCGAATTATCAAGTATATTAACAAAAACCTGTTTCATTCGGTTAATATCAGCAAAAACTATAGCCGGTTGCCTTGTTTCGCTATATTCAATCGAAACGCCAAGATGTTTTGCTTGTTGGTCAACCGTTAAAACGGCGTCGGAAAGTTCCGCAATTATATCGATATAGTCTTTTTCAAACGTTAAGTTCCCGTTTTTAAGCCTTGAGAAATCAAGAAGATCTTCAACCATAAGATAGAGCCTGTCGGTCTCTCTTGATATAATCTTCATTCCCTTTGTGTAGATCTCTCTATCCTCAAACCCAACCGAAAGAAGGGTTTCTGTCCAACCTTTAATCGAGGTTAGCGGGGTTCTGAGTTCATGCGAAACGGAAGAGATGAATTCGTTTTTAATCCTATCCGCTTCCGAAAGCCCAACCGCCATGTCGTTTATCTTGTCGCAAAGTATCCCAATTTCATCATCACGGTTTTTCTTGATACGAATATCAAAATCTCCGCCCGCTATTGTGCTTGCGGAAACGCCTATCTTTTTAATCGGGATAACGATCGAACGAATGAAAAATGCGCCCGAAAGTATACTGAAAAACAAAATCAACAATCCGCCCAAAACCAAAAGCTGTATGTTCGACATAAGCTCAGCATCAATAGTTTCAAGCGAACTTATAATCCTTATATAATAGATCTCGTTAGCAGGTTCCGACAAAGGCGCCGTGACCATCATGATATGTTCGTTGTTGTTGTTGTTTCCGATGTAGGTTGAAACTTCGTTTTGAAGGGTTATCTTGTCGATATATTCATCGTTTGCCGCAAAAAAACCGCTTGAGGAAGCGATTGTTTTTCCGCTATAGTTTAAAATGCAAAACTCGAATTTTTCTTTTTCGGAAAAATTTTCGACAAGATCAAATATATATTGATATCTATCCGCATTGGAAGCTTGATTTCTCGTCGGAATAGCGTTTGTCGTTAGGCCAATTCGATATTCTATCGCTTGCTGCGCCGAGGTGTAGTAGTTTTCTCGCAAAGAATACGCTAAAAAAAAGATCGCAACAAAAAGCAGGACGATGATATAAAGCAGATTTCCCATCGCCCAACGCCAGGTTATTCCTCTAAATTTTGAAGGTTTCTCGTTTCGTGTCATATTAAATCCGTCTTACGTGTTCCAGCGATATCCATATCCCCATATAGTCAATATGTTTGTAGGTTCCGAAGGATTGTCTTCAATCTTCATTCTTAGCCGTCTTATGTTAACATCAACTATCTTGACATCGCCAAAATAATTTTTGCCCCAAACTGTTTGCAAAATCCTGTCTCGGTCGAGGGCTATTCCGGGGTTTTCCATAAACATCTCCATGATTTGGAACTCAACCTGTGTCAACTCCAGTTGTTCGCCTTTTTTTGTCACAATTCTTGAAGCTAGATCCAAAACAAAATCTCCGCTTATAACCTCTTTTAAACTGATGTTTGGCGAAACGTTTGCCGCCGAACATCTTCTATAGACCGCATCAATTCTAGCTATTAATTCCGCCGTGCTAAAAGGTTTTGTTATATAGTCATCCGCACCGATAGAAAGCCCGGCAATCTTGTCTTGTTCTTGAGCCTTGGAAGAAAGCATGAGAATCCCTATCTTGTTGTCTTTTCTTCTGATAGTTTCGCAAAGAGTTAGCCCGTTTATTCCGGGCAGCATTATATCGAACAAAGCAACATCAAATTTTTGTTTGCTTTTGTTATATATCTCAACCGCACTTTCAGCAGAATCGGTTGCGACAACATCATAATCCGCAAGCTTTAAATTTAAAGTTAAAAGGTCTCTTATAGATTGCTCATCTTCAACAACAAGAATTTTTTTCATAAATATAACCATGCCTTCCTTAAATCAATTTTGCGTGAGTTTACTCCACAATTTCTAAAGTGACAATTTTGGGTGATACTATCCGAAATTAAAAACTATCTGCAATTTATAACTATTCTCTTTGTGCTTTACATCTCAAAACAAATCAAATATTTTATTTTGAAGCTTAATTAGAAAAACGAAAAATAACTCTTTATATACACTGTGTCTTGTGCCGAACCATATGATTTTATGAAGTATCTATATGTTCCTTGGCTCGAAAGAATTTCAAAACCATTTTCGGCAAGATGTGTTGAATCTTCGCCAAGCCCCAAAACCTCTAGTTGCAACAATATATTCTGTTCGGGCGGCACCGCTCGGCTATCGGTTATCATGATGCTTTTTGGGTTTTGTTCGTCTACCGTTACAACGGCATATTCAAGCCATTCGTTTGGAATAGTGAGATTAAAAGCGTATTCCCTTGAATAGTAGGAAGCGGCTGCATATTCTATCTCTCCGCTGTCTACCGAATACCAATATGTTAAAAGATCTCCTGCAGTTGCAAAGGGTTTCGCTTCCGACGGAATAAATGTAACGCCGTTTGGCGCAAACGTTGTTGTTTTTGCTGCGCTGTTGTTTCTTAACGCTATCTCGGAAATATCATATTCGTTGCTATAGTCGGCTCTTATGAAATCCCCATTTCTAATCATAAAAACTTCGGTTGTTTGCATCTCGTCTTGAACCGTTTGATCAACAAACACTGCCGGTGTTCCGTCTCCTTGCGTTCCATAAACCATGCTTGAATTTCCAAGCGTTCCTTTAAGAGATTGTTCCCCAACCGTTTGGAACTTTCCGTCTTGAAAGTCTACTATATAAATCCTTGCTATATCGGGAACAACGGGTTCGGCGATATAACAAAACTCGGTGAAACCATCCTGGTTAAGATCGGTGACCAATATATCGGAACACCTTTCCTCGAACCCTATGTTAATAACCCCATCTATGAAATTATAGATAGAAACTTTTCTTTCATTTAAGCTTTTAGATTCCCATTCAACCAAAATATAGCTGTGTTGCGCTGCTTTAAGCGTTGTTGTGTATAACGACACTACATCTGTTCCCGCTCCCTCAATCTCGCTTTCAACGCTCCATTCCCCATTTTCGTTTTGAGAAAGAACCGCAATTCTAGTCATGAGACCGGTAGCCGGAATCGAGAAAAAAGCCACAGCTTCGAGCTTTCCGTCCCCCGTAAGGTCGATAAACTGGATAGGCGCTTTAACCGAACCGGAGGTCGGATATTTTAACACAACCTTTTCGGTCGTTATGTTTGATAATTCTTTCATGATGGCGTTTTGGTCTGCCGTGAGAGATGGTGCTTTTAGCATATCCTCTATAAGAACGGTTGAACAACCGCTCATAACAAAACAAAAAAAGGCAACCGCAATCGCAAAAAACTTCTTTCGCAAATTCGACACCTCCAATAAACCTTATTATAATATAATTACCTTTTACAGTCAAATATTATTTGAAATCGCCGTATGGGATAAATTTTCCCACACGACGTTTTTTTGTTCTATTTAAAATTCAACACTATCGGTCGTTATCCTGTAAAAGTTGTTATTTCCTTCTTGGTATATTTCAAACACACCCGTCATCTTTATAATTGACCCTTGGCTTGGGAGTTCGATATCTTTGTCTGTGCAGACAAATTCCAGACCTTGAGGGCAACATCCTGTCGCATCGTTTATAATAACGAAATAGTATGTCGTAGCAAGCTCGGCATAATAGTCCCAATAAAACTCGCCTTCAAGCGTTATCGTTTGCCCTTCATAATCCGTTGGATTGGTCATCATGTCATAGACCTTTGAATACACCATGGTGCTACTCATTGCGGTAAGGTCGATATCTACCCCCGCTGTTGTTTCAAGCTGGCTTGTCGTTTCGCCACAGCTTGAAAGCAAAAACATAAAACAAACCACCAACACCAATGTTATAGTTTTTCGAAATACACTTTGTATATTAATTGAATTTATATACATCCTTTTAAACCATCTTCCTTTCAAACACAAACCAACGTCAGACCCAACTTGATAACCGTTAGATTTCGCCGGGGGTTAATTTTTCTTGTTTGTTCAAAACTACCGTTTCAATATCTTTGACATCAAAACCGATAGCGCAAAGACTGTTATATTTGCGGTCACTATAGTTGAACCTACGGGGGTTCCATAAATTATCGAAACCAAAATTCCGACAACGGCACAGACAACCGATATAACCGAAGACGACAGAATAACCGCTTTAAAACTGCCGAAAATTCGCATAGAGGACAACGCCGGAAACACCACAAGAGCCGATATCAAAAGCGAACCTACAAGGTTCATCGCTATAACTATAACGGCGGCAACGGTGACCGCAAGAATTAGATTATATCGCTTAACTTTAAGCCCGGTTGCTCTTGCAAAACTTTCGTCGAACGTTATCGAAAATATCTTGTTGTAGTATAAAACAAAGATAACTATAACAAACACCGACAGCCCAAGGCTAACCAACACATCAGCCGAAGTCAACGTCAAAATTGAGGTCGAGCCGAAAAGCGTTGTGCAAACATCCCCTGCAAGGTTGGTCGACACAGGGAATATATTTAAAAGAAGATATCCAACAGCAAGCGAACCTACCGACATCATCGCAATTGCGGCGTCTCCGTTTATCTTGGTGTTTTGTCCTATCTGTAAAAGAAGAATTGCGCAAAGAGCGGTTATCGGGAAAACCAAAAAATTTTGGTTGCTAACCTTTAAAATCGAAGCGATAGCAATTGCACCAAACGCAATGTGCGAAAGCCCGTCTCCAATATAGGAAAATCGTTTTAAAACAAGCGTTGCGCCAAGAAGCGACGAGCAAAGCGCAATAAGAACCCCAACGATAAACGCATACACAACAAAATCATAGGAAAAATAAAGAACCAGCGAATTAATTATTTCGTTCATCGTTTAAGCTCCCTATCTTCAATATATTGTTGTTTTGTCACAAGAGTTGCTGTTTCGTCAAGAGTTAAAATCAGATTAGCATACTGCAACGCATTTTCAAGCTCATGGGTTATCATTATAACGGTTATTCCCTCGCTGTTTAGCTTTTGAATGATGTTATAAAGTTCTTTTCCGGTTTCGGTGTCAAGCCCTGCTAGCGGTTCATCCAAAAGGATAACCTTGTTTGTTGCGCAAAGCGCACGAGCTAGCAAAACTCGTTGTTGTTGCCCTCCCGAAAGTTTGCTGTAGCTTTTGTTTTTCAGATGTAAAATCCCGACTTTTTCAAGCATCGCATCGGTTTTTTGTTTTTCCTCTTTTGTATAGAAAAATCGTTTTCCATGTTTGTTGATGTTGCCCGACAAAGCAACCTCCAAAACCGAGGCAGGAAAATCCTTTTGAATAATCGTTTGCTGCGGAAGATACCCAATGTCGGTGGTGTTGATACCTTCCATCAACACATACTCCCCCGAAATGGGGGGAATAAGCCCTAGTATCGTTTTCATAAACGTTGTTTTGCCCGCTCCGTTTTTTCCAACAACACAGAGATAGTCCCCGGAATTTATCTCGAGGTTAATGTCCTTTTGGACTATATTACCCTCATATCCAACCGATAGATTTTTGCATGATAAAAGTTTCATCTATTAATTCCCTAGCTTAAAGCTACCTTTAATATTTCTAAATTCTGTTCCATAATCGATAGATACGTTGCTCCGGCTTGAATTTCGTCGGCATCGGTAGACTGCATAGAATCCAGCATGATAACATCGGCTATTTTGCCGCTCGTTGAGATAACGGTGTCGGCTATCTGCGACGACGCCCCGTCGATAATCAAAACGTTTTGTATATCGAGTTCCGAAACCTTGCCTGCAAGAAACGCTATCGTCTCAAAGCTTGCTTCAGCATCGGCAGAGCAACCCGAGAACGCCGCATAGTATGAAAGGTCATAGTCTTCAACCATATATCTAAACGGGAATCTATCCGCAAAAACCAACGTGTTTCGGTTGGCGTTATCGACCGCTTGTTGATATTCATCATCAAGTTTTTCAAGCTGTTCTATATATGCCGCTGCGTTGGTCGAAAAGTTATCTGCATTTTCTGCATCTAATTTTGAAAGTTCGCTCGTTAGTATCTCGACAGCTTCAGCAGCGTTATCAAGCGAAAGCCATATATGTTCGTCAATATGTCCGCCTTCGGTTGTCTCAACATGATGGTCATGGTCGTGGGTTTCTTCGTCATGGTCGTGCGCATCTTCGTCGTGGTCGTGCGCATCTTCGTCGTGGTCGTGCGCTTCTTCGTCATGGTCGTGCGCTTCTTCATCATGGTCGTGCGCTTCTTCATCATGATCATGTGTTTCTTCGTCATGGTCGTGCGCATCTTCGTCATGGTCGTGGTCGTGGTCATGATCGTGATCGTTTTGCATACCCTCTACATATTCTTCGATATAAACATCGTCCCCCAAGCTTTCGACAAGTTTAATCGCTTTCATATCTTGATTAATAGCTTGGCTTAAAACATCATGCACCCAGCCGTCCGACTCACCGCCAATATAAACAAATAAATCCGATGTAGAGATTTCGGCTATATCTTGTGTCGTAGCCTGAAAACTGTGTATGTCAACCCCATTATCAATCAAAAGCGAAAGTTCGATATTTTCGCCATTTTCTCCTATTATCTCTCTTGCCCAGTCATAGATAGGAAATGTCGTTGCAACAACTTTGATTTTGTCGGTCGCTTGTTGAGACTCGCTTTGTTGCTGGTCATTCGCTGTTTGAATGTTAGTTTGTGCGCAAGCGCTAAGCACGATAGACAGCGCAACAACCAACGCTATTGCTATTTTTTTGAATCTTTTTTTCATTTTCCCTCTCCCCTTTACACAATATATTTTAAGCATTAATTTGCGAACAGTTTTCACATATTCCATAGATAGAGGCTTTTTGTTTGTCAACAAAAAAACCAAAGCTTTCCAAAGCCATCCCCGATATCATCTCGGAAATATGCTTGTTAAGATGGTGTGTCGTGCTGCATTTTTCGCATATAAGATGGATAACCCCGTTGCAATGCTCGGGATCAACATATCTATAGAACTGTTCGGTCGAACTATCGTTTGCAACACGGCACAAAAGCCCTTCGCTCTCCATCATCGCAACATTTCGATATATTGCGCTTTTGCTTATCCCCTCGTTATCGAGAAGCTTTTCAAGCTGTTTAACGGAATATGAATTATGATAATTGCTTTTAAAAAAAGATATAAGAACTTTTCGTTGTTCGGTTGAATAACGATTAATTTTACCCACCTCTTTAAACAAAAATATAATGAATTTGCAATTCATTCGCAAATTCATTATATTTTATACTATTAACTTTGTCAATATTTTTTATTGTTGTTTAAACTTTTGTATCAACTCTTTAAACTGTTGGTCGTCTTTAATAAACCCTAGCTGATTATCAACATCTTTTTCAAACGCCGAAATAACAAAATCGAAAAAAGGATTTTTTTCACCCATTTGTTTATGCTCAATATGAGAAAACAATCTGTTACCGCTCAAGCTAATCCTCTTGTTCAAGCTGTTCAAAACGTTTTCCATGCATTTAAGAGCGTTTTGTTTGTCTTTCTTTTTAATATAATAATCAAAATAAAATATATCAGTGTTAAATGAATAGAAGCAAAACGCATCATTTATCTTTTTTAATGTTTCTAGGTAGTAGAGAGCCAACTCTTCATCCTGTTGTTTGAAAGCAACATCGCTCAGCACCCCGAAAATCATCTGCATATCAGAACCCATTTTTAACAGTCTGTTTTCGTACAATTCAAAAAATTCTTGATGTTTTTGTTGTGACTTTAAAAGCAAACCTTTTAAATAGATTATATCGTTTGGTTGCTCGTCGTTTTGCTCTATATAAAACTCTGCTTGTTGGTAATCTTTTTGTTCAATAGCGTTGGTTATTAAAAACGTCATAGCGTGGGATTTAACAGCAGAATCACTGCTGTTTGCCAGTTGTTTAAACATATCGTTGATGCTTTTCTTATACTCGCTTTGTTTGTTCTCTTGTTCAAATGCAACGCCAAAGTTAAGCACCGATGCCACATTTAATATAAGCTTTTCGCAGGTTGGAAATTGCCTTATTTTATCGGTGCAAAGATTAAACGTTTGCTCAAACCCAACAACGTTGATATTTTTGGAAACGTCTCGTATAAACTGTTGTATTTCGTCGTCAGTCAAGTCGTTTTCAAACGACAACAGTGTGTTTAAATCGGTTTTTAAAAGCCTTGCAAGAGGCGGAAGCAACGTTATGTCGGGATAGCTAGCTCCGCTTTCCCATTTGTTAACCGCAGGGGTCGAAACCCCAAGCTTTTGAGCAATCTGCTGTTGTGTCATTTCGAGTTTAATTCTTTGTTTTTTTATAATGTCTTGTATCTTCAACTAAAAACCACCTTTAAATTTATTCAAAAGCTTTTGTTAGTTTTTATTATAAACGTTTTGTCGGCCTTTTTCTATTGATTATATCTTAACTTAAAAGCAAAAAAATTAACTAGCGGTTAAATTGGCTTCGGATATCTTGACAAGCTTTGTCGACAAACTTTTCTGCATCGTTTACGTTGATATCCAGCCCATCAACATAGATAGACGAAAAATCAGTTATGCCAAAAAAAGCCGCAAAATGTTTAAGATATTTTTCAGACAGTTTATCATCTTCGCTAAGGTAGTTTCCGGCGGTGTAGATATATTTAAACGAACTAGCGTTGCAAAGACCTTTGCTTCCCCGTTCCGTGTAGGTGAACGTTACGCCGACTAGCGAGATTGTTTCAAAATAGCAACTCACAACAGCCGGAAACAGGAACTCCCAAAATGGCGCTGCAAACACAATCTCATCGGCTAGCGCAAATTCTTTTGCCAATCTATCATCGGTATGCTTTTGTTTGCCGGTCGCCTTGTCAAACGAACTAGTAGTTAAATAGCAAACCTCGGTTTCGTTAAGGTTTCTTTCGATAACATTAACCCCGCCTTGTTTTTTTAATTCGGCTATATATGTATCAGCAATCTTTTGGGTTCTTGAATGTTCCCCACGAATACAGCCATTTATAAATAGCACATTCTTGTTCATGATAACTTCTCCTAGCAAAAAATAAATCGTTTTATTATTGGCTTTAATTGTAACATTTTTTTAATATTTGTTCAAACAAATTAATGCAAGCAAAAAGATGCTGCAAACATTCTCACAGCACCTTTTACAATCTACTTTACACTAAACTCAATCAACAATTTTTATCAATTTCAAGTGTAGGCTAGCATTTTAATCTATTTAATTTTATTCCCCGAAAGATCAAAATACTTTCTTCCCATCGTGAGGAAAATAAGCCCCAACGCAAACAAAACTATAAGGCTTAAAATACCAACCGACGCTCTTCCCGTCATATCGGTTATTATAGCAACAAGGAAAGGCCCTATAACGGTTGCGAATTTTCCGAAGATATCGAAAAATCCAAAATATTCGTTGCTCTTTTCGGGGTCGATCATGCGACCAAACTGCGAGCGAGAAAGCGCCTGTATGCCGCCTTGAACCGTTCCGATACAACCGGCTAGAATCCAGAAAAGAACTGTTGCTTGATATATTGCGGCTAGTTGTTCATCCGCTGAGCTTCCGGCGTTTTCAACTATTTGACCCATCATGAATCCCATAATGCAGATAACGATATAAGCCGAAATCGCTATATAAATCATCCTTATTGAACCAAACTTTTTAGCGAGCGTTCCAAAAAATATAGAAAACGGAACCGCAACTACCTGTGTAACAAGTAGCGCTAGTATCATCATAACGCTGCTAAGCCCCAGCGTTGTTCCGTATGATGTCGCCATATGGATAACCGTTCCAACACCGTCGATATAGCAAAAATATGCTATCATAAAAAACAAAACCGCTTTGTCGTTAACTATTTCGCTAATAGTTCTTTTGAGTTCCGAGAATATATTCTTCAACACTTTAGAAGGTGGATTTTCGTGATAATATTTTTGTTCGATATTCAAAAACATAGGAATGCTAAATATAAACCACCAAACAGCGGTTATAACAACCGAGATTTTAACCCCCAAAGGATTGTCAAATCCGAGAACCACCAAAAACGCAATCGAAATCAAAAACGCTATCGTGCTTCCTCCAACATACCCTGCGGCAAACCCCCACGTCGAAACCTTGTCCATTCTTTCTCTAACCGTTACGTCGGTCAAAAAGCTGTCGTAAAACAAGTTCGCACCGGAAAAGCCTATGTAAGAAAAGATGTAGCCGACCAACAGCAACTGCCAATTTTCAAATATAGCCATCGTTAGCGTAAATCCGATACCCATAATTGCAAAAAACATCCAAAATTTCTTTTTCATTCCTTTTGAATCGCCAAGCGCCCCGATTATAGGGGACATAATCGCAACAACAAGCGTTGCAATCGAGGTGCCATAGCCCCACCATGTTAATCCTGCTGTGTCTCCGCCGACAACCGAGGTGAAGTAGATGGGGAAAATCGCCGCCATAATATTGGTTGCATAGACCGAATTTGCCCAATCATAAAAGATCCAACATCTCTCCGGTTTAGTAAAGTCTTTCATACATTTCCTCTTACTATTTGTTTTTATTTATACCCAAAAGCCGTAGTGACAGCTCGAATATATCTGTTAATTTGCCGTCTTTTTCAAATTCGGGTTGAACCTCTTTTCCGAAATAAAAATAAAAAGGCTTGTAGTTTGGCTTGTCTAGTGTGTAGCCGTGGGTGGCTTTATGTTTGATTCCTTCGGTAAACTCAGTCCCTATCTTTGCCGAAATCCCAAAAACAGCCTTGTTTTGATATCCGCTTTGTTTCAGCTCATGTTCGGTTAAAAATCTATCGAACCCCAATTGTTGTTGGTTGTCTTCTAACAATTTTTTAATATTCTCAACTGTTTTGCTTTTTGAAAAGAAAAACGCAGAACCTCCGCAAGGTTCAAAATATTGTTTTTTTGAAAACGCTCCGTTTTGTCTCAAAAATTCGTTTAGATCAATCGATTTTTCAACATCAATCTGGGCGTGATCGCTCATCACTATAACGGAAGTTTCGTCATATATATCCGCTTTTTTCAATGCATCGATAATCTTTTCGAGCCTGTTTGCCATGCGCTCAATCGAACTTTCTGCCTGTTCGCTGTTTATGCCGAAATAATGTTTTTGCGTGTCGGTGTCGGTTAGATGAAGCAACATAAGTTCAGGCTTTTTTGAAACTATCGCATCGCAAAAAACCTCGGTCACAAAATCATCTCGGTTGGGTTGCTTAATTCCCTCAAGCAACGACCTGTGTTTTAAAAACATCTTAAGCGTGAACAAAAAACTACCGCCAAAAAGCGAGGTGAACGTTTGGCTTTTCCAACGCCTATTCGCAAAGATTTCGGGTATATTGTATTCTATCCCACTTTTTGCCGAAACAGGCCACATGATAGAAACCGTTTTCAATCGATTTTGTTTTGCTATGTCAAAAAGCGTCGGTCGCTTAATCTGTTTTAAAAACCAATGCCAATCGGGGCTGTTGTCGTTCGGTCTATATTTAACGTTAGAAAAAATACCATGTTCAGCCGGTTGGCATCCTGTTATGACCGAACTATGTATAACATAGGTGTTTGAAACAAAAACCGTGTCACAAGGGCAGACAATATGAGACTTTTCGATATGCTCCAAAACAGTTTTGTTGCTCTTTAATTTCTCGAAATCATCGCTAGACAGAGCATCAAAAGAGATAATTGCCAATCTTTTCATTACAACCTCAAAAACCTCTACAAATAAGATACCAAATTTTGAATAAATATTCAAGGTTTTGGCGAAAGTTTTTATAATTTTACATCAATTTAACAAGAAATTTACACAACTGCGAACAAAGCAACCCCATTTCTAAAACCTTCCGCTTCGTCCGGAAAACCCTCCGCTGCTTCTGCTGCTGCTACTCCTGCTGCTGCTACTGCTTTGGATCTTGACCCTGCTTTGGGTTGTGTGGGTAAATCTGTCCTCGGTGACCGTCATGGTAACGCCGCCTGTAGTTGCGATATATCCGCTTGCGCTTTGTTTTTTCGCAACGCTTTTAAGTTGACCTTTGAAATATAGCCCCACCACAATGGTTAACGCTATAGCTATTATAAAAGATATCAACAACGGGAAAGCAAGCCATGTTTGCAGTTGGGTTTCGCTTAAATCCAAAAACTCTTCAAAACCAGCGAACCAATGATTCATCCCAAAATAGTATAAAAACCCGTCTTCAATCGTTATCATCGCATCGTCATCAAAGATATTCTTTGCTTTTGAACCATAAGCCGCATAAGCAAACTCTCTTGTGTTCATGCTTAAAAGAAGAATAGCTCCGTTTCGGTCTTCGCCATAACCCATATCATATTCTTCATATATGATAGTCGCAACCTCAAACACATCGCTGTTCCCATACTGTGTGTGGTCTTCAACCGTAACGATATAAAGCCCTATCTCATGTTCTAGAGAAAGTCGCCTAGCTTCCAGTTCAAGCTCGACCAACTCTTGTTCCGTTAAAATCCCGGCACTATCCGCAACGTACCAATCGGAAGCGCCGCTTTCGGCAAACGCCATCACGGGTGATACTGAAAATATAAATACAATTAAAATGCTAACAAAAAAACATATTCGTTTTGTTTTCATACCTTTCCCCCTCCTAAACCAAAAACGCTATTAACGTTGAAACAGCGAACACTCCGGCAAACACCGCCAACGAAAGGCGCATAAGTTTGCCGTTGTCGCAAGGAAGATCTCCAACCATCTTGCCCGTTTGCCCATTCATCGCAAAAAGAAACGTTTTATCTTTCCATCTTGTGTTCAACAACCAAACCGGAGCTAGAACATATTTAACCTGACCACGTTTTAAGTTTACGTTTTTGCTTATTGGTATACAGGTTGTATATCCGCCAACCGAGCTTTGCATCGTTTCAATCGCAGAATTTTCGGCTCGTTGGTCCGCTCTTGGAGAACAATTTTCGATAGAAACATCATATTTATCTGCAAGATACCCCGGCATATAAGCGGTGGAAAAAGGCTTTAGATCTGAATAATCAAACGGCTCGATAGATTCCATATAAACATCCGGCATCTTGCTCGAAGCATCCACCGGAATCTTATCAAAACTAACCGTTCCGGCACGGCGAACGTTGAAATGGCTTGTCGTCGTTACGTTGTAGTCGCCCTGTCTCACCGTCACGCTTTTGGTAGCCTTGTATGTTATATCAGCATCCGCACTACCATCGAACAACCAAAACGGCACATAGACCCCCTTGATCTCGTCTAGGTGGTTTTCGCTTTTGAACAGTTTTGGCAAGAGGAACTTTCCTTCATAATGCTTTTTAAGCGCATCGATTGCATCTTGTTTGCTTAGTTCGAATGGTATTACATAGTCGGGCTTTATCATTCCGGAAAACTGTCCCGGAATAACCGTTGCGTTTCCGCAATAAAGGCAGCTCGTTGCGGCGGTTGTCTTGTCGCAGATTATCTCTGCTCCGCAAGAAGCGCAAGCGTAGCTCGACATTGTGTTCGCTTCGTCGCCCCATTCTTCGCTCATTGCAGAAGAATCCCAATGCTCCCCCGTTGCGGCGGCGGCTTGAGCGCTTTCGGCGTTTTCTGTTTTTTGAGCCTGATCTTTTTCAAAAGCTTCGGTAGCTTTCTGTTCCCTTTCGGCATATGCTGCCTCGATTGCGGCGGGTTCAAATTCGCTTCCGCAATAATCACATTTAAGTTTCCCAAGCTTTCCATCAAAGCGCAAAGGACCTGTGCAGTTTAAACATTTATGGTTTGTTATCTGTGTTGCCATATCCCTATCCTCTCTTGCTATTTATTACCTTTAAAGGTTAATAAAGCTATATTCTTTTTATTCTAGTTTGTTTTTTTGTCAAACTCGGTTACATAAGGGTTTTCTTCCCCTTGTTCATTCGCCTTTTGTCTTAGCCTTTCGGAAGCTAGCCTTCTTCCCGGAGTTTTAAGGCTGTCTCGATTGCTTGAACCAAACGACAACACCAACGTTATCGCAAACGCTAGCGCAATCCAAAATCCAAACGCTATATAAGAAAACCAGATAGGAAGACCCAGCCAAAAATGAAGCCCTAAAAGGAACAACCCGAAAATCAACCATTCCGAATTAAATATTAAATTAAGCACAACCGACAGGCCAAAACCTGTTCCTTGTTTTGGGGTTTTTCTCAATTTGTTATCTCCTTTTTAAAGAATTTCTTTTAAAGTGTTTTTCTGTTTTTTTTAATCTTCTTTATCACAAAATAAAGTATAATCGCAAAAATTAATACAATTGGTATTAAAACCGGCAGAAAAAACATTAGATATGGATTTCTGAAAAAGCTCCAAAAACTTTGCCAAGCGTTTTGGTCAATTTCGATAATCAAGTCTTGCTCCGGTAGGCTGTCTGAAACATATTGATATGTCCTCGCCGCCACCTTTTCAAATTCAACGTTGCTGCTCGTTACAATCGGCATATCTTTGTCAAGGTATAGGTTGATAGTTAGATTCTCAAAATCTTTCCACATATTAGCGGGGGTTAAAAGATATTCTATCACCCCTCGTTTTACATCAAAATTAAGCGTAGGATATCCGCCAAGATTGTATATATATGAAACTACAACGTCTAACTGTTGGTTCGGTAGGAACGCTATGTTAAACAATATCGTGTCAACCATTCGGCCATTTTCATTTGCATTTTTGCTGTCGTTCAAAACAGCAAAGTTCCAATCGTTTGTTTGAATGTCGGCATCATAGTTTAATTCATAACTTTGGGTTGAATATTCGACCGCTTGTTGATTAACTACCACCTCGACATTAGCTCTTTCGATGTTTGGAGAGATGAACATCGAATCGGTTGAAACGGCAACATCTGTTGTGTTTTTCATGCTATATCTAGCGGTTATCTCGGCTTGCGCTCCGTCTACCCTTATATCCAAAACCTCCGACAAAACCGAAATTTCGTTGTTTTTCTCAAACGTTATCGAAGAACCAAGATCGCTATCAAGCGGCGCAGACATATTAGCAAACGCTAAACTTGGATAAAACAGCCCGACCACCAACAGCAAAACGAAAACAACGCTGATTTTTTTGTTAATCAATCCCTTATGCAAACTATTCCTCCATCTTTCAACTATATCCGACACGAAAGTCATGTCGGATATAGTGTGTTTTTTATACCATCTTCACCGCAGGCAAAGACACTTTGTATTTTATGCAAAACGTGTCGTAATGGGAATTGTATACGTTCCGCCATTTTGGATACGCCACGGCGATATCGGGGTTCGGAATGCATACAATGCATTCCCTACACCGATATGTCGATTATTTTTCGCAAAGCTTCAATAGCTCCGCCTCTAAAGGCGGAGATTATTTGATGTCACCATTATCAAAAGGATCGCCACATTCAGGGCAGAATTTTGGTGCTGTTTTTCCCGGTTGTGGTTCCCAACCGCATTTGTCGCATTTATATTGAGGAACTCCGGCTGGTTTCGGTTTTCCGCATTCAGCGCAGAATTTGCCTTTGTTGGAAGCTCCGCAACCGCAAGACCAACCATTATCAGCCGGTTTTGGTTTTCCGCAATCAGCGCAGAATTTACCTGTGTTTTGTTGTTTTCCGCAACCACATCCCCAACCGCCGGCCGGTGCTTGGGGTGCTTGAGGAGCTTGAGGTGCGGCGGCTTGTTGCTGTTGACCTATTTGGAACAGATTCGCAGCGTTTGCTCCGCCCGCTCCTTGAGCCATGTTCATGCCCATAAACGCCATCGGTGCGCCGGCGCCTTCGTTTGCGGCGGCAGCTTGCATAGCGGCGGCTTGCGCCCCAACCATGTGTGCAGCAGCACGAGTGGGATCCATGAAAGCGGCGTTTCTTTGCATCTCTTTGATCATCTGCTCGTCTTCCGGCGTAGCCTTAGGACCCGCCATTCCGATTACACAGATTTCGATACCGCGTCTTTCACGCCATAAATCGGAAAGTTCTTCTTTAAGAATTTCAGTTAGATCATCAATATGCCCCGGAACTGCTGAATAACGAATACCGAGAGCGCTAATCTTTGCGAAAGCCGGTTGCAAAGCCGCAAGGAATTCGCTTTTCATCTGGGAATCAAGCGCCGAGCGGTTATAATCGCTCTCAACGTTTCCGCAAACGTTTGTGTAAAGAGCTATCGGGTTTATAACTTTATAGCTGTATTCACCAAAACAGCTAACTCCGATATCAAGATCGATAGCCGCTCTTTGGTCGACAACACGGAACGGAACAGGCGAGGCTGTGCCATATTTGTTGCCCAAAATTTCTTTTGTGTTAAAGTAGTAAACTCTTTGATCTTTCGGAGGTTCTCCGCCAAACGTGAAACGTTTTCCTATGTTCTTAAATGTTTCAACGATGCTTTCGCCCAAGTTGCCCGAAAAGATCGAAGGTTCTGTCGATACATCATAGATATATTCGCCGGGTTCGGCGCAAACATCAACAACCTTGCCTTGCTCAACGATGAGCATACACTGGCCGTCTGCTACCGCAATGACCGAGCCATCACTTATAATGTTGTCGCTACCCTTTGTATTGGAAGAACGTCCGCTCGTTCTTTTTTGGCCTTTTCTAACTAGAATATCAACAGGCAATGCATCACTATAGAAAAACTCTTTCCATTGATCAGCTAAAACTCCGCCTGCTGCCCCTGTAATCGCTTTAATAAGTCCCATATACATCAATTCCTTTCATGCTAAAAATTACTTTAATTATATAGTATAAGACGAAAAGTGTCAATATTGATAGATTTAAATACATAGCTCCTCCAAAAAACAGATATTTCTACAACAATATTAAACGTTGTTATGATTTTACACCTATAAATATCTCTATTCACTGTTATAAAAAATAATGAATAGATTCTAGTTAATGCCTGCTGAACAAGTCAAAAATGGCTTTGCAAAATCGTAGAATAGCAAAAATGAGACATCCCCGTAGATTTTACAAGGATGTCTCATTTCTATTTATTTCTTAAATAACGAATTAGTATCCAAACAAGCCATAGTCCACCGGTTGCAAACACCAGTATAAAGTCAATAATCAAACCTATTGTGCTTCTCTGTCTCATAGTTACCCTCCTATTTTTATTGAAATAATCTCATAATAGGAGTTGATTTTTTTGCGATTTATGTTTTAAGTTGTTTCAGAAATACCCTCTTCAGATATATCAACAATCGCATCTGCCATTTCTTTTTCTTCTTTCGTGCTTACATGGTCCGGATTGCTAAGTTTTGTATCTTTCAACGTAGCTTGAAGCCTGTCACAGCAAGGTTTAAATGTTGCATATGTAATTGCCCCTCCAAGCACTCCACCCACTACCGGTATTGCTTTATTGAAAAAACTTACACACATCTTTTTTGTTAAATTAACAGCAAAAAATTTGAAAATGTTTTTTATAACAGGATAGATAACTCCTTTTGTTACAGCAGTTTTCATAAATTGATTGCTAATACCTCTCGCTAAGGCAACAGCCATCGCCTTTAAAGCGTTATTGGCTCCGGCTACTCCATACATAGCCCCAAGGCAAAGAATCAAAGTATTCATTGTTTGGCTGTCAAACGTTCCATCTTTTTGCTTTGTGTCTATCTGTTGAAATCCGTATAAGTAGAGTAATTTTTGGGTTGCCCTTAACATATAGCCATAATACTGCGTAACATCCGCCGGAATTGTCGCCACCATCGCAACGCCACCCGGTGTGCTTAATGCAGCAGAAATTCCTGATACACAGTTACGCTCAAATTGTATAACACCTTTCGCTAATTCATCTATTTTTTCAGCCGGTATACCGGCAATAGCCGGAGTTGTTTCAACTGCTTTATTAATTACATCTCTAGAAAAATGCTTTTCAAATTCTTTTCTCAAAAAAGTTTCTCTGTGTATGTTTATTCCCGGAGTTTTCATTCCGAGTATAACAATATCTTGTATATCAACTTGACCATCACCATTTACATCAAGCGTGTTAACTACAGCTTTTGGAGTGTTTTGTGCAAAATCTTTTGCTTTAGCTGCAACAGCTGAACCACCTTTGGTTACATTAGAAGCCACACCTTTTAATATATCTTTTGCTTTATTGTTTAGTTCGTTTGCTTTCTCTGCCATATCGTTTTCTCCTTTAGTTTTAATTAACACAAAAAATCGTTTTCATATATTTATTTTGTTAATCATTATTATACACTACACAAAAACCCTTTTCAATCACAAAAAGCAATTATTATACAAAATTTTATACAATTACAAAAAACAGCCGTAGCAAACCTTTTGTTTGCCACAGCTGTTTCAAATTTAAAAACTATCTATTAATACATTCCGCCCATGCCGGGGTTTGGCATAGCAGGTTCGGGAGGTGCCGGAAGATCTGCTACTAGAGCTTCGGTTGTTATAACCATAGCGGCTACCGATGAAGCGTTTTGCAAAGCGCTTCTCGAAACCATTGTTGGGTCAACAATTCCTTCTTCAATCATATCGCCATAGGTTTCTGTTGCAGCGTTCATTCCATAGCCCACTTTTTTGCTTGCTATAATCTTGTCGATGATAACCGAGCCTTCAAGTCCTGCGTTGATAGCAATCTGACGAATAGGAGCTTCAAGAGCTTTAATAACAATCTTTGCGCCTGTTTTTTCGTCTTCGTCCGAAAGCATATCAGCAACCTTCACTGCCGCCGGAATTGCATTTATAAACGCAACACCGCCACCTGCAACGATGCCTTCTTTAACTGCAGCTTTTGTTGCGGAAAGAGCGTCTTCAACACGAAGTTTCTTTTCTTTCATCTCAACTTCTGTTGCAGCTCCAACCCTTATAACGCCAACGCCACCCGAAAGTTTTGCCAAACGTTCTTCAAGTTTTTCTTTGTCGAAATCCGAAGTTGTTTCTTCGATTTGCGAACGAATTTGACCAATTCTTGCGTCGATCTCTTCTTTTTGTCCGTTACCACCCATAATGATGGTGTTTTCTTTTTTAATTTGAACCTTTGCCGCTGTTCCGAGTTGATCGATAGTTGCGTCTTTAAGATCCATTCCAATCTCTTCGCTAATAACAGTTCCGCCCGTTAAGATTGCGATATCTTGGAGCATATCTTTTCTTCTGTCGCCAAAGCCCGGAGCTTTAACTGCGCAACAAAGGAATGTTCCGCGAAGTTTGTTAACGATAAGATTTGCAAGCGCATCGCCCTCGACATCTTCCGCTATTATAACAAGCCTTTTGCTCATTTGAACAACCTGTTCAAGTAGAGGCAAAATCTCTTGAATGTTTGTTATCTTCTTGTCGGTAATAAGGATAGAAGCATCCTCGACAACAGCTTCCATTTTTTCGGTATCTGTTACGAGATATGGGGTTATATACCCTCTGTCGAACTGCATTCCTTCAACAACTTCGATCTTTGTTTCGCTTGTTTTGCTTTCTTCGATAGT
>CAYJKJ010000011.1:0-88456 GCA_964370715.1 uncultured Faecalibacterium sp.
CGCCAAAGAAATCTTCAACGCCTTGGATGTCTACCATCGTCATAAATCTGTCGCCTTCGGTTACAAGTCCGCAAGAAATTCCGGCAACGGGAGCTTTGATCGGAACACCGGCATCCATAAGAGCTAGCGTTGAACCGCAGATTGCTCCTTGTGATGTTGAGCCGTTGGAGGAAAGAACCTCCGACACCAAGCGCATAACATATGGAAAATCTTCGATAGAAGGAAGAACCGGAAGCAACGCTTTTTCAGCTAGCGCTCCATGGCCTATCTCTCTTCTTCCGGGTCCTCTGCTCGGTCTTGTTTCACCAACAGAGTAGCTCGGGAAGTTGTAATGGTGCATATATCTTTTTTCGGTTTCGTTATCGATACCATCAAGAAGTTGAGCATCGCTGTTCATTCCAAGGGTAATTATAGTCATAACTTGGGTTTGACCTCTTGTGAACATACCGCTACCATGAACTCGGGGAATCATTCCAACTTCAGCGTTAAGCGGGCGAATTTCATCGATTCCTCTTCCGTCTACACGCTTGTTGTCATCAAGCAACCAACGACGAACGACATATTTTTGAAGTTTGTACATACATTCTTCGATCATGCCGATGTTGTCGGGCCATTTTTCATCAAGGTTTTCATGAACCATTTCATAGATGGGAGCCAACGCTGCATCCCTTGTTGATTTATCATCGGTATCCATTGCTACACGAACTTTTTCGATAGCAAGTTCTTTAACAGCTTCGTATAGTTCCGGGATAACTACTTTGCTTTCGAATTCTTTTTTTGGTTTACCGATTTTTTCGACTATTGAATTAATAAAGTTGATGATGTTTTTACATTCATCATGGCATTTAACGATAGCGTCAAACATTGTTGTTTCGTCAACTTGGTTTGCTCCGGCTTCGATCATAACGATCTTTTGTTCCGAGGCTGCAACGGTTAGTTGAAGGTCGCTTTTTTCACGTTGTTCAAAATTTGGATTAACGATGATTTCGCCGTCGACCAAACCTGCTGCTACACCGGCTATTGGGCCTTGCCAAGGGATATCCGAAATAGCAAGAGCTATCGATGTTCCGATCATTCCGGCAACTTCGGGGCTATTGTCCTGTTCAACCGCTAGCACCGACATAACGACCGAAACGTCGTTTCTCATGTCGCTTGGGAAAAGCGGACGAATCTGACGGTCTACAACACGTGAAGTTAGAATTGCTTTTTCGCTGGGTCTTGATTCACGGCGAATAAAGCTTCCCGGGATTTTGCCAACCGAATAAAGTTTTTCCTCAAAGTCTACCGACAACGGGAAAAAATCGATTCCGTCTCTAGGTTTTGCCGCCATTGTAGCTACGCAAAGAACCGTTGTTTCGCCAAAGCGAACTAGGCAAGCGCCGTTTGCAAGCCCTGCCATTTTGCCCGTTTCAACTATAAATGGTCTGCCCGAAACGGTCGTTTCAAATTTTTGAAAATTTTCAAACATAAATTTTGTTTCTCCTAAATAATTTTTTTATTAAAATCAGAAAGGAGCAGACTTAGCAATAAATTCAACCTTTAACTTTTAAAAGCTCAATTTACCGCTAAAACCCATGACCTTCTGATTTAGCCTAATTAATTTAAATAAATTCTAAAAAGAGGGCAACCCCTGCAATAAAACATCGTAGGGAAAAGCCCTCTTTTTGTTTTTTATTTTCTGAGTCCGAGTTTTGCAATCAAAGCACGATAGCGTTCGATATCCTTTTTTTGAAGGTATGCCAAAAGGTTACGACGACGACCAACCATTTTAAGAAGCCCTCTTCTTGAATGATGGTCAAGTTTGTGTACTTTAAGATGCTCGTTAAGGTGGTTGATGCGGTTGGTCAAAAGCGCTACTTGAACTTCGGGCGAACCTGTATCTTTTTCATGCACCTTGTTTGTTGTGATAACATCCTGTTTAGCTTGAAGCATTTAATTGTTTTCCTTTCATCTTTTTTCGCCATTTAAAATGGCTTTTATATTAACCGCATTCCACAGAAAAAGGGTGGCGATGAACTCCGCAAAACGGCACTTGCCCATAGCTCCGAGGAAGGGGTAATAAACATTTTTTAAATATTTCCCTATGCAGTTTATTTTATCATACTTTGATATAAAAATGCAATAGTTCGGCAAAAATAAACGTTAAAACTCGCTTATCTTGATTTTTTTCGCCTGTTCAATGTTGCTCAAAACTTCTTGTTTTAGTTGTTCTATGCTTTCAAATTTCTTTTCGGGTCTAAGATATTTTATGAGTTCAACCGTCAACATCTCGCCATATAAATCCCCGAAAAACCCTATTATATGTGTTTCGGCGGTTATCTTTCCATCGTTATGATATGTTGGGCGAACCCCGATATTTGTTATCCCTTTTCTCCATTGACCATGTATAAAAACTTTTGATACATATACGCCATATTTTGGTATTATTCTTTTGCTGTTCAACGCTTGATTTGCGGTTGCAAACCCCAGCTTTCTTCCCTCTTGTTTTCCTTCGATAACCGGTTCGCAAAAACCATAGTTGTAACCTAGCATTGAATTTGCGCTGTCGATATCTCCCTCTAATATAGCTTGCTTAATTCTAGTTGTTGATACGGGGCTTCCGTCTCGCTCAACTCGCCTTATCGCCTCAACCACAATGCCTTTTTCGCTTGCAAGGTTTTTAAGCGTGTTTATATTCCCTGTTCTGTCTTTTCCAAATTTAAAATCGTCACCAACAAAAATCGCTTTTGCGTTTAGACCATTTTTTGCAAGGACATTTTCGAAAAAATCTCGTTCGTTCATATCCTTAATTATATCAAAATCTAAATCATAGTATTCTGCAACCGCCAACATCCAAAAAAGAGATTGCTTTTCTGATTTAGAAATTAAATCTTTGCTGTTTTTTTTATCCGGTCGTGAGTTGTTAAAATTAAACGTCAACACCGTTGGGATAATGCCGTGTGCTGCTGCGAAACGAACGGTTTCGGTTATAACCTCGCTATGCCCAATATGAACACCATCGAAATAACCGATAGCAACCGCCCTTTCCACGCTATCTTTTTTTATCTCATTGAAAATCTTCAAAGCTTTTAACCTTTTTAATTTTTTTATCGTTTATCTCACCCAAAGAATGAAACTGTCCGTCTATATAAACCCTTAACAGTTGGTTTTCTCCGTCTATTCTTTGCGTCATTCCGTTTATATATGGTTTAATCTGTTCCGGTTTAAGGTCAATTTTATTATACCCCAAAAACACCGTTTCAACAGATTGTACCATCTCGAAAAGCCCGTCTTCGAGTTTTGCAGTTTCTATCTGCTCTATCGTGTAGCAGTTTTTAAGACAAAAACCTCCGCTTTTTGTTCGCCTTAAATCGCTAAGCGTTGCCTTTTTCCCAAAACTTTCAGCAAAATCTTCCCCTAAAGTTCTAATATAGGTGCCTTTAGAGCAACCTATTTCGGCTGTTATAGACTTATTAACACAATCTATCTCCAATATATCAAAACTGTCTATAATAATTTCTCTCGGTTTTCTTTCGACCGTTTTCCCCTGTCTTGCAAGGTCAACCAGCTTTTTTCCGCCAATTTTAATTGCGGAATACATAGGGGGTATTTGAGAAATCTTGCCGACAAATTTTTCCGCCATTTTTTTAATTTCATCTTCACCGGGAAATCCGTTTGAAGTTTCGAGAACCTCCCCAGTTATATCCCCTGTGTCGGTCTTTATCCCAAATTTAAATGTAGCAATATACGCTTTGTATTGATTTGGGTTAAGGTCTACCGCTTTTGTTGCTTTTCCCACATAAAGAGGAAGAACCCCCGTCGCCATTGGGTCAAGGGTTCCTCCGTGGCCTATGCTTTTTGTTTCAAAAACTTTTCTAAGCTTTGCTATAACATCAAAAGATGTAAAATCCTGTGGTTTGTCAACAACTATTATTCCGTTAATACGTTTCATACATTCCACCTAAACAACCGCTAGTCTTGCACGTTTTCCTCTTCAAGCTTTTCGAGTTGTTCATTTATCTTTGCTAGAAGTTTTATTTTAATGCTAGTTATATCTTTGCCTTTAACCTCGAAACCGGCAGCACCTTTATGCCCGCCGCCTCCGAACTCTCTGCATATAGCCGAGGCATTAATCGAGTTTGTTCTAAGGCTAACTTTTATCGTTTCGTCGCCGAGTTCCCTCATAGTGACCCCAACTTCAACACCCTGTATCATCTTGGGGATGGGGGTTATTCCCTCAACATCGTTTTGTTTTGCCCCCGCTTTTTTAAACATCTCTGCGGTCAAGAATATCATAGCAACTTTATCCGAAAAATAATATTCAAGGCTTTCGATAGCGAGCTTTTCAAGTTCAAGGCGTGCTCTGCTCTTTTGTTCAAACAAAATGCCGTTTAGTTTCGCAACATCAACACCTAGTTTCATCGTTTCAACCGCTACAAGATGGGAATTAATCGTAGTGTTTCGGTATTTGAAACACCCTGTGTCGGTTGAAAGCCCTGTGTAGATACAGTTTGCTATATAAAGATTTGGTTCAACGCCCAGTAGTTTAATAATGTCGAACATTATTTCGCAACAACTTGCGCTGGTCGGATCAACATATGTGTTTTTTGCGTAGCCCTCGTTCATCTGGTGATGGTCGATGCAAAGCTGTGCATTCTCGCAAAGATACTTATGCTCCTCGTCTACAAGTTGCACCGACGCTGTGTCGACAGCTATAATATATGGGTCTTTAAAAGATTTTTTGCTATCTTCTTTATACTTTTCGCTCATATAGCTATACGAAATCGGTATAGCTCCACTAGGGGAAACACAGGCGTTTTTTCCTAAAATCTCAAGTGTTTCTCTTAGCGCAAACGCACAACCCAGCGTGTCGCCATCGGGATTTTTATGTGGCAAAATCAAAATATTGTCGTGTTGTTTTATAATTTCGACAGCTTGTTCAAGAGTAACTTTATTTGTTTTGCTCATCTTTAAATCCCTCCAAGATAGAGTTAATCTTGTTAAAGTATTCGGTTGAATCGTCCGGAATGAAAATCAGTTCCGGAGATTTTTTTATTCTCATGTTTTTTGATATATTTGTTCTAAGGTGTCCTGCCGCTTTTTTCAAAACTTCGCAAGCGAGCTTCGCTTCTTCAAAACCTTTAATTGAGCCTATATAAACTTTTGCATATGAAAGATCGCTCGTTACTTCAACACGCATAACCGAAAGAAAGCTGTTTATTCTTGGATCTTTCATGTTTTGGATAAGAGAGGAAAGCTCCTGTTTCATATCCTTGTTTAATCTATCTACTCTATGGGATGGCATAGCGCTGTTCCTCCTTTTAGAACAAAATTAAATTTAATCCCTGTATTCTTCGATAACGTATGATTCAAATAAATCTCCGTTTTTAATGTCTGCGAATTTTTCAAGAGTTATTCCGCATTCAAATCCCGTTGCAACTTCTTTAACATCATCTTTAAATCTTCTCAATGATGCAACTTTGTCGTCATGGATAATAATTCCGTCTCGAACAACTCGGATAAGGTCGCCCCTCGAAACGTTACCCGAAACGATATAACAACCGGCAACCGTTCCAACCGACGAGATTTTATAAACCTCTCTAACCTCGATCCTTCCGCGTTCTGCTTCACGGGTTTTGGGTGCTAGCATTCCTTTAAGAGCATCTTTAACATCGTTAATCGCATCATAGATTATACGATACATTCGCATCTCAACGCTTTTTTGTTCCGCTTGTTCGATAGATGTTGCGTCGGGACGAACGTTAAACCCAACAACAATCGCTCCGGAAGCTTCCGCTAGCATTATATCGGAGGAATTAATTCCGCCAACTCCGGTATGAATAACTTTAACTCGAACTTCCTCATTTGAAAGTTTAAGCAAGCTTTGTTTAACCGCTTCGGCTGAACCTTGAACATCGGCTTTAACTATAATGTTAAGGTCTTTTAGTTGGCCTTCTTCTATATGGCTGAAAAGGTTATCAAGCGTAACTTTTGTTGCGCTGTTGAAAACTCTTTCTTTTTCATCGGTTCTTCTTTGGTCGGCAAGTTCACGGGCCAAACGCTCATCTTCAACTGCATTGAATGTGTCTCCGGCTAGCGGAACTTCGGAAAATCCGGTAATCTCGACCGGTGTCGAAGGCCCTGCTATTTCAATCAAGTTGCCTCTGTCGTCCGACATCGTTCTAACTCTGCCCGTAACTGTTCCGGCTATAACAACATCGCCCGCTTTAAGCGTTCCGTTTTGAACAAGAAGCGTTGCAACCGCTCCCCTTCCTTTGTCAAGGCGAGCTTCGATAACGCTACCTTTTGCAAGGCGTTCGGGGTTTGCTTTAAGCTCTTTAACATCGCTAACAATCGTTAGCATCTCGAGCAGTTCTGGAACCCCTTCCCCTGTTTTTGCGGAAACGGGAACGCAAACAATGTCGCCGCCCCATTCTTCCGGAACAAGTTCATGCTCGGTTAGCTGTTGTTTAACTTTGTCTACATTAGCAGCTGTTTTGTCGATTTTATTTATAGCAACGATAACCGAAACTCCGGCGGCTTTTGCGTGGTTGATAGCCTCAATCGTTTGTGGCATAATTCCGTCGTCTGCCGCAACAACAAGTATTGCTATATCGGTCACCATAGCTCCCCTTGCTCTCATCGAGGTGAAAGCTTCATGCCCCGGTGTGTCAAGGAACGTTACAAATCTATCGCCCGGAACCGCAACTCGATATGCACCGATATGTTGCGTTATTCCGCCGGCTTCTCCGTCGATAACGTTTGTTTGGCGAATATAATCGAGGAGCGATGTTTTACCATGGTCAACGTGTCCCATAACTACGACTATTGGGTTACGTTCAACAAGGTCTCCCGTTTGATCTTCTGTATCATCAATTAGGCGTTCTTCAATAGTTACAACAACTTCTTTTTCAACCTTTGCGCCTTGGTCTTCCGCAACAAGCGTAGCTGTATCGAAATCAATAACATCGCTAACCGATGCCATGATTCCAAGGCTCATAAGATATTTAACAACAACAGCAGCGGTAACTTTAAGGCGAGTTGCAAGCTCACCTACGCCGATCTCTTCCGGAATAAGGATTTTGAGCTGCGCTTTCCTTGCTTTTTCAAGCTGGATACGCATGAGCTTTTCAGCTTCTGTCTCCCTTACAGGACGTTGCCCGCGGCGCTGTTTTGATCTTTGATTAAGCTTTTGTTTGTTCGATTGGTTGAAGTTCTTACGATGGTTATTGTTAAAAGAACTCTGCGCTATTTGATCATATTTTTCGTTGTATTTATCAATATTAACTTCCGAAACTCTCGTGTCGATATGATGAACAACACGTTCTTTTGAAACGGTTTCACCTTTTTGTTTTTCAGGCTTCAGCGGACGTATTCTGTCGCCTGTTGGGTTGTTCTTTTGTTTCAAAGCTTGGTTTTGGGCTTGGGCTTGAGCTTGATTTTGAACATTATTTTGGCCTTGGTTCGGGTGTTGGTTATAGGGCTTGTTTTGGTTCTGCGGTCTTGCGCCTTGTTGAACAAAAGGTTTCTTTTGCCAAGGTTGATTTTGGTTTTGCCCTTGCGGTCTGTTTTGATTTTGTGGTTGTTGCGGTCTTTGAGCACCTTGAACTCCTTGGGGCGCTTTTGACCCTTGTGGTGCTTGAGGTGCTTGGGGTTTTGGTTGTTGCGCAGTTTGATTTTGCGCCGGTTTTGGTTCGCTCTTTTTCCCTGCTGCAATAAAGCTATCAAAGTTTTCAACCGAAAACTTTTTGCTTAATGCATCAAACGCAAAGTTCAACTCCGCCTCCGACAAGATTGTTGTGTGTTTCTTTTCATCTTTAAACTTGCCCGAAAACACCGCCGCAACATCTTTGTTCGGCAGATTTAAATCCTTCGCAAGCTCACCTAGCTTATATTTTATAACCATCTAACGCCCTCCTATAGCCTTTGTTTCAATTAGTTTCGCAAAATTTTCGTCCAATATAGCCGCTACGGCAAATTTTCTTCCGATAGCCATCTCGATCTGTTGCATTGTTTTTTCAATCGTCAGCATCGGAACGTTGTATTGTTCACATAACATCGCTGTGTTTTTAACGGTTCTTGGTGCGGCATCGCTCGAGATAACCACGAGTTTCACAATTCTTTTTTTTACCGCTTGTTCGGTTAGCGAAAAGCCAAGTTCTATCTTTCCGGCTTTTCGACAAAGGGAAAGTGCAAAACAAACGGGATCGCTGTTGTTATTGTTCATATATTGTCTTGTTGTTCCTTAATGCTTTGCATAAGAACTTCGATAACCTCTTTTGGAACTTCTCGTTTAAACGCTCGGTTTAACCCTTTGTTTTTCAAAGCTTTTTCCAAACATTCGGGACAATTGCATATATATGCGCCTCGCCCTTCTTTTTTTCCTTTTTCATCAATAGATATATCGCCATTCTTGTTGCAAACTATTCTGATAAGTTGATTTTTTTGTCTGCCGGCTCTGCAACCGACACACATTCTTTCGGGAATTCTTTTAGATTTTTCGGTCATTTATTACCACCGTTTATCGTTCGTGTTATTCCTCTTCGCCGTAATATCCGCTTTCGGGGCGAATATCAATCTTAAATCCGGTTAACCTTGCCGCTAGTCTTGCATTTTGGCCTTTGTTTCCGATAGCTAGCGACAGTTGATGGTCGGGAACCGTAACTTTGCAAGCTTTCGCTTCAGCGTCTACAACTTCAACGCTCTTTACGTTTGCCGGAGACAACGCTTCCGAGATAAACTCTTCCGGATTTTCGCTCCAAAGAACGACATCTATTTTTTCTCCGCCGAGTTCGTCGACTATCGTTGCAATTCTGCTTCCTTTTGGACCTATGCAAGCGCCTCTGGGGTCAACGTTTGGATCTTTGGAATAAACCGCAATTTTGGTTCTCGCACCCGCTTCCCTTGCAATGCCTTTAATCTCGACCGTTCCGTCGAAAATCTCGGGAACTTCTGTTTCAAGCATTCTTCTAACGATGTTTGAATGTGTTCTCGATATTAAAATTTTAGGCCCACGTTCGGCAACCGCAACATCTACGATATAAACCTTTATTCTGTCCCCTTCTTTAATGTTTTCATTAGGGAGCATTTCGGATTTCGGGAGCATCGCTTCGGTTTTTCCAATCTCAACTACCGCAGCGCCTTTTTTATGATCTATTCTCATAACGTTAACAGTTAAAATCTCGCCTTGTTTTTCGGAAAGCTCATCAAACATTATGTTGCGTTCCGCTTCGTTAATGCTTTGGCGAATAACGTGTTTCGCTGTTTGCGCCGCAATTCTTCCGAAATCTTTTGTTTTAAGCGGAATATCAAGAACTCCGCCAAGTTTCGAGCGAACTCTAACCGCTCTCGCTTGTTCCAACGTCACCTCGAGTTCGGGGTTTTCAACCTCTTCAACAATGTTCTTGCGAAGATAAACAGAAAAGTTTTTCTTTTCGGGGTCAACTTCAACAACGATGTTGTCTCCGTTTCCATAGTCTTTTTTTGCTGCAATAACTATGGCACTTTTTATTTTATCGAGCAGATAGTCTGCCGGTATTCCTCTTTCTTTTTCAAGAAGATTTAAAGCCTCAAAAAATTCGGCATTCATTAATCTTTTCCTCCAAATAAATCTTGTTCCGATGCTTTTATAAAAGCCATTGCTTTCTTATCGAATGTTTTTAATTCCTCTTCAATCAAAACCGAAACGCTGTTGTCGTCATAGCTTTTAAGCATTCCGACAAATTCTTTTTTTCCGGCTTCATCGGGACGAATAAGTTTAACTTCAACCATCTTTTCGATATAAGCTTTTAAATGGTCGTCGTTTTGCAAAAGTCTTCCGATGCCGGGAGAGGAAACTTCAAGAAAATAGCTGTGTTCCGTTGGGTCAAGCTGATCCAAAATCGGGTCGATTGCTCTGCTGAACTTTTCACAATCTTCAAGCCCTATTCCGCCCTCTTTGTCGATAAACGCCCTTAAATACCAATCGGGTCCTTCTTTTTCAAAACGCACATCCCACAAAACAATCTGTTGTTGTTCCGCTATCGGCGCTATTGCCTGCCTCACTACCGTTGCTGTGTTCAATTTTTTTGCCATGTATTTATTCTCCAAAACAAATGTCAATTTCTCTATACATACATGAAAGAGCGGGCAACCCCACTCTTTCACTACAGTTAGTATAACATATAAAAAACCACAATGCAACAGTTATTTTTTGTTTTGATATAGAGTTTATCAACAGAATTAAAACGCTGTGTAGTTAAATCAATTATTCCGAAATAACATCGTTAATTTTAATAATCTCTTCCGAAATTATATTAGCTATATCGAAACTCTCGGTTGCTGTTTTGGTCGTTTGTGAAATCATAGAAAGTATCTCGTTCATCTGTTCTAAAATTTCTTCAACCGTTAGAACCTGTTGTTCTATCTTTTGATGAATTCCATCTGCTTTTTCGGCGCTTTCGTTTGATACGTCGATAACGTGTTGCATACTCTTTGCCGCTTCTTTTATAAACTTCGCTCCTTTTTGAACGCTGTTTATTGATTCGGTCACAAGCGAACCGCTAGCGGTTGCAGAATCCGAGCTTTTTGCCGCAAGGCGCTGAACCTCTTCCGCCACTACAGCAAACCCTTTTCCGGCAGAACCTGCGCTTGCCGCCTCAATCGAGGCATTAAGAGCAAGTATGTTAGTTTGAAACGCTATATCCTCAATGTTCTTGATAATCTCGATTATCTTTCGGCTTGAAGCTTCCATCTCGTTTATAGCTTCAACCGCAAGATGCATATTTTCGTTTCCATCTTGCAAAATTGCGGCGCTTTGGGTTGCCATTCTTGAAGAAACGATAGCCATCTCTTTCGCCTCTTTAATATCAGCTACCATTCCGTCGCTCTTTGTCGTCAGCGCACCAACTATCTCGTTTTGGCTTTCTGCGCTTCGGCTTAGGTCGTCTGATATCGAAAGCATATCGGTAGAGGTTATCTTTAGGTTATCCAAACGCAGTTTTATAGTTTCAAAAATTTCGTTAATTTTATCTGTTTGTTCTCTTTGTTCCTCAACATTACCCTCAAGCTGTTGCATAAGTTGAGCGGTCGCAAGCTCTTTTTCTTTGGATTTATCTAAAAACTTTATTCCCCAGTCGAGCAAGAAATAAACAAAAATCATGCTGAAGTTAAAACCTATAACGGTTCTCACGATAAATGATAGCGTTACGCCTTGATATATCGCCGATTTGAAAAAGAAAAATGTTACGACAAACAAAACATTCGTCGTTATCCATTGGGTTAAGACCGTGTTCTTTTTATAATATAAAGCGTTGAACGTTATAACCGATGTTATCAAGGTGAACCCTGCG
The DNA here is from genome assembly GCA_964370715.1 of uncultured Faecalibacterium sp. Classification (GTDB taxonomy): domain Bacteria; phylum Bacillota; class Clostridia; order Oscillospirales; family Ruminococcaceae; genus CAYJAY01. Next base: position 11,310 of record CAYJKJ010000011.1, read on the forward strand.
ATAAACTCGCCACCCAACAAACTAAACCCTACTATCAAAGTGTATTGAGAGTATGCGATTATCTTTATCGTCACATTTTGTGTTGATTTAACTAAAGAAATTTGAGCCGCCAACGTTACAAGAGCTGTGCAAGCAAATATAGCGAAAGCGATGATATAATCCCCCGAAAAGAGATTTAACAATGTATAGAGAGTTCCTCCTACAGCCAAAACTATTCTATTAATTTTTAAGAGTTTTTCGCTTTTTATTACTCCGGTGTTTTGCATTTTATCAAGAGCCTTTCATTTTTTTACTGTTATGTAATAAATATTATTATTTACAATTATATCGAAAATCAAATACAAATTCTTTTAATAAATGTTAACATATTTAAAAATTTGCTTTAATTATACCGAATTGAACTTTCCGTTTTGTCAATCTAATTCGAGCTTTGTGTAACTATTTTTTTATAAGAATCGTAATACACACGAATTTTTTCAAAACATAATAAAAACGCTAGACCCAAAATCAATGGATCCAGCGTCACGCTGGTGGTCGGAGTGCGGGGATTCGAACCCCGGGCCTCTTGGTCCCGAACCAAGCGCGATACCAAACTTCGCCACACCCCGATAACAATTTGCATAATCTCAAACTAAATATCAACCAAACGCTACACTGTTGGTTGCGGAACTAGGATTTGAACCCAGACAAACAGAGTCAGAGTCTGTCGTGCTACCATTACACAATTCCGCATTGTGCAAAAAATATTATACCTTAAATAATAAAAAAGTCAATAGCTAATTTATGTTTTTCTAAAATTTCAAAAAAACTTAGCAAAAAAGTTGTTTTGTTAAACATAGTGTAGTTGTTGACATTTAACTACGATATATAGTAGAATTTATACAAGGTTGCAAAACGACACCTTAATTATAACAAGCTAGGGGTTGAATGTAAACTCATGATGACACCTGAAGAATTAGCAAGAAAAAAAAAGGTAATGGCGAAAATTCGTCGCAAAAAACGTATTCGCAGAAGAATTATTGCGTTTTCAATTACGGGGATTTTGCTTATATTGATTATATTCGGTATAGTTAAGTTGATAGGTGCAATAATAGAAAACAACGAAGATGTTGTGACGCCTGTTCAGATTGGCCCCGAATTTTTGCAAAACGATGTTGTTCCGGCGTATATAAAACCATACGACTATTATCTTCCGGTTCCTGAAACAACCGAAATTTCCGCCGATCTTTCAAATTCGATTATACTAGGAGATTTCCGAGTTGCCGGTCTAGAGCTTTATTATCCAGGTTCTATCGATATCGCTTATAACGATAACGTTAAGATGACCGCTGCGCTCGAATCAAGTTTTAGCGGAACTAATGGTCAAAGCCTTGATATCGAGGAAGTTTTTGTCGATAAAAAATATGATAACATCTATTTATTCTTTGGTGTAAACGAACTTCAAGGGGTTCAAACCCCGGCATTTTATACAGCATACATGGATTTTGTCACACATATTAAGACGCTACAACCCGATTCGGATATCTACCTTTTAAACCTTGTTTCGGTTTCGCAAAACGCAATTGATACAACCGAAGCATACTATGCCGACAAAATTAATGCCGTCAATTCTCTTATAAAGGATGTAGCGGTAGCACAAAAGGTGTATTATATCGACATAGACAGCGTTTTGTCACCCGATGGTGTTTTGCTTGAACAGTTTGACGCCGGCAACGGAATAGGATTAAATCCCGATGCATACGAACAACTATTGGAATATATTAAATCACATATCGTAATAAAGGAGAACTACGCTTGAAAAAATTATTAATTCTAACACTAATCGCAATTATTTCGATTTCGCTTATCGCTTGTGGAAGCAGCGCAGCGAGCGATATCGACACGGAAGCTCTTGTTTCGGAACTTCAATCAAAAGAATTGTTTGTCAGCCAGCTAAGCCCGGCAAACGATCAAGCGATGCAAAGCATTGTTAAGGTGGATTTAAGTTTGGTAGAAAGCTATCAATACTTTGTGTCTGCCGAGTATACCGGAGAGGAATACGGGGTGTTTGTTTGCAATTCAGAAGCCGATGCAAAAACACTTGCGGAACACTTTAACGCAAGAACCGAGGAGCTTTTAGCGGTGTATCAAGACTATGCAACCGAGGCATTGCCAAGAATTGAAAAAGCAACCGTTAGCCAAAGCGGAAAATATGTAGCCTATGTCATAGCTGATAACAGCGACGAAGCGGCAACAATCTTAGCAAACTATTTTTAGGAACAATAATTAAGCTTAAAAAAATATCTACAAGGTATGATTGAAAAATCCCCCGAAATGATGAGCCGCAGGCGAGGAATCGAGGGGGATTTTTTGGCGCATAAAACTGGCTCTTTGTCAAATGTAGGAGTAACCCGATAAAAAGGAACCGAGACAATCGGTAGCACCTTAAGCGTCCGAATGTTTTTTAGAACTTGTATATAGAAAGAAAATCTGTTAAAATGCAGAAAACATTATGGTTGATGGTGGAAACGAAAATTTACCCGAGCAACCAAAATCATGAAAGGAGCATAGATTTATGATAGAGATAAAAGGCACATATGGCACTGCAAAAATATTTGCCGACACTATCGAGGAAACTGCGATAGATCAAATCAAAACACTTTGTGATCAAACCTTTTGCAATGGTGCAAAGATTAGAATAATGCCCGATGTTCACACCGGTGCAGGCTGTGTGATTGGCTTTACTGCAAACCTTGGTGACATGGTAATTCCCAATATTGTTGGCGTCGACATAGGTTGTGGAATGCTTACAGTGGAGCTTTCGAAAATAAACTTTGATTTTACGCTGTTGGATGATGTAATCCGTGAGTTTGTTCCAAGCGGAAAAGAGATCCACGATGGTCGATTTGTGAAATATCCCGCCCTTTTAGAGCTTAACTGCTATCGTGAGTTAAAAAGAGCAAAACGAATGGAACGCAGTATCGGTACATTGGGTGGTGGTAACCATTTTATTGAAATTGATATCGATGATGATGGAAACAAATATTTGGTAATACATACCGGAAGCCGAAATTTAGGCAAACAAGTTGCCGATTACTATCAAAACTTGGCTTTTGAAATTTTAAGCGGTAAAGATAAACTTTTTGAGGCACAAGCAGCATTGATTGAAGATTATAAAGCACAGGGTCGTAAGAGCGAACTCCAAGCTGCTATTAAAAATCTTAAAAAGGAATTTGAAGCTAAGAGCGTAGATATTCCCAAAGATTTATGCTATTTGACAGGGAAATATCGGGATATGTATCTTGATGATATGAAAATCTGTCAAGAGTTTGCAACCCTTAACAGAACAACTATCGCCGACATCATCTTGAAAAAATTACTTGGTAAAAGCCTTGAGGATTTTTCTCATTTTGAAACAGTTCACAACTATATAGATTTAGACAGCAACATTGTAAGAAAAGGTGCTGTGTCGGCGCAAAAAGGCGAGAAATTGCTCATTCCTATCAATATGCGTGATGGTTCACTTGTCTGTATCGGTAAAGGAAACGAGGATTGGAACTACTCTTCTCCTCATGGCGCAGGGCGGCTTTTTTCAAGAACCGCAGCAAAGGATAAGTTTACCCTTGCTGAATTTGAACAAAGTATGGAAAATGTTTTTACTACTTCGATTAATAACAAAACTCTTGACGAATGTCCTATGGCGTATAAAGATATGAGTGAAATTGTTAAAAACATTGGATCTACCGCTGAGATAATAAAACACATAAAGCCTATTTACAATTTTAAAGCTTGTGATTAAAAATGTTATCAGCAAGCTGTTTTAAGCCAAAAAACCAGGGTGTGACTAAACTTAAAATGTCACACCCTGGTTTGATTTTTTAAAACTATGCTTCTTGTTCCTTATCGCTTATTATCGAGATAGGACGGTTTCTTAAACCTTTTATCTTGTTTTTATTTTGATACATCTTTTTGTCAACAATTTTAAAATGGTGTTCGAATTCTTCTCTTGTTCTACCAATAAATTCATCATAACCACAAGCTACCGAGAATTTTTGAGATTTATTGATGTTGGCTTCCGCTATTAATTCTTGAATGTTCTTAACGATTGTTTTAATCTCTTGTTCATCAAGGTCACTAGCTAAAACAACAAATTCATCTCCGCCGATTCTAAACACCTTGCCTTTTTCTCCAAAAGAACTGGAAAGGATTTGTTGGGTTGATTTAATGGTGCTGTCTCCTTCGATATGCCCTAGGTTATCGTTGATGTTTTTAAGGTTGTTCATATCGAATATAAGACACCAAAAACGATGTTGCTCGCCTTCTTCAAGGTCTTTAGCGAATATATCGGACAGTTCCTCGTGGTAGGCGGTTGTGTTGTATCCGCCGGTCAAGATATCTTTAAACGAATAATCAAGCAACATTTTGCGAAGATTATCGACTACTTTTGCAATTAACCCAATTTCATCTTTAGTGAAGAGTTCTTCCGGTATAGGGCTTTTCATGTTTTCGATTTTGGTCATTCTCGAAACCGATTGTTCAAGATTAACAAGGCTTGATGTCAGGGTGTTTGCGAATGTTTTAGTCATGAAGTATATGACCAAAACCCCTAGTATGTTGGTTGCAATAACCACTATTAAAACTATAACAACAACATCATCGTTTGTATCCATAGCTTGTTGCATCAATAGTTTTTCTTCGGTTAAAAACGTGTCGATGCTTCCGAAAAATTCATTTGCTATGGGGGTAACTCTGGTTAGCGCTTCAAGAGCATCTTCATATGCGCCGCCTTGAATTCTTATATCTGATGAAAGAATCATACTCTCTTTATAGATATTTTTTTGCTCGATTATTGCGTTAAATGTTTCAAGCTTGTCATCGGTTAGCCTTGTTGCGAATGTATCCATCTGGCTGTCTAGCGTGTCGAAAGCTACTATATATTGACCATAAAGTTCAAGCTGTGTTGTCGGGTCTTCCTGTAAAAGGATATCACGCCCTAAAACACGACAACGATACATCGTTTGAACAATTTCGTTTAACTGTTCGGTTTTTTCAACATTTTTTGTGAATATGACCTGTGACATATTATTAAGGGTGAAAACCGACATAAGCGAAACCGAACCCATTATTATAAACATGAGTATAGTTATAATCTGTTTAGGAATAAACTTTTTTGCAATCGGAGCATTATATAGCCATCTCTTATAGTTTTTAAACAAAACCTACCTCCGTTTAGTTAATGGGATTACATTTATTAAAGTATATCATATATACTACTTGTAAAACAAGTTTAATATATATTTTGGTCTATTTTGTATATAATTTTATCATAATGCACAACTTTAGTAGAGCATATTTTTCTTTGGTTATAAAAAAACAAGAAAATATTTATGGTTCTATGCTATTTTTAAAACTTCAAACAATATTATTCCAACAAATCCGGAACCCAAAACAACAAACGCCGGATTAATTTTAGCAAAGCGAATAGCAGCAAAAGATAAAACACAAAGAAAAAACGACATTATATCGATATTTTGAGCAGAGACAACATCTCCGCCGAAAACGACCATTACAAAGATTGTTGCTCCTGCCGCCGCTATCAAACCCGTTCCAACGGGGCGCAAGAATTTAAGCATATTTTGAACAACATCGAGTGTTCGGTATTTATAATAAAGCATTGCAAGAAACGTAACGATTATACAAGAAGGCGCAATCGCACCAACCGTTGCGATAATTCCTCCCAAAATCCCGGCAACCTTTATTCCAACAAACGTTGCGGAGTTTATAAGAATTGGTCCTGGGGTCATCTGGCTTATCGTTACAAGATCAATAAATTCCGATGGCGATATAAATCCTCTTATATCTACGATAAGGCTTTCGATAAGAGGGAGCATTGCATACCCGCCTCCAAACCCCAAAGCGCCTATCTTTATAAAATCGAAAAACAGCAGAAACACAGTGTGTAACGCGAGTGCAGTGTTCATATTATTGACGCTCCTTTTCTTTGTTTTGCTTTTTCAGCATGATAAACGAAAAGCCTAGCGATACTGCTATAGCGATAAGCATTACATATGCTGCGTTGAAATTAAATATAAAAACCAGCAAAAACACAAAAACTGTTATAAAAAGCGATATTAAAACATTAAGGCTTTTTGCAGAGGTTTTCGCCATATCCAAAACAACATCTATCATCATAGCCGCTACCGCCGCATTCATACCTCTAAACAAAGCAATTATATAAGGATTTGCGATAAATTCGGAATAGATTACTTGGACGATAGATATTATAATAAGCGACGGCAAAATCATCCCTGTAACGGTGAAGATAGAACCTAGTATACCTGCTACTTTATATCCAACCAAGATAGATGAATTTATTATAACCGCTCCGGGAGCGCATTGGGCAATGGCGATAAGATCCGCCATCTCTTGTTCCTCCACCCACTTTAGGTCATCAACAAACCGCTTTTTTAAAAGAGGAATAGCTACATACCCTCCGCCAATTATAAAAAGGCTTATATAAAAGGTAGAGGACAAAAGCGTTATATAAACATTCTTTTTTTTGTTTTTTTCAATCATAAGCAAACCTCCATAATTAAAAACGCAATGACAAGACTATCGCCATAGCGTTTTAATATTCAATATGCAAAAGTTTTTCTAAAACATTTTAGCTTTATATAGTATTAACACAACGACACCCATTATCAAAAATGATAGCCCGACGGGGAACCAAAAAACGGGTAGCGGTATCATGTCAACGTTCATTCCATAAAAACTTGAAATAATTGTAGGGATAGAGATAACTATCGTTATAGATGCCAAAACCCTCATAACGATGTTTGCGTTATTTGAGATAACCGAGGCGAATGCATCCATCGTTCCCGATAGAATGTTGAGATATATCCCCGCCATCTCTCCGGCTTGGTTAATCTCAACTAAGACATCGTCGAGCAAATCTCGATCTTGTTCATACAGCTTGATAAAGCGCCCACCCGAGATTTTTTTAATCGCAATTTCGTTTGCTTTTATCGAGGTGTTAAAATAAACAAGGGATTTTTGAAGCTCCAAAAGCTGGATTAGCTCTTTGTTTTTCATGGATTTTCTAAGCTGTTTTTCGATATATATAGTTAATTTATCGATCTGTTTAAGGTGTCCTAAAAAGCGAGTTGCGGTTTTTAGCATGAGTTGGAATATAAACTTAGCTTTAAACTCTGTGTTGCAATCCTTCGCTTTTCCTTCGATAAAATCATCAAGAACCGGGTTTTCTCGATGTGAGATAGTTATGACATTGTCGCTCGCCGAAATTATTCCAATTGGGATAGTGTAGTATGTAACATTATTATCACTCTTTTGAACCATCGGGGTGTCGATTATCAAAAGCGTGTCGTTGTCTTCTTTTTCAATACGAGGGCTTTCCTCTTCATCGAGCGAAGCGCTTATATAGCTGGGGTCTAGATCAAACCTGTTAATAAGATATTCAATCTCTTGTTCTGTTGGGTTTATAACGTTGACCCAATATCCTTTTTCGCAGATATCAGATTCAATTATTCTGCCACCTACCGATTTGTAGTAGTTTATCATAAAGCCTCCTTTTTGAACGCTTCGGCTCATAAGGCGAGCGGCGTTCTTGTTTTTTTATTAATGTTGAGCATAAACTTCGCCCGCAAGGGTCGGATGACATAACGCCACTCCTTTCATTTTTAAAATCTTATTTCATTTTAACATCTATACTAAAAGTTATCAACTATTTAAATGTTAAATATACTTTAAATATAGCTTTTATCAACTTTAATTATGCAATGGTATCTGTTGTCAATTTTATCTATCTTAGAAGAAATCAAATTTATTAGTTTTTCATCTTTCATCTTAAACCCTTTTGGCGTTACAACGTCGAAAATTATGTTTGTGTGGCTTTTTCCCGGAACGGTTCTAACGTCATGAACCGTTAGCTTATCGTTGATTTCGATAACAACAGAACCGATAAGCTCTTTCCATTTCGCAATAACGCTGTTGTCGATGTCGATGGGGTCTAGGTGTATGGTAGTTTCGCAACCAAGATGTTTTGAAAGCTTATATTCGATGTTGTCTATCAATTCATGCAGTTCAAGGAAATTTCCGTTTCCGTCAACTTCGGCGTGAAGGGTGACAATCTTTCGCCCCGGCCCATAATCATGGACTATAAGATCATGCATACCAAGGATAGTTTTGTTTTCAAGCACAATGTTTTTTATATCCTCGACCAACTGTTCCGAAGGGGGTTCGCCCAAAATAGAAGCCAAAATATCTTTTGCGGATTTTATCCCCATAAAAACAATAAAAACAGCGATAACCAATCCGCCAACGCCATCAAAAGACACACCAAACAACAACGAAGCCGCTGCCGAAATCAAAACAACTCCGGTAGCAAAGCTATCCCCTAAACTATCGAGAGCGGTTGCCAAAAGCGCCTTGCTTTCAATCTTTTTTCCTATGCTGTTGTTGTAGTATGCCATATAAAGTTTTACCGCAATCGAAAGCAGAAGAATAATTATAGCTATTGGAGAATAGTCTACATTTTGAGGCGACAGGATTTTTTCAAAAGAGGTTAAGGCTATCTCAAACCCAGTGAAAAGAACTAATATAGAAACGATTAAACCTGTTAGATACTCTATCCTGCCATGCCCAAACGGATGGCCATGGTCGGGGGTTTTTCCCGAAAGCTTAAACCCGACAAGCGTTATGACCGACGAGGTCGCATCGAGCAGGTTGTTCACAGCGTCGGCAGTTATCGCAATAGAACCAACAAGAGCACCCGCAAAAAATTTAAGCAAACAAAGAAAAACGTTTAACACTATTCCAACCGCTCCGGTAACTACGCCATATTTTTCCCGAACGTTTGCAAGTTTAAAGTTTTTATGATTTTTTATAAATATCCTAGCAAGAAAAGTTATCATTTGATCCCCATTGTTAAGCGTTTAAAAGTTGTTCCGCTTTTTGCACAAGCGTTCCGATATCGGAAAACTGCAAAAGATCATCAATATCAAATTCAATATCCAATCTTTCGGTTATCGCCGACATAAGGGTTATATGCGCAAGGCTATCCCAACCGGCTATATCATCTGCAGTAGTTTCAAGGGATATGTTAAGCGTTTCATCGTCGAAAAAGTCTTTGAAAACTTCGTTTACTACAGTTAATATTTCTGTTTTGTTCATTGTGTTCCTCTATTCTGTTATTTCAATAACGTTGTTTTTATTTTGATATTTTTCAATGTTAAGCAAGAAAACGCCTTTTTGTTCGTCTTGTTCTATAGTTTCAAACCCCATTTCTGAATAGAAATTCTTGACCATAACGTTTTTCTCGGTTTTGAAGTAGTAGCCTTTTATATAAACCATTCCGCATTGCTTTGCTTTTTCACACAACGTATCTAGCATAGCGTGTTCCATGTTTCGCTTGATAACTCGACAACTCATAAGCCAAAGATCGATATCGAGAACGTCTCGATTTTTTTTGCCTATAACAACCGAAACAACGCCGTTATCGCCAAACTTATCGCTAAGTTTTCCATAAAGGCATATATTTTTTTGATCGTTTGACGCTTCGGTTATCTCGGCTTCGGTAAACCGCTTTGTGGTTAGGTTAAATTGGTTGGTCTTGTTGGTAAGTTGCGCAATTCTTTGGATATATATATCTTCAAAATTTTTAATAGTTGCGGTCATTTCAAGGGATTTAAGATAATCCTCATAACTTTCAAACAACGATTGTTGTTGCTTTCTAATGGCGTTTGCTTTGTACATCTCGTTTCGATTTAGGTCGTCGCTTGAAATCGATGTCGTTTCAAAATATCCGCGTTTGCTTATCTCGTTGATATAGTTATAAACTTTTTTTATGTCGGGCGCTTCTATGCCCTCGACACCATTTTCCGCTATCTCCCGCTCCGCCGGATTATCGTCGACAAAAACAATACTATCGGTCATTATATTAAGATTTTTTGCTATCTCGATTATGTTTAAATCTTTGGTTTGCCAATTAGCTTTTATCTCGACAAAATCTTGTGGTCTCAGAATTCCTTCGGGGTGGTTTAATCCGTCGATAGCGTTTTGATATTCGTTTTTCGAATTAACCGCCAGCATAACACCCATGTTTTTTAGCTGTTTCAAATACCTCCCAAAATCAGAAAACGCCTGACCCTGCGGAGTGTCGCTTCCTATCTTTATTCCCTCTACCCCATCGTCTCCAACAACCCCGCCCCAAAGCGTGTTGTCAAGGTCGACAACCAACGCTTTTTTGTTTTTGCCAAGCGCCGATTTTATTATATCCGAAACGCTTTTTGCAAGCATAGGAATAGCGTTTAACGAAAGGCTGTATTTATACAGATACCAGTATAGCGGATCGCTATAGCGTTCTAAGCCGAAAACTGCCGAAAGATAGTTTATATCGTTTATAAAAAAATTTGTATGTGTTTCGGAAAAATCATAAAACTTTTGGTTTAGTCTTGTTAAAAAATTTATGCTACCGTGTATGTCGGAGCAATCCTTGTTTCCGAGAAGCCTTGCAAACGGCATCTCGAAATTGTTTTGAATAACTATACAGTTATGTGTTTCAAACAGCTTTTCCCAAACTAGTTTAAATTTATCAAACTCCGCCTCTAAAGCGCTTTCTATCTCCTGTTTGCTATCGCTTAGGGTAGGAAAGCTTTTTATATTTCGGTTTGAGGTATGAACAAAAACAATGTCGGGTTTGAACTTCAAAAGTTTTTCATTTCCAAAAACGGCGTCCTCGAAAAAAAGCCCATATTCCGATTGATAAAATGTGGGTTCAATTCCGTTGTCTAAAAGAAACAGTTCCAATATTTCAACAATATCATGGGTTGAAGAACCGCCAAGAACAGCTATATTTTTTTTAATACGCTGTGTCGTTTCCTCTAGCAGTTGTTTTTTTATACTGCGCCGTTTGGTCAATATCTTTTGCGGATCAAAATCTATCTTTAAAAGTTCATGCATAAAGCTAAAGCTCCCAATTTTTTGAATTTTTTTGTGTTCCATATTTCATTTAATTCTTCTTTGTGGATTTCATACCAAGCAAGAACTAACCTAGACTGCTTAGAGGGTAAAGCGCCTTTTATAAAAACACACTAAGCCATCATTTCGACACCGTAAGTTTCATATCGCCTTTTTTAACCCAGCCCAGTTTTCTAACTACTGCATCTATCGAAAGCGACAAAACTATCGGCAACACAAATTGAATTACCAAAACTTTAAAAAACACCGATTCAAACGGTTCCGACGACATAGCAGCAAACGTTCCGAACTGACCTACTAGCCCCGAAGTTCCCATACCGGCGCCCGAGGCCGTATTTGTCATCATGAAAACACAGGTTGAAAGCGGCCCTAATATTGCCGCCGTTAACGTTGGTGCGATTAATATTAGCGGTCGTTTCATGATGTTGGATATCTGGAGCATCGACGTTCCAAGCCCCTGCGAGATAAGCCCCCCTACCCCGTTGTCTCGATAGCTTGTTACGGCAAAACCCAACATTTGAGCGCAACACCCAACCGTTGCGGCTCCCGCTGCAAGCCCGCTAAGATCCAGCATTATGCAAAGTGCCGCCGAGCTTATCGGAGCGGTTAGCGCAAGCCCGACTACAACAGCAACTATTATCCCCATAGGGAATGGCGACATCTCGGTTGCGCTGTTTATTATGCTTCCAAGCCACGTCATAAAGTTTGCTATATAAGGGCCTACCAAAATACCAACAAAGCCGCCGGAAAAAAGCGTCGTTATTGGGGTGACGACGATATCTATCTTTGTTTTAGAAGCGACAAGTCCGCCGATTTCGCTACCGACCACCGCCGCAATAAATGCGCCAACGGGACCTCCGGCAACATAACCGATAGCGCCCGTTGCTGCCGAGGTGAACAAGACGAGCGGTTTTGAAGAAAGGCCGTATGAAACAGCAACCCCTATAGCTGCACCGATAACGGGAGATGAGGCAGAAAGAACCTCTGTTAGCCCCAAAAGAAAATCAAGCCCCGGTATCTTTGCGAGTTGCGACACAATAAGGCCGACAATAAGCGAAGAAAAAAGCCCCAACGCCATATAGCTTAATCCATCTATAAAATATCTTTTGAAAATATTTGTTTCTCTTTTCAAGACTTAATACCTCTGTTTCTATAGTTAAAATATTTTTGACAAATTCGGTTGTTATATAATAGAATATAATAAGAAAATCGCTTTAAGTTGTCAACTAAAGGTCAAAACACGCAATGTAATCCTCAAAAGTTTCGGCACGTCTTATAAGAGTTGCGGTTTTATCCTCTTGCAACAAAAGTTCTGCCGAGCGAAGTTTACCGTTATAGTTGCTTCCCATCGAATGGCCATGTGCGCCGGTGTCGCAGATAACCAACGTGTCCCCTATATCAACGTTTGGTAGCTCTCGATTAATTGCAAATTTATCGTTGTTTTCGCAAAGCGAGCCGACGACATCACAGCGATATGTTTTTTCGTCGTTTTGTTTGCCCATAACAACAACATGATGATGAGCGCCATACATTGCGGGACGCATTAGATTGACCGCTGAAGCATCTATACCAACATAGTTTTTGTATGTTTCTTTTTTGTGCAAAACCGTTGCAACAAAATAGCCGTATGGCCCTGTTATATATCGGCCAAGTTCGGTGTATATGCTAATGTCAAGTCCGTTTGGAATAATTATTTCGTCGTATGCTTTTTTAACCCCATTCGCAACCGAGAATATATCAACAGGGCTGTCCTCTTCAAAATACGGTATTCCGATACCGCCCGACATATCGATAAAGCTAATCTCAATTCCGGTTTCGTTTTTTATTTCAACGGCAAGCGAAAAAAGGCATTCAGCAAGATCGGGATAGTATTCATTAGCAAGACAGTTGCTCATCAAAAACGCATGGATACCAAATCGTTTTGCCCCTTCGTCTTTAAGACGAGAAAGCCCCTCGAACAACTGCTTTTTAGTTACGCCAAACTTGCTTTCGTTTTGGCTTCCCATGATCCCTTTTGTTTGAAAAACATTGTCGCCGGGATTATATCTTATACAAACCGTTTCGGGAATAGGGCTTTTTTGTTTCAGTGTGTCGATGTGGGAGATATCATCAAAGTTGATAATTGCGCCGAGTTTATTTGCAAGAGCAAACTCTTCGCTTTTTGTGTTGTTCGAGCTGAACATTATGTCGTCTCCGTTAAACCCTATCTTTTCGCAAAGCATCAGTTCAACGTCGGAAGCGCAATCAACGCCACAGCCCAAATCTTTAAGTAGCTTTAATATAGCCGGATTAGGTAGCGCTTTAACGGCGAAATATTCTTTAAAGCCTTTGTTCCAACTAAACGCCTTATAGAGATCTTTAACACATTTCTCGATACCTTTTTTGTCGTAGATGTGAAACGGAGTTCCGTGTTGTTTGATAATATCCTGTATCTGTTGTTTTGAAAAAGGTAGTTGTTTCATTATAGTTTAACCATTCCTTTGTTTTTATTAAATTTATTTTTTTGGAGTTGTAGATGAAAGAGTTTTTAAATCCCAACGTTTTATCAATTAAAAAAAGCGGTATCAGGGAGTTTACGGCGCTTGCAAAAAAGACCGACGGCGCAATATTTCTGACTATCGGCGAACCCGATTTCGACACGCCCTCTGACATAACCGAGGCAACGAAACAAGCGCTTGATAACGGAAAAACCCATTATCCCGAAAACAACGGGGATCTGTTTATCAGAAAAGCTATATCGGATTTTGAAAGAGAAAAACATTCCCTTTCATATTCTCCCGATGAAGTTATATTAACTATTGGGGCAACCGAGGCGCTTTTTTCGGCGCTTTTTGCTATAATCTCGCCGGGCGATGAGGTGGTCGTTCCGACCCCGGCTTTTGGTCTTTATGAACAGATTATAAAGATGGTAGGCGGAGTGTATGTTGCTCTCGACAGCTCAAGCGACGATTTCGACATAACAAAAACAAAGCTTAATTCCTCCATAACTGACAAAACCAAAGCTATCATCCTAACCTCGCCAAACAATCCGACGGGTTGTGTATATGAAGCCGAAACTCTCGAGATGATAAGGAAGGTTATTAAACAAAAAAACATATTTGTTATTTGCGACGAGGTCTATCGAGATATAATATTTTCCGAGAATTTTAAAAGCTTTTCAAGCTTTGAGGATATGCGAGAAAAAATCATCGTTGTTAACAGCTTTTCAAAACCCTATGCAATGACGGGGTTTCGAGCGGGCTATCTAATGGCGGATTTTGCTATTAAATCCGAGATCGAAAAGGTTCATCAATACGCCGTCGTGTCGGCGGTGTCGTTTGTCCAACATGGTTGTGAAAAAGCGCTTTCGTTCGACAACAGCGACATGGTTGCAACATATCGCAAAAGACGGGATTATGTCGTTAAACGGCTAGACGATATGGGGCTTTCGTATGTAATGCCGAAAGGGGCGTTCTATGTTTTTCCCTCTATCAAGAAATACTCAAACAATTCGTTCGATTTTTGCGTTGATATGGTTGAAAAACAAAAACTCGCTTTAATACCGGGTAGCTGTTTCGGAACAGAAGGTTTTGTTAGAATTTCATATTGCTATAGCGATGAAATTTTAAAAGAGGGTCTCGATAGGTTGGAACAATATATTAAAAGCCTTCCCATCATTTCATAAAACAAAGTTTTTCAAACAGATTGAGAGCAGAGGACATTGCGTTTTCATCAAAATCGAAATCATCAAAATGAAGCGCTTTGTCTTTTCCCGAGCCTACAAAAAACATCGTTCCTTTTGACCGCAAAAGATATTCCGAAAAATCCTCCCCGGTAACGGTGGGATTATCTAATATTTCGATATAACCTTTTCCAAGATGTTGTTCGACCTGCTCGAAAAACAGGGGGTCGTTGATAACGGCAGGATAACCACCGCCGATATTTATGTTAAAGATACAACCCGTTTCGGCCTCTATCTTCCTTGCTGTGTCGTGTATTCTCTCGGTTAAAAAGCTGTTTATGTCTTCATCAAACGTTCTGAGCGTTCCCTCTAGATGAGCAAAACTGCTAATAGCGTTGTTTGCCGTTCCGGAATTTGAGATACCAAACTTTAAAAGCCTGTAAACCCCTAACGCTACCTCGTTTTTCTCGATTTCATAAACAGTGGTTATGAACTTTGCGGCGGCATAAAGAGCATCATGGCCTTTTTCGGCTTCCGCAACATGGCTGCTTTTGCCCTTAATATCGATGTATACAGGGGCGGTTCTTGCCATGAATTCTAAAGGTCTCGACATAATCTTTCCCGTTTCATTAAACGGCCATATATGAAAAGCAAAGACTTTTGTAACGTTATATTTTTCAAGCAGTCCCGTTTCGCAGATAGGTTTTGCGCCGCCGTTTAGTTCTTCATCGGGTTGGAATATCAAAAGAATGTTGTTTTCTATTTCTTGTTTAATCTGTTCTATTCGTTCGGCAAATGTCAGCAGCGTTGCGGTGTGTCCGTCGTGGCCGCAAGCGTGCATACATCCTTTGTGTTCTGAAACAAAATCAAAGGTGTTTTTTTCGTCGATAGGTAAAGCGTCCATATCCGCCCTGAAAGCCGTTGTGTTTTTCTTTCCCATATCAAAA
The DNA here is from genome assembly GCA_964370715.1 of uncultured Faecalibacterium sp. Taxonomy (GTDB): domain Bacteria; phylum Bacillota; class Clostridia; order Oscillospirales; family Ruminococcaceae; genus CAYJAY01. The sequence goes on from CAYJKJ010000011.1 coordinate 26,892, forward strand.
AAAGCGACGACAGAACTTTTTGTCGGGCAAAAAACTTCAGCGGAAAGAGGGGCAAGATGCGACAAAACATATTCGCAAGTTTTGTCAAGCGAGCTTCCTATTTCGGGGATTTTATGAAGGTTTCTTCTATGAAACGATAGTCGTTGTTGAGACATTTGTTTTTTCCTTTGTAATACTTTCATAATTGTTTAACATTCTAATTCTAAACAATTTACAAAAAAAACGCAACTGTAAAAACAAAAAAACATTGTTCGGCAATATTTAATAGCTATTCCCTTGTTATTTGTTCTAAAATAACAAGGGAATAAATCTTAAAATTCTTCAAAAAGTTTAAATATTAAACTTTTTCAGAAAAAAATCCGCTTAAATCACAAACGTTATTGACGTTTTTATTTTAAAGCAATATAATTAGATGTATATAAAAATAAAGTTAAAGGAAACAGATATGTCTAGGGTTTATAATTTTAGCGCGGGTCCTTCGGTTTTGCCCGAAAAAGTTTTAAAGATTGTGCAAAGCGAGATGCTCGAACATAAGCAAAGCGGTCAATCGGTCGTTGAGATGAGCCACCGTTCAAAGGAATATGGCGAGATAATCGACGGCGCTATGCAAAAACTAAGGGACACGCTATGCATACCGCAAAACTATGAGGTTTTGTTTTTGCAGGGTGGAGCTTCTCTCCAGTTCAACATGATACCGATGAATATTATGACAAAATCGAAACAAGCGGATTTTGTTGTAACGGGTCAATGGGCAAGCAAGGCGCAAAAAGAAGCATCGAGATATGGCGACGCTCGAGAGATTGCTTCAAGCAAAGACAGAGTGTTTTCATACATTCCAAAACTTGATGTTTCAACATTCAATAAAAACGCAGATTATTTCCATATTTGTTCAAACAATACCATCTATGGAACCGCATTTAAACAACTTCCAAACACAGGGGACGTTCCGATAGTTGCGGACATGAGCAGCTGCATATTAAGCGAGCCGGTTGATGTTTCAAAATATGGGCTTATCTTTGCGGGGGCGCAAAAAAACATGGGTCCTTCGGGGCTAACCGTTGTTATCATAAGAAAAGATCTTTTAGAAAGAACCCCCGACAACGTTCCGCCAATGTTAAACTACAAGATCCAAGCCGAAAACGGTTCGATGTTTAACACCCCCCCAACATTTGCAATCTATGTCCTTTCTCTTATGCTTGATTGGATAAAGGAGGATATCGGGGATCTTTCAAACATGAAAAAACACAACCAACAAAAAGCCGCTATTTTATATGACTTTATCGACCAAAGCGAAATGTTCAGCAACCCCGTTGATGTTGCCGACAGATCGCTAATGAACGTAACGTTTGTAACCGGCAACGAACAACTCGACAAACTGTTTTGTTCGCAAGCTAATAGCAAAGGCCTTGTGAACCTTAAAGGTCATCGAGCTGTTGGCGGAATGCGAGCTTCAATTTACAACGCCATGCCAATCGAAGGGGTTAAAGCTCTTGTAGACTTTATGAGCAAATTCGAAAAAGACAACAAATAGTCTTAACAAAAACGCTATGCTATAAATCGAATAGCAAAGAGATGTAGAGAGGTTAAAAATAATGTATAAAATTAAAACTCTAAATAATATAAGCAAAATCGGAATTGCAAGGCTACATGAAAATCTATATGTTTGTTCTGAAGATATCGAAAAACCGGACGGAATAATCCTTAGAAGTGCCGACCTTAAAAAGTCCTCTATCCCCTCGGGAGTGTTGGCGATAGCTCGTGCCGGAGCCGGCGTTAACAACATCCCAATAGAGGAATGCACCCAAAAAGGGATATGCGTTTTCAACACACCAGGGGCAAATGCAAACGCCGTTAAAGAGCTTGTTATCGGCGCTATGTTTGTGGCGGCAAGAAATATGCCGGAGGCAATTGATTGGGTGAAAACCATCGCTAACAAAGGCGACGATATCCCCTCTCTCGTTGAAAAAGGGAAATCCGCTTTCATCGGCCCTGAACTTGCCGGGAAAAATCTTGGCATAATCGGGCTTGGCGCAATAGGTGTAGGGGTTGCAAACGCCGCCGTAGCTCTTGGAATGACGGTCTATGGATATGACCCATACATCTCGGTCAATGCTGCTTGGGGGCTTTCAAGAGCGGTCCAACATTCTACCGATTTAAACGAAATATTCAAAAACTGCGATTATATAACGATACATATCCCCGAAACCGAAGTTACAAGAGGATTTTTCAACAAAGAAAACATCATGAAGATGAAGGATGGCGTTCGCCTTTTAAACTTTGCAAGAGGTGGTCTTGCAAAAACCGAGGATATTTTGGAAGCGGTTCGTGTTGGCAAGATATCCTGCTATGTAACCGATTTTCCCGACAAAAATCTAGTTGAACAACGCGGTATAATAGCTATCCCCCATCTTGGTGCATCTACCCCCGAATCGGAAGAAAACTGCGCATCTATGGCGGCAAGAGAACTCGCAAACTATATCGAATGCGGCTCGATAGTAAATTCGGTCAACTTCCCCGATTGCGAACTCATGCCTCCGGAACACCAACGTATAACCATTATCAACAAAAATGTTCCCGGTATGCTCGCCGCAATAACCTCGATAGCAACTAATCTATCAATTAATATAGACAATCTTCAAAACAAATCGGGCAAAAACTCTTCGGTCGCCTACACTGTTATTGATATTAACAGCACAAAAGTTGATCTTTTGTTAACGGCTCTTGAAGCTGTAGACGGAGTTATAAGAGTTCGCAAGATCGAAAATACAAAGTAAAACCCGCAACAGACTAATTGTGTTTCAATGCTAAATGATTGTATCTGTCGCAGCATAACCGCTTGACATCTACAATCATTTTGCTAAAACATATCTCTTTTATCAACGCTCTTGTTTGTTTAAAGAGTTTTGATAAATTGTTCCGCTGTGTCAACAAAATCGACGATATGCGAAACTTTTGCTTTGAGAAACTTTTTAACGCCGGCTTTTGTTCGCCTGTTGATCCCAAGCGTTGCAAAACCAACAACCGAACCTACTGCGGCACCCACTAAAACGTTTCCCATAATCGCTTTGTTTTTTGCATTTATTCTCATAGTTCATCACCTCCTATAGCTATATATTTTCCCAAAAACATTTATTTAACCAAAAAGAAACAAACCGCAAAATATTTTTTAAGGAGAACAAGTTGAAGAAACAAAAAAGAGCCCTTGCTATCAACGACATTTCGTGTGTCGGAAGATGTTCTCTAACCGTTGCCCTCCCCATAATTTCTGCGGCAGGAATTGAATGCTCAATACTCCCGACAGCGGTTCTTTCAACCCACACAGGCGGTTTTTCGGAACACACAAAAAAGGATTTAACCGACGAGATTTCGCCAATAGCGAACCATTGGAAAAGCCTTGGTGTATCGTTTGATATTATATACACGGGTTATCTTGCTTCAACGGAACAGATAGAAAAAGTTATCGAGATAATAAACCTCATTAAAACCGAAAACACGATCGTCGTAGTCGACCCTGTTATGGCCGACAACGGCTCTCTTTATTCCGGATTTGATAAAGATTTTCCCAAAGAGATGAGAAAACTTTGCTCGATTTCCGATATAATTATCCCCAACATAACGGAAGCTTCCCTTTTAACCGAAAGCGAATATAAACCGTTTCCCCACACCGATTTATATATAGAACAACTCCTTCAAAAACTTCATGATATGGGAGCTACAAGAACGATATTAACGGGGGTTTGTTTCAACGAAAATCTTTTGGGCGCTGCCGTTTCAAAAAAGGGAGAAAAACCTTTTTTCAGTTTTGGCGAAAGAATAAACGGAAGCTATCATGGCACAGGGGATATATTTGCCTCTTCAATAGTCGGCGCTATTCTTTATGGAAAAGATCTTATTAAATCGACCGAAATTGCGGTTGATTTTACGAGAGAATGCATCGCTATAACCGACAAAATGGGAACCGACCCAAAATATGGCGTGTGTTTTGAAACCGCTATACCATATCTTATTAAACTATTAAACGACTAGAAAGAGCTATTATGCCGATAAATATTGTTCTGTTTGAACCGCAAATCCCCCAAAACACAGGAAACATAGCCCGAACCGCAGCGGCAACAAAAAGCCGTCTACACCTTGTAGGTCCTATGGGTTTTGTTATTGATAACAAAAAGCTGAAACGAGCCGGGCTTGATTATTGGCACCTTTTAGACATAACGTTCTACAAAGACATCGATGAATTTTTCGAAAAAAACAGCGGCGAGATGTTTTTCTTTTCAACTAAATCCCCAACGTTCCACACAAACGCAACGTTTAACGATGGTTGTTATTTAATTTTCGGAAGAGAAGACAAAGGCATAAGCGAGGATATTTTAAATAGATATGTCGACCGCTGTGTAAGAATCCCGATGCTCGACGATGCTCGAAGCTTAAACCTTTCAAATGCAGTTGCAATAGGGGTGTATGAGGCTTTGAGACAAAATGATTTTTTTAACCTTAAAACTATCGAAAACGAAATATTAAAAAAGACACCCGATTAATAGGAGCTTATATTACATGATCAACATCAAGGAACAAAAAACGAAAACTGAACAGGTTGAAAATGGCGTCGGCATTAGCAAAAGCGACGTTTCTAAAATCATATCCCCCGGTTGTATAATGGCGGGCTTTGGTTCTATTGAAACAGCTATCAAAGGCGAAGGTCCTCTTGAAGGAATTTTAAGCGACCGTGCGCTATTAAAAGTTGGGGATGTTTCGCAAGGTTCCGAAGTTTTTTCCTATCCTATCGACCGAACCGGCTACAGCTCGGTTTCCATACCCAATCACAAAACGTTTGCCGATCTTTCGAACAGTAAATCAAAAGCACTTTTTTATATTATCGATTTTGATTTCGACGGAAACAAGATGGGATACAACAGCGTAATTGGATTTGAAGGGCTTTTCGGAACTGCTGATATCTATATAAACGGCGGATTTATCGAAACGATTAAAGACGGTTTTTATACAACGGAACTTTTAGCTACCGATTATCTTAAACGAGGAAAAAACGTTATTGGAATAAAGCTGTATCACGAAGGTTCGGAGGTTGAAGATAGGCTAACCGAAGGGTATCTTGGAATATATCGAAGCGTTTTGATTTCGTATAAATCGGTTACTTCTATAACCGATATGTTTATAAGAGCCGAAAAAAACAACGGAAAAAACCTTATATTTGCTGATATAACATTTTCTTCATATGAAAAACAAGACCTTCAATATGGCGGCGAAATTATTGTGTTCCTCGTTAAAGACGGAAAACGGATTTTGCGCAAAGATGTCCAGTTCGACGGGGTTAACAAATATTCTTTTGGTTGCGAAAGGGTTTGCATAACGCTTGATGATGCCGAATATTGGTCTCCCGAAGACCCCAATATCTATCGCCTTGTTGCTTGTTTAAAACCAAAACATCAGATAGTGTGTGATATTAAAGCTACTAATTTCGGTTTTTCAAACTTTAGTTTTGAAGAGGTAAAACAGGGCGGAAAAAACCGCTTATCTTTTTTACATAACTACAACAGATTTATCTTTAAAGGTAGCCATTATAACCATGGCGAACGCTTTGAATGTAATTTCAAGATAACTTTGGAACAACTTAAACTTTATAAAGAATACGGCTTTAATTCATTAGTTATTGATAACCCCAGCGAATTAATTCTAACGATATGTGATCATGTCGGAATGGCGGTTATTGTTCGTGTTCCGCTTAAAACACAAAAATATTCAAGATCCGCAAAACAAGCCTATAACCATTCGGCGCAGCTTGCGCTAAAACGTGCTGCAACGGTAGCCACCCAGTTTAAAAACCACCCCTCGGTTGCCGGTTGGCTAATCGAAACCGCCGACACATATCTACACGCTACTCTTGCAAACATGATTAGAACTATCGACAGCTCAAGGCCCGTCGTTGTTAAGCTTGATTCAACGCTAGGGGTTAGCGATTTTATAGCGATAGACGATCTGTCGAAATCCGAGATGACAAATTTTTCGAGAAGAAAATGGGTTTCTATTTCAAAGCTAACTCGAACGCTAACATCAAAAATGTGGGCTAGCTACTATCCCCTCTTGCTTTTCAACGTTTCGTTAAGCAATATCACGAAACATTTTGAAACTATCTGCGCTTCATTCAACATGGCGGGGGGATTTGTTAATGTTTCTGCGCTCGACAAAAACAACCTAAACATCTGCAAAAATGCGTTCTCCCTTATGCCAAAACAGGTTGTAGTTAAAGATACAAAAGTTTTGATAAGGCAGGTTCTTAAAGAAAAGGAATTAATCGAGCAAAAAGAAAAAGCAAATTCTTTAGCTCTTTCACAACAACAAAACGACTCCCAATTTGTCAAAACGAAACAAGATGTATCGCCTTATGAAGAGGTTAACAAGGATAAAACAGAAGGCAAAGCGCAAGAAGCATCACCCAAGCAAAACGCCGACGGCGTCAAAACCGATATCACACCACAAGAAGCGCCGCTTAAGCAAAACGCTAGCGACGATAAAACCGATGTCACGCCGAAAGTTGAAAAACCAACCGGTTCTATGGCGCAACCCTCAATAGTTTCAGCTGAAAAAAATATTGATAGCGAAAATAAACCCTCCTCTTCTCCAAAAGAGGAACAAGCGAAATCGCAAAGTTCCGACGACATAGATAAAAAAGACATTGTTGAAACGCTTGAACAAGCAAACGCAGCGTTAGCTGAAACAACAATCATAAATTCCGACAAAGCACAACAAGCCGATAACGATATAATTAATTCTACTATAACAGAATCGGGGGATATAGTAGAAACTATTGAATAATTCATTTAACGACGGCTTTTATTATTTTAAAAATTCAATCGATAAACTTCGAGAGGTCAAAGAAAAAGTAGACAGAATGTCTTTAAAGGAGCAGACGGGAATTCTTTTATCAAAAGATTTCTACAACACCGATGGGTGTGAAAGTTTGGCTCCTTTAAAATTTTCCAAAAGTTTTTTCGAATACAACAGCAAACAGTCTCAAGGCATCTCGTTTATCTCAGCAATTGCGATGGGTTCTAGTTTCGACCGACAACTTATAGAACAAATAGGCAACCAAACGGCAAATTTTAGAGCTATAGATGGTTGCGATGTCGTTGTTTGCCCTTCCGCCAACATAATCCGATATGTCCTTTGCGCAAACAACCTACATTATTTTTCCGAGGATCCTTATCTTACGGGCGAGATGTGCGCAAGCTTTGCTGTTGGAGCAAAAGGTTTTGGTGTTCCGGTAGCAATAGACCAATACCTCGATTGTAGCAGAGTTCGCAACTATCTTATAACCAACTGTGTTATAGATATAAAAGCGTTAAACGAAATCTATGTCGAAGCCGCAAGGATAGCTGTTTCACGTTCAAAACCTGCTTGTGTGATAGTTTCCGCCAACATGATAAACGGCGAATATGTTGCGCAAAGCAAAAGCCTTGTTGGAGCAATACGAAACAATTTTGATTTCGACGGCATAATAGCAAGCGACAAACATTCCGTTGAAGACCGAACCGCTTCGCTTGTCGCAGGGGTCGATCTTGATCTTTCGGGGGAGCTGTCTCGGAGCAACAAACAGCTTGAACAATCGGTTGTTAAGCGAAAGCTTGATAAACAGCTTGTCGCAAACTCGGTTGCCGAACTTGCGGTGCTTTCGGATTATATCCAAAACAACAAAGCAATTCCGGCGGTGACCGACCAAGAAAAAAACATAGTTCTTTCGCAAAATGCAATAGAGCAGTCCGCCGTGCTTCTTAAAAACGACGAAAATTTTTTGCCGTTTTCCAAAAACGAATCTATCGCTGTTATCGGAAATTTCGAAAGATATAGCGAACAAGAAGATCTATTTGATTACCTAGAAAGCCAAAACAAAAACATTTCTTTTGCAAAAGGATTTAATCAAGACGGTTCAACAAACGATATTCTTTTAAACCAAGCAAAACAGATTGCAAAAAAGAGCAACAAAACACTTATCATAGTTGGGACACTTCGGTTTAACGAAAGCTACCAAAAAAGCGACCGCCAAAATCTCTGTCTTTGCCCCGGTATGCTAAAGCTTATATATTCTGTGTTGTCGGTTTCTGAAGATGTAGCGGTTGTTTTAACTTCGCATGAGCCTTGCGAACTTCCGTTTTTGGATCGAATAAAAAGCCTTCTAGCGGTTGATTTTTCGGCTTGCGGAATAAACAAAGCGCTATATAATCTCATTTTTGGAAACTGTAGCCCTTCGGGAAAACTTTCGGTTAGTTGGAACTCGAAACTTTCGGAATATCCAACCTCTTTTAACAGCGACAAAGACAAACAAACTTTCTCCTATCGAGAGGGCATCTATGTTGGATATCGCTATTTTTTATCCACCAACCAAAAGCCGTTGTTTTGTTTCGGGTATGGGCTTTCGTATTCAAATTTTGCTTTTTCAAACTTAAAATTAGACCGCCCCTCGCTTAGCGAAAGAGGGGAACTTTGCATAACTTTTTATATTGAAAATACCGGCAGCTATGTTGCAGGGGAAGTGGCGCAGATATATATATCAAAAAAAGGCGAAAACTATAAGCAACTTAAAGGATTTGAAAAAATATTTCTGTTGCCGGGCGAAAAAAGAGCGGTTGAAATGAAGTTTCAAAGAAGCAGTTTTGCGAGATACAACATGACGACAAAAAAATGGCAGGTCGAACCGGGAGACTACGACATAATGCTTGCTACCGATTGCCAAACAACTATCGTTTCAAAAACCGTTTCGTTACTTGGCAAACAATATACCGACGATAAAAAATATTTTTATGCAAAAGATATTAAAATGATGTCGGAAAAAAGCTTTTTTGAACTTGCAAAGTTTATTAAGAAACACAAGCAACACGGCGTTTATACAATCAACTCAACGCTAGGAGAGATATCAAAATGTTCAGCAGGGCTAGCTTTTAAAAATCTATTAAAAGACAGCGAAACTTTTAAAATGCATGATATCGAAAACATACCGTTAAGAACGGTTCTTTCCCATTCAAACGGTGAAGTTTCAAAAAGAAGCATAACCACCTTAATAAGTTTTTGCAACAAAGATATTAAAGCAACGATAAAAAACATGGTTTCACCTCAATAAATCAAAGTTCAACTACCCTAACACATTAATTATGGTAAATATAAGGTAATAAAAAAATATATTCTTGCTATATGTAGAATTATTAAAGTAAATCTGTTATTATATTAATCTGGTTTGAAAAGTTTATCGACCAAAAAATATAACGAGGCTATTTTTTTAATGACCAAAAACAAAAAAAACAACAAAGGTTTTTCTCTTGTCGAGATAATCATAGTTGTTGCTGTAATCGTAGTTATTGCTAGCTTAATTGTTCCCGAAATAATCAAATATGTCGAAAGCGCTCGTCAAGCAAACGATCTTCAACGAGCTACACATATTTTGCGTGGAATGTCTACATCTATACTCGACCCTAAAAACAACGTTCCGGCAGGCTTTATAATCGAGGTAATTTGGGTGACGGGAGACAACAAGATGGGCGCAGAACATAGCGGAAGGCTTTATGTGCGTTCACCATATGTTAGCCATCGTTTTTCTGTGCACAGCGAACAAGGAATTCCCGGCTTGCCCAAAGGCACCGAAGATATAACAGATGCACTCACCGTCGATGTTTTGGAAACAATCGGAGAAAGCCCGATTGTCGACCCCGAAATCGGAACATATGGCTATATTGGAGATGCTGAATCAAAGCTTTGCAACGAAGCAAGCCTTGCTTTTCACATCGACACCTCAACCGGAGATATCGCTTTGGCGCAACATATCGACACCGACTATGACGGAGATGTTAACATCTGGTTTGATAGGCTCGGTTTAGATGCTATAAGAGCGCCTGAATAGCAAAAACAACCAATAGTTTTTTAGGTGGTACACCCACCAATTCAATAATAAAAATACAAATAAAAGGAGAATACTAAAATGGGAACACCTCATATAGCGGCTAAAAAAGGAGACATAGCAAAATCAATCCTTCTTCCGGGAGATCCAAAAAGAGCAAAATACATAGCGGAAAACTTTCTCGAAAACCCTGTTTGTTTCAACGAAGTTAGAGGAATGCTAGGCTACACCGGCGAATATAAAGGAAAAAAGATTTCTGTTATGGGAACCGGAATGGGAATTCCGTCTATCTCTATCTACATAAACGAGCTTATGAGCGAATACGGTTGCGAAAACCTTATAAGAATTGGAACGTGCGGATCGTTTAAAGCTGAAATCGGTCTAGGTGATGTTGTTATTGCGATGGGCGCTTGTTCCGATGCCGGATTTTTGCGTAACACTTTCGCAGGAGATTTTTCAGCGATAGCAGATTTCGACCTATTAAAAACAGCTTACGAAAAAGCTGTTGAAAAAGGCAAAAAAGTGACGGTTGGAAACATCCTTTCAAGCGAAATGTTCTACCCAATGTGGGATAACGAAATGTTCAACAACTGGGAAAAATTCGGCGTTATCGGTGTTGAGATGGAAGCGGCGGCTTTATACACCATTTCGAAAAAATATAACGCAAAAGCGCTCGCAATCTGCACAGTTTCCGACAACTTCAAAGTTCCCGGAATTATGACCCCCGAAGAAAGAGAAACAACCCTTAATGATATGATCACTATCGGTCTTGAAACTGCGTTGGAGTTTACAAAATAATGTGGTTTGATAAATTAATCGGCATTTTCGGCTTTAAATCGAGAGAATCGTTTTGGTCGCTTTTCAAAGAAGGAATAAGATTTTGCATAGTCGGCGTTTTAAACACCATCATATTCTACATTATATATCTTATACTACTTAAGCTTAACGTTAATTTATATGTTAGCTATATAATTGCATTTATAGTCGCAACGTTTCATTCCTACATACTCGGTAATCTATTTGTTTTCAAAACGAAAAACAAACAGACGGGAGCCGAAATTTCAGTTGCGGCAAGCGAAGGGCTTTTCAAAGGAAAGCGCATGATCAAGGTCTATATGGCGTATGGCTTCACCATCGTTTTGGGTCTTGCCCTCGTGTGGTTCGATGTCAACATCCTTGGAATTCCGGAAGAGATAGCTCCGCTTATCAATCTGTTGATAACAACCCCTATGAACTTTTTTATCAATAAATATTGGGCGTATAAAGAATAACACTAACCATTTTAAACATCGCTTTGCTTTTTTGCCAAGCGATGTTTTGTTTTTATCCTGGTTTTCACCGACTTAAACAAAAATCAAAAACGCTACTCATATAGACATTTTGCAACAATAACCATCAATTACAATATAATTCCTATGTGTAAAACATCTAAATTTGAAAAATAATTTCCACAATTATTACAAAATGAAAAAAATTTCGATTATTATGTTGACTTTGCTTAAAATTTTTGATAGTATTGTTGCAAGAATAGTAAATATTCTTAAAAAGTTTATGACATTAAATTTAGGAGGATTGAAAAATGAAAAAATTATTAGCATTGTTCCTTACACTAATGATGGTTGTTTCTATGTTTGCGGCTTGCGCTCCAAGCGCTCCCGAAACTCAAGAGCCAACTGAAGAACCCACAACCGAAGGCGCAACAGCGCCGGTTGAAATCACAATGTGGACATTCCCTATCGGCGGTTTTGGAGATGAAGAAGTAGTTTCCGGATTTATTGATTCGTTCAACGAAATGTATCCCGAAATAACTGTTGTTCACCAAACTCTTGACTATTCAACAGGCGACGATCAAGTTACCGCTGCTATCGAAGCAGGAACAGCTCCTGACATCATCATGGAAGGTCCTGAACGTTTGGTAGCAAACTGGGGCGCAAAAGGCTTGATGGTTGATCTATCGGATCTTATGGACGACGAAGCTATTGCTGACATAAGCAAAGTTTCTCAAGCAGCAATCGATGCTTGCATGGCTCCAAACGGCGAATACTATGAATATCCAATGATCATGACAACACACTGCATGGCTATAAACTACGACGTTTTTGAACAAGCCGGCGCTCTTCAATACATCGATGAAGAAACCCGTTCTTGGACAACCGACGATTTCGTTATGGCTATGGAAGCTGTTAGAGACAGCGGTCTAGTTCAAACTCCCGGAATTATCTATTCGGGCGGACAAGGCGGAGACCAAGGAACAAGGGCTCTTGTTTCAAACCTCTACAGCGCACCTTTCACAAACGACGATTTCACAGCATACACAATTAATGAAGAACTAGGCGTTAAAGGCCTTAACCTTCTAGTAGATATGGTAGACAGCGGCGCAATCAGCCATGATGCCGGTATCGCAGCAGCAGACGAACTCCAACTATTTGCTAACGGAACAAGCGCAATAACTCTCGCTTGGAACGCTTCCAACGAAGCAGCTTATGCTTCGCAAGCAGCTTTCACTCCTTTCGCAATGAACTTCCCTTCAGACGATGGCGTAGCTGAACTTCAAGGCGGAATTTGGGGATTTGGTGTATTTGATAACGGCGACCAAGCTAAAATCGATGCAGCTAAAATGTTCATCGAATTCCTAGCAGATGATCCAACACAAGGTCCTTTGAGCGCTGCTACAACAGGCTTCTTCCCAGTTCGTTCCTCTTTCGGAAACGTTTATGCAGGAACTGAAAACGAAGAAAGAATGGGCGTTTATGCTTCGTTCCTTCCAAACCTCGGCGCATACTATCAAGTAGCTCCGGTATGGCCAGCACAACGTACAGCTTGGTGGAATATGCTCCAACAAGTATTCAGCGGAACCGATGCACAAGCAGCTGCCGATGAATATATAGCAACAATCGAGGCTGAAATTAACGCTTAATCTACCGTTGTTTTTATGATTTGACATAGCGAAAATGTTTACTTTCAAAGTATAATATATATTTAGCTCAAACCCTACGGGCATTGCTAATAGAAAAACTCGCTGTGTGACAACGTATTTAAAGCCCCGTTATGAGTGGATAAACTCAATCGGGGCTTTTTCAATGAAATTTTTTTAACTTGAATTTAACGAGGTTTTGCTATGAGTTCTAACAGTTCAAACTCTTTAGCGTTAAACAAAAGCAAGGTTCTTGCAAGAAAAGAAGCTATAACGGCATATCTGTTTTTATTGCCATGCCTTATCTTCTTTGTTGTGTTTGTTGTCGTTCCTATGTTCTCGGCTTTGTTTAACAGCTTTTTTCATTATTCGTCCGTTCGCTTTGAATTTGCCGGATTCTACAACTACATAAAAGCATTTAACGATCCGATATTTATTAAAGCACTAGTCAACACCTGTATCATAGTTTTTGTCAGCGTTCCGGCCGTCATGGTCTTTTCGCTTTGGGTTAGCACAGCGGTCTACAGGATGGGAAACATCCCTCTTTCGATCTATCGCTGCATCTTCTATCTTCCCGTTGTAACCGGAACCGTTGCGGTAACGGTTGTTTGGAAATGGATGTTTAACCAATACACCGGTATCTTTAACAGCGTCTTGACCGGCGTTGGTATTATCGACAAAGGTATAAGTTGGCTTGGAAACGATAAAACTGCCCTTTGGTGTATCATCTTGATTCTATTCACAACATCAATCGGCCAACCTATCGTTCTTTATATCTCGGCTCTTGGCAACGTTGACAAATCGCTAATCGAAGCGTCTGAGGTTGATGGCGCTACTAATATGCAGGTCTTTTGGAAGATTAAATGGCCCTCAATTATGCCAACAACGTTATATATAATTATAATAACAACGATAAACAGTTTCCAATGTTTTGCGCTTATCCAGCTCTTGACGTCGGGTGGACCAAACAACTCAACTCAAACAATAATGTATTATATCTACTACAACGTTTTCAGGGTAGATGATTTTGGATATGGAAACGCAATGGGTATAATCCTTGCGGCTATAATAGCGCTGTTTTCCGTTATACAATTTAAATTCGCAGGAAAGAAGGGAGAATAAGAAGATGAACAACACAAATAAAGTTTATAAAACATTTTGTTCAATCGCTATGGTTATTTTGGCGGCTTTGTTCACATTCCCCCTCTATTGGATTTTAACAGGGTCTTTAAAAGATGCAGCGGCTATCAACTCGAGAGATATCCAATGGTTTCCAAAAGCTCCAACCCTCGACAACTATATAAGGCTTTTTGAAGAACCCGCTTTCCTTTGGTTGTTCAACACGGTGTTTATCTCGGTAGGCGCTATGATAATAACCTGTATTGCGGCGGCTATGGGCGGTTATGCAATAGCCAAAAAACGTTTTCCGGGAAAAGCTATCGTCTTTGGCACGATGGTTGCGGCAATGGCTTTGCCAAAACAAGTTATATTAATACCGCTTTTAAAACAGATGAACTTTATGAATCTCCACGACACTCTTTTTGCGGTTATGCTTCCTATTATCGGTTGGCCGTTCGGAGTTTTTCTTATGAAGCAGTTTTCGGAAGGAATCCCGACCGAGATGCTTGAAGCCGCAAGAATAGACGGCGCCGGAGAGGTTTTAACGTTCACTAAGATAGTTTTCCCCATGATTAAACCCGGTGTTGGCGCTCTTGCTATCTTCACCTTTATAACAACTTGGAACGACTATTTTATGCAGTTGTTGATGCTCAACAGCCGAGAAAACCTAACGATTTCTCTTGGTATCGCAAAACTTCAAGCGGAAGCTTCAACCGATTTTGGCATGATTATGGCGGGTGCAGCTCTTGCTGCAGTTCCGATTATAACGATATTTTTGATTTTCCAAAAATACTTTACAAAAGGCATTACGATGGGTGCTGTTAAGGGATAAAAAAACTAAAAAAGAGGAGTTAGATTATGGCTGAATATAAAGGGATATACCCTGCGCTTTATGCCTGTTATGATGAAAACGGGGATATAAGCACCAATCGAACAAAACAACTTGTAAGATTTCTAGTAGACAGTGGAGTCGATGGATTATATGTCGGGGGTTCTTCCGGCGAATGTATCTATCAAAGCCCAACCGAGAGAAAAGCAGTTCTCGAAGCGGTCATGGAAGAAACAAAAAACGATGATGTCAAGATAATTGCCCATGTAGCTTGCAACAGCACTAAAGACAGCGTAGAGCTTGCTAAACACGCAGAAAGCGTTAAGGTTGACGCTATCGCGGCGATACCTCCGATATATTTCCGTTTGCCTCCACACGCAATAGCACAATATTGGAACGACATAAGCGGCGGCGCACCAAACACAGATTTTTTCATCTATAACATACCACAGCTTGCCGGGGTTGAACTAACGGCTTCCCTTTTAAGCGAGATGAAGAAAAATAAAAATGTTATCGGGGTTAAAAACTCATCGATGCCAACGCTTGATATTTCGGTTTGGCGTCAACAAGATGTCGTTGTCTTTAACGGTCCCGATGAACAACTTTTAAGCGGCCTTGTCGCCGGAAGCGTTGGCGGAATTGGCGGAACTTTTGGAGCTATGCCAAAGCTTTATATCGAACTCTATAACAAATTTTGTGAAAAAGATATCGAGACTGCAAGAAAACTACAAGACGAGATTATAAAAATAATCCAAATACTTGCATCTAGCACCAATAGTATGTATTCTATAATTAAAGAGGTTTTACGTTTAAACTATGGCGTGGATGTCGGCGATGTTAGAAGCCCGCTTGCAAAACTAGATAACGACGGTAAACAAGCGGCATTAAAAGCTGTGGCTTTAATTAAAGAAGCCTCTAAATTAATCTAGCTACTTTAAGGAGCTATTATGCCGGAAAAAGATTTGTTCCACCGATTAACCCTTATGTATTATCATTTGACAAAAACCGAAAAAAGAATTGCCGACTATATTATCGCCAACAAGCGCGAGGTTCAGTATATGTCGATAAACGAACTGTCAGACGCTTGCGACGTTGCCGATGCTTCGATATCTCGTTTTTGTCAAAAGATAAAATGCAACGGATTTAATGGATTTAAACTAGAGCTTGCTTCCTCGCTTGCAAACCGTTCGGTTATGCCTGAGCCTGTCGAGATACTCGACACCGATGATCCAAAAGTGTTTTATGAACAGGTTAAAAACTTTCATGTTGAAACGCTTCAAGAATCTCTAGCTCTAGTAGATCCTTTAAAAATTAACAGTGCGGTAGATTTGATTTCCTCCGCCGGAACAGTTCTCTGTGTTGGTCAAGGCGCTTCGATGATCATGGCGCAAGAAGCAGCACACCTTTTTTCAACCGTTCGAGGAAACGTTGTTGCTATGCTTGATTCCCACATTCAAGCAACGATAGCAAGCAACCTAAATTCAAATGATATAGTTCTTTTCTTTTGTTATTCCGGCTCGACAAGGGAACTCCTCGAGATGATCGAACTAAACAAAAGCAACAACGTTAAAACGATACTTATAACAAGATATCCTAGGTCGCAAGGTGCGCTCCAAGCCGATATAGTTTTGCAATGCGGTTCAATCCAATCCCCTCAACACATGGGTTCGGTTGGCGCTAAGATAGCCCAACTGTTTATACTAGATGTTCTGTTTTTAGAATATAGCAAAAGAAACCCCGAACAATGCAAAAAATATAAAGAAAAAATTCTTAAAGCGCTTTCAAAAAAGCATCTATAAATAATCTTCACCTTCGGTGAAGCTATTGGAAATACTGCTTGTCGAGCTGTCGCTCGCCATTTTGCACCGTTGGTGCAAAAATCGCAGTATTTCTAAAAATCGAAGCTTAGCGGTTATATAAATCATCTCCGCCTTTGGGCGGAGATATTGGAAATACTGCTTGTCGAGCTGTCGCTCGCCATTTTGCACCGTTGGTGCAAAAATCGCAGTATTTCTAAAAATTGAAGCTTAGCGGTTATATATTGCGCATCTGCCTTTGGCAGGCGCATTTAGATTTTTATACGCCGTGTAGGGAATGCATTGTATGCATTCCGAAATGCAAAATACGAAATGCGAAAACCAAAATCGGCATAGCGCACCAGAAATGGCGGAACGCATACAATGCGTTCCCTACGATTTACTCCGTTGGTGCAAAAATCGCAGTATTTCTAAAAATCGAAGCTTCATTGCGCATCTGCCTTATGTTCCAAACATTATATTAAAAAAAGAGGTATCAAATGAACCGAAAACACATTTTGCTTTATGGAGATTCAAACACATGGGGCTACAACGCCGAAACACAAGGAAGATTTTCCGATGATGAGCGTTGGGGAAACCTCCTTGCTGAAATGCTGGGCGACGAATATGATGTTGCGCAAAACGGATTAAACGGAAGAACCACCGTTTTTGATGACCCTCTAACCGAAGATCTCAGCGGCCTTGCTCATATAAGGGTGGCGCTCGCTTGCCATGCACCGCTCGAGATAGTTGTTATAATGCTTGGAACAAATGATTGCAAACAAAGATTTAACGCCACCCCCGAAAACATCGTTCGTGGGGTCGAAAACGTTGTTCAAAAAGCAAGGAGCTATGATTATCTTTGCGGCGAAAAAAGAATTATTATTGTCGCTCCAATTAACATTGATGACAGAATATGCAACACCGAAATGTTTGGCATGATGGGAGAGGGTTGCGCCGAAAAATCCCAAAAACTGCCTGAACTTTTGGAAGCGAAAGCGAAAGAACTCGGTTGCGAATATCTTAATGCAAACGACTTTGTCACCCCTATAACGGCGGACTATATGCATTTTGACCTTAAAAGCCAGCAGCCGTTTGCAACCGCTTTGTATAAAAAGATAAAAGGAGTTTAATTAAATGCAAAATTTAAACGAACTACACGCCTTTGTTAAGTCGGAACTTGACAAGAGCATTGATTTTTGGGTTAAAAACGGATTTGACAAAAAAAACGGCGGTATGTATACCTGCCTAGACCAAACAGGCGAAATCTATTCAACCGACAAATCGGTTTGGATGCAAGGGCGAACAGCATATACCTTCGCTTATCTTTGCAACACATATGGCGAAAAAAAAGAATGGCACGATATCTCTAAATCCTGCCTTGATTTTCTCGAAAATCATTGTATAAATCACGATGCCGGCGGCAGAATGTATTTCACCGTCACCGCCGAAGGCTTGCCGTTGCGCCAACGCCGCTACTGCTTTTCCGAAGGGTTCTATGCTATTGCAAACGCCGAATACTACGCTTTGACCAAAAAGCCGGAATACCTCGAAAGAGCCAAAAAAGCTTATAATCTTATATATCAACTTAACAACGGACTAATCAAAGACCCCACAGGGTTTTCGAGCAAGACTATCGAAACAACGAGAAGCGGAAGAGCGCTTGCAAACCCGATGATCTTTTTAAACATAAGCAATGTTCTTTGCCGAGTGGACCCCGAAAACAGCGAGCTTTATGATACCTATTGCGACGAATGCGTTGAACAAATTTTGAAATACCATCGCAAAAAAGAACTTAAAGCAACTCTCGAAACGGTTGGATTAAACGGCGAATTTATGAAAGATATAACCGCCGGAAGGGTGGTTAGCCCCGGACACGATATCGAATGTGCTTGGTTTTTGATGGAATATGCCAACCGCAAAGGCGATAAAGAGCTTTATAATGAGGGGTTAAGCATAATAAAAGATGCTCTTGATATGGGATGGGATAACGAATATGGCGGTATTCTTTATTTTATCGATTGCCTTGGGAAACCTCCCGAAGCTTATGAACACGACATGAAACTATGGTGGCCCCATAACGAAGCGTTGATTGCGCTTTTGATGGCATATAAAGACACAAAGCAACAATACTATCTCGATTGGCTGTTAAAGGTTGCGAACTACTGCAAGCAATATTTCACCGACGAAAAAAATGGCGAATGGTTTGGATATCTTCGCCGAGACGGAAAGCCAACACAACCCTCCACCAAAGGAAGCACCTTTAAAGGGCCTTTCCATCTTCAACGTTGTTTGATAATGCTAGACTTAATGCTAACCGAAATATTGTAACTTGAATGTTTTATCTTTTTCGGGTATAATAAAGAAAATACTAGTCTAGAGGAATATGAATATGAAATCCGTCACCAAGAATAAAGGTTTCACATTGGTGGAACTTATAATTGTAGTTGCTATTATTGCGGTTTTAGCAGCTGTTCTCGCTCCACAGTATCTAAGATATGTTGAAAGAGCAAGGCAATCAAACGACCTGCAAGTTGCAACCAACTACATGAGAGCCGCAACGGTTGCGGTAAGCGACCTTTCTGTAGGATATCATACTGCTACCGCTGAGTGGTATGGATTTAAATGGGGTTATTCGACAGGAGGTGTCGACGAGATGAATATGCACGTCGGCACAGCACCTTTATACTCAGGTGTTCCCAATATCTATGGTCCTAGCGGAACAAACAGAGATGCCTTAATGCAACATGAAGTTGCAAGAACGATGGGTTGGGTAAATGATAAAGATGAGCATGATCCTGACCTGATTGATAGACCTCAATCGGAAGCTGCTCAGCGCGTACCCGGCGGCGATATGAATTCTTTTGTTTTTTATATAAATGTCAGAACCGGCGAAATAATGGTTGATAAAAACAAAAGCGCAAACTGGGTTAATATAATCGGAGTTAACGCTCCGTTAACCCCCTAATCAAACTTCTTCAAAGCAATATTTCAGAATAAACCAAAGTAGGCAGAATTAAAATGCTTCTGCCTACTTTTTTTATAGCTATTTTTTAACCCCCTCGAAAAACTCGAGAGGGTTATTTATTACTGCCGACATATTTATTGCTCTGTTATTCGTCTGTTTGTTGTTCCTCGTTCTCTAGGTCTACTGTTTCCTCAATCGAAACAACAACTTCCATTTCTTCAGCGGCTTTCTCGATTATCATTAATCCCTCTGCCATAACACTCTTTTGTTTATCAGAAAAACTGTTTGCAGTTATCGAAACGGTGTCTCCTATATCTGCTAGAACTACATCGCTGTCGAGAGAGGCTATTATCGAGAAATAAACATCGCTATCTTCAAGATTAACAAAATAATATGAATTGCCGTCGACCACCGCCGAGCGGATATCCGCTATCATTCCCTCATATGAAGAGGTCGTTCCCTCTTGTTGGTCTTGGTCGGGCGACCCCGAGGAGAGGTTGTTTTGTTGAAGCAGCCTTAGATATTCCTGTTCGCACTGTTCAACGGTAGCTCCTGTTGCAACTATTTGATACTGCTCAACGTTTACCATAGCATACATCTTAACGAGTTGTGAGTTGTCTTTAAGAGCCATGAAATAGGTTGGTTGCCCCTCAACGTTTAACAATAGCGGGAACGTTGCGATATATCGAAGATGTTGAACCACCCCTTCGGCTGAAAGTTGCGCCGAAACTTCGGTAGCCCCCGCCGCTTCATAGAACTTTGTTTCTTTTGTTCTTTGGTTGGTCAATATAAATCCAATATTCGATTGGTCCGCCATAACCGATGTTATGCCGGTGTAGACATATATATCGTCGTCAAGAGCTATATAGTTGTGGCCCTCTGTCGTGACGGTAACTTCTTGTTGACCAAATATCGAGTTCAAAAATCCGTTTACATAACGCCCATGGTAGTTATACTGTTGCATAATTAGATTAGCCGAGAAAATTCTGTCAACCCAACTTGGGACATCTTCAATGCTATAGTATGTCGATTCCCCCGTTAGCGCATTAACGAGAACAGCGCCTGTTACATCAACTCCGCCAAAAAGACCGATAGTTTTTTCGATTCTCGGAGCGATCCAATATGGCGTTTTGTCTTCATCGATCTCAAAATGAATAGAATCAAACATATAGGTTGGATATTGGAAACGTAGGTGTCGATAGATGTTTCTGCCAAAAAGTTCGCTTGGGCTATACTTAATATATTGATCCTCAAGGCGAACAACATCAACGTCTTGCGTTGTCATATCAACATACATATAAGCCGGTATACCCATCGTGCGGTTATTGAGCCATTTGAAAAAATCGCCATATTCAAGATATGTTACACGAACCGGTGTGTTGTCAAAATTTATCTGGGTGTAGTTGCTTGAAACGGTGAACTGGCTGACCATGTCGGAAAGTTCGCCTAGTTTTCTGTTTCCTAGTTGAACTGCGGATTGTTCGTCTACCATTGGGATTTTGTCATACGATATCTCGTCGACATCGCTTGCGAAATCCCCTGTTTCGACCGTTAAAAGGTCTCGGTATGCCGAAGCTCGAAAGATCTCCGCCGATATAATGCTTCCGCCTATGTTGATAATGAAAAAAACAACAAAGATGATAAGCGGAATTTTGCAGTTTTTCTTAACAAAAACAAGATAGCCTTTCGGGTCTTTGAGCATCAACACCCCCGAAAGCAGCATCATCGAGATGACGTATACAGCGAGCAACATAAATATAAATCCATAAAACTGCTCCGATTGCAGGTTGATTGCCGGTAGATTAAGATAGAAATAAAAAAATCCGACAACGGCGGTTACTACTATTGAAACAACAATAGCTTTCGCTCTTGATAGGTTAAAACCGTTCATTAATTTCCTCCAAAAAAGAATATATATATCAATTACTATATTTTTTGATATTAATTTAATTCTATACCACTAGTTTTAAAATGTCAATTTGTTATTTCTAAATAAAGATTGATGTTAAAACTAAAATAATATATAATTATACTGATTATGACAATGTAATAAACTATTCTTGCTAAACAAGATATTTCACCAACAAAAAATTTTAGGCGGTTCAATCCAGATGAATTATAAAAACTCTATTACTTTTTCTAAAAATATATTAAAAGATTTCAAACAAAACTATAGCAAAACCGTTTCGAACTTTACCAAAACAGAAAAGTTTTTGTTTTGTTCGTTTCATCTTCTACTTTCGCTTTATATAACGCTAACACAAGTAACCCTTGTTGTTTTCAGCCTTATCCCCCATGCAGTTTTAGGGCTTATAAGCCTTGCTACTTTTGTTGTAGTTTATATTGGCCTTTTTTATCTTTCAGATTTTATAAGCAAAAAACCTATATACTATAACGCTAAAGCTAAACCTTTCGATTTTAAGTTTGCTATTATTGTTTTTTTATTAACGGAGTTTATTGTTTTGCTAGCGTTCCTTGTTGTGTATCCCGGGCAGACAACCACCGATGTAAATGCGCAGTGGATGCAGGTTCAAACGCTCGCCATAGATGACTGGCATCCGGCAATACACACACTCACAATGTTATTAGCTACAAAGATCTTCAACAGCTATTCTTTAGTTGTGTTTCTTCAATGTGTTCTGTTTGGAATTTTAGTTGCCTATCTTTTGTCTACCCTCAAACGTTATGGCTTTTCAAAAAAATTGGTTTATTTTGTTCTTGCCTTTTTGCTTATTAACAAAAACAACAACATCATAATGACCGTTGCATTAAAAGACTCTGCGTTTTCTTTGTCTGTTTTGTTTCTTTCAACCCTTCTAATACATATATATCTAACTGATGGAGAATGGCTCAAAAAGCCTCTTAACATCGCTTTGTTCTCGGTTGTTACCGCCTACACAACGATGGTTCGCCACAACGCTCTTTTGTTCACAGTTGCTGCGTTGATTATGCTTGTTATCCTCTTTAAAAAATATCGAAAGCAAGCGCTATGTTGCATAGCGATAACCCTTGTTGTTATTGGATTAATTCGAGGACCTTTGTATTCTTCTTTCGATGTAACCTATCGGGAGAACCAAACAGGTCTTGAAACTATTGGGCTTCCAATGACAATACTTTGCGATATTATGGTAACAAACCCAAACGCTCTCGACCCCGAAACAAAAAACTTCCTAAACCAAGCAACTAGCGACCAAGGTTGGATAGACGGCTACACCAAAGGAAACTTCAACTCGGTTAAGTTTAGAACCGACTTTGTTCATATATGGGCGTTCACCCCAACGGAAGACATCTTGATGATGACATATCGAAGCATACTTAATGCAACGACAATAGCTATCAACGCCGTTATAGAGCTAACTGATATGGTTTGGAAAACAACAGGAGAGCCTGAAGGTATGCTTCATATTACAGGTCATTTCGCCGAATACCAGTCACAATACGAAACTGGGGTCGAAATTCCGCAGTCGGTAATAACTAGCGCAACAAATCTTTATACCGCAATCTTCTCGTTGGTTCCAAACTATGTTACCGAGGCTCTTTCATTTATCGGTCTGCATTTTCTCGCTATAATGTTGTTTTCCTTTTTCGCTTGCAAACAAAAAGGGATGAAAGCATTGTTGCTTGTTCTTCCGGTTATCCTTTATAACATTGGAACAATGGCGGTGCTTTGCGGCAACGATTATAGATTTTTCCATTATAACCTTTTGATTTCCGCAGCGTTCGTTGTTGTATTTTTAGCAAAAAGAAAAAACAATTCTTAAAACGGAGTTGAATATCATCAAAGAGATTATAGCAAAAAGCATCCTTTCTCAAAAAAACAACATCAACATCTATCGGGGTTGCACCCATGGTTGTATCTACTGTGATTCAAGAAGCGAATGCTATGGGATGACCTATACCTTTGAAGATATCGAGGTCAAGACAAACGCCGTCGAGCTTCTTGACAAGGCGCTTTCAAAAAAGAAACAGCGCTGTGTTGTGACAACTGGGGCGATGACCGACCCATATCTTCCGCTCGAAAAAGAGCTTTTGCAGATGCGCAGATGTCTTGAAGTCATCGAAAAACACCGGTTTGGCGTTTCGGTTCTAACGAAATCCGATCTCGTTTTAAGGGATCTTGATATTCTTGAAAGAATAAACGAAACCGCCAAAAGCGTTGTTCAGATGACGTTAACGACGTATGACGAAAAACTTTGTAGCATCGTTGAACCAAACGTTTGCACCACTAAAGCAAGGGTTGAAGCATTGAAAAAGGTTGGCGAAAGAGGCATTCCAACCTTCGTTTGGCTTTGCCCTATTCTCCCCCACATTAATGACACAGCGGAAAACATCCAAGGTCTTCTCGACTATTGCAAACAAGCAGATGTTAAAGGGATATTAACTTTTGGCGTTGGCATGACGTTAAGATATGGAAACAGGGAATATTTTTATCAAAAACTCGACCAACATTTCCCCGGATTGAAAAAACAATATATGAGAGATTTCGGCTCGTCCTACGGAATAAGAAGCAAAAACAGCGCCGAACTTTCAAAGATTATAAAAACGTTTTGCAAAAAAAATAATATGTTATATGGCGAAAAACAAATCTTTAGTTTCATCTCGGAATTTCCGAATATCGATGAACAGATTTCGTTGTTTTAATCGCAAAAACAAAGGACTTAATGAAAAAGAATATTAGTTATATCTTAATAGTGTTGCTCGTTTCTGCAATCTTTTTTGCCGTTTCCTTTTTTCTTTCTAACAGCGGTCTTTCAACCCAACAAATATGGGAGTATTTTAATATAACCGCTTCTCTTTCGACAACGTTTATTCCGTTTGTTAGATATGTTGTGTTGATCAGTTGTTCTTTTTTTGTTTTGTCGTTCTTCATGCTACGACTGATACGAAAAAACCAACCGATTTTTCTTGCTTTATCGTTTGTTCTAATCGTCGTGTTTCAAGCAGTTTATACCTATTACGCCGGTTTTGAACAAGCATTTAAAACATTTAAAACGCTAGCAATTTTTTTATCTCTATTGATATTTTCGTTTTTTATTATCTTGATATTGGTTTCTTTTTCTAAAAGAAACTCATCGTTCAAAAAAATTGATATAGACGTTATGAAACAATATCTCTCGTTAATCGTTTCGGATAACAGATTGGTCATAAAAGTGTTAAACAAAAAGAACATTATCGATGAAAAAACAAGACTAGCGGTTATTTCTCAGCAACTTGCAAACAAAAATATAGTGATTTTAGCAACGGTTAGAGCCAAAGTTCTGGCTTCTACCGTCTCAACTATAAAGAGCGGTAGCGATTGTTGCTTGGGCGCAACAACAGATTGTTTAGCTTTAATACTTTTAAACAAAGCTTTAATCGTTACCGATGGTTATAAGTTCGATATGCCTTCGATTGCTGGCTATAGATTGAAAAAAACTTTTTCAACCAACTATAAACTAACGATAAGGTTTAGCGATAAAAGTTATATAATATTAAAAATCTTCAATGATATCGAAGATGTTCAGCATAAAAACACCGAGCTCTCGATTATTGAACAACAGCTCTATCAAAATTCTATTAAATAAGCAAAGGAACAATATATAAAATGACAACCTCTAGCAACGCTAGGCAAAAGGCCATAGTAATGATGATTTTATGTGCGGTTGGCTGGTCGCTTTCCGGCATACTAATCAAACTAATCGATTGGAACCCTTTTGTAATCGCCGGATTTCGCAGCCTTTTTGCGGCTATCACGACCGCTGTTTTTTTAGTTGCAACCAAAACCAAGTTTATCGTTAACAAAAAAACTATCTTTGGCGGAATTATGATGGCTTTTGTTTTCTTTTTATTTGTAATAGCAAACAAGATGACAACCGCCGCAAACGCCATTGTCCTTCAATACACCGAGCCTATCTTCTTGATGATATTTTCCGCTATATTTTTAAAGCAAAAGTTTCGTCGTCATGATGTTATCGCCGCTTTTGTAACGCTTTTGGGTATAACATTGTTTTTCCTTGATGAGCTTTCGCCGGGAAGCCTTTTGGGGAACGTTCTAGCGGTTCTAGCCGGTGTTGCGCTTGCGTTTTTCTTTATGACGGTCGGAACATCTGATCCCGATGAAAAAACGTCGTCGCTGTTGCTGGGGCATTTAATAACCGCCGTAATAGGAATTTTGTTTTTGATATGGTATCCTATAACCAACCTTACAGCGGGTTCGGTTTTAAACATAGTCATCCAAGGGATTGTTCAGCTTGGCATACCGTATATTCTATTCACCCTCGCTTCAAGGCATTGCCCCGTCTTTTATTGCTCGCTAATAGCGATGATAGAACCAATTCTAAACCCTGTTTGGGTGTTCTTGTTCGTTGGCGAACTGCCGGGTATATTTGCGCTTGTGGGCGGTGTTATCGTTATAGCCTCGGTAACGGTCTATTGCACCTATGACAATCTATTAACAACAAAGCAAAAGAAACAATCGGTAGCTTAACTGCCACCGATTGTTTTTTCTTTTTTATCGTTATAATTCAATATCTAGCTTTCGAGATATCCCGAAACAACAAACGCTTTTGTCGAGTTGTTCCAGCTTATCTCTTTGGTTGCTATCGAATGGTCGCCTTCTTCAAGAAGCGGACAGTCTTTACACTGTTCGTCTTTGTTATAAAGCTTTTTATAACAGGTGAGCCCTCTCGTGTTGATAACCTTATCCCTCGCCGCTCCGTTAAGATAATGCAGCCGCATCGTTTTTGCATCAACTACATAAACCGGCATAGAAACAGCTTCTAGCACTGCGAGAGAATGAATTTTTTGTTCAAGTGTTGTTTGGATTAAAAAGTTGTTGTGTAAAAACACCGATAGAACTTGGCATATCTCCATAATAATCGCCGCTGTGTCCTCTTTCCATTTCGCAGTGTTTTCCTCGGTTTGTTCGAAACAGATATATCCCCATAGAAGCGAACTACATCGAAGAGCAAACATATACTTTCTGTTGCTTCCTTGCTCCGCCTCAACTATTGTGAAATCATCTTTATTGAAAAGTTGGTGAAGTTTCAAAAGTTCTTCAAGCGTTTTCTTGTCATCTTCCGCTAATTTTTGTTTGTCGTTTATGTTCCAACTATATATTCTTGATATCTTTTGATCTTCATATCCGAATTTAACAACCCCTGCATTTTCAAAGTTGTATTGTTCGCAGATCAATCTTAAAACCGAGTTAACGGCGTTCTCAAAATCTTTAGTTGAATATAGCAGTGAAAAAACATATTCTTTAAAGTTATTTTTAAAGTTCTTAGCTTTTCCGTCGGTTTCAATTTGGGTTCTTGTCGATTTATATTGAGATTTTTCTTCGCCGGTGAAGAATGTGTAGCCATCTTTTCCGCCGGCTTTTGTGTTATAAAGAGCAACGTCGGAGTTTTCATAGATCTGTTCAAAATCTTCTGTTTCTTCGGTAGTCGCTATTCCGATACTTGCCGAAATATTAACCTTTTGATCTTTTTGCTCATATGTCTTTTTAAACTTTTCACAAACCGCTTTTGCTCGCTCTTCTAAAACTTCCTTGCTTTTATAGTTTTTCAAAAACACGAAAAATTCATCGCCCCCAACACGGCCGATGATATCGCTCTTTTGAAATATATCTTTAAGCGCTTCGCTAAGTTGAGCCAAAACCGCATCTCCGTAAAGATGCCCAAATGTATCGTTGATAGTTTTAAAGTTGTCAACGTCTATAATCATCAATGCGCCGTTTTTCATGTTATCCGAAGTTAAAAACTTTTTAATCAACTGTTCGGTTGTTTTTTTATTATACAGCCTTGTCAACCCATCTCGTTGACCGGCAAGCTCTACTTGTTTAACAAATTCATAGAGTTTAACATAAGCGTTAACCCTAGCTTTAACGATGCTTTCTTTAAAAGGTTTTGAGATATAATCAATTGCTCCAAGCTTCAGCCCTTTTTCTTCGCTATCTTCATCTCCCAGCCCCGTAATAAATATAACCGGAATGTTATGGTATTCGTCGCTGGCTTTAAGTTTTTCTATAATCGCAAAACCATCAAGCTCCGGCATAATTATATCAAGCAAAATAAGATGAGGTTCGATCTGTTCAAGAATCTCAAACATCTCTTTTCCGCTTCCGGCGCAGATAACATCATAGTCGTCGCCCAATAGCTTTTTAATATACATACGATTAACTAGGCTGTCATCTACAACCATAACTTGCTTCATATATAAACTCCCATCAAAAGTAGAATAGTGATAATGGTAAACTTAATTAGTTGTTTTAAAAGTATGCCCACTCATAACTTAAATAATTCTAACAAAAATTAGCCATAAATGCAATAAAAATATAATTGTTTTTTTAATGTTTACAAAAACACAATTTTTTTTCAATATTTTCTTTAACAAACAATCAACAATTGGATATTTGTTCAAAAAAATGAAGTTTTTTATATATAATATACTTAAATTTTCAACAATAATAAAATAATTTATTCAAAACACTTGCAAAATTCTGCAAAATGATATAAATTATATATACGGTTTGCAAATTATAGGAGGAAGAAAAAATGGTAAATACAATTTTTAGTTACCTTGCCCCTGTGTGCAGTCTGCTGGCGTTGATTGTGGCGGGGGTACTAGCGAAAAAATTCATGTCGCAAGATCCGGGCACAGACAAGATGAAAGAAATTGCAAAGGCCATAAGCGATGGTGCGAAAGCTTATCTAAGCTCTCAGTATCGGATACTTATGGTCTTTATCGTTGTCGTTTTTTTGTTGATAGCTTTTGTAATAGGTAGTTTTACAACCGCTATCTGCTTTTTAGTCGGTGCCGGATTTTCGGCATTGTCGGGATTTTTCGGAATGTCGGCGGCAACTAGAGCAAACGTTAGAACCGCAAACGCAGCGAGAACCGACGGTATGAACAAAGCGTTGTCGGTTGCTTTTTCGGGCGGTGCTGTTATGGGAATGTCGGTTTCGGGGCTAGGGCTTCTCGGCTGTAGCGCTATTTACCTCATAACTCAAGACGTTAATGTTTTGTTCGGTTTTAGCCTTGGCGCTTCGTCGGTTGCGCTTTTTTCTCGTGTCGGCGGAGGTATATACACAAAAGCCGCAGATGTTGGCGCAGATCTTGTTGGCAAGGTTGAAAGCGGCATCCCGGAAGATGACCCCAGAAACCCGGCAACAATTGCGGACAACGTTGGAGACAATGTTGGAGACGTTGCGGGAATGGGAGCGGATCTTTTTGAATCTTATGTTGGCGCAATAATTTCTGCTATAACACTAGGCGTAGTAGCAAAAGGTTCCGGCGGCGCAATATTCCCGCTTGTTCTTGCGGCTGTTGGAATATTCGCTTCGATTGTCGGCAGCTTCTTTGTTAGGGGAAACGACAACAACCCTCATAAATCACTTAAAAACGGTACATATGTTGCGGGAGGTATCGTCGCTATCGTGTCGGTCGGAATAAGCCTATTCTTTTTCCAAGGTTTGGGCGAAGCTTTTGCTATTATCAGCGGCTTAATCTGCGGTATTCTAATAGGAATTTCAACAGAGGTCTACACCTCGGATAGTTATAAAAGCGTTAAACTAATAGCCCAGCAATCGGTAACCGGTTCTGCAACAAACATCATTTCGGGGCTTGCTATCGGAATGAAATCAACGCTTGTTCCTGTTTTGCTAGTATGTGTAGCAATTGGTCTGGCTTATAGCTCTGCCGGTCTTTTTGGCGTAGCTCTTGCAGCTGTTGGTATGCTCTCTACAACCGGCATAACGGTTGCTGTTGACGCTTATGGTCCAATAGCAGACAACGCCGGCGGAATAGCTCAGATGGCTCAACTGGATGAATCGGTTCGCAAGATTACCGATAAACTCGATTCTGTCGGAAACACAACCGCCGCCATAGGAAAAGGCTTTGCTATAGGTTCTGCCGCTCTAACAGCTCTCGCGCTATTCATATCCTACGCTCAAACGGTTGGGCTATCGGTTATCGATGTTCTCCAATCAAACGTTATAATAGGATTGTTTATCGGCGGAATGTTGCCGTTCTTGTTCTCGGCTTTAACGATGGAATCGGTATCTAAAGCGGCTCAAGAGATGATAAACGAAGTTAGACGACAGTTTAGAGAAATCCCCGGCATACTTGAAGGAACAGCCAAACCCGACTATAAAAACTGTGTTGCAATATCAACAAGCGCAGCTCTTAAAGAGATGATCGTTCCGGGAATTTTAGCGGTCGCCTCTCCTGTCGTGGTCGGCCTTCTTTTGGGAACGGAAGCTTTGGGCGGTCTGCTTGCAGGGTCGGTTGTAACCGGCGTTGTTCTCGCTATTTTCATGAGCAACTCGGGCGGAGCTTGGGACAACGCAAAGAAACATATCGAAGAGGGCAACCTTGGCGGAAAGGGTAGCGAACCCCACAAAGCTGCCGTCGTAGGCGACACGGTTGGCGATCCTTTCAAAGACACATCGGGGCCTTCTATCAACATCTTGATTAAACTAATGACGATAGTATCTCTTGTGTTTAGCCCTTTGTTTGTTGAATTTGGCGGCTTGCTCTTTAGATAAAATATTCTAAAAGTTAACAAGGAAACCAAAGCAAACCTTTTGTTTGTTTCGGTTTCCTTGTTTTTTGGCTAAATAATCTTCACCGGAGGAGAAGATACAAACTGTTAAAAAATGTTGTCTAATTAAATAATCCGAATACCCTATGTAGGGAATGCATTTTATGCATTCCGAAACCCGAAATCGCCATAGCCTATCCAAAACGGCGGAACGCATACAAAATGGCGGAACGCATACAAAACGGCGGAACGCATACAAAACGGCGGAACGCATACAAAATGGCGGAACGCATACAAAATGGCGGAACGCATACAAAATGGCGGAACGCATACAAAATGACGGAACGCATACAATGCGTTCCCTACTTCGATTGTTATTTTTTTAATTGCTTTTTGCGTGGCTCTATGATACGATAATTAGGTTCGAAAAATTCAACAAAAGGAAGGTGATTTATTATCAAAAACAAAAAATTGATAATCGCTTTAATATCCATTATAAGCATTATAGTTATCTCGGCGGTTGGTTCTCTGGTGTATCTCGCCGTTCCGTTTCCCGTTGACGACGTGGCACAAGATATATTAAACAACAATCAAAACGTTGTTTCAGACGGCGATATAACAACTGTTAAAGGTGAAAACCCCAACAGCGCCATCATCTTCTACCCCGGGGCAAAGGTCGAAAGCATAGCATATCTTCCGTTGTTTGAAAAGATATCAAACCAAACGGGTCTAACTTGTTTTTTGCTTGATATGCCGTTTAATCTCGCAGTTCTCGATTCTGTTGCCGCAGCTGAGATTATCTCTTCATTCCCCGAAATCGAAAACTGGTATATGGCGGGGCATTCGTTGGGCGGTAGCATGGCTAGCGATTTCGCTTCCAACAATCCCGACATAATAAACGGTGTAATCGTTATGGGAGCATATGTTTATGGAGATTTTCCGACCGAGAATTCTTTAACCCTATACGGCACATTTAACGCTTCTATCGGCGAACGAATCGAATATACCGACAACATTGTTGTTATCGAGGGCGGAAACCATGCCCAGTTTGGCAACTACGGCAAGCAACCGGGCGATCCCGAAGCCACAATCTCTGCCCAACATCAGCAACAAATAACCGCAGATTCAGTTTATGACTTTCTATTTTCTCAAGGTGTAGTTGAATAAATAAATACCAAAAGGGAGGGTTCGAAGCCCTCCCTTTAAAACGATATTTTTTTGTCTTGCCAAAGCTTTTATTACAAAGGCTTTGCAATAAACCCCAACACTTCATACACTTGTTTTAGCGTCCTACTTGCAACAACCGAAGCTTTCTCTGAACCTGTTTTTAAAATTTCGTTGATATAGCTTTCATCAGCCAAAACTTTTTGAAACTCATTTCTAATCGGAGAAAGAGCCGATACAACCGTTTCGCCAACCGCTGTTTTAAACGCTCCGTAGCCTTGACCTTCAAATTCTAATTCGATTTCCGAAAAGCTTTTTCCGGTTATCGAGCTATATATAGACATAAGGTTTTCGATTCCCTCTTTCCCCTCGCCCGCTCGAACTACGCTTTCGCTGTCGGTCACAGCTCGTTTGAATTTCTTCATTATAACGTCGTCGCTATCCGACATCATTATTCTTGCGTTTACGTTGCTATCCGATTTGCTCATCTTTGAAGTCGGATCTTGAAGCGACATAACTCTTCCGCCAACGGTTGGGAAATATCCCTCCGGCACAACAAACGTGTCGCCGTATATTCCGTTAAACCTAATCGCTACATCTCTTGAAAGTTCAAGGTGTTGTTTTTGGTCGTTACCTATCGGAACATAATCGGCATTATATAAAAGAATGTCGGAAGCCATCAATATAGGATATGTAAACAAACCGGCATTGATGTTTTCGGGGTGTCGTTGGCTTTTGTCCTTAAACTGCGTCATTCTCGAAAGTTCGCCAAACTGGGTGTAGCAAGAAAGAATCCATGCAAGTTCTGCGTGTTGCGAAACGTGGCTTTGCTCGAATATAATCGACTGTTTCGGGTCTATCCCCGCCGCAATAAGCATAGCGGTCGCTTCTTTAATCTTTTGGCGAAGCTCCTTTGGATCGTTTCTAACGGTAATCGAATGAAGATCGACGACACAATATATACAGTTCATATCTTGTTGGAGCTTTTTCCAGTTGCGAAGAGCTCCTATATAGTTGCCAAGTGTGAAACCACCTGTTGGTTGAATTCCGCTGAATGCTATTTTTTTTACACTGTCGTTCATCTTAAATAAATCCTTTTCATAACATATTTTCACACCAAGCAAACTTAGCAATGCTAGCTTTTATGCTTTGCCCATTTCTTTTGCAAGGTCACAGATAATTTTAATACCCTTTACAATGTTCTCGTCCGAAGGGCTTGAGAAGTTAATTCTAAACGATTGGCAGGGTGCGCTGTCGTCCGCAAAGAATGCGTTTCCGGGTACTACAGCTACTTTATGTTCCTTGACCGCTTTTGAACAAAACTCTTGCATATCTATTTTTTCTGGCAAAGTACACCAGATAAAAAGCCCCCCCTCGGGTTTTGTGTATTGGAACGCTCCGCCACATTCTTTTTCAAGGCAACCGAGCATAAGTTCCGCTTTTTTGCGATAGATCTCTTGGGTTTTTTTGATGTGTGCATCAAAATCACAGTTTTCAAGGAACTTAGCACAGATCATTTGGTTGATGTTCGGGGTGTGTACGTCGTTGCATTGTTTTGCAACCGTCATCTTTGCGATAATTTCTTTAGGACCCGAAGCAAAACCGATTCTCATTCCGCTCGAAAGGATTTTACTCATAGAACCACAATACATAACTATGCCGTCTTTGTCTAAGCTTTTAATTGTTTGAATAGGAGTTCCGGCAAAACGAAGCTCGCCATACGGGTTGTCTTCAAGAATTAACACGCTATATTTTTTCGCAAGCTCCAAAAGCCCTTTTCTTGTTTCAAGCGGCATAGTAAGCCCTGTCGGGTTTTGGAAGTTTGGAATAGTGTAGATAAATCTAACATTTTTTTCCGATTTTAAAAGCGCTTCAACTTCATCAAGATCAAGCCCTGTATCCTTTAGATTAGCTTGTTTGATTACTCCGCCATACGATTTAAAGGTGGAAAGCGAACCTAGAAAAGAAGGACCTTCCGCAATAATAACATCGCCTTCGTTGATGAGGACTTTTGAAAAATAGTCGATCATCTGTTGGCCGCCCGTTGTAACTATAAGTTCATCGGAACTTTCGTCAAATGCACCCCATCTTTCGGAGCAAAGTTTTTTAAGTTCATTACGAAGAGGAAGATAACCTTCCGTTATTCCGTATTGAAGCGCAGGGATGGCATTTTGATCTAAAACTTCGTTTGCAAACTTTTTGATTTCTTCAAGAGGAAACGTTTCAGAGTTTGGATTTCCGGCAGAAAACGCAATAACAGAGGGGTCGGAGGAGTATTTTAAGATCTCTCTAATCGCCGAGGGTTTGTTATTAGCCATTCTTGTAGCAAAATTGTATTGCATATTAGTCTCCTTTAAAATATAATTATTAAGAGTATTATACTACTTTCGCCATAAAAACGTCAATTGACAAAACGGAATTTAAAAAAATAAATTAAAATAAAAAATCTGGGAGTAAAAAAACATGAGTAAAACGAGAACAAGATTTGCGCCAAGCCCAACAGGGTATATGCACGTTGGGAATTTAAGAACAGCGCTATATGCTTATTTAATGGCAAAGAAAGACGACGGGGCTTTTATTCTTCGAATAGAAGACACCGATCAAGAACGACTTGTTGAGGGTGCTGTTGATATCATCTATAGCACATTAAAACAAGCAGGGCTAGTTTGGGACGAAGGCCCCGATATCGGCGGAGAATATGCCCCTTATGTTCAAAGCGAAAGAAAAGGAAACTATATTAAATATGCCGAAAAACTTGTTGAACAACAAAGCGCATACTATTGTTTTTGCTCCAAGGAAGATTTTGAAAAACGAGCTTTAGAAAATGGAGATAGCGTAGTTTCAAGATACGACGGACATTGCCGACATCTAGCAAAAGAAATCGTTGACCAAAAACTTGCCAACGGCGATAAGTTTGTTATTCGTCAAAAGATGCCAAATGTCGGCAACACTACTTTTATCGATGCTGTCTATGGCATGATATCGGTTGAAAACGACGAGCTTGAAGATCAAATTCTTATAAAATCCGATCTAATGCCAACATATAACTTTGCAAACGTTATCGACGACCACGATATGGGAATAACCTGTGTAATAAGGGGAAATGAATATCTTTCTTCGACCCCAAAATACAATCTTTTATATCATGCTTTTGGTTGGGAAGTTCCAACATATATCCACTGTCCCCCCGTTATGAAGGACGCAACCAACAAGCTTTCTAAGCGAAACGGCGACGCTTCATACCAAGATTTGATAGACAAAGGATATCTTCCCGAAGCGATAATAAACTATCTCGCTCTTCTCGGTTGGTCTCCTAGCGGAGAACAAGAGATATTCTCGCTCGCCGAACTAATTCAAGAATTCAGCATTTCGGGTATAAGCAAATCCCCCTCCATTTTTGATCCCGAAAAATTAAAACATATCAACTCTGAATATATCAAAGCTTTGCCGCTCGACAAATTTGTTGAGTACGCAACGCCGTTTATTAAAGCCACCGTAAAATCCGACATCAACTACTCGGTTATCTGCGAAGCTCTTCAACCGAGAACGGAATTTTTCGCCGATATTTCAGACAAGCTTTTGTTTATCGACAATCTTCCCGACTACGACATAGCGCTTTTCAACAACAAAAAGATGAAAACAAACCCCGAAACCGCAAAGGTAGCTATCCAAAATATGCTCCCTCTTTTAAAGGTGCTTGAAGACTATTCAAAAGACAGCCTACACAGCGCTTTGTTCGAACTCATTTCCTCGCTTGAAGTTAAAAACGGGTTTATTCTTTGGCCTTTAAGGGTGGCTTTGTCGGGCGTTGAGACAACACCGGGTGGAGGAATCGAGCTTGCCGCAACTCTTGGCAAGCAAAAAACTATAGAACGCCTTGAAATCGCTCTTGAAAAACTTTAAAGAGTTTTCCCTATATTTTGACATAGATTTACCCGTCATTTTATAGTATAATAATCTCTAAACTAATCAACAACATTATTTGCGAGGTGTGTTTATGGTATTCAGCAGTTTGCTGTTTATGTTCTTTTTTCTTCCCATTTCATTATTTTTATACTACATCGCCCCCTACAAATACCGAATAAAAAACTTTGTTCTTATGGTTATAAGCCTTGTTTTTTATTCTTGGGGTGAGGTTAGATATTTCCCAATCATGATGGCGCTTATTCTAACAAACTATTTTAGCGCCCTACTTATCAGCAAGTTTGACAACAACAAAAATTTAAGAAAACTTTTCTTGATAATAGCGATCGTCGTGAGCCTTGGTATGCTCGCCGTCTTTAAATACACCGACTTTTTTATCGCAAACATAAACTCGGTTTTTTCGCTATCGATTCCTTTTCTTGAACTAACGCTTCCTCTCGGAATTAGTTTCTACACATTCCAAACGATGGGCTACACGATAGA
Source organism: uncultured Faecalibacterium sp. (assembly GCA_964370715.1). Lineage (GTDB taxonomy): Bacteria > Bacillota > Clostridia > Oscillospirales > Ruminococcaceae > CAYJAY01. Next base: position 62,509 of record CAYJKJ010000011.1, read on the forward strand.
TGTCTACAAAAAGGATGTTCCGGTCGAAAAAAACATCGTTGATCTTGCCGCATTTATCTCGATGTTCCCCCAACTGATAGCGGGACCTATCGTTCGATATTCCGATGTTTATAAAGAGCTTAAACACAGAAAACTCGATATCGAAACGTTCGACAAAGGCATCGAAGATTTTGTTATAGGTCTTGCAAAAAAAGTTCTCATCGCAAACAACATCGGCCAACTTTGGGCAGAGGTTGAAGCGCTCGGCTTCTCGTCGGTCTCAACCGGCCTTGCTTGGCTCGGGGTTCTCGCGTTCACGTTGCAGATATACTTTGACTTCTCGGGATATTCCCAGATGGCTATCGGCCTTGGAACGCTTCTCGGCTTCAAGTTTCCGAAAAACTTCGACAATCCCTATTCTTCAAGGAGTGCAACAGAATTTTGGCGACGTTGGCACATAACGCTCGGAACATGGTTTAAAGACTATGTCTATTTCCCTCTTGGCGGTTCAAGATGCGGAAAATATCGAAACATCTTCAACCTATTTGTTGTTTGGGGACTAACCGGTCTTTGGCATGGCGCTTCATGGAACTTCGTTATTTGGGGGCTATACTACTTTATCCTCATAACGGTTGAAAAACTTTGGTTCATGAATGTTCTAAATAAATACAACATCTTTTCTAGGCTTTATATGATATTAGTAACGTTAATTGGTTGGACAATATTTGCAATAACTGATTTTTCTTCGTTGCTGCTCTACCTTCAAAAGATGTTTGTCCCAACCGCTTTGTTTGCCGACGGCGCCTCGTTTATCGAAGCTTCGTTCTATCTTAGAAACTATATCGTTATAATAGTTCTCGGCATATTCTTCTCGCTCGCTACCTCCTCAAAAATTTATAGCAAGGTTCGCCAAAACAACATTATTCGCACAGCTCTTATGATAATATTGTTTGTAATAAGCGTTGCATACCTCGTTGACTCAACGTTTAATCCATTCTTGTATTTTAGATTTTAGTTAAAGGGGCCTAGTTATAAGTTTGTTTAAAAAATCACCGTTGTTTTTTTGTTTTGCTATCATAACTTTATTTTTCACTCTTGTATCTTCAATTGGGTTAATTAAAAACAAAGATCAGTTTGACACAAACTCCACGTTAGAAAAAAACATAAGTTGCTGTTTTTTATTCAAAAACTACTGCGAACAAACGGTTCGTTTCACAAGTTTCGCATCTTTAAAAGTTCAAAATGATAATATTATTTTCGGGAAAAGTGGATATCTTTTCCCGATTTTTAATTCTTTCGACACAAATCTACTTAAAACAAACCTATACTATCTTGATGAATTTTCGGCATTTTCAAGCTGTCCCGTTTCGATAATCGTTGTTCCCTCGGCTTTTGCCCCGTTGAGCGACCTGCTTCCGCAAGGTGTGCCGGTTGTCGACCAACGCTATTTCATCAAAAAACTCGGTCAATATCTTTCGATTAACGCAAACTTTATAAACATATTTGACCTACTTTCTATCAATCAAATAACAAACGATGTCTACTATAAAACCGATAAACATTGGACCTCGTTCGGAGCGTGGCTAGCCTACGCTGAGTTTTGTTCATCAAAAAATTTTGCACCGTTCGACTATAAAGAAGAAAAGCCCACCTTAACTAAACAGTTTCTAGGCGAGCTTTTCTATCTTTCTTCCCCCGTCATAGCAAGCTTTGACCAGATAGAATATTTCGATTTTATAAACAGCCGTTCGCTGGTTGAAGGCGCTTGGCAAAGCGGAACAATTTCAAAAAACCTTTTGCGAAGCGACACCCCCTATGATGGATTTTTGTATGGCGGAAATGTCGAAACGATAATAACGGAACAAAGCGCACCAACAAAACAAAAAATCCTTGTAGTTTCAGATAGTTTCGGCAACGCCTTTATTCCATTTCTAACCGAAAACTATGGCGTTATTGATATTTTAGATATAGGCAAAATATCAGAAATTGAAAGCAAGCTTGTTCAAAACAACTATGACGATATTTTGTTTCTTTTAAGTTTTGAAAACCTCGTTACATTAAATTTATTTTCCAAGCTATATTATAAATTTTAAATTGTCAACAGCAGAATGTGCGACCAATAACTCATTTTTGCATTTCAACTTTTAATTTTGCTTAACAACTCGCCTATTCTTCCTTTGTCTGCAAAGAGTTTATTTTACAACCGGAAGCGAGCGTTCATCATTCTTCTCCATCTATTTGATACACTTTCTCGGACATTAGCAGTTCCTTAAATGACGATTCTTCGATGGGGCGTTCAAAATAATAACCTTGAGCATAGTCGCATTTAATCTGTTTGAGCCATGTAGACTGCGCCCCTGTCTCCACGCCCTCTGCAACGACGGCCATGCCTAGATTTTTTGCAAGCGCAATAATATTTTGAACTACGACAAAATCTCTCTTGCTTTGTTGGTTGCTTCTCAAGAAATCCTTGTCGAGCTTTAACACATCTGCTTCAAGAGAGCTTAGCCTGTTGAGCGAGGAAACCCCCGCGCCGAAATCATCTATCGATATGCTAAATCCAAGTTTTTTTAGTAATCTTAGTTTGCCGAAAATCTCAGATTCGTCTGCAACCATGGCGCTTTCTGTAATTTCAAGTTCTATTTTCTCGGGAGCAATATCGTGTAGCACCACAATATCACTAAGCCTACTAACTATATTGTGTCCTAGCATCGTTGTTGCGGAGATGTTAACCGATATAATCGGAACATTCATCTTGGTCTCGTTTTCCTTGATAAACTTACAAACCTCTTCAAACACAAATAGGTCAAGGGTTGTTATAAATCCGTTTTCCTCGAACACCGGGATAAATGCATCGGGATATATGATATCCCCGGTTTGCGTTTTCCAACGCACAAGGGCTTCGGCGCCGCCTATGGCGAGAGAATCAAACCGAACCTTAGGTTGGAACACGACGAAAAATTCTTTGTCTTGCATCGCCTGTTCCATACGGAATGTAACGTCTACCTTGTTTTCATACTGTTTTCTCATCTTTTTATCAAATTTGATAAAAGTCGTCTTATGGCTGTTTTTGCCTAAAGTCCTAGCTGTGTCTGCCTGTCCAATTAGCGTTGAGGCGTTGATCGAAAGATCATCTATTTTCACATACCCAAATGACATAGACAGGTTGTATCTTCTTCCGATAACCTCCTTTATTGAGGGTAGGATCTTTATGGAATATATCTCCTCCAACGAACCGCCGACATCAATTTTTCTAAGTATCAAAAATTGATCAGCCGTTCTTCTTGTCACATAAGATTCTGTGTTTTCAAACGTTTCTTTGAGGGCGTTTGCTATGGCGATTATGATGTTTGTACCCTTTTCACTGCTGTAATGTGTGTTAATGGTTTTAAACATATCAATATCAAGCGAAACAAGTTCATATTCAGAGGGTTTTGCAATGTTTAGCAACTCTTCCAAAACTTCTCTAAATTTATGTATTGCCATTAGTCCCGTTATCGAATCGGTGTTGTGTGCAACCAATAATTCTTGCTCTTTCTTCCGTTGCTGTGCGAATGCAAAAAGCGCAAATCCCAGCGCTACAAGAGCAACGGTGAGGATAACAACATGTATGTGATTCACCAAAAAATCTGAAAAAGTTTCCTCAAAGAAATATTTAGATGTGTTTGCGATAATCATCTCTTCATATTGAGTGCTTGAAATATTGTCAAACATCACGTTGAAAAGCGAGATATATTCATCTGCAATACTGTGTTCTATACCAAAATGAAAATTCAGGGAAAAATCTGTCGAAAAAGTAAAGTGGTTACTCTCCTTAAGATATGAATTGGCATAAGTCGTTCCACTTTCAGTGAAAATAGCCATGTCGACAGCTCCTCGTTCATATGCATCGAGCAAATCTTGAAACGAAGTGAAATACACAAATTCGCTCTCCACCGCATATTCGGAGTACCTCTGGAAATTTACGTTGAGGTAGCTCATTACTCCTATTTTTTCAGAAGCTTTTCTGATATCTTCCGTATTGTCATATCTCTTTGCTATCTCGTTGGGAACCATTGCTATCATCTGCATGGAGTAGAAACTTTGGGTCGGATAATAGTATTCATCGTAATGCTCTTGGATGCCTATTGCGGATATTGTAATGTCTCTGTTGGTTGGATAGGTCGAGGGGTCATCAACAGTATACGGGTGAAATTCAATCTCAAAATCGTACATATCGACGAGCTCGTTCATGAGGTCTACAATCGCCCCGTCCGGTTCACCCTGTGAATTTTGTGATGTAAATGGGCTGTGGTTAATTTCATAGGCAACGGTTAGCGGTCTTTGCCTCAACACGGCAAGTTCTTCCGCCGTCAAATTGCGATGAAATGCTGAAAAATGTTCCGGATAATATTTTTGAGATAATCCCTCAAAAAAATCACCTTCATCTATAACTACTTTTAATAAAGCATCTTCAATTCTACCAATCATCTCTTCATTGCCGTAATTGGAAAGTATGTGCGTGTTTCGTTTAGTCAAATTAAGCACCGTCGTATACCCTAAAATATCGGTGTCGCTGGAATACATCAAGTAAAGATCCGCTTCTTGATCTCTGTAGTTATGTATTTCTCCTATTTTATACTCTACGGATATATCGTTTTCAGCAAGAAAATCGTCTAAAAGCGAGTTTGCCCAATTGCCCTCATATGTTGCAACGGTTTTGCCGTTAATATCTGCAGGGTTGGCAAAAGGAAACTCATCTTCTTTGCGCACCATAAGCCCCATGCTCACAGCGTTAAGAGGGGTTTCCATGTATAGATATTTTTCTCGACGTTCGGGCGTATCGTAAAAAAGCCCCACTAGATCCACTTCGTTACTGTCTAGAGCATCAAAAACATCGCCTTCAATTTTTTTAAATTCAAATGTTAGATCGCTAACCTCTTCTATCTTCTTGAGGATCTCATAGCCATAGCCCTCATGACCCACATGGTTAATATCTTCAACCATGTCATCGCCTTCGTTATACCCAACAACAATCGCTTCCTCATAAACAGCCTCGCTTGCTATTACGTTTGCTACAGGGAACGCTATCACAGATAGAAAAGCCAATGCGATGCAAATAGTTCTTTTGAAGTTCATGTTACCTTCCCTCCATTTATTGTTTTAAAAAAACAAATTGAACAACGGCCCTTTAGCTACAAATAAAAATAGAAACAATGAGTTTAACTATCCTACCGTTTCAACATTTTTATGAGCTAATCTTTCTGTTTTTTTCTAAAATTCGACATAATGTTATTTATAGTATATATTCTAAGGACTTAAAAAACAATCAATAAGCGGTAGAAAACTACAACTTGTTATTGTGCAAGTTGCTGATTAATTTATGATAAGATTGACTGCACTTCTAGTTAAAGTATTATCCTAATTTTATCTTAATCTTTATGCATCCATCCTTTTTATGTAGTTGCCCATAACATCAGGGCCTTGGCTTAAAATTAAAAATGCGTTTTCATCATGGCTTTTTACTATTGATCTCAGAGTAGAGATTTCATATTTTGATATAACGGTAACCAAGATTGTTTTATCCTCCATAGTATATGCGCCTTTACCGTTCCACATAGTTACACCACGGCTCATATCATCAACTATCGCTTTTGAAAGTTCCCCGCTTGTGGTGAAGATTATTGCCATGATCCTTATATTTTGAGCATGGAATTTATCTACAACGATTGAACAGATGAATGCAACTATTACCGAATAGATAGCAGTTGAAAGATCAAACAAAATGCTACACACAAGATAGATAACCGAATTCACATATATAGAAAACAACCCCACTGAAAAGTTTTTGTGTTTTATTGTGAAATACATCGCCAATATATCAATGCCCCCGGTAGAAGCTCCGGCTAAAAGAACTATACCTATCCCGGCCCCTGTTAAAGCGCCACCTACTAATCCATCGGCTAGAACATCCTGCATTATCGGAACGGTCGGCGGAGTTAGCAACGTGAAGAAGAATGTCTGTATTGCTATGCAAAATATCGTTCTAAACAAAAACGCCTTTGACATACTTTTATATGCAAGTATGAATAGCGGAATGTTTATTAAAAAGTTCAAAACACCGGCAAGCTGTATGTTGGCCGGTACATTAATTAAAAGCAGATCCTCGACGATATATTGTATAACCTGCGATGTGCCAAGAACGCCACCGCTGTTTAACTGTGCCGGAAGTATAAAGTATGTAGTTCCAACACAAAAAAGTGCGCTACCAAATGTTAATAATAAAAAATTTTTTATAGCACCAGTTACAGTTGTTGTTCTCAAGATATTTCCTCCTTAGTTTTGGCGAACACTCCAAAAAAACAGCCATAGATTCGCCAAATCAATATAATTTAAAGAATATATTTCTAGATTTTAATCACTAGTCGAGCAATTATAACACGCCATGTTATAAAGGTCAATTTAAATGTTGCAATGCAAAACCGACAATGAAAAACTTGTTGCATTTTTTTAGTTTCTCACCGTCGGTATGCTTTTAAATATTCTAATTAGAGTTAATTAGAGGAAAGTTTTTTCTCTTTTTGTTTTTTTGCCAAAACAAGGATAAGAAAAACCGCAACCAAAGAACAAGCCGCCGCTATAGCAAAAGCCGGAAACATCTTGTCGATATCGTCCGCTGCGATATTTTTATAATATCCTCCGATATTTGAAGAAATAAGTGCTGCAATTCCAAAGCCAACCAAAACCATTCCGTAGTTTGTAGCGGAATTTTTTGTGCCAAACGTTTCGGCAGTGAGCGAAGGGAATGTCGAAAGAAGCCCTCCATAGAAAAATCCTATGAAACCAATTAACACAAAGATTAGATAACCTTGGGCAAAGTTTATCATCAACGGCAAGATAGCAGAACCCACCATTAGGACGAGCAACGTATTAATCCTCCCTAGCTTGTCCGATATTGCGCCCCAACTAAGACGACCGGCAGCATTGGCTATCGAGATCATCAAAACCCCTATCGTTGCAACTTCGCCCATTCCCCTACCTTCTGCAATCGGTTTTGCAAACCCTATCATCATAAGGCCGCCTATGCAAGCTAGCATCATAGCGAAAGCTATTAAATAGAATTCCGAAGTCTTTATAACCTGTGTTGCGGTTAAATCGCCCGACATCTCTCCTGCTGTTGTAGCGGATTTTTGTTCGGGTGTGTATAAGAAAAATGAACCTATCGTGCAGATAACCAAAAAGACTACCGAAATAACACGAATAGCATAAAGCTCCCCTTCCCCCACACCTCCGTTTGCTGCTATTATCGCTTCAACAACAGGTGTGAAAATAACTCCGCCAAGACCCAACGCCGCAACTACAAGGCCTGTTACAAGCCCCTTTTTTTCGGGAAAGCATTTTTGAACACACGCAATTGTCGGGGAATACACAAAACCCATGCTTATGCCTCCAATTACACCATAGGTCAACCAAAGTGCTTGAGGAAATTCAGGGGTTGTTAAAGAAGCGAGGAAAAACCCAAGCGACATCAAAAAACCGCCGATCATAACGACATATTTAATGGTGATTTTCGGAACAAGCTTTCCGCCAATTATGCTGCCCAATCCTAAAACTGCAAGTAGGATCGAATAGGTATAGCTAGCAGAGGTGTTGTCGCCGCCAAATAACGAGGTTGCTATTCCGCTTTGAAAGACGCTCCAGATATATGCAACGCCGACACAAAGTTGTATTGCAATCGTTGCAACAAGAGCCAAGTTTCTGTTTGGTTTCATCTTCATTTTTTTAATCTCTTTCCTTAAATTTATAGACAAAAAGAACCTCCGGCGCGTTAGCCGGAGGTTCCTAAAGTTACAACAAACTACTTTAACCTCGGTTCAGCCAAACGCAAACAAACACTATTGCTAATGACAATAATGCTAATAATTAGGACTAAGTTAAGATTGAGAACGTTCAAGTTTGCGTTTTCCTTTCGTTAAAAGTTAGTTAATTATACAATCAATATATTCGATTTACAAGGGAATCTATAAATTATGTGTGATATGACTATTTTTTTCGTTCTATTTGAAATAAATTGGTTGTTTAACCAAGCTAAAGGACTTGTTAAACAAAATTTTGCCGCCGTTTATTGTATAAACTTTTAGTTAGTCTAACTGTAAAAACAAAAACCTCATCTGATTGATATCTTAATCAGGTGAGGTTTTTTGCCGATAAATTTCAAAACAATATTTCTATGCTATCGAGACGACAAACTTTGCCGCCAACACAATTATGACCAAAGCTATCGGATATGTTGCCGCATACGCCGCCGCAACTTCGTCGGTCTTTGCTACCGAGATTAACGTTCCGAGCGCCGGTGTGCTGGTCATCCCCCCTGTGAGAGAACCTAGGTTGTTAAATATGCTAAGTTTAAACACAAACTTTCCTAGCACAAATCCTAGCAACATCGGAACTAATGTTAATATTGCGCCGTATATAAAATACGCCGGTTTTACATAGGTTACAAAGTTTATTCCGGCCGGAATTCCGGCACCCACTAAAAACAAAACCAAACCTAACTCTCTAAAAAAGTTTAGCGTATTTTTGCTAATACTCATATCGATTTTGCCCATTTTTCCAAAGTGTCCGATAATAAGCCCTGCTATTAAAGTTCCTCCCGAAGTTCCAAGCGAAAAGTTTATGCCGGGAATTGTTATCGCTCCAATTATCATGCCTAATATAATGGTGAACACAAACGGAAAGAAATCAAGGCTATCTATCTTTTTAAGATCTTTGTTCGCTTGCTCTACATTCACAGAACCCGCCGAAACAAACGAGGCTTTTTCTTTTTCGATATCCACCTTTAAAATTTTCGGCACAATCTGAACGAAAAGCACAACCCCCAGAATTCCAAACAAATATGCAATTCCATATCCGGCCGTTACCGCTTCGGGGTCGAGGGCGGCATCTTTTGCCGCCGAAAGGCCGGGCGTGCTTGTTAGAGCGCCTGTCAACAGGCCTATTGCAAGAGACGAAGATATTCCGGTAAGCTTCATGATTAATATAGCCGCCCCTACCCCTGAAGCAATCACAATAATCCCCATCAAGATATAAGCTAGCATACTTTTGTTAAGATTTCTGAAAAATTTCGGCCCTGCTATGAGGCCCACCGCCGTTACAAACAGCGCCGTTCCTAAGCTTGAAATCAAGCCAAATGAACTTTTTATGCTGTCGCTATACAGCTCAATCACATTCGACCCTATGTTAAAAGAACCCACAGCATTTGCGATAATTCCAAATATCAAAGCAGCTATTAGCACCCCTGCCGTTCCAAGGGATATCCCTTTAATCGAGATACCCCCAATTAGATAACCCACGGTCGACACCAAAAACACAAAAAACAATACGGTAAACAAAGATTGAACCAATTCGCCCATATATGCTTCCATTTTTATGACCCTTCCTTTTCCTTGTTCAAAACGATTATTTCTTAGTAGCTAGATAGTCGTTCTTGCCCGTTATATATAAATTTTCACCCGTCGAATCAATTATCACTACAAGCGGCATTTCCTCTATCGTCAGTTTTCTGAGAGCTTCCGCCCCCAAATCTTCATATGCTATGAGTTCCGATTTTTTAATACAACGTGCAAGCAATGCGCCCGCTCCGCCGATTGCTCCAAAATACACCCCCCCGTGTTGCTTCATCGCCTCAACAACTTCGGGAAGCCTTGCGCCCTTTCCGATCATTCCTCTCGCACCCACGCTCATCATAGTTGGTGCATATGCATCCATGCGTCCGCTAGTCGTAGGTCCTGCCGAACCTATAACCTGTCCCGGTTTTGCGGGCGTAGGCCCAACATAATAGATTGTAGCATCTTGTGGGTCAAACGGCAAAGGTTCTCCTTTTGCAAGCGTTTCACACATACGCTTATGTCCTGCATCCCGAGAAGTGTAGATTTCGCCCGAAAGATAAACCGTGTCCCCTGCTTTTAAAGTCTTTGCAATCTCCTTAGTCAACGGCAATTTAATGTGTTTTTCCATTTTATATTACCTCCGATTGATGTCGAGTTACATGGCAGTTTATATTAATAGCACAGGGCATACCCGCTATATGCGTTGGAAGCGTTTCGATGTTAAGCCCTATCGCTGTTGTCTTTCCGCCAAACCCTTGCGGACCGATACCAAGTTTATTAACTTTTTCAAGCATCTCGATCTCTAGATCGGCATAATAAGGGTCGGCGTTTTGCGAATCGATCGAGCGCATCAACGCTTTTTTCGCTAGCAATGCCGCTTTGTCAAACGTTCCCCCTATTCCAACTCCAACCACCATCGGCGGACAAGGATTAGGACCTGCAAGTTCAACCGTTTCAAGAATGAAATCCTTTATTCCTTGCAAACCGGCAGAAGGTTTAAACATTCGTATTGCGCTCATGTTTTCGCTACCGAAACCCTTTGGCCCTACTGTTATTTTGATTTTGTCACCCGATACAATTTCGGTGTAGATCATAGCCGGGGTATTGTCCCCCGTGTTCCCACGTCTAACAGGATCTGCTACAACGGATTTTCGCAAAAAGCCTTTGTCGTATCCTCTGCGCACTCCCTCGTTTACTGCGTCTGCTAATAATTCGCCCACTATGTGAACATCCTGTCCGATTTCAAGGAAAACACACGCCATGCCCGTGTCTTGACAGATGGGGAGTTTTTCCGCATCTGCAATCTCATAGTTTTGAATTATCTTGTCTAGAACATCCTTTGCCATCGGCCAATCTTCTTGTTCTCTACAGTTTCTAATAGCACACTTAACATCGTTTGGCAGATGTTGGTTTGCTTCAATACAAAGTTTTTCAACAACATCTGTTATTTGACTTGCTTGAATTTCACGCATAATGTTCTCCTTTATTTTTTTATCTTTCATGCCGAGTGTATTCGGGAAGCAACAATGGTGAAACTTTTTCCGTTTCAACCCCTGCTTTTTTAAGCTCATCGGCATATTCGCTCACATGGCCCAGGTTCATAGTTCCAAGCTCTACAACCTTTGCTTTTTTTGCCGCCGCTTTGCCCGCTTGGCGACCAAACACTATTATATCGAGCAACGAATTTCCCATAAGGCGGTTTCTTCCGTGGATTCCGCCGACCGCTTCCCCGGCTACCAATAGGTTGTCAAATTCCTTCGTGTTTCCTTCTCCCTCGATTTCCAAACCACCGTTTTGATAATGAAGGGTAGGATAGATAAGAATTGGTTGTTCTCTCATATCGATTCCATAGTTTATATACATACGCAACATAGCCGGTATTCTAGCTTCAATCGTTCCCTTGCCGCCTAGCATCTCGATCATCGGAGTATCAAGCCAAACGCCGCTTCCAAGCGGAGTTTCAACCCCCTTTTTGCGTTCGGAACATTCACGAATAACCGCCGCCGCTGCAACATCTCGTGTCTCTAGCGGATGCATAAACGCTTCGCCGTCTTTGTTAATAAGCATAGCCCCAAGCGAGCGCACTTTTTCTGTTACGAGCGCTCCGAAAATCTGCGAAGGATACGCAACGCCGGTAGGGTGATACTGGATTGTGTCTTGATACAAAAGAGGTGCGCCAAGGCGATATCCCATTACAAGCCCATCCGCCGTCGCTCCGTAGTGGTTACTGGTCGGGAAGTTTTGATAGTGTAGCCTTCCCGCTCCCCCCGTTGCTATAATCACCGTTTTGGCTTTTGCAACCATGTAGTCGTCTGTCTCCATGTTTAAAAGCACAGCACCGGCAACTTGGCCTTTGTCGTCCCTTATAAGTTCAACTGCCGAAGTGAATTCTACTACCGGAATTCCTCTATTTATAACTTCATCACGAAGAGTGCGCATAATTTCGGCGCCTGAATAGTCTTTGCAAGCGTGCATTCTCTTTCTCGACGTTCCGCCGCCGTGAGTTGTTATCATTCTGCCGTCTTTGTCCTTATCAAACATCACGCCCAGATCGTTTAGCCATTTAATTGCATCGGGCGCTTCCATAACAAGGCGTTTCAAAAGTTCCGGTCTTGCGGCGTAGTGACCGCCGCCAAAAGCATCGAGATAATGTTGAACCGGCGAATCGTTCTCTTTATCAGCCGATTGAATACCGCCCTCTGCCATCATCGTGTTAGCGTCCCCTATGCGAAGCTTGGTAACTATCATTACGTTCGCCCCAGCTTCGTTTGCTTCTATCGCCGCAGACGAACCAGCGCCGCCGCCGCCGATAACAAGCACATCAACATCGTAGTCTACCTTGTCAAGGTCGATATCTACCCCTAAAATACGGCTGTTTGAATGAAGAAGATCGCTAAGTTCCGACGGAGCTTTCTCTCCTTTATTCTTGCCTACTTTAATCTCTTTAAACCCTGTTGTTCTGTAATCCGGATGAAATCCTTCAAGAAGGGTTTCTTTTTCTTGGGCCGTCATGCGTTCGGGTTCAGCTTTCATTCTTTCTGCACGAGTAGCTTCTACTTTTTTAATCGATTCTAGCATTTCTGCCGTAAACATATTTATACCCTCCTTATTTTTCGATATCTCTAGTGTTGTAGAGTTCTTTCATCTCTGCGATTGGTTTTTGCATAATCTTCTCGATAAGAGCATCAAACTCACCTGATTCAACCTCGTGTACACGGTCTACTAAGTGTTTTGTCTCGGGTGCTATGTATTTGCCCACAAGTCGCCTTGCCAAAAGCCCCACATGAGGATGCGAAATCCCCGCCGGGCAACGAGCCACACAGCAACCGCAACCCACGCAGTCGAACGACTCTTCGGCGCAACCTTCAAAATCCCCTCTTTGCGCAAGAGCGATATACTGCATAACCTTAAGATCTTGGGTACACGCTTTTGTACACGCATTACATCCTATACAACTGTAGATTTCGGGATAAAGCTGCATCATTATCTGCTCTGTCGGTTTGATCTCGTTTATGTCATACGTCTTTTTGTCGGACGGGAAAAACGGAATTGTTGCAACATACATTCCGTCCTCTACCTGTGTTTGACAAGCAAGACAGGTTTTAATCTCGTTTTTTCCTTTTATTCTATAAATCGTTGCACAAGCGCCACAAAAACCATGGCGACAACCGCAACCTCTTTTTAATGTATATCCCGCATACTCTTGAGCGGTCATTATTGTTAGTTCAGCAGGCACACTATATTTTTTGCCGTTAAAAAACACATTTACCATTTTCTGCATTTTGGTTACCAACCCTTTCATTACATAATAAATTAACTTCCACAATCCTTTAAGGAGAGATTAATATTCTTCCGGGAGTTCATCCACCTCATCACAACGGAACACGGGGCCGTCTTTGCACACATATTTTGCTCCGATATTGCAACGTCCACATTTTCCAACACCGCATTTCATCCTAAGCTCTAGCGTTGTGTAAGCTTGCGATTTGTTAAATCCAAGTTCCTCAAGAGCGCCCAAAACAAATTTAATCATGATAGGAGGTCCACACACAAGGGCAACTTTATCGGTTGAAAACCCGAGTTCTTTAAGATAGGTTGGAACAAATCCTACATGGCCGTCCCATCCCTCTTGTTCTCTATCTATAGTTAGATAAACATTAACGCCGTTTGTTTTCATCCAAACTTCTTTTATCTCTTGCAGTTGAACGAGATCCTGTGCTGAACGAGCTCCATATAGGATATCTACCGTTCCGTAGTTGTCACGGTTATCTAAAACATAGTTGATAACCGAACGCAAAGGGGCAAGCCCGATACCGCCCGCTATAAACAACAAGTTTTTTCCTTTTAGTTCGGTTTCTACAGGAAAGCTGTTCCCATACGGTCCACGAACAGCAACTTGATCCCCAACCTCAAGACCGTGTAGGTAGTCTGTCAAAACTCCGCATTGTTTTATGCTGTATTCTTGATACTCTTTGTTGGTGGGGGAAGAAGTTATCGAAAACATCCCCTCGCTAATCCCGGGCGCACAGATCATTGCGCACTGTCCCGGTAGATGTTCAAACAATTTTCCGCCCTCGGGTGCATTGATACGAAAAGTCTTAACGTCGGGCGTTTCTTGACGAATATCGGTAATCACACCCACTTTTGGAATTAACACATCGTGGGCAAACCTTGGGTGGCAAGTACATTCATGGCTCATGATTTGTTCGCTCCTTCCCTTTCGAAAGACTTAATAACCTTTACAATGTTTAACGACGCAGGACATTTTGCCACACAGCGTCCACAGCCAACACAGGAATACATACCCTCGTTGTTTGCCGGAAAATACACAAGTTTGTGCATAAACCTTTGGCGAAAACGTTGCAACTGAGAAGTTCTGTTGTTTCCGTGCGCCATCATTGTGAAATCGGAATACATACAAGAATCCCAACAACGATATCTCTTGACCTCTTTTCCGGTGTTATAGTCTTTTATATCATAACATTGACAGGTCGGACATATAAATGTGCAGGTTCCGCAAGCAAGACACGCTTTGTATAGTTCATCCCAATTAGTTGCGTTGAATTTTTCCTCCAACACATCTTGATTCCAACCTTCTAGCGAAAGGTTGCTATATGGAAGCCTGTCTATAATCGATTTGATTTCGGTTTTTTTAGTTTCCACTTGGTCTTGATTTGCTTCTTTAAGCAAGGATTCAAGCGCAGTTGTTAGAGCCTCGCCCTTTTTTGTGTTAGCTTGCCAAAAAAGCTCTTGCCCTATAATCCATGTAGAAACGTCTGCTCTAGGTTCTGCTGCATCTATATCAAACGCTTTGCAAAAGCAAGTTTCCTCTGGTTCATTACACGCAAGCGAAATGATGGTTGCGTGTTCTCTTCTCGAAGCGTAGTATGTGTCAACAGGGTCTACAAGAAACACTCTATCAAGCACTTCTACCCCCTTTACATCGCAAGCTTTCATTCCAAAGATAACAAAATCTTCATCTACCAGTTCTTCGGGAATAACAGTTATATTTTTTCCCTCTTGCCTACAGGAATATAGATTTTCGCTTTGTGGAAAAAAAGCATCCTTTGCGGATTTCACGGTGTTTAAAGTTTCAAGATCAACCTCAACACCCTCGCTCCACGCCGTATAATCGGTTTGACCGTTTATCTTTGCCGGCAGATACAGCTCCTGCGTTTCCCTAATGAGAGAAAACAAAGCAGACAGGTTGTTTATTTCTATTTTTTTCATGCCTTATCTCCTTTCCACAGCGGCACCGGGTTCGACATCGTCGAACTCGAAACTTACAAGCGGCCCTTTTTCTTCTGTGTCATTTCCGGCTTGGAACTCGCCGTATAGCCCGTTTATGTCTTTAATAAACTTGCGGTTAAACAGTTCTAAAGGTATGCCTTCGGGACAAACTCTTGCGCATTCTCCGCAATCGGTACATCTTCCGGCAACATGGTGTGCTCGAATTATATGGAACATCTTTTCTTCAAAAGAATCGACATTTGCTTTTTGCTCGCTGTCGAACTTGTTGCTGTCGAAAACACATTTGACGCAGTTGCAAGCCGGACAAACATTTCTGCAAGCGTTGCAACGAATACATTTGCTAAGTTCCGATTTGAAATATAAGAACCTCTCTTGTTGTGGCATCGCTTCAATTTTTGCTACAACGTCAAACCGTTCGTTTATGTCGGTGTCAATCGATAGGCCAATTGTTTCATCAAAGATTTTATGTTCTTTTCCTTTGCACACCAAACATCTTTCAAGCATAGAAGATTCGTAGCTACAGGTTTTTTCTCCATAAAGAGTGTCAAACGTTATGGTTTGTTGTCGGTCAAAACCGCCAACTCCCTGAACTGCGTTTATGCCTTTAATTCCCTGTTTTCTTATCTTTTCTATATCGAGTTTGCCCTGACATCCAACGCCTATGATATAGGTTTTTTCTCTATTCACACGATGTTCTTTGATCAGTTGATTAAAGCTGTATGTGTCGCAAGGTTTTAAAAACACCAAGGTTTTCCCCTCTTGTTTTGAAGCTTCAATCATATATTTGCTTAAATTCGCTCCACAAAAACCATCGTAGATAAATTCGCTCAGTTGTTGTTCATTCTCAAAATAGGCCGGTTCCGGGTTGTATGCCAAATCGCCTTTTTTCCATCCCAGAACACGAGAAACCGTGCCGTCGTTTAAAAGCTCTTTTGCACGTTTTACTAATTCTTGCATCTTATATCCCCCAATTTAACGTTCTCTCCAAGCTCATAGATAGTTGAAACAAAATCGTTCATGGTGGTGGAGAACTTCACGCCTTCCGCCGCAGAGACCCATTCAACTCTGTTGCGCCCTTTTTCGATTCCAAGATAGTCTAGCATCGAATACAAAAGAGTCATTCTTCTTCTTGCATAGTAGTTTCCTGTCGAATAGTGGCAGTCACCGGGGTGACATCCGCATATTATAACGCCATCTGCGCCCTTTTCAAACGCCCTCAATATAAACATAGGATTCACACGGCAAGAACAGGGTATGCGTATGATTTTCACATCTGCCGGATATCCAAGACGGCTGCTTCCGGCAAGGTCTGCGCCGGCATAACTACACCAGTTGCAACAAAATGCAACGATCTTTGGTTTAAATTCTTTATTTACTTCTACCGACATATCGCATCCACCTCCGCTAAAATCTGTCTGTTTGAAAATCCTTGAAGATCCATACAACCCGAAGGACAAGCAACGGTGCAAGCTCCGCAACCTTGACAAAGCGCATTGTTAACTACCGCTATTCTTCTAACCTCTCTTTGTCCGTGGTCGTTTATCTCTTTGTCTTGATACGTTATTGCTCCATAGGGGCAAACGTTGGTGCAAACGGAACAGCCGTTACAACGAAGTTCATCGGATTTTGCGGTGCATGGATTTGTCTTTAGCTTATCTTTCGCCAAAAGACCGATAGCTTTAACCGCCGCCGCACTAGCTTGCGACACCGTTTCGGGAATATCCTTTGGTCCTTGGCATACGCCCGACAAGAATATACCCGCTGTCGGGGATTCAACCGGGCGAAGTTTCGCATGAGCCTCGGTTAAGAAGTTGTTGGTGTCGATGCTTGCCGTTAGCATCGTTGCGATGTTTCGAACGGATTTTTCGGGTTCTATAGCAGTTGCAAGCACCACCATATCCGCATCTATCATAACCTGTTCATTTTGCAACAGGTCGACCCCTTGAACCAAAAGTTTTCCGTTTGGCTGTGGGATAACCTTTCCAACTTGACCTTTAATGTAATTAACGTCGTATGATTCCACCGCTCTTCTGTAGAACTCGTCAAAGTTTTTGCCGGGTGTTCTCACATCTATATAAAACACATGAACATTAATATCGGGATATTTATCACGTATTAACATTGCGTGTTTTGCAGTATACATACAACAGATTTTGGAACAATAGCTCTTGCCCCTGTTGTCGGAACAACGTGAACCAACGCATTGGATAAACACTATGTCGTGTGGGTGTTTTCCGTCCGACATACGCTCGAGATGTCCCTTTGTAGGGCCTGCCGCATTCATGATGCGCTCGAGTTCCAACGAGGTCACTACATCTTTGCTTTGATTGTATGCATATTCATCGTATTTATCAAGATTAATCGTGTCAAACCCAGTCGCTACTACAATAGCGCCATATTTTTCCGTTATGATTTCATCCTGTTGTTCAAAGTTGACCGAACCCGCAAGACAAACCTTTTGACAAAGACCGCATTTTCCCGTCTTAAACTTAATACAGGCGTTTGTGTCGATAACAGGCACGTTTGGAATGGCCTGTGCAAACGGCGTGTAGATCGCCGAACGATTGTCGAGACCTTTGTTGAATTCACTGGGGGTTTTCTTTGAGGGGCATTTTTCTTGG
This sequence comes from uncultured Faecalibacterium sp., assembly GCA_964370715.1. Taxonomy (GTDB): domain Bacteria; phylum Bacillota; class Clostridia; order Oscillospirales; family Ruminococcaceae; genus CAYJAY01. The sequence goes on from CAYJKJ010000011.1 coordinate 80,228, forward strand.
CAAACCCCACACCCTGTGCAACTCTTCATATCTACATATCTTGCTTTTTTTCTTATATCAACGGTGAAATCCCCTACAAATCCCGAAACCGCTTCGATTTCGCTGTAGGTGTGAATCGTAATGTTTTCATGCGCCGCCGCATCCACCATCTTTGGCGTCAAGATACAAGCCGAGCAGTCAAGCGTTGGAAACGTTTTATCAACCTGCGACATTCTTCCGCCGATACTCGGCGTTTTCTCAACGATATCAACTTTGTATCCTGCCTCCGCTATATCGAGAGCCGATTGAATACCCGCAATTCCGCCCCCGATTACAAGAGCTCGTTTTGTAACGGCGCTTTCGCCGGCTTGAAGCGGAACGTTTAAACAAACTTTTGCTATTGCCGCCCTTGCGAGAATAAGCGCCTTTTCTGTGCCCTCATCTTTATCTTTATGAATCCAAGAGCAATGTTCACGAATGTTGGCTATCTCAACCATATATGGGTTGATGCCCGCTTTTTCAGCCGCTTTTCTAAACGTTGTTTCGTGCATACGGGGCGAACAAGCGCACACCACTATTCCGGTTAGCTTCTTTTCTTTTGCAACTTCTAAAATCTTTAGTTGTCCTGCTTCGGAACACATATATTGATATTCTTCCGCATGAACAACATTTTGTTCGAATTTTACCATCTCGGTAACCTTCACCACATCAACGGTAGAGGCGATGTTGGTTCCGCAATGACAGACAAATACTCCTATTCTTTGCATATCCTCTACCTCCTATATCTTCTAAATACACTCATTAAGAGTTGTTGTGGCACGTCTTGATCCAACAGCTCCGGAACATCTTCCGGTTGAAGATAATTAGCTCCGTTTTGTCTTATAACAATCTGCCTTGCGGCATCCACTAATTTTCCGGGCTTCACGTCCCTAGGACACCTTTCTATACACGCAAAGCAAGAAAGACATTTCCATAAAGACTTGCAGTTTCCGAGAGTTTCAATATCTTGATTGACCACATAAGTTACAAACTGATGCGGTTTTATATCCATTTCATTAAACACGGGACAGGTTGCCGAACATTTTCCGCATTTCATACATTTTTGCGGATTAGCCCCACTTATTTCTTTCACTATTTTTGCGTTGTTATTGCCATGACTCATCAGTTTTTCATCTCCTCTTTTACTCCCAGAGCCTCTGCTAGAAGTTCTGTAATATAGGAAACGCTAAGACATTTTTCACCCTTTGATTTATTCAAATTGTAAAGACATAGCGGACACGCCGTTATCAAGGTTTCTGCCCCAAAACCGGTTGCAGAATCTACAATTTTTTCGCACATATCTTCCGCCATCTCTTTTTCTTTAAGAGAGATATATCCGCCGCAACATTCGTTCCTATACGGATAAACTACGGGGGTTGCTCCGACAGCTCTAATAAAATCTTCCATAATCGTTGGGTTTTCGGCATCATCAAACTGGAGGATTTCGCTGGGTCTGAGCAAAAGGCAGCCGTAGTATGCTCCAATCTTTCTTCCGGTTAAAGGATTTACAACTTTTTTCTTTAGTTCATCAAAACCTATTCTATCCCTTAGAACTTCAAGAAAATGCAACACCTCGGTTTCGCCTTCATATGCAACATCCAGTTCCATGTAATTATTAGCACGAGTTCGAATGTCCTCAACATTTTTCATATCATCATTTACACGTTTAATTACATGATGACAGGCTGAACATAGCGTTACTAGCGTTTGTTCTTTTTCCTTTGCATGATTAAGCGCTCGAACCGAAGACAATTTTGAAGCTATCTCGTCCGAACCTAGGGGATAAACTCCCCCGCAACACTGCCAGTTTTCAATCTCTTCCAATTCAAATCCCAGAGCTTTTGCCGAAACTCTCGCATATAAATCAAGTTCTTTTGCCTTTGATTTCAGCGTACACCCAGGATAATAGCTGTACTTCATACTTTCCTCCAATCTTTTAAAACAATCGGCAATTTCTGCCGTATAATTTAATATAAATCTATTTCTTTAATAACGGCTCTTAGTGCATCGCCACTCTTACGGAGCTTGTCGATCTCTTCGCCTGTCAATCTAACAGGAACTTTTCCCTCTATTCCGTTAGGTCCTACTAGCGTCAACATACTAAGACACACATCATCAACGCCATATTCTCCATGCATCATGGTTGAGACTGTTGAGATAGAACCCTGAGAACCGGCCAACATATTGCATAATTTTACAACCGCAGAAGACACCGCATAGTATGTTGCCCCTTTGTTGGCGATAATTTTTCCGCCGGATTTTTGAACATAAGTTAATATCTCCTCTTTGTCTATAGGAGGAATATCTTTTCCCTCTTCAACCATCATATCTCTATAGGCATCGATGTTTGCGCTTCCGATATCTGCGCAAGACCACGGTATGAACGACGTGTCGCCATGTTCTCCATAGACATATGCATGAATGTTCTTTTGCGCTACATTCAATTTTTCCGATAAACCATGGCGAAGCCTTGCCGTGTCTAGAATTGTTCCTGAACCTATGATTTGTTTTTCGGGTATTCCCGAGATTTTTGTAAAGACATAAGTCAAGATATCTACCGGATTACTTACAATTATGTATTTCGCTTCAGGAGCGTATTTTACAATATTTGGCGTAATCGATTTAAGAATATCAACATTTGTTTTTGTAAGTTCAATTCTTGTTTGCCCCGGTTTACGAGCAACCCCCGAAGTGATGATTACGATATCTGAACCTGCTGCATCTTCAAATTCTCCGGCTATTATCGATATTGGGTCACGAAAACAGGTTCCTTGGGCTATATCCAAAACTTCGCCTTCCACTTTTTCTTTGTTGACATCAATCAACACGATCTCTGATGCGATATCCGTGTTGGATAAGTTATACGCAATCGTCGACCCAACGCTGCCTGCCCCAATAATAGTAATCTTTCTTCTCATAATAATCTCCTTAAATTAAATTATATATTAGTTTTGTTAACAAATATACTGTTTCATTTATTTGCCAATTTTGCGATTGTGAAAAATATATCAAACTTTCAACTCGCCAATCATAACACATTGTTAAAAAAATATCAAGTGTTTTTTTGAAGTTTATTTGTTATTTAAATTGATCCAATTCTGTTTCTACCTGCCGACACCCAATTTTTTGGTAAACAATTGCAATTCGTCATTTTTACTATCAGCTCACATATGTCTTTATGCAACATTACCCCGAAATTTTCAGTTTTTTTGTATTTCACCATCTACTTGCAACTTTAATAAGCTTTACAACAAGAAAAAAGTATGTTAAAATATTAACACAATGTGTTAAATTATTAACAAACTTTTTAATTTGGGGGATAATATTATGATGAATGTAAAAATCTGCATTGGCAGTTCATGTCATTTAAAAGGGTCGAAATGGGTTGTTGAAAAGCTGCAAGAGTTGCTTAAAAACAACAATTTGCAAAACAAGGTAGCCTTATCCGGAGCGTTTTGTATGTCAAAATGCCAAGAGGGTGTTTGTGTTGAGATTGGAGAGACTATCCATTCCGTAAAGCCGGAAACTGTAGAGAATTTTTTTGAAACAGAAATTAAATGTAAGGTATAGGAAAAAGAGTAAAGATGGCTGAATACTTAAAACTAAAAAAATCCAACTGCAAAAACTGTTATAAATGTATTCGTTGTTGTCCTGTTAAATCAATACGATTTTCGGGCGGTCAAGCTAACATCGTTGGCAACGAATGTATTCTATGTGGGCAATGCTTTGTAAACTGTCCACAAAATGCAAAAGAGATCGACAGTAGCGTCGAAGCGGTTAAGGTTCTTATTCATTCCGGCGCACCGGTTATAGCATCGGTTGCCCCGTCGTTTATTGCAAACTACAACGGAATTGGCATAAAAACGCTTGAAAAAGTTCTTCAAAAGATAGGGTTTCATCATGCGGAAGAAACCGCTATTGGCGCTACAATTGTAAAAAAAGCATATGAAAATATGATTATTGAGGATAGGAAAAATATAGTTATAACTTCCTCTTGTCACTCGGTTAATCTGCTTATCCAAAAATATTATCCGACACTTCTTCCCTATCTTGCTGATGTTGTGTCTCCAATGCAAGCTCATGCAATTGATATAAAAAGAAGATTTCTAGATTCTAAAGTTGTTTTTATAGGGCCTTGTGTCGCTAAAAAAGATGAGGCGGGATATTACGAAGGAATTGTTGACGAGGTTGTTACTTTTGAGGAATTATCGCAATGGTTTGCCGAAGAAAATATAGAACCCGATTATAACGAACCATACGACAAAACACCCGAAAGTTTAGCAAGATTTTTCCCAACAACGGGAGGAATACTTAAAACTATTTTAAAAAGAGATGAAAATTATTCATACATTGCCGTTGATGGCGTTGAAAACTGCATGAAAGCTTTGGGAGAGATTCTTGAAGGCAATCTTGATAGATGTTTTATCGAGATGTCGGCTTGTGTTGGCAGCTGCATAGGAGGGCCTGTTATTGAAAAAGGCCAAAAAAATTCTATTTCGGATAACATCTGTATAAATAGCTATGCCGGAAAAAAAGATTTTGATGTAGCGGCGCTTTCTGCTAGCGAAATGAACAAGAGTTTTGCCCCTATACATAGAAGAAACGGAACTCCATCAGAATCCGAGATTTTAAATGTTCTTCGCCAGATAGGCAAAGAAAGCGTTGAAGACGAACTTAATTGCGGTTCTTGCGGTTACAATTCTTGTAGAGAAAAAGCGGAAGCCGTTTATTATGGCAAAGCGGACCTTACTATGTGTTTGCCGTTTTTAAGCGAAAAAGCAGAAACTTTTTCCGAATTAATAGTCAACAACACACCAAATGCAATTATTGTATTAAACGATAATTTAGAGGTTCAAAAGATAAACCAATCAACTGTCAAACTGTTGAACTTAAGATCCCCAAGGGATATTTTAGGCGAACAGATTATAAAAGTTTTGGATCCTTGCGATTTTATTTCGGTCAAAAATTCCGGTATATCTATACGTGACAAGAAAGTTTATTTAGCAGAATACAACAAACACGTTTATCAAACTATAATTTTTGATAAACAATATAAAGTTTTAGTTTGCCTTATGAGGAATGTTACAGAACAAGAGGAAGAAAGATCTAAAAAAGAAGAGATAAGCCGAAAAACGATCGAAACCACCGACAAGGTTATCGAGAAGCAGATGAGGGTTGTACACGAAATAGCGTCTTTATTAGGGGAAACTGCGGCTGAAACAAAAATTGCGCTCACCAAACTTAAGGAGTCGATTAAAGATGATTAATTTGTGTCCCGATATCGGTTATAGCAGTTTAAACAAATATGGCGAGGAACTGTGTGGTGATCAGGTTTGTGTTATCGAGGGCGACGATGGCTCAACAACGATAGTGTTGGCGGATGGGCTTGGCAGCGGAGTGAAAGCAAATATACTCGCAACTTTAACATCAAAGATAATATCAACGATGATATCAGAGGGCTTAAGCTTAACCGATTGTGTTGAAACAATCGCCGCAACGTTGCCCGTTTGTGCCGTTCGTGGCGTCGCATATTCCACCTTTACGATCCTTCGAATATTAAGCGGAAACAAAGAAGCGGAAATTATACAATACGATAACCCTAAAGTTATCCTGTTTCGAGACTCTTCGCCGTTTGAATTTGCTTATAACGAAATAATAATAAGCGGCAAAAAAATTTTGATGTCTAAGATAGATCTCTTTGAGAACGATATTTTTATATTAATGAGCGACGGCTGTATCCATGCCGGTGTTGGAAGCCTTCTCAACTTTGGTTGGGACAGGCCGGACATTATAAAATATATGGAACCGCTTAGCCATGTAGGTTTTACCGCAAAAACCCTTAACACAATCCTCTTAAACGAATGCTACTCGCTTTATGGCGCAAAGCCTGGCGATGATACCACAGTTTGCACCATTAAAATGAGAACAAGACAACCAATGAACTTGATAATCGGCCCGCCGTCTAATCGAAACGATGCCGACAAAATGATGTCGCTGTTTTTCTCTAAAGAGGGCAAACATATAGTTTGTGGGGGAACAACCTCCGGCATTGTTGCCAAATTTCTGGGAAAAGATTTAATTCCTTCTCTTGATTTTATCAATTCAGACATTCCCCCAACCGCCAAAATCGAGGGTGTTGAGCTTGTTACAGAAGGGATTATCACAATAAACAAAGTGCTAACCTTTGCAAAAGACTACTTAGAGGAAAACAAGCTGTATTCGCAGTGGAGCAACAATAAAGATGGCGCTTCTACGATAGCAAGACTATTGTTTGAGGAAGCTACAGATATAAATTTTTATGTTGGAAGAGCTATTAACCCGGCGCATCAAAACCCGGATCTTCCAATCAATTTCAACATAAAAATGCAGCTCATAGATGAACTCGCAGATTGTCTGAAAAAAATCGGCAAAAAAATCAAGGTGAGTTATTTTTAACAAAAGACAATTTAAAGATTAATTTTCAAATGTTGTGACAATGGGGGCTAGCAAAATAAAGCTTTGCAAACTAAAAAACGCCATTATCCGCTCCCCCTACAATGTTGTTACTTGGTAAGAAAGGATGTTGCAAGCCATGAAAAAATTTGATACAAAGGTTCAATATATAAAATATAAAGTTCTACGAGAGGTTGCAAGAAGCGCTTGGCAGGGCACACTTGTTGAGGATATAACCGAAATACCCAAGATGATAATCACAGGAAAAGAATCGACTATGCGTTGTTGCGTGTATAAAGAAAGGGCGATTTTATCCGAACGCTTAAAGATTGCAATGGGGGGCGATAAATCCAATCCAAACATAATCGAAGTCATCGACATAGCTTGTGACGAATGCCCCGTATCCGGCTACACCGTGACCTCGTCATGTAGAGGTTGCCTTTCCCATAGGTGTTTTGATGGTTGTAGATTTGGCGCTATCTCTTTTGACGAAAACTATATAGCACATATAGACGAAGACAAATGCGTAGATTGCGGAGCTTGCGCAAAACTTTGCCCATATCATGCGATAATCAGCCGAAAAAGACCGTGTGAAACGGCTTGCAAAGTAAAAGCAATACAAAAAGCCAGCGACAACAGCGCCGAGATTATCAACGAAAAGTGTATTGCCTGCGGAGCTTGTGCATACCAATGCCCATTTGGCTCAATTACAGATAAGTCGTTTATTTTAGACACTATCGACATCATTAAAAAAAGCGATGAAAATAAAAATTATAAAGTTTATGCCGTGGTCGCTCCCTCAATTTCAAGCCAATTTCAACACACTAATCTCGGACAGGTTGTAAGCGGGATTAAGCAACTTGGATTTCATGCAATAGTCGAAGCGGCGCTCGGAGCAGACGCTGTGGCGTTGGAAGAAGCGAGAGAGCTTTCGGAAAAAGGCTTTTTAACAAGCTCATGTTGTCCGGCTTTTGTAATGTATATACATAAAAACTTCCCTGATTTCGCCAAAAACATATCCCACAACCTATCTCCTATGGCAAGGATTGCAAAATATATCAAACAGACCGACCCAACCGGCAAGGTTATATTTATAGGTCCTTGCACCGCCAAAAAAATGGAGTTTCAACTTGACAGTGTAAATCAATATGTCGACAGCGTTCTGACGTTTGAAGAGTTGCAAGCGCTTTTCGACAGCCGTGACTTGGACCTAGATAGTCTGCCCGTCGAACTGCTTGACAACGCTTCATATTTCGGGCGAATTTTCGCTAGAAGCGGCGGTTTGTCCGACGCAGTTTCTCAAGCTATCAAGGAACAAAACATTAGTTTTGATTTAAAAGCCGAAAAATGCGATGGCATAGAAGCTTGCAGATCAGCTATACTAAGATCAACTAAAAAAATAGGCGACATAAACTTTATCGAAGGAATGGCGTGCAGCGGCGGATGTATCGGGGGCGCCGGTTGTTTGACCCACGGGCCTAAAGATAAAGCCGAGATTGATAAATATGGTATGTTGGCATTTGAAAAAACCTTAACAGATGCCGTTCAGGTTTTGAATATATAAGCAACACCTTTGGTTAAACTCTTGTAAATGCTATTCTTACTCACGAAGCCTTTCTACAATGCTTTGTTTAATCAATTGCCTATAGATAACCAACGGCATAACAACACCTATAGCGACCAACAAAACCATTACTAACAGTAGTGGAATCGCCGTAAAATTCGATTGATAGAACCAAAACATACCGCTAAACACCCTTTCAACCATCGGCAAGCAAA
>CAYJKJ010000012.1:0-84236 GCA_964370715.1 uncultured Faecalibacterium sp.
TATCCACTTTCAATTCCTCCTATTTAATAAAGGATAATCCCTTATTATCCTTTACTGCCCGAATTTTGTATAATATAAATACAAAATATCGGAGGTGTAGAATGAAGATCCTTAAAAAAGACATTGAGGCATTTTTAATTTATTGCAAAACCCAAAAGAAGTTAGACCCAAAAACAACAAAAGCATATCGGATTGATTTGAGACAGTTCCAAGAATTTGTTAGTACGCAAAATAGTAATAATCTTTCAGACAGCATATTAAATAATTATGTAATAAACCAGCATAGTAAATATTCTGTTAAAACGGTTAAGCGCAAAATAGCAAGCACAAAAGTGTTTTTAAATTTTCTTAAAGAACATAATTTGATCGACCAACAAGCCGTTTTTAACTTTAAGTCAAGGGTGCGAGAACCCAAAAAACTTCCAAAAACAATAGCGCTTCACACATTAAGCAAACTGTTTTATTCAATCTACAGGCAACAAGAAAAAGCTCAAGCTACCGGCAAACACAAAAATCTTACAAGAGATATTGCGGTAGTTGAGCTTTTAATTGGTACAGGAATTCGAGTTTCGGAGCTTTGCTCGCTAAAAGTAAAAAATGTTGATTTAATATCGGGAACACTGAAAATTTGTGGCAAGGGGAATAAAGAACGGTTAATCCCCTTTAACAACTCTATGCTTGTCGAAGCATTAAAAAACTATAGTTCACAGTTTAAGGATTTCATTTCGGATAACGACTATTTTTTTGTAAACTCAAACGGGACTCGATTGTCGGAACAATCGGTAAGGTTCATGTTAAAACGCCATTGCGAAATTGCCGGTATTAATACTAATATAACTCCGCATATGTTTCGTCACACTTTCGCAACGACACTGCTTGAACAAGACGTTGACATACGCTACATTCAAAAGATGTTAGGGCACAGTTCAATAAGCGTTACCGAAATATATACTTTTGTTTCGAGTTCTAAGCAACGTGATATTTTGTTGCATAAAAACCCGAGAAACTTGGTTGTGGTTTAGTGGTTTGCCATACATTAGTGCTTGAAAAACAGCTCAATTATTACAACTATTGTCCAAACATATTTGAAAGGAATGCAAATATGTCTAACACTCAAAAACATCATTTTCCAGAAAATTTAGTAAACTTGGTACAATAATAACCTATTTAGCGGCTTTGGTTACGGTGATTACGGGTTTAGTTTTATTGTATGATAGATTTTTACCAAATGGCTTTCCTTTCACTAATTTTCTTGAAAATATACCTTAGCTGAGGTTCAAAACGGTTATTTAAACAATGAATATCAAAATATATATAGCACCGTGTTATTTGAGGTTAACATTGAAAATGTAATGTTCATAGGAAACAACGAAAACAAATACTGGGAAGTCACTCCAAATGGAAGCGACGAAATCACTATAAATATTGACAAAGATTATATTACAGAAGAAATGATACAATTAAATTATTTAGAGCAACAGCTATAATCAGCAACAACATATTAAACACACTTACCATATTATTAGTTTTAACAATCTTAAATTTAAACTATCAAAAGAATTGTTGGAACATCTAAGACATAACGGCTTATATTGTGTGTCACTTAATAATAGTTTAATTTATTTCGTCGTAAATGCTCTATCGTTTTCAACTTGGCTTGAATTGACTAATCTAAAATTTATGCCAATTTATGTTATAAATTAATACAGAATAAAAATTGTAGGAGGCTTAGTATGCCGGAAGTATTTACATCAGATACCTTTAAAGAAGCAGTAGCAAGTTCTTTTTTTAGTAGCGCTTTTATAGTCTTTAAAATTATGGCGCCATATTTTTTAATAGCAATAGTTTTGCGTATTATCTATGTAAACATAGATAAAATAATTAACTTTTTTCGCAACATTACTTCTACAAAGAAAAAATAAAAGTTTGTGAATGATACGTTTTAATTATTAAAAAACACGGACTGACGGCAACTTTACAAAATATCAACATAAAACAATAAAAAATCGACTTTATCGAAACTGTGATAAAGTCGACAGGGTAGAAAGAATTATTATGAAAGTTAACAAGGATTTAACTATCAAGCTAATATCCCTTATACAACAATTGTCGAGTTTAGAACAATACGCTAATACAAAGTCAGGTTGTTGGACGATTGGTGATTCCCAACAGTTTAGCGATTGGTGCGCAAAATTTACATATGTATTAAGTAAACTGCCTCAAACTGAACTCGTATCTGATTTACGTGTTTTTTTAAATACCGTTAGATGGAGCGGTTGGAACGACAAGCGTAATTTTCAAACTCTTAAATCGAAGGTAAGCGTTTTAAGATATGAATTTTCTGATATAATGTGCGCAGAGGATAGAGGTGGTTCAACAAATATTGACACCGATAATAGTACAACGTCTACTATTGGTAAAAACCTCATATCTGGAAATAGCAACACCACCATCATCATAAATGAAAGTCAACAACCTCAAAAACCCATAGGCTTTTGGGAGAAAATTTTTCAAGAAGTTTCCATAAAAGTTATATTGTCAATTTTAGGTGTTGTTGCAACAGCTGCAATAAGTTTTGTTGCTTTTCATTTAAATAACGACAATGTTGAAAATAATCAAGACTACGGACAAGTAATCGAAGAAAACGAAACGCCTGCTAAGGTCGAAAACGATAGTAATGCTGATGCAACTGTAGAAGCCAATTCGGCAAACGTAATGTTAAAATTAGAAAAAGAAACAGCCTATCTCGAAGAGCATATTAACGTTTTTGTCAATTCTTCCGAACCAATACAAAGAGCCACCTTGTATAGCAAATCGGAAACAACTGAATATGGTCCTTTCATTATGAACCCCGCAAACGATAGCAACAGTTATGGCTTTGTTGCTGAATTTTTTGAACCAGGTGTTCATACTATCACGGCTGAAGTTATTGTCGAAGATGGAGAAATAATTGAAGTTTCTGAGAGTATAGAAGTTTTAAATATCGTAGCTCCTGAAGCACAAGAAATTATAACCGAAATAACTATATCTAATTAATTTTTATCGAGCAACCCTTTCGATGTGCTTCTTTGATGCCCACATAACAAAAATCATAACTATTTTTTGTATAGTTGCAAACTTAACTTCTTGCAGTTGTTTTTTCACAGGGGAAGGATACCATTCAGTGAGATCACAATAAGTGAGCATAGTAAAGGCGAGAGTATCGTTATTAACACTCTCGCCTTTTGTGTGGTTGTAGGTAATTTAATTTTCATAAGGTTTGCTAATGGTAATAGCTTTAAGATATTTCACTGGGTCACCGTTTAAGATTAAATCAGTATAAGCAATAGGGTCATTATAAACGAGATAATCAAGTTCCGGACGCTGAAAGCGATTGTCAGCAACTTCATTTTCAACTGCTGTGCAATCAATGGAAATTAGCGTTCCATCAGTGAATTTTAATTCAACACAAGCTGTGTCAATGTTAAATTCGCAAGAAATAATGTTTTCATAGTAAAATCCTCCTATATTTTAGTTTTCTTCTTTCGTGGACCTCTCGGTTTTGAAGTCGGATTTATCGCTCTACCATTAGGGAAGAATTTTTCTTCTATAAAAAGCAATAATCCGAACCCATCGCCGACAGGTATTATCTGTCGGGATTGGTTCGGATTATGTTTGTCTGGTGCCGGTGGTCGGGGTCGAACCGACACGGTATCGCTACCACGGGATTTTGAGTCCCGCACGTCTGCCAATTCCATCACACCGGCTTATTCAGCTACAACCGAATAGCTACTAATCGATTGCTTTAATATTATATACCAAAACAAAAAAAAATGCAATATATTTTCTTCAACTAGTTTAACTAGTTTGCTCATTCGCTCGCTTCCTCGAAATATTCAAAAACTTGTTACAACTACATCATTTCTTTTTGCCAAACTCATCTACCCAAAACAATATCAACAGCGTTATCGATATAATCCGAAAGCGAAAGATTTTGAACCCCTGCTATTATCGTGTTGCATTTGTTTATCGGTATCAAAACTTTTAGAGCCTCGCTTTTAGACACCGCAAGCGCCATTTTAGGTGTAATCTCTCCGATAAGAGAATTTGCTGAAATTATCCCGACAGGACCTACTATTATATCGGCAGTTTTGCAAACAAATACAACGGGATTTTCCCCCGTTGCGCAATGTTTTGCTCCTGCTTTCATCATTGCACCGGTAGCCATAGAGTTTGTGCCGACCGCTATAATCTCTATCTCTTTGTCCTTTTTTGCCGCTATAAGCTTTTCAATGATCTCTTTTCCAATTCTTCCGCCCTGTCCGTCGATAACAACTATCTTCATCTTGTTCACCTTTATATTTGTTTTTTTATTTAAAGTATATCTAATGTACGACCCATATAATACTACATTAGTATATCGAAAAACCTGATAATAATCAAATGCAAGCATATTTTAAAATAAGCTGTATATATCTTGTTAACAATTTGTTAATATATTAAATTGGGTTTTCGTGGTACAATTAACATAAATAAAGAAAAGGAAGGATTATAAAAATGAATTCATTAAAAAATGTTGCGGAACAATATATCGAAAAATATGAAATATCCACAATATTCGCGGTGCGTGTGCTTCTTTTTATTATTGCGGTTATCGTCCTTTTAACGGTTCGGGGAAAAGCTAGGCAAATTTCTTTGTTCACCTGTATAATGGCGCTTTTTGTAACGTTTATCCCTGAGATGATCTCTCTGGTTAAAACGCTTAATGAATATAGAACCCGCTATATCTAAACTTTTATTTAAACCAAATATTAAACCGAGATGACTGATATTTTTGCAGTCATCTCGGTTTTTCGGCTTTATTCCTCGGTTTCCTCTTGATCTTCTGAAAACCATTTTTGCAGGATTTCTTCTGTCTTAAACGCAAACTTATACTTTGTTTTGTTGTGCAAAACCTCTGTTGCGGTTTCGCCGAGATTTTGCTTTGTTATCTCTTCGCTATCGGTCGCAGAGGGTATGCATAGCCCCGGATATAAAATGCACCACCAATTTTCCCCAACCGCTTCCCCCAGTTCAACCCTGAGCGCCGTATACATTCCGGCAGGAAGCGTTAGATCTTCGTATGTTCGCTCTTCGAAAAACATCTCGCAGATATATGTTTTGACCTCATAATCAAACCCGTTGTTCGCTAGAGTGGTTTTTGCGTTCTCGGTTATTAGCGGTATATTTTGTTCAAGGTTTTGAACCGCCGTCTGTTTTGACGTTGCGTTAAAAATATTTTGAGTTTCGGACAATATGTTGTCTCGAACCGCTAGTTTTATCTCTTGATCTTGGCTACTGTTTGAATTTGCAACAACGTGTATTCTAATTGTGTTATCTCTAACTTCTCTGAAAACGGTCGAAAATCCACTTTGAACAAGGCTTGCTGCTATCGTGAAAATTGTTCCGAGAAGTAGTGCTAGTTGTTTTTTGTTCATATTAAAACGCCTCATCTTTCTTGACTAAAGAATGGGCGTTTTTTGGCTTATTTATTCATGTTTATAAAAATTATTTTTCATAGATAATCGAATATCCCTGTTCGGTTCCCCTTGCGAGGTATAGTTTTTGACAGGTAGAGGCTAGCTCTTTTTTGCATCTAACCGCTTTGGCTCTGTCGGAAAAAACACCAAACACCGCCGCACCGCTTCCCGAAAGCGACGAACCCAAAGCCCCATGTTTAAGCAATGCATTCTTAAATCTACTTGTTGTTTCGTCAACCTCAAACGTGTCAAAAACGTTGCACATAAGCGTTGCGGTCAACGGAATATCTCCCACGCTGACAGCTTGTTCAATCTTTTGGGTATCGGGTCTTGCGAAATTTTCGGCTTTATCAAATCGGCTGAACAGTTCCTTTGTCGAGTTTCCTGTGTTCGGCATCATAACGACAAACCAAGCATCGCTCAAAGGGTTAATCGGTGTTATCTTTTCCCCTATTCCTCCAACCCTTGCCGCTCCGCCGACATAGCAAAACGGCACATCAGCACCGGTTTTTTCGCAAAGCGACAAAAGCTCATCATCGGTTATATCGATATCATACAACCTTTTAACAGCAAACAAAACCGCCGCCGCATCGGAAGAACCGCCCCCAAGCCCCGCTTGAGTTGGTATTCTTTTTTTTATCTCAATAGAGATAGAAGGCTCGATCCCTTTATATTCGCATAAAAGGCTAGCCGCCTTAAACGCTATATTTCTTTTGTCGCAAGGAACATATTTTGCTTTTGAAATAATCTTTATGCCGGGTTTTTTAATCTTTTTAACCGTCACATCATCCGACAGGTCGATAGACTGCATAACCATATCCATTATATGATAGCCATCCTCACGTATACCGGTAATGTCGAGCGAGAGATTAATTTTTGCGTGTGCTTTAAGGGATATTTCGTTTATCATTATATAGCTCCTTAAAATACGGTGAAGTGAGAGAGAAAAACTCCCTCTGTCAGGCTTCGCCTGCCACCTCCCTCTAAGAGGGAGGCTAACTTTGCCAAAGCAAAAAACTCGGCATTTGCTGCTCCCTATGGACCTACAACTATGCTCGCATAATCGACAAATCCTATGTTAAGATCAACGGTGTTTTCTTCAATTCCGGGAATGACCCCACTCGCTGTATACTGCCACATAGCGTGTCGATATGGGAAGAACGGGCGGTTAACTCCATATTGAGCAAACCAAATTTCATAATCCAAAATCCTTGACATATCGAGATATTCCGCAAAGAAATTTTGTCCCGAATATATCATCGGAATATATCCGGCAGCTTTAACTTCCTCACAAAACGCTATCGTGTTATCGGTTCTTTCGGCAACCGTCATTTCGGGTTTTCTTGCGGAAAGTTCTTCAATATCGATAACAACAGGGTATTTTATATCATAATCTTTTATCTTGTCTAGCGTATATTGCGCTTCGAGAACCGCTTCTTCTACCGTTGTTGCGGTCGAGAAGAAATAGACCCCTACATGGATACCGGCGGCAAGAGCGCCTTCAACATTTTCTTCAAACGTTGGGTCGTCTATCAAATCCCCTGTTTCGTATCCTCTTGCGCCTACTTTAATTATGGCATACTTAACGCCGCTTTCCGCAACCTTTGCCCAATCGATATCCCCTTGATATTCCGAAACATCAATCCCCATAATTCCGGTTAGTCCTGTGTTCGGGTCGTTGAACGCTCTTGATTTATTATCAGGATCGGGAAGCGTTACATATGTATAATCTATGTCGCTTTGAGGAAGATTTTTATCAACCGGAACATAAACCAGATCATTTATATCGGTGTCGGTGTAGACTATAAAGTCGGGGTTGTATCGTTGCATAAACTCGGTTAGCGTGTTAACCTCGCTCGCCGTCGCTATCATATCCGAAACGGTAGCGTATGGTTCGGTCGGGAGTTGCTCCTGCGGAACTTCTGTCGTCGATTGATCAAGATATGCGTTGTCGAGCGCCCCTGTTAACTCGTTGTGGGTTCTTGCATAATCAAGATATAGCGCCGAAAGAGCGGCTAGCAAAAGAATACAAACTATCGAAAGCGCAACAACCGCTGATTTTGCTCCTCTTGAAGATGGGCGAATGTCTGCTCCATCGTCATCATCGTCGAACCCTTTTATCTTAGATTTCTTTTTGTTTTTGCGTTTGCCTTTTTTTGTTTCTACCCAATCATCCTCATCATCTCGATCGAGCGTTTTGCGAGAACGGCCCGTTTCTTTTCCAAGTTCTTTTTCAAGAAGACCTTGTTTTTCGTTTTCTTTATCTACCTCTTTGGAGGAAACGCCCTTTCTTGAAACAGTTCCTTTTGTAGCTTTTGGGTTATCGGTTTTTTCGGGATCTCCAAACCCTCTTAAAGGAACGGTGTTAACCTTTTTAATCTGCTCTGTTAGCGTTGGCCCTCCGTCGGAATCATGACCATAAATAAGGGTTTTATCATCAGAAGCCGTTGCTTCTTGTTTTGTTGTCTCTTGCTTTGCCGTCTCTTGTTTTTCTGCGAAAGAAAACATATCGTTAAGCTCGGGGGAAGCTGCTTTTTCCGGCGCTTCCTGCGGCGCTGTGTCTTTTGTTTGAACATCCAAAGGTTGTCTTTTGGGCATCGGTCGACCCGGTCTGCTAGGTCTTGGTTGTCCCGGTGTTGCGTTTTGATATGCGTTTGCAACTTTTTGTGGATTAGGCGGCGCACCCCTCATGCCGGGCTGCGAACCTTTAGGCGGTGACACCTGTTGTTGCTGTGGTTGTTGTTGCTGTGGTTGACGAGGAGGCTGCCCCGGTGCTTGCCCCGGAGTTTGTTGTAATGCTCCACCCTGTTGAACCGGTTGACCCGGAAATATTGCCGGAACAAAATCATCCTGCGCTACAGGTTGCGGATTTTGCCCTAGAACCTGTTGCTGTGGAGGGGTTGGAGCGGGGGTATAGTTTCCGACAACGGTGTCGTCAAAATGGTTGACAGAACTTTCGTCGAAGCCGGAACTCCTAAGATTATGTTTAAGTTGCTCCCTCGTGAACGGGCCTTGTTGACGTTGACGCATCTCGAGCGAAGGGTCATAATCGGAATACCCGTCGAAACCATCAGCGACATTTTGGATCATTGGGAAATCCGCCGTCGGTTGAGGTTGGTTGTCATATTGTGGTTGGTTTTCAAACGGTGGTTGGTTTTGCTGGTTGTTAAAGTTTTCATTGTTTTGATTCATAACTGTTAAAACCTCCTGTTTTGTTTTTGGAGTCTAGCTTGTTTAAATCTATATTTCGTTGGACTTTGGAAGATAGTTTTCAAATATAACCGCTTCGTTATCCAATTCACACGCTAGGTGGTCGTCGGGGTTTTTAGAGGTCCAAGAAACGCCAAATGCCCCCATCTTTCTCGCTAGAACATACGACATCGGGCGAGTTCCCGCTATTTTATAGGCGATGAAATGCGGACGGGATTTATAGTTGAACAACAACCTCGACAACGCAAATCTTTCGAAAAAACCGCCTGTGTCATAGTCTTTTGGTTTAGTTGCAAGTTGTCCCCTTAAATATCGAGGGGCTTTTTTTCGGATATACTCCATTATCATCGGATCGAAACTTTCGATTAAAACTTTTCCGTTATACGTATCGAGAAGTCGAACAACGTTTTCGGCGCAAATCTCGTTTAGCCCCAAAGCATCTTTAACCGATTTAATCTCGACAACGATGGTTTGTCCCGTTGGTTCAAATAGCGAAAGCACCTCTGAAAGATGCGGAATTTTTTGATTAGTTCCAAAAACGGTGAGCGACGATATCTTGTCGTATGATGTGTCGCAAACTCTTGCCCTTATACCGCAAGCTCTAAAAAGATCAAGGTCATGGAACACAACGGGTTGAAGATCCCTTGTTAATTGAACATCGAGTTCAACACCATATCCTCCGTTTATCGCCGCCATAAATGCTTCGAGGGTGTTTTCCGCAACGCCATGTTTAATGCTATGCAACCCTCTATGGGCAAACGCCATACCGTTATAATATTCTTGGATATTGCTGGGGGATTTTGCCGGCAGTATCATGTAGATGTAGACAAGGATAGCAATAGTTAGACCGCCGAAAATATATAAAAGCGAAATCATCTCTTTGTTTAAAACCTCTTGATTTTAATTATCTTATTCTAGCTCCTGCCGGAACGCTGTCGTCAACAAATATAACCGACGCCGTTTCCCCAACATCCGCCGCAAGAAGCATTCCTTCGCTTTCAACGCCACAGATTTTAGAAGGCGCAAGGTTCGCAACACAGATTATTTTTTTGCCAACAAGTTGTTGTTCGGTATACCATTCAGCGATACCCGAAACTATGGTGCGGTTTTTTTCGCCATCGAAAAGAACCAATTCCAAAAGTTTCTTTGCTCGCTTAACTTTAGTAGCAGAGATTATCTCGCAAACACGAAACTCATTTTTTGCGAAATCATCATATTTAATCTCTTCTAGATGTGTCATATCGGGCTTTGATTGCTCTGTTTGCGAAGCTTCTTGTTGCTCTTGCGGTTTTGGGCTAGCTTTAGAAAGCTCCAAAAGCTCGGCTTCAACATCTATTCTTGGGAAAAGAGGGTCTATCTTTTTAACGGTTGCTGTTTTTGGCAAAAGCCCAAAGGTTTTTGCGCTGTCAAGCGTCGTTAAATCGCCGCTCGCTCCGATAGCCTCAAAGATTTTTGGCGAAGTCGAGGGCATAAAGGGAGATAGCATTACGCCAACTATTCTAAGGCTTTCGACAAGGTTATACAAAACAGCGGCAAGGCGAGGTTTTTGCGCATCGTCTTTTCCTAAAATCCAAGGCGATGTTTCGTCGATATATTTATTTGCACGAGAAACAACCTTCATTATCTCGGAAAGAGCGTTTGGAAGCATATAACTTTCGAGATGTTCCGAAACCTTGTCAAAGACTGATCCTGCCAGTTGTATAAGTTCGTCGTCGATAGGCTCGCTTTTATGTTCTGCCGGAAGCGTTCCTCCAAAATATTTTTCGATCATCGAAACGGAACGAGACAAAAGGTTTCCAAGGTCGTTTGCAAGATCGGCATTAATTCTATGGATAAGATTTTCGTTTGAAAATATACCGTCATGGCCAAACGGGATCTCCCTCATAAGGTAGTATCGTATCGCATCGACACCGTAACGGTTGCAAAGAATAACAGGGTCGACAACGTTGCCCATCGATTTGCTCATCTTTCCGCCTTCTAAAAGCAACCAACCATGGCCGAATACTTTTTTGGGTAGCGGAAGGTCTAGCGCCATAAGGATTGCGGGCCAGATAACCGAATGGAAACGAACTATCTCTTTTGCCATCAAATGAACATCGGCGGGCCAATATTTATCAAAATCGTTGTATTGGTCGTTTTGGTATCCTAGCGCCGTTATATAGTTTGAAAGCGCATCGACCCAAACATAAACTACGTGTTTATCGTCAAACGAGACCGGAACGCCCCAAGAAAAACTGCTTCTTGAAACGCAAAGATCCTCAAGCCCCCTGTTGATAAAGCTTCTCATCTCGTTAAGTCGGCTTTCGGGTTCAAGGAATTTTGGGTTTTCTGCATATAGCGTTAGGATTTTGTTCGCATAGTTCGAAAGCTTGAAGAAATATGCTTCTTCTGAAGCATCCGCAACATCACGGGAACAATCGGGGCATTTTCCGTCTTTAAGTTGATTTTCAGTCCAAAACGATTCACAAGGTTTGCAATATTTTCCTTTGTATTCCCCTTTATAGATATCCCCTTTATCGTATAGATCTTTAAAAATCTTTTGAACCGCTGATTTATGATAATCGTCGGTCGTTCTTATAAACCTGTCATAGTCTATATTCATAAGCTCCCAAAGCTTTTTAATGCCAACTACAATCTCGTCGACATATTCTTTTGGGTTCTTGCCTACTTCCCTTGCCTTGTCCTCTATCTTTTGGCCATGCTCATCTGTGCCGGTCAAAAACATAACGTCGAAGCCCTGCATTCGTTTAAATCTTGCGATGCTATCGGTAGCAACGGTCGTGTAGCTATGTCCGATATGAAGTTTATCGGAAGGATAATAGATTGGTGTTGTGATGTAAAATGTTTTTTTGCTCATTTTAAAAACTTTCCTTTCTTTTTAAAACACAGGGCGTTTAGTGTTTTGTTGTAAATATAAAAACATATTCTTATATAGTATACATTTTTTGAAAAGAAATTTCAATCATTAAACCTAAAAACAATAAACAAATGAAAATTGCAATACTAACTGTCACAATTTTTTCTGACAAAAAAGAACATCAGCTTTTGTTGCAAATAAACTTATTTAATGATAATATAAGGTATATATTTAAAGATATAAAATAACTATAAAGAGGGAATAACTTTGCAGGTTAAAAATAATCCATTTAATAAATTTAGCTACGACAATCTTTTATCAAAAATAATAATCTGTGTTGTCGGGTTTATAGCTTTTTTCGCCGTCGGCTCGTTATATCTTAACAGCTATGCAAACAGCGTTGTTGTGATGCTGTTTTTCGCTATGGTATTTTCGATATGCCTTGCTCTGCTACTGTTTGAAAAGGTTATATATTCAAACAACTCCTTGATTTTTGCGGTGATATTGATTTTTTTGGCGATAGTTCTCAGGATATCAAACATCGGGTTCACTTCGAACGATTATGTCAACTGTTTAAACCCTTGGGTTTTGCAGTTTTCCGAGATGGGAACGGGCGGAATAGCAAACAACTTCACAAACTACAACTACCCGTATCTTTATCTGCTTTGGTTTTTAGGAAAGTTTCCGGCTGGAAACCTCTATATAATAAAATTCGTTTCGATAATATTTGATATTGCGCTAGCATACGGAGCTTTAAAGCTTGTCTCGATTTTTTCAAACGACAAAAAAATAAGGTTGCTGGCTTTTGTTTCGGTGTTCTTGTTGCCAACCGTCGTTTTAAACGGCGCTTGGTGGGCACAATGCGACAGTATATTCACGGCGTTTGGCGTGTTTGCTTTGTTGTTTTCGCTTAAACAAAAACCATGGCTCGCCGGGGTTGCGGCGGGGCTTTCGCTTGCCTTCAAGCTTCAAGCCGTCTTTATTCTCCCCATCGTAGTTGTTCTTTTGATAGCTAGAAAAGTTAGGTTCAAACATTGTATAGCGGTTGTTGCAACCTATTTAATCGCCATGCTTCCGGCATTGTTTGTCGGCGCTCCGATATCGAGCCTTATCACAACATATATGAACACCGCCGACACATTCTCAAGCCTTAACCTAAATTCAGCAAGCATATTTTCGTTTATCCCCCACGATGTTATAACGGGTTCTTCTCTTGAACTTGAGATAGGTTTTTCCGAAACGCTCATAAACATTCTCGCAAAATCGGGAATTGCGGCGGCGTTTATAATGCTCGGGGTTTTATATTTTGTTGCATTTAAAAACAAAGAAAAGTTGACCGATAGCGTTATTCTTTTGATGATGTTTGTCGTGTCGGCAGGCATTCCGTTTTTGCTTCCGCATATGCATGACCGCTATTTCTTTGTCGGCGAAGTGTTTGCGGTTGTGATAGCTCTTGCGCTTTATAAAACCGACAGAACGCTAGTTGCGGTTCCGCTACTTATGCAGTTTGCCGCATACTCCCCCTACAACACATTTCTTGTTTTGGGGCTTCCGATAGTTCGCCTTGAACTTTCAACCATTGCGGTTGCAGCTTCTCTTATCATCGTTTCGCTTTCGATTAGACGACAACTCAAAACAAAGGAGATCTAGTTTTGACACAAAAAAACAGATTTCAATCTTTTGCTTTCAACAAAAAAAACGGCGCTGTTATAGCGGTTATATCGGGAATAGTTTTTTTTGTTATCGCAAATTTTTATCTTAACTATCTTGAACAAACAGCGGTCTCGGTTTTATACAGCATAATATTTGCGCTGATAATTTTTGCGGTGTTTGCATTAGATCTCATAAAGTCTAAAGAGGTTTTAACGGTCGTTTTAATAGTATCGTTTTTTGCTGTTTTTGTAAGGTTGATAAACGTCGACATGGTGTCGCATGACTTTGTTAATGCCTTTTACCGATGGGTTGAAAACTTCAGACAAACAGGTGTAGACGGGTTCACAAACCTTGCAAAAGTCAACAACTATAACTTTCCTTACCTATATCTTTGTTACCTCATGTCTCTTTTACCTATCGAAACAATCGCTATAGTTAAATTCGTTTCGATACTGTTTGATATCGGCTGTGCGTTTTTTGCGGTTAAAATCTTGACGGTCTTTAACCAAAGCCATGCAAAGCAACTTGCTGTATACTTTGGGGTTCTGCTTTTGCCTACCGTTGTTATGAACTCGGCTTGGTGGGCGCAATGCGACAGTATCTACACGATGTTTTGCCTTGGTGCTTTATACTACACTCTTAAAAACGACATGACAAAAACAGCCATCTTTGCGGCGGTTGCCGTTTCTTTTAAGCTGCAAGCAGCTTTTTTCTTGCCGTTCATGGCAATTCTTTTGTTTGTTGGGCGGTTCAAAATAAAACATTGCGTTTTGTTTTTGGCAAGCTACATCGGAATGTCGGTTCCGGCATTTTTAGTGGGCGCTCCGTTTTCCTCGCTATACACCGTCTATTTTAACCAAGCCTCCGAGATAGCCTCGCTCAACCGCAACTCGGCTAGCATATTTGCTTTTGCTCCGTATGGTGCGGCAAAAGGGCTTAACCCAAACGACAGCGAGCTGTTTATTTGGGAATATGCCGCCCTTTTTGAAGCGTTGGGTTTTGCGATAACGTTTTTGTTGGTTGTGGTTTTAATCGTTTTGGGAATAATATTAAACAAACGTCTTTCAAACAAAGTTATAGTTATAATGGCGTTTTTATTTAGCGCAGGAGTTCCGTTTTTTCTGCCTTATATGCACGACAGATATTTTTTTCCCGCCGAAATACTTGCGGTCGTTTTGGCGTTTTGTTTTGGAAAGTTTGCAACAGTTCCGTTTCTTTTGCAGTTTGCGGCGTTCACGCCATATAACATATATCTCGTTATCGGTATGCCGCTAGTTCCCCTTGAACTATGCGCAATAGCGGTGTTTTTATCGCTTTGTTTTGCAACGGTTGAGCTGGTTTCGGAGATTAAATTAGTCACAGCTAAAATTTAAACAAACCTCTTGTTGCAGGATATAAACAACTGCTACAAGAGGTTTTTTGCATATCGCAACAATAACAAAACCGACACCATTCGAAAATGATATCGGTATATCTTTAAACTCTATTTTTCTGCCGCTATTCCGCTAGTTTGAAGAGCGCTTTTCAACTCTTCCGAAGCGATGTTTGCATTGCTAGTTTCCATCATAAGCCTTTCAACTATCTCTTGCATCATCTGTTTTTTGCCTTTAACCACCTTAGCTAGCTTGCTTGGATTGTTTTTTGGCGATGCCGCCGAAACCGAAAGCATATGAAGCTCGGGATCGTTTTCAAGCAAAAACTTATTGTCAAATAGCGGAACAACTTTTCCGCTTATGATGTTGCTCGATGTTTCAAAACATCTAATCAAAATCCCCATTAGTTCTTTTAAGCTTTCTGCTTGTTCGGTTGCAGCTTTAAGATCGGCTTCGATGTTGGCTATGTTTATCTCAACTTCGTGGTGTTGCTCATTTTGCTTTTTCTGTGGTGATGTTTTTTCAACATTTTTAACATCGCTATATTGCCGAAGCTCAACTTTATCAAGCTTTGGAGAACTGCCGATTTTGCTCGCCTCGGGTAGAGTAGTCCTTAAAGGAACGATGTTTTTATTAGCAAAATCATTGTTAGAGGAATACTTGTTTTTAACTGCGCCAAAATTTTGAACATTCATAGTCTCGCCTAATCCTCCCCAAAAGTTTAACATAATAAAGTTTAACCGAAACCAAAATATACTAAAATATCTGCTGAACAAACCGATTGTTCAGCAGATATTTTTTCAATTAAACTATAGGTCGATTTTCCAAAGGCCGTGAATATTGCAGTATGCAAACACTGATTTTGGAGCGTCGTCTGCAAAGCTGAACGACAAAACAGGGCTATCGCCGGGCTTAAGACATTTTCTTTGCCCGCCTTTTTCTGTTTCAACATACACAAACGTTATAAAGTGTTGATCCTCCATTGGATGCAAAACGCTTCCAACCGACACCTCAATTCCGCCGTCAACCTTTTTAACTGCCGGGATGTGTTTTTCTGTCGCCGCTTCTTCTGTGTTTGCCACAAGTTCAGCCATAGCTTCGCCACAGCACACAAGAGGAACTCCTTTGTTTTCGATTAGGCCTACCATGTTTCCGCAATGCTTACAGATGAAAAACTTTTGATTACTACACATAATACAATCTCCCTTTTTAATTAAATTTGATAACTAACTATTAAATTGTTTAATTAATAGTTAACCATTCTTAATTCAAAATAAGCTTTTGGATGGTCGCAAACCGGGCAAAGTTCGGGAGCTTTCAAGCTATCAACTATATGCCCACAGTTTCTGCATATCCAAACAGATTTAGTTTCTCTCTCAAACACGATGTTATTCTCGATGTTTGACAAAAGTTTCAAATAACGTTCTTCATGTTCTTTTTCAATCTTGGCGACGCCTGCAAATAGTCTTGCGATATCTGCGAAGCCTTCTTCTTTGGCTTCTTTCTCCATTCTTGCATACATCTCGGTCCATTCGCCGTTTTCGCCCTCTGCTGCTGCTTTAAGGTTTTCAACCGTTGAGCCAACCGATCCGCCATGAAGCAGTTTAAACCAAAGTTTTGCGTGTTCTTTTTCGTTGTTTGCGGTTTCTTCAAAGATAGCCGCTACTTGTTCATAACCTTCTTTTTTTGCTTTAGATGCAAAATAGCTATACTTATTTCTTGCTTGACTTTCCCCCGCAAAAGCTTCCATCAAATTTTGTTCTGTTTTTGTTCCTTTTAAATCTGGCATAATAATCTTCTCCTTTTATTCTTTTTTGTTTTTTAATGGTATTAATTGTTTTATTAATTCAATATATAACAATATTATCATTAATTTTGTTAATATCCAATAGTTTTTTCGAAACTAAATTTGAACAATATGTAAACATTTTATTTTAATAGTAATGATTATTGTTATTGATATTATATTATCATAACTAATCTTCTTTGTCAATAAAAAATTGATAAATTTTATCGAAATTATTTTCAACTTCTCACCTGCGCCAAAAAAGCTTTGCAATTGATGAAAATATTTTTCACCAATGCAAAGCTTTTGTTTTTGGAAATATTAAATTTTGTGCTGCGTTTCGGCCTAGCCCTCGTTTACTATATACATCTTTTCAACATGGGATGTTCCGTCATCTGCCGGAATCCTAATCGTTACATAATCGGCAAGGACATCACTGCCCGATGGATGATAGTTGATACTTACATTTGCATCGTATGCATCAACTTTAAGGGCGCTTGGGGTAAACTTGCCGGATTCGTTGATATATCTAACCCCTGCTGAGTTTTCCATAATTGAAGTGTCAAAGCTTGAGCCGAAAAATACAACAGCCGGAAGCATCGAAGCCGAAACTTCATATTCATATGATTTAACCGAAGCATTGTTGGGGATATATATTCCCTCTGCAGATTGGTTAACCCAGATAGGATTGCTAAACGCCATTCCGATATCATCATACATTTTTGCTGTTTCGCTTGTGACTTCAACACGATAGTAGCATTCGGGCATAGCAAGGATTTCTTCTTCAAGGGTGTAGCTATATATTCCTTGTCCTGTAAGGTCAAGTTCGACAACCGTTTCGGGGAAAAGCTCCGAGATTGTTCCTGTTATTGGGAAACGAAGAACTTTAATTCCGGTTAACGGAACGGTGTCGTATGTTGAAACTTTTAATGTTAGAAGATCCCCCTCGGTCGGGATATAGATATCTTCGCCCATCGTTGCTCCACCCAAAGTGAAGCGGAGTTCGGGTCCGTTGGAAGCGAAGAAGTTTCCGCTTTCAACAAGGTCTGCAACCCCTTGCTCGGTCAATATTGGCATATACCCTTTGATATATCTTGCGCCGACAAGGTCGCTTGTTAATTCGTTACTGCTTCCCGTTACAAACATCTTAGAGTTTCCTCTTGAATTGATGTTGTCCCAGATGTTTTTGGCAATTGCAAATTCGCTGAAATGGGATCTTGTTGTGTTGTCTAATAGATCAAACGCAACTACATCTTTTACGCTTTTGATTTGGTTCATGCTTTCTTCGATTCCGCTTATAACGTTGGTTACAATTTCACCGGTGTCTTTGTTCTTATCCTCTTGCACATAAAGGTTTGCGTTGTTATATCCAAACGGATGTGGGATTATCGGAATACCGCCGCCATCTACAATTAAGTCAACTGCGTGTTGCAACAGATACCACGACTCTGGGGATGCATGATAGTTGCTTGGCGGAAGATCAAGGGTGTCGGGATAGTTTAGTGCGATAATTTTTCTCGTCGTCGTGTTTGCGCCAACCATTAGCGTTGGAATCTGCAAAAACGCATTGTTTGAACCGGTTATGGCGTTAACATCGGTTTGTGGGATTTCGTTTCCATAACCGTTTGTTTCAACGCTTGCTATAAAGCTTAAGCCTGCATTATATCCATATTTAACGTTATCTTCAAGCACACCTTGATATTCCGATCCGCTAAGGGTTGTATGTGTGTTGAGATCTCCGGCATAATATCCATCGCCGATTATGCTAATATCGACCGATTCGCCATACACAGTTCTTGTTCCGGAACTATCATATCCTATTGCTTTAATCTTGCCATGTCCGCCCGCTACCGCAACGGTAGACAATTCAACCGTCACCGTCTCTCCCGGCGCAAAGTCTAGCGTTTGAACGTTTCCGCCGGCAATTGCGAACATATCGGTTAAAAATTCAACCCTTTGGTTGTCAAGTTGATTTTGTGTGGTGTTGGTTATATCGATAAAGATATCCTGTTTAATGCCAACAACCGGAGCTGTGAACCCGTTGTTGTGTGGTATACCGTTTAGTTTTGCAACGTTAACATCGTTTTCGTCGATAGGCGAATTCAGCGTAATCGAAGCTTCGGGGGCTTCGATATATAGCTTTGTTCCGTCGAAAGCAGCGCCATCCATCGCTATGTCATCTTTTCTTGCGCTTGTCATAAGTAGTGTTCCGTTTTTAAATGTAACGGTTCCGCCGTGGTTTTCAATATTGACAAGCGGCAACGAGAAAAAGCCTCTGAAATGTTCGTTTATATCTATCTCAAAAGAGCTGTTAATTTGAATTGTATCGCCAGCACCCAAGGAGGGGTGGGTAAAGTATAGCAAAAATGTAGCGGAACTATCTACCGGATACACGCTTCCTTCGGAAGCTACTACCGATCTTTCGGGTCCATAGAAATAGCTATATCCATACACAAAAATTCCGGCAACCGCAAGCACCAAAACGCCGACCAAAGCGCCAATGACAACGCCTTTTTTAGCTTTCTTTGGTTTTTTAACCGTATTCCCTTTTGGGGGAGGTGCGGTTCTTCTCGAACGAGATACTCTAACATCTTTTTCCGGTTTCTCGTCTTCTTTTTCGGTCTTTGCCGGTTCAGGTTGTTTCGCAGTCGTTGCAGGCGTTGCCGCACCCGCACCGGTAGCCTTAAACACGATAGGTCCTGTCGAACCAGTTGAATTTGTCGCCATCGTCGGCACCGATACCGGCATAGCTTTTGGAAGCGATGATGTTATCTGTGATGTCGATGAGAGTGTCGAAACCGTGGGTGTTTTCGGAGGCAACGACCCTTCATAAGGCGACGGTATCGAGATTGTAGCCGGCGTCGAATACTGGGAAGGTATCGAAGGGGCAACGGTCGTCGATATCGGCGTTGTAGCTGTAGGTGTAGCAGGTGTAGCCACTGCCGGCATTGCTGTTGGCAAGGCTGTTGGAGAGCTCACAGGTTGCGAGGCAACAGGAGGGGTCGCCGGATTGGTTGATGTTGGTGGAACGGGTATGGGAGGAAGAGAACTTCCCGCTTTAAAAACAAATCCGTTGTTGTTTGAATCGCTCATTGACTGTGCTCCTTATTTACAATAATCAAATTAATTAAAATAATACATATTAAGGTATAGAATTCAACTTATGAAAAAATAGATTCACGCCGATTGTCTGCAAAATGTCTGCAAAAAAATTCTATAGCTAATAAATTATACCACAATCATAAAACGAAATCAACAAATTGTAAACGGCTATATGGAAAAAAATAGATATTTCATCGATTAGTTTTGTTCTGTAGACAAAACTACTATATGCGCTATCGTCGGGATAGTTTCTTTTTGCTGAAATGTCGTGCTGTTCATCAAAGCCCCCGTTGCGGCAAACGCTATTTTTTTTATATCTCCATCAAGAAGTTTTTTAACAAAATAGGAACTCACCACCGCCGAGCTGCAACCCGCTCCCGAGCCTCCCGAATTAACCCCCTTTGCATCAAGGTCGTATATAAGAAGCCCGCAATCCTTATGGTTTTTCAGTTTATACCCATGTTGCAACATAAGTTCTTTAAACAAACCGCTTCCAACCTTTCCAAGATCCCCCGTTACGATATAGTCGTAGTCTTGCGGGTCGGTTTTTGTTTCGTTGAAAAAACCTATAAAACTATCCGCCGCCGCCGGAGCCATGGCGGCGCCCATATTGTTTATATCAAAAACTTGAAGGTCGGTTATCTTGCCAAAACGAAACCCCTCTATATCAACAGATTTTTTGCTTTTTTGTTTTTCGCCGATAACAAAACAGCCCGAAGCGGTGGCGGTCCATTGCGCCGGCGGAACTCTCCTTCCGCCATATTCAAGCGGAGTTCGAAACTGGCGTTCCGCTGTGCAAAAATGGCTAGAGGCTATCGCGCACGCAGAATTATATATACCGCAACCAACAAATCCGGAAGCTAGCGCAATTGCTTCGGCTATCGTTGAACAAGCGCCATATAACCCCACGTGGGCTATTCCGCTATCCCTCAAACCATATGTCGTAGCTATTCCTTGGTTTAGAAGGTCTCCTCCAAAAACTATTTGAGGTTTTGGCGATATATCTTTAATCGCTAGGTTATACGCTCGTTTTATAAGCTCGCTTTCTGCTTTTTCAAACGTCGTTTTGCAAAACTCGGTGTCGTTTTGATAGTTTTCAAAATACTCTCCAATCGGACCGCTTTTTTCTTTTTTTCCAACAAAACTTGCTGTCGAGATGATTGATGGTTTTTGTTTAAACAAAACGGTGTCGCCAAAACGCTCTACATTGCGTTGATAAATATTTTTGTTATCCAATATAACACCCCCAAAACAACCGAACTTGCAGTTCCAAACACAATAACGGGACCTGCTACCGAAAAAATTTTTGATGCGGTTCCAAAAATATACCCTTCCGTTTTAAACTCTAACGCAGCGGAAGCAACGGCGTTTGCAAAGCCCGTTATCGGCACCATCGTTCCTGCCGCCGCATAATGCGAAAGTTTGTCATACACCCCAGCGCCGGTTAAAAACGACGCTATACATATCAGCGTCACCGAAACCAAAAGCGCCCCCATATCCGATTGGAGCGCCAAAACATCGATATATAAAAAGTTTAACAGCTCTCCAAAAACGCATATCCCCCCACCGAACAAAAATGCCAACAGGATATTTTTAATATATGGTGGTTTTGGCGTATGTTTTTCACAAAGTTTTTGATATTCCTTTGTGCTAATTGTAATATTTTTAGCCATATTGTTGCCCATATTTTCCCCTTTTATTAAAATAATTCCTTCGTTTAGCATTTCCTTTAACAGGTTTTATATACCAACACTCACGAGAAACGCAAAAAAAACAACAAACTAGCTGTTGACAATACCTAGTTTTATGTAGATACTTAATTGTATCAAGCAAACAAAAAAATATAGATATGGAGGATACATAATGGATCTATTCGGAGGGGTAACTTCATCGATCAACAACTTTTCAAGCGAACTTTCAAAAAACATGGAGATATTTACAGATGATTTCGGAAGCATCACCGAAAGCGTTAAACAAGCTGAACAAGCAATCCTAGAGGTTGAGGCGCTGGTTCAACAGGTTAGAGGGGTTATAGATGATTTCACCGCTAAAGTCGAAACCATCATAGATGTTGCTATCGTTGTTTTGGTAGTAGCCGGAATATTGTTTTTGATTTCGATGTTTTCTTCAAGCGTTTATTCGGCGTGTGCCGCTAAGCGAAAAGGGAGAAACCCTGTTTTGTATTTTTTTCTAGGCCTGTTAACCGGCTCAAAGCCGCTCGATTATCTCGCAACACTACCCGATATCGAGATAAAAACAGAAAACATTTTGCCGCCTACCACAGCGGTATTGGTTGACGAAACACCCGTTGAACAAAACATAAAAAACAGCAAAGACAAAGACAACGATAAATCAAACAGCCAAAAGAAATAAGTTAATAGACAAAACCACAAAAACAAAAAGCAGGGGACAGCGCCTTATCAAGCGCCATGTCCCCTACTTTTATTTGTTTGTTTATCTTGTTTCAAATATCTCTTTAAACGTTTTAAATATATTTTTTTCGATCTCTTGCGCTTTTTCTTTTTCCTTCGCCGTTGCCGAAATATATATCTTAAGTTTTGGCTCGGTTCCGGACGGCCGAACAACCGCCGAACAACCATTGTCCCAAATAAACTTAAGCACATCGGATTTTGGCAGACCATCAAAACCATTGATATAATCAATCGTTTTAGCGATGTTGACCCCTTCAACGGTTGGGGTTTTGCCACGCAAGCTTTGCATAATCTCTTTCATCTTAATAAACCCTTGTTGTCCCTCAAACTCAAAGGGATACAAAGTGTTTAAACGATAGCCATGTTTTTGATATATCTCTTCCAACACATCGATTATATTTCGATCTTGAGATTTATAATAAGCGAACATCTCGCAGATTAAAAACGCACCCAAAACGCCATCTTTATCCCGAACATAGCTCCCTGAAAGATAGCCAAAGCTCTCTTCAAAGCCAAACACAAAATCTTTTTGTCTGCCTTGTTGTTCAAGGACGCCTATCTGTTCGCCGATAAACTTAAAGCCGGTCAACACGTCAACAGTCTTTATTCCATAGCTCGTTGCCAGTTGCTCGGCGGTGTCGGTCGTGACTATAGTTTTAACTATAACGGCGTTTTTCGGTAGTGTTCCGTTTTTCGTTCGACAACTCACTATAAATTCAAGAAGAATCAACCCCGTTTCGTTGCCCGAAAGTATGCGGTATTCCCCGTCTTTATCCTTAACCGCTATCCCAACCCGGTCGCAATCGGGATCGGTTGCCAAAACAAGATCTGCGTTTTGAGCTTTGGCATCTCGAACCGCAAGCAACAAAGCTTTGTCGTCTTCGGGATTTGGGTATGAGCAGGTCGGGAAGTTTCCGTCGGGTTCTCGTTGTTCGGCCACCACCGAAACGTTGCTAAATCCTGTTTCAGAAAGCATTCTTAAAACCGGTTTTAACCCTGCTCCGTTAAGCGGTGTGTACACAATATTTATATCTTTGTCGACACCTTCGTTTAATACTGATTGTTTTTTAACTTCGTCGATAAACTCATCGTATATTTTTTGCGGTATATATTCGATCTGTTTTTGCCCTAGAGCTTGGTCGAAATCCGCCTTTTTAACACCATCGAATATATCTGTTTTTGCGATTAGGTCGAGTATCTCGTTTGCAGCGTTTTCGGTTATTTGGCAACCGTCTGCGCCATACACTTTATAGCCGTTGTATTTTGCCGGATTGTGTGAAGCGGTCACCATTATTCCTGCCGAACACGAAAGGCTTCTTACTGCATACGACAAACAAGGCGTTGGCATAAGTTCGCTGAATATATAAGCTTTTATTCCGTTAGCCGCAAAAACTTCGGCGGAAATCTTCGCAAAAACATCCGACTTTATCCTTGAATCATAGCTTATTGCGATAGCTCGTTTATCTTTAGCATAATGTTTTATAACATAATCGGCAAGCCCCTGAGAGGCTTTTGCTATTGTGTATCGGTTAACTCGGTTTGTTCCGGCTCCGATAACCCCTCGAAGCCCCCCTGTTCCAAACTCGAGTTCTCTAAAAAAAGCGTCTGAAAGTTCCGTTTGATCGTCTTGATACGAAACCAATTGATTATAAATATCGTCGGTCTTCGGAACGTTTTCAAGCCAACGTTTGTATTGATTTTGAATTGTTTTGTTATCCATCTTTAACTTTAAGCTCCTGTCTTACCACAACATTCCTTTAAATATAGCGCCGTCTCTCCGACAGCCCTTTTGTTTAATGTTGTTTCTATCTTTTTTCAATCTTGATTTTTTAGCACGACACATTAAGCATAACGCCGTTCCCCGACATCGCTATGTCTTGCGAATTTGCCGGAACAAACAATGTATCGCCTTTTTCCATGTCTAAAGTTTTATCAAGGAAGCTAACCTTTGTTTTGCCTTCAACCACCAAAAAAACTTCAAAAGATGTGTTGTCGGTTGAAAAAACAACGCTATCTTTTGAACCGCAATATAAAAGAATGCGCTCAACCTTGAAATATTCCGAACGACACAAAAGCTCTGAGGCGAAACCTTTTTTATATTTCAGCAACCGAACGGGTTGTCGCAACGTTTCGTTTGCACCAAGGTTGGAAACTGCCAAACCTTTTTCAAGGTGTAGCTCTCTTTTGTTTCCAGCTTTATCCTGTCGGTCATAATCGTATAAGCGGTATGTTATGTTGGAACTTTGTTGGATCTCCGCCACGACCAATCCGCCGCCCAGAGCATGAATAGTCCCCGGTTTAACAAAAAAAACATCATCTTTCTTAACTTGATAGCTTTCAAGAAAATTCATGATGTTCCCTTGTTTTATGCTATTCAAGATAGTCTCTTGGTCGGTTTTGGTGTGCAAACCAAAATATAAACTCGAGCCGGGCAAAGCATCCAAAACATACCACAGCTCGGTTTTGCCAAAGCTTCCGTTTTCATGCTTGTTAGCATACTCGTTGTCGGGATGAACTTGAATCGAAAGCGGTTGGTTTGCATCTATCAATTTAATGAGGATTGGTATATCCTGTTTCGTCTTAACGTTTGTTCCGAGAAACTGCGGATTTTCCGCTATTATCTGTTTTAAGGTTTTTCCTTGAAACTCTCCGCTTCTCGCTATGCTCTCGCCATCTTTATGGGTTGAACATTCCCAACTCTCGGCAAGAGGGGAAACCTCTGTTTTTTTTCCAAACTCTTGCTTTAACCTGTCTCCACCCCAAAGATAATCCTTGCTAAAAGGTTCTAGCAAAAACGGCGATGCCTTTTGCTCGTTAGTCATATTCAAATGGGAATTTTTGTTTGTCATCAACACTAATCTCCCTGCCTAGTTGAACCTCTATAATCTCCATCGTAGTGTTTGCTACAACGGAATGTTTGCAACCGGCTTCGATCGTTATAACATCTCCGGGTCCTATGTTTTGTTTCATGCCGTCTACAATTGTGTAGCCCTCGCCCGATGTGACGGTCCATATCTCGTCCCGCCTTGTGTGGGAATGATAGTTCATTCTGTGGCCCGGGTTTAGCAAAACTTTGATGATAAGGCTGTTTTCCGAAACATCCAAAATCTTAAATTCGCCCCAAGATTTTTCGGCAAACATAACCTGTCGGTCGATCTTGTCGACATATGGTTTAATGTAGCTCGATTGTTGTTTGTCCGAAATCAAAATCCCATCGACACCGGCCGACACAACAACATCTTTTAGCCCCATACAAAGAATCGGTATGTCGAGTTCGTTGACAACGTTGATGTTATCGCAGTTGTCTGTTTCGACAACGTTTCCGATAAACGGTTGTTCCATTGCTTCGGAAAACGTGTTCCACGTTCCGAGATCTTTCCAGCTTCCCTTAAACTTTATAACCGATATATCGCTTTCTTTTTCAACAACCGCATAATCAAAGCTTATCTTTTCAAGCGTTTGATATTTCGAATAAAGGTCGTGGTAGTCGTTAAAATCGATTAAGCTATGCGCTTTTTCAAGGATATAGCTTAGCTTAAACCCAAAAACACCGCCGTTCCAAAGAGCGCCTTTTGCGAGATACTGTTTCGCCGTTTCAAGGTCGGGTTTTTCTTTAAACTGCGAAACTTTTGTTATGTCGTTGTTGTCCGAAGGAATTATATAGCCATATTTTTCGCTGGGATATGTTGGCTCGATTCCAAGCAGATTGATGTTTGAAACGTTTTGGTCGACAAGGTTTGAAAGCTGTTTAATCATCTCAAAAAATTCTTCCTCGACAAAAGGATCGACGGGGCAGATAATAACCGATTCGTCTTTAGATATCCCTCGAACGTCGTGGAGATATGCCGCCGCTAGCGCTATTGCAGGAAAAGTGTCTCTTCTTGCCGGTTCAACCGAGATTCCAACATTCTCCCCCAACTGGTTTTTGATAGAGCTAACCTGCGTTTTAGAGGTAGCAACCGTTATGTTTGCGGTTGCATCTACATTTAATATCTGGCGATACACCCTTTGAACCATCGATTCAAGGGAACCGCTCGGATTTTTAAACATCTTGATAAACTGTTTTGAACGAATGTCGTTTGAAAGAGGCCAAAGGCGTTTTCCCGAACCTCCCGAAAGCAAAACTATATTCATGGCTTTTGTTCGTTCCTTTCTCAAAGTTGCTATTTAAAGCTATGTTTTTTATCTTTCGGCTCTCGTTTCGCCGTTTAAAAAGTCTTGGTATGAAAGTTTAATTCCGTCTAGAAGTTCCGTTTTGTATTTAAACCCAAGCTCAGTAAGCTTTGAAACATCAAGCAGTTTTCTCGGAGGTCCATCGGGTTTTTCGGTGTCAAAAACAAGTTCACCCTTAAACCCTACCACGTCTTTAACGGTGTTAGCGAGTTCCGCTATCGAGATCTCTTTTCCCGTTCCGACGTTAACGGTTGAATTTCCGCTGTAGTTTTGCATCAAGAAAACGAGCGCTTCCGCAAGATCCTCTACATACAAAAACTCACGCTTAGGAGTTCCCGTTCCCCAAACAACAACCTTTTCTAGGTTTTGTTGTTTAGCTTCGTGAAATCTTCTGATAAGCCCCGGCAAAACGTGGGAATGTTCCGGATGATAATTGTCGTTTGGGCCATATAGGTTTGTTGGCATGGCGCTTATAAAATCGGTTCCGTATTGGCGGTTGAAATATTCGCAAAGTTTTAGACCGCTAATCTTGGCTAGCGCATACCCTTCGTTTGTCGGCTCAAGGGGGCTGGTTAAAAGGCAATCTTCCGTCATCGGTTGCGGAGCTTGTCTAGGGTATATGCAAGACGACCCCAAAAACAAAAGCTTTTTACAACCCGATAGACGAGCGCTGTTGATAACGTTCATCTCGAGCATCATGTTAACATACATAAAATCCGCAATGTGTTTGCTGTTGGCGATTATACCGCCAACCTTTGCCGCCGCAAGAAAGACATATTCCGGTTTTTCGGTTTCGAAAAATTCTTCGACCTCTCGTTGTCTTGTTAAGTCGAGCTGTCCGCTTGTTCTGGTTATTATGTTGGTGAACCCTTTTTTCTCAAGCTCTCGAACGATAGCAGAACCAACCATCCCCTTATGGCCCGCTACATATATCTTTGAATTAAGTTGCATCTTTAAAAATGACCTTTCTTTTTCTAAAAGAATATTTAAACATCGGCTCTATTAAATGCTTAATTGTGCCGCTTGTTGTTTTGCCAGTTTAAGGTCGTGTGCCGCCATTAGTTTAATAAGTTGTTCATAGCTTGTTTTTTGAGGGTTCCAACCGAGAACCGTTTTTGCTTTTGTTGGATCGCCCAAAAGGCTGACAACATCGGTTGGGCGATACCAAGCTTTGTTGACTTTAACGATCGTTTTTCCGGTCTTTTTGTCCACACCTATTTCGTCTATGCCCTCGCCTTTAAATTCGAGTTCGATTCCAACTTCGGCGAAAGCTTTTTGTGTGAAATCACGAACGGTGTGTTGTTCTCCGGTCGCTATAACGAAATCTTCCGGCTTGTCATGTTGGAGCATGAGCCACATACATTCAACATAATCTTTAGCATATCCCCAATCCCGTAGAGCGTCCATGTTTCCGAGTTCAAGGTGTTCTTGAAGCCCGCAAGCTATGCGCCCTGCCGCTAGCGTTATCTTCCTTGTTACAAACGTTTCGCCTCTGCGTTCGCTTTCGTGGTTGAAAAGAATTCCGTTAACCGCAAACATTCCGTAAGCTTCACGGTATTCTTTTGTCATCCAAAAGCCATATTGTTTTGCAACGGCATATGGGCTATATGGGTAAAACGGCGTCGTTTCGCTTTGGGGAACTTCGACAACCTTTCCATATAGCTCGGAGGTAGACGCTTGATAGATGCGGCAACTGTCGATTAACCCCAAGATTCTAACCGCTTCCAAAATTCTTAGAACCCCAATTGCATCGACATCGCCGGAATATTCCGGAACATCAAACGATGTTGCAACGTGGCTTTGAGCCGCAAGGTTATATAGCTCGTCGGGTTTAACTATGTTTAAAACTCTAATCAACGACGATGTGTCGGTCAAATCCCCGTCGTGTAGCGTTATCTCGTTTTTTTCGATAAGGTGGTCTATTCTCGCCGTGTTCGAGATCGAAGCTCTTCTGACTATGCCATGCACCTCGTAGCCCTTTTCAAGCAAAAACTCCGCAAGGTATGATCCATCCTGTCCCGTTATTCCGGTTATCAATGCTTTTTTCATTATGTTTGCTCCTTTTGATATATTGTTTATATTTTTTATTTTGTTTTATCTGTTTTTTTGAACTTTTGCATATTGTATCTTTATTGCTAGTTGTGTACAATTATATCAGAATGTAATTTATTTTGAAAGGATAAAGTTTTTATGTCAATATTAGTAAGCGGCGGAGCGGGATACATCGGAAGCCACACCGCAATAGAACTCATGGAGGCGGGGCTTGATATCATCATCGCCGACAATCTATACAATTCGTCCAAAGAGGCTCTTTCCAGAATAAAAGAGATTTCGGGAAAAGATTTTAGATTTTATGAAACTGATCTTTGCTCGCTCCCTCAAACCGAAAAGTTGTTTGAACAAAACCCCGATATAACCGCTATTATTCATTTTGCTGCATATAAAGCGGTTGGTGAATCGGTTGAAAAACCGCTTGAATACTATGACAACAACCTAACTTGCACCCTTAATCTTTTAAAATGTATGAAAAAATATGGGGTGACGGATTTTGTTTTCTCGTCGTCTGCAACCGTTTACGGAGATCCGGCTTCCGTTCCGATAACGGAGGATTTCCCCCTCTCGACAACAAACCCTTATGGCTCAACAAAGCTTATGATTGAAGATATCCTTCGTGATGTAGCCAAAGCTAACCCCGAGTTTAACGTTGCTATTCTCAGATATTTTAACCCAATCGGTGCGCATAAGTCCGGAAGAATTGGGGAAGATCCCAACGGAATCCCCAACAACCTCGTTCCGTATATCGCTCAAGTTGCGGTTGGAAAGCTTCCTCAACTCATGGTGTTTGGCGACGACTACGACACGGTAGACGGAACCGGCGTTCGAGATTATATCCACGTTGTCGACCTTGCTAAAGGCCACGTTGCCGCTCTTAAAAAGCTTGAACAAAAACCGGGGCTTGTTACATACAACCTTGGAACCGGAAACGGCTACAGCGTTATCGAAGTTGTCAAGGCGTATGAAAAAGCTTGCGGAAAAACTATCGCCTATAAAATCGCTCCGAGAAGAGCCGGAGATATCGCAAAATGTTTTGCTAATCCCGAAAAAGCCAAAAACGAACTAGGCTGGCAAGCGGAATATGGAATCGACGAGATGTGTCAAGATAGTTTCCGTTGGCAAAGTAGTAATCCTAATGGATACAAATAATCTTCACCTATGGTGAAGATTACATTGAAATACTACTTGCCTCGTTTCACTCGGCATTTTGCGCCTTTGGCGCAAAAATCGTAGTATTTCCTAAAGATTGGGGCTTGGCTCTTGATGCGATTGTCTTCACCTATGGTGAAGATTGTTTGCCTCGTTTCACTCGGCATTTTGCGCCTTTGGCGCAAAAACCGTAGTATTTCCTAAAGATCGGAGCTTGGCTCTTGGTATGATTGTCTTCACCTGCGGTGAAGATTACTTGCCTCGTTCCACTCGGCATTTTGCGCCTTTGGCGCAAAAACCGTAGTATTTCCTAAAGATCGGAGCTTGGTTCTTGGTATGATTGTCTTCACCTGCGGTGAAGATTGTTTGCCTCGTTTCACTCGGCATTTCTTAACAACAAACAAAAGGCGATGTGAAGATATTATTTTTCACATCGCTCTTTTTATATTGTTATAAACTCAATTCAAAATACAAATAGTATAAAACTAGCCTTGTATAACTAGCAAGCGCCGCCGCAATATTCGCAACGTCCGTTTTGGTTTGGGGTTGTCGTTGCGCTGCAGTTTGGGCAGACGACCGCTTGTTTTGGAGCGTTGGCTTGAATCTTGGCTTCTCTCGAACTGTCTCTTATATTGGTTAAAATGTCGATAATCTCTTGAGCATCTTTTTCGGCTTCTCGGTATTCAAAGCTATATTTGCCCTCGATATCACGGTTGTTTAGTTTGAAATCGATATCGTTAAACCAAGGCGAGTTGACATGGATAGTCATTTTAAAATCATAGTGTTGCTTATATCTTCTTGGGCTATAGCTCACGGTTTTGCCTTCTCGGTCTTTTGTGTAGACTTCGATATCCATCTCGTGAACATCAAGGTCGCACCCCGTGACTTGAGAAAAATCGATTATGTCGGGGTTTGTCTCTTTCCAATTTTTTTTGCGTGTGAACAACCATTGTTGTTTGTCTTCGTCTATACATATAAGGGCAGAACTTCCAATAACCTTTGTTGGGTTAAACTCCGCAACTTTTTGCTTGTTTTGTTCCCGATAGGCGAGCTGCGCTTTGATCTCTTCTACCGTTGAATTTCTCCTATCATCAAAAAAAGGCGAAAGTTGTTTTGCGCAATCTTTGCAAAGGTTTCCATCCTCTAGTTTTCGATTTCCTAAAAGCCCAATTTTTTCTCCGCAAACGTCGCAATATTTTTTATCAAAAAATCCCATATTGAACTCCCTTTCTTTAACAAACTATGCATTTTTATTTTGAATTATCTCTTTGATTAATTATAACAAAACGCTAATTAAATGTATAGATTATTTAAGCATTATATATAATTTTGTGCAATGTGTCGGTTTTATAAGATTGTTTTTTGTGGAAATACAAAAATATTTTATCTTGCCAGCCACACAACCGTTTCGTTTTCATCCGAAAACAGCGAGACCGAAACAAAGCCTTTCGAAAGATTTTTTGTTATTTCGTAGACATCGGTAATATTAAGGCGAATAAATTCACAAAATAAATGGCGGTCGTGTTTCTTTTTTAAAAAGATATATCGCAGACGTCCGTTTATTATTCTAGCGCCTATTATCCTGAAAAAGGGTTGGGTATGAAGAAGTTTTATTGCGTTGTTATTTTTGGGATGGCAAAACGACAAAAAGCTTTGAGATATCGTGAACAGCGGAGTTTGAAAGATCGTTGATATAAGATTTTTCGCTATGCCTTGGTTGCGGTATATCTTTGATGTTGCGACAAACGATAGTATCATAGTGTCGAAAAAAACATCGTTTATTCCATAGAGTTGGTTCGCCATCTCGGGGCCCGATATCTCGCATATCGCAAGCGAGATAATCTCTCCTTGAACGGTGTAACCAAAAACCAGCCCTGAGATAATTGATCTCAATATTCTTTGTTTATCGATATCTAAAACATAACCGTTTGAAACGTTTTGTTCTATAAAAGAACAACATAAAGAGGCTTGCGAGATATCGAATATTATAAAGGTTGCTTTTTGAGTTATCTGTTTTGCATTGTCATAGATAAATAAGTTTGAGTTCATATTCTCACCACCGATTAAAAAAATAATACAATTGACCTTATAGCTCTATTGAATTATAATGATGAGAGTATGTAGTTTTAGAACAAAAATTTTGGTGGATTATAATGAAAAAGTTATTAATATCAATTATTCTGCTGGCGGTTGCCGGATTTCTAGCGTTTTTTATAAAGGATTATATCGATAGACAAAATCCGGATTATGCCGTTGCCGGGTTAACCGTTACAGCGGATATCAACACCGTTTCGGCGATGAAAGCCGGCTATGATTGGACATTTGCTTTCGGCGAAAACGTTAAAAAAGAAACCCCTTCGGTAGTCGATCTTTCGATAGCTCCAACCGAACTGATAGGCGGCGAAATGCTAGAGCTTAATTTTTCAATTAATCCGATTTCATACACCGTCTTTCGAAGCGGAAGCTATAATTATCAGTTTGAAGAGTTGTCGCCGCCGTTTGAGGTGACGTATGATAAAGGGGCGTATATCTATATGGTAGACGCCATTTTCCCCCAAGGCCAAGTAGAGTATTATTTTTATATTCTAGTGACTTAAATTGCGACAGGGCGGTTTGAATACCGACGTTTTAACCATACCCTAAACTCAGCTTTGACAACCAAAACAAGCGATAAATAAAAGCCATCTACTCGATAGAGCGATGGCTTTTTTTATATCGTTATTTTGCGCTTTGTTTAACGCTAGCTACATTTTGAAAATCCGCAGTTTCGGCAGGTCACGC
The DNA here is from genome assembly GCA_964370715.1 of uncultured Faecalibacterium sp. GTDB lineage: Bacteria > Bacillota > Clostridia > Oscillospirales > Ruminococcaceae > CAYJAY01. Next base: position 32,070 of record CAYJKJ010000012.1, read on the forward strand.
AACCGCCCTCGTGTTCTAGTTTGCTTTGACATTCGGGGCATTGAACTCCGGAGGAATCTTTATTTGTTTTTATCTCCTCTGTTGGATAATCTATCTTTTTTTCCGCTTTGCTTGATAGTTCGCCGTCTTGAAACGCCGCTACTTTTTTAATAGCTTTTGCTATCGCATCGGGGCAGGAGGTGCAGCCCAAACCTTGAACTCGAATGGTCGACGGACAACGAATTCCTTTAAGCTGGCTATATATCTTATCCACCGAAATTCCGCTTCTTAGCGAAACCGAAACAAGCCTTGCCGCAGCTTCGGATTGCGAAGGACAACCGCCCGCTTTTCCTGTGCTGGTGAACACTTCGCAGATGCCTTTTTCATCGTAGTTAACCGTTATATAAAGGTTTCCGCAACCCGTTTGAACTCGCTCTGTGAACCCTTTGGTAACGGTTGGGCGATCCCTTGGGATGATATGTCCGAAGTTTTCGGGAATCGTTTGTTGCTCGGTTTTTTCTTCCGCTTTAATGTTTAAAACTTGATTTTCTCTCGAACCGTCTCGATAGATTGTAACCCCTTTACAACCAAGCTTATACGCAAGGTTATAGACATTTTCAACCTGTTCAATCGTGGCTTCTTTTCGGAAGTTAACGGTTTTTGAAACTGCGTTATCGGTGTGCTTTTGGAAAGCGGCTTGCGTTTTTATGTGGTATTCGGGGCTGATATCGTGTGAACAACGGAACACTTTTCGAATGGTTTCGGGTATCTCTTCGATGTGTTCAATCGTTCCTTCTTTAACTATCTTTGCAAGAAGTTCGTTTGAAAGAATACCGGCTTTTTTAAGCTTTTGTTTCAATATTTCGTTTATCTCGATTAGCCTTGTTCCGTCCATAACGTTGCGTTCAAACGCATAAGCAAAAATCGGTTCAACCCCCGACGAACAAGACGCAATAATCGAAAGCGTTCCTGTTGGAGCAATCGTTGTTATAGTGCCGTTTCGAATAGGCTCGCCGTCTTTATATATGCTGTCATAATAAAGCTCAAATGGCCCTCTCTCACGAGCGAGTTTTTTGGAAGCTTCGTGGCCGGCTTTGTTGATAAAGCCCATGAGTTTTTCCGCAAGGCGAACCGCCTCATCGCTGTCATACGGAATCGAAAGCATCAACAGCATATCGGCAAACCCCATAACCCCAAGACCGATCTTTCGGGTTTTCTTGGTCGTTTCCCCGATCATCTCGAGAGGGTATGTGTTAACATCGATAACGTTATCAAGAAAATGAACAGCGTTTTCAACCGTTCTTGCGAGCTTTTCGGTGTCTATCTCGATCAATCCATCCTCATGTCTTTTCAACATCTTAGAAAGATTTATCGAACCTAGGTTGCAGCTTTCATACGGCAAAAGCGGTTGTTCTCCGCATGGATTGGTCGATTCTATAAGACCTTGCGACGGAACGATGTTGTCACGGTTTAGCCTATCAAGGAAGATTATTCCCGGTTCGCCGTTGAGCCATGCATTATTTACAATTTTTTTGTAGACCTCGCTAGCGTTAAGCTTTCCGACAGGCTGTTTTGTGTATGGATCAACAAGGTCATAATCAAGACCGTTTGCCGCCGCTTCCATGAACTTTTCGGTTATTCCAACCGATATATTAAAATTAACAAAATTTGAAGTGTCGGTTTTGCAATCGATAAATTCAAGGATATCGGGATGGTCGACCCTTAAGATACCCATGTTTGCCCCGCGTCTTGTTCCGCCCTGTTTAACCGCTTCGGTCGCCATGTTAAAGACTTTCATAAAGCTAATTGGCCCCGAAGCTACGCCACCGGTGCTTTTAACTACGCTGCCCGACCCTCGAAGGCGAGAAAAAGAAAACCCCGTTCCGCCGCCCGATTTATGAATAAGCGCCGCTTGTTTTATCGATTCGAAGATACCCTCCATCGAATCTTCGATAGGGAGAACAAAGCAAGCCGAAAGTTGGCCTAAAGGGCGTCCGGCGTTCATAAGTGTTGGAGAGTTTGGCAAAAATTCGCATTCCGCCATCATGTCGTAAAACGTTTCGTTTATTTCGTCAAGATTGGCGGCAGGGTTATATTTTAGATCGGCTTTTGCTATCGAACAAGCGACCCTCCAAAATAAATCTTTAGGTGTTTCGATAACATTTCCGTTTAAATCCTTTTTTAAGTATCGCCTTTCTAACACCTCAATTGCGTTTTTTGTCAAGTTAACTTCTCTCACTGTTTTTGTTTCCCCTTTCGGTTAAATTATACTATATATTGTGGTTGTAGTTTTTTAAATCTCAACCTATTGTACCATACATCAAAAAAAAATCAACCGCAAAAAAACACGAATTAGTCGATTTTTTAACAAAGATTTAATTTTTTATTTACTGTTTGTATACAGCGGAAATCAACCGTTGTTGAAAACTCTGTTGAAAATGTTGAAAAGGCTATATATAATGCCAAAGCGGTTTTGTTGAAACTTTTAAAATCGACAGGTCAATATAACTATTTGTTTAAAAAAAGTTGAAAAAAATATTTAAAAATTATTTTTAAACAATAAGCAAATTTCATTTAAAATATGGTAAAATAAAAGACAGACATTTTAATGGTAGTTATTAAAAAATAAATAAGTCGAGAATTTTAAGATAGTTATTATGGAATATTTTAAATCATTTTGTCAAAACGACAGATTAATAAAAGATGTCGATATGCTTTGCGAGACTAATCGGCTTCCCCATGCCATTTTAATTGTTGGCGAAAAAGGCTCGGGGAAAAATTTGTTTTGCTCGCTTTTGGCGGAACGATATCTTGAAGATAAAAAAAATATGGTTAAACGAAACATACACCCCGATTGCATAGTGCTTGAGGGTAAAACGGCCTCGGGTGAAATTTCGGTTTCGGTTATAAGAGAAGCGCTAGCAGAGATATCAAAGAGTTCCGTCTTGACCGACCAAAAACGAGTTGTTGTTATTAAAAATGCAAAAAACCTTAATCGCAGTTCGTTTGCGGCGCTTTTGAAATCTATCGAACAACCGCCAAAAGGGGTTGTGTTTATGTTGACGGCGGACAGCCGAACCCAGGTTATCGACACGATTTTGTCAAGATGCGTTGTCTATTATCTTGCGATACCGTCGCTTATTGCGGCGAGGGAATATTTCGAACGAGAGTTTCCAGAATGTGATAAACAAAAACTAGCTACCCTGCTAGAGGTGTTTGGCGGAAGGATAGGGCTTATAAAAAAATCCCTTGAAGATCAACAATCGTTCGAGCGGGTGTTGCTGGCGCAAAACATAGCAAAAAGCATAAAACAAAAAGATGAGTTTTCAACGCTTAGTTTTTTTGATATAATAAAGGATAGGGCAGAGTTTTCAGACGTTATATTTAATGTTGTATTTTGCATTAAACAACAGATGTCAACCTGTTTTGAACAAGCGAAAGAGTTGCTTTCGATAATCGAAATTCTACAAAAACACGAAAGATATTCCGGAAAATACGCAAACCTTAAACTCGTTGCCACGTCGGCAGTTTCCGAGATATTCAGCTTATAGTTTTGAAAGGCAAAAAATTGAAAAGTTTTTTTCAATCTACTGTGTGACAAAACGCACAAAATCAAAAAACGGAAGGAACGGTCATTAATATGCACAGAGTAGTTGGGGTTAGGTTCAGAGGAACCAGCAAATCATATTATTTTAATCCTTTAAAACTCAACATTGTCAAAGGCGATAGAGTTATCGTTGAAACGGCAAGAGGGGTAGAATATGGCGATGTTACCAAAGGAATCCACGAAGTTTCGGATCAAGAGATAGTAGCGCCATTAAAAAGCATTCTTCGCCTTGCAACGGCGGAGGACAACAAAAGAATCGAAGCAAACAGAAAAAAAGAAGCCGATGCTTTTAAAGTGTGCGAACAAAAAGTTTTGGCTCGTGGGATAGATATGAAGCTTATCGACGTTGAATATGCGTTTGATAACCAAAAGATTTTGTTTTATTTCACAGCGGACGGCAGGGTCGATTTCCGTGAACTTGTCAAGGATCTTGCCGGTGTGTTTAAAACAAGAATAGAACTTCGCCAAATAGGTGTTCGAGACGAAAGCAAGCTTCTCGGCGGTATCGGAATCTGCGGAAAAGAATTTTGTTGTTCAAAATTTTTGAATGATTTCCACCCCGTTTCGATTAAGATGGCAAAAGAACAAGGTTTGTCGCTTAATCCGGTTAAGATTTCCGGAACGTGTGGCCGACTTATGTGTTGTTTGCAGTATGAACAAGAGGTCTATGAAGAGCTGTTAAAGGTTACCCCAAAAACCGGTTCATATGTTTCAACCCCCGACGGAAAAGGGCACGTTGTTGAAATTTCGCTTTTGTCGGGTATGCTTAAAGTTTGCCTAGACGATACCCCCGAGGCAGTTCCAAGAGTTTATAAACGTGAACAGATAAAAGTTTTAAGGGATGCTTTTATAAAGAAAAATCATGAAAACCAAAAAGAAAAAAAGAGTGACAAATTTTAATATTTTTCTACTTGAAAAATTCTATAAATATGGTATTATATTTTTATGGTAAAGCACAAAAAGCTTTACAAAAATATTTGGAGGTTTTTTCTATGTCTCGTAAAATTAATGATGATTGTATTTCTTGCGGAAGTTGCGAATCTTCCTGTCCTGTAGACGCAATTGCTAGTGGTGACGAAAAATATGTTATCGACGAAGGCGCTTGCATCGACTGTGCAGCTTGTGAAGACAGCTGTCCTGTTTCGGCTATTGTCGAAGCTTAACATTTAAAAAATTAAATACTCATGTAAAAAGCCATTCGTTGATTCGAATGGCTTTTTGCTGTCACATTTATTTCAATCGGCATATTATGTTTCAGCAGCTGCAAAAAATATATGGAGGTGCTTTAATATGCCAACAGGATATTTAAAAGTTGAAGTCACGGCGGCAGACAGCGGTTTCCCAGTCGAGGGCGCCACAGTCTATATTCGCAATTCAGGGAGCGACCAAAACCTCTTTGTTCTTTCGACCAACAGTTCCGGAAGAACGAGCGTTGTCGAGCTTTTTGCACCAAGCAAAGAGTTGAGCCTCGACCCCGACAACAAACAACAGCCCTATTCCGCCTATGATGTTGTGGTTGAATACGAAAAGTATTTCACGTTTGAGGTTTTAGCAACGCAGGTTTTTGAAGGGATAACAGCTATCTTGCCGGTTAACCTTCCGCCGCTACCGATTAATATGTCGAGACAGGGCGGACAGATGACATACGAAATACCGGCTTTAGACGTTAACCAATGCTCAAGAACGGGGCCTGCACCCGAAGAAAACCAGCCAACCCCGATTATCCTTGATAGGATTGTTATTCCGGAAAACATAACGGTTCATATAGGGCGCCCGACCGAACAGGGTGAAAACGTTACGGTCTCGTATGTAGACTATATCAAAAATGTTTGTTGCAGCGAGATCTATCCAACATGGCCGGAGGATGCTTTAGTCGCCAACATCTATTGCCAGATGTCCCTTGTTTTAAACCGAGTTTTCACCGAATGGTATCGAGGAAGGGGCTATCCTTTCGATATAACAAACTCAACAAGTTTCGATCAATATTTTGTGCCAAATCGAAGCATTCATGAAAATGTCTCACAAATTGTTGACAGGATATTTGATATCCACATGAGAAAATTCGATTTCCAAGAGCCGTTCTATGCGGAATATTGCAACGGAACAACCGCAACTTGCCCCGGGCTTAAACAATGGGGAACGGTAACGCTAGCGGAAGAGGGGCTTTCCCCAATCGAGATACTTCGCTATTATTATGGCGAGGGAATAAACCTATACACAGCGGATTTTATCGAGGGCATACCCTCCTCCTATCCCGGCTCACCGCTAAAGTTTGGCAGCCAAGGTTCCGACGTTATCGTTATACAACAACAGATAACAAGAATTCAGCAAAACTACCCGGCTATTCCTATAATCGGAGCAATCGACGGAATATTCGGAGCAAACACAGAAGCGGCGGTTAAATCGTTCCAATCGATTTTCGACCTTGAAGCGGATGGAATTGTAGGGAAAGCTACCTGGTATAAAATATCCTATATCTTCGCTTCGGTCAAAAAACTAGCAGAGCTAGGCTCGGAAGGGATAATCGAACCGGCTATTCCCGCCGTTCCCCCGTCCGAAGTGTTGCGCCTAGGTTCATACGGCGAAAACGTCATACTGGCTCAATTTATGCTCAACCTTGGAAACAAGTATTACTATGAACTCAGCCCACTCGTTGTAGACGGAGTTTTCGGCAACGGAACAAAACAGGCGGTCGTCAACTTCCAAACATTCACCGAACTCGATCCCGACGGAGTTATAGGCCCTTTGACATGGGAATATCTTTTCTATGTCTACTACGGCGTTATGAACACAACGACCGCAACAGGCCTTCCCTATCCCGGAACGGTGCTTCAAAAAGGTTCTGTTGGGCAAAACGTCAACACGATGCAACGTTATCTTAACGTTATTGCAAACACCTTCAGCGCCGTTCCCCCCATCACAATCGACAGCAATTTTGGAATAGCAACCGAGGTTGCGGTCAAGGCGTTCCAGCTGGCGTTTAATCTATCGGTAGACGGAAAGATAGGCCCCGACACATGGAACAGAATCGTGTTGTCATACGATGCATTGACGGTCGACACGTTTAACGTTGAATAAAACTTCATCTTAGGTGGAATGTAGGGGAGGGGCTTTGCTCCTCCCAAAAATCAGCACAAATCCACTGAAACGGGGCGATGTGGGCATCGCCCCCTACCGGTATTTTTATAATTTGTGCAATATTTTTTAGGGTATACCTTTTTTGACACGCTGCACCTCCCTCAACGAGGGAGGCTGACCAAGCCCTAGCGTTTACTGCAAGCCAACCCCAACACAAAGCCAATTAATTCCCGAAGCGTGGCAGACTCCCACCCAATACTCGCAAAACCAGTTTTTGCCAGTCGCCAAAATCTCAAGCGGCAAAAGCGAGCGGGTTCTTAGGGCGTGTATCGCCCTAAGTCGTTAAGGGGGGTAGTGGGGGGTTGTTAGGGGAGCGTCCAAAACGTCCCCTAACATCAACAGATTCATAGCGTTTACACAAAGCAAAAAACCAAAGCAGAAGCTAAAATAAAAAAGCCTCGGCGATTACCGAAGCCTTTATTAATTCTGTTGGGAAAACTCCCTTCTGCAAGCGTGTCCGATATCGCTAAACCGTCCCGCTAAGATATCCCGCTTGCAATCTCGTTTGCTTGGAACAAAACTTTTTCTATATCTATGGTAGTGTAGTTTCCGTCTTGATACAAAATCTTTCCGTTAACCATCGTTAAGCAAACATCGCTTCCCCTTGCGCTATACACAATAGAAGAAACCGGATCATAGCTTGGAACCAACGACGGTTTGTTGAAATCAATTGCGATGATATCGGCAAGATATCCCTCACGGATTGTTCCTATGCTGTCTCGTTTCAACGCTTTAGCGGCGTTTTTAGTGGCGCAGTTGATTGCGGTTTTCGCCGGGAAAACGGTTGGGTCGTGGGCCAGTTCCTTTTGCAACAGCGTTCCGGTTTTTATCTCAGCCAGAAGATCTATGTTGTTGTTCGAACCCGCTCCATCCGTTCCAAACGAAACATTAACCCCTCTTTGTATAAGTTGATGAGCGTTTAAAATGCCGTCGGTCAGTTTTAAGTTCGAGATAGCGTTAAACGCTACCGAAACTTTTTTTTCAGACAGTATGTCGATGTCGTTTTGCGAAAGGTGTATGCAATGCGCCGCAAGGCAGGGGATATCAAAAACGCCATGCTCAAAAAACACTTGGGCAGGAGTTTTTCCTCGACGAGCTATACAATCGTTGTGGTTCTTTTCGGTTTCGGATAGATGAATATGGAAATTAACCGAATGTTTGTTGGCAAAATCGATAGCCGCTCTCCAAACTTTTGGATGGGTGGTGTATTCATCATGTATTCCGGCATCCAACACAACAAGCCCACCGCTTTTATCTTGATGGAACTGCTCCAAAACTTCGATACTGTCTTTATAGCTTCTATCATTTTCAAGAACAAAGTTTTGTTCATCAAAATCCACCAAAGCGTTGCAAAGATTGGCTCTTATCCCCGTTTCGGTTGCGGCTTTTGCAACCTCACCCAGATAGAAATACATATCCGCAAAACAGGTTATGCCGTTTGCTATCATCTCGGCTATAGCAAGGTTTGCGCCGGCATAGACCATCTTTCTTGTAAACGAAGCCTCTGTTGGTAGGATTTTATCAAAATACCATTGTTCAAGCGTAAGATCATCCGCAAAACTGCGAACAAGCGACATTGCGGAATGACAGTGGGTGTTGATAAGCCCCGGGAGCAACACTTTGTTTTTGCAGTCTATTTCGGTTTTTGCAAGTTTCGTTGGGCGAACAGCTCCAACATATTCGATGGTTTGCCCGGTAACCCCTATGAACCCCTGTTTTATTATATTGTCGTTATCCATAGTCAGGATAGTTCCGCCGCTAAACAAATAATCAAACATAACTATACATCCCAGCTTTCTTCATAAATTAAAACGAAAGCCGATGCGTTTTTCGCTCGGCTTTTTTGTTTGTGATTTTTTTATACTTCAATTTTTTAATTAATCAAACAACGGAGATATCGAACGATCGGAATACACCCTCGAGATTGTTTCGGCAAATATCGGAGCTACCGAAAGAATTTTAAATTTATCAAGCATCTTTTCTTTCGGGATCTCGATAGTATCGGTGAAAACGAGTTCTTCTATTGCGCTTTGTTGTATCGTTTCGATAGCGCCACCTGAAAGAACTGCGTGGGTAGCGGTTGCGGTTATGCTTCTTGCGCCATGTTCTTTTATAGCGTTTGCCGCATTGCAAAGCGTTCCCGCTGTGTCGACTAGATCGTCATAGATTAAAACATCTTTTCCTTCAACGTTTCCGATTATGTTCATAATCTCGCTAACATTTGGAGCCGGTCGGCGTTTGTCGATGATAGCAAGGGGGGCGTTAAGGCGTTTTGCAAAGTTTCTAGCTCGATTAATCGATCCGATATCGGGCGACATTACAACAAGATTTTCTTTGTTTTGAAATTTGTTTTCAAAATATGGACAGAGCGCCGGAAGCCCTATAAGATGATCAACCGGTATGCTAAAGAAACCTTGAATCTGAGGAGCATGGAAATCCATCGACAGAATTCTATCGGCACCCGCCACCGTTATAAGGTCAGCTACAACCTTTGCCGAAATTGGGTCACGGCTTTTCGCTTTCCTGTCTTGGCGTCCATAACCATAGTATGGAACAACTGCGGTTATTCTGCCTGCCGATGCTCTTTTAAAGGCATCGATCATCAAAAGAAGCTCCATGATATTGCGGTTGACCGGCATACTGGTCGATTGAACGACAAAAACGTCGCTGCCCCTAACCGATTCATGAATGTTAACCGAGATTTCCCCATCGCTAAACTTTGTTACATCGCTTTTGCCTAGTGGTAGACCAAGATATTCCGTCATGCTTTTCGCAAGGTTCGGGTTGCTGTTTCCCGAAAAAATCTTGATATCTCTTCCGTGTAGGTTCATGTTTCAAAGTCCCTTTCATTTTTAAAAAAATTATATAATCTCCACCTTACGGCGGTTTTGATCGAAACAATCCTTTGGATTATTTTTGTTATAAAAAGCCTTAATCTTTATTTATTCTTTTTCTTTTCGATATACTTTTCGAGTTTGTTTTTTGCCCAATCCTGTTTAATAACCATCTTACCCCTGTCGATAGCAAGCGAACCTGCCGGAACTTCGCCGGTGACGGTTGTTCCTGCCGCCGTGTATGCGGCTTCGCCGATAACGGTTGGAGCAATTATGTTTGTGTTGCAACCGACAAAGACATAGTCTTCAATCGTTGAGCGATGTTTCTTTTCGCCGTCGTAGTTAACCGTTACAACTCCGCAACCAAAGTTGCAGTGCTTTCCAACATCGGTGTCGCCGATATAGGTTAGATGCGCTACCGAAGTTCCTTTTCCAACAACAGAGTTTTTAATCTCAACAAAATCCCCAATCTTAACATCATCTTCTATCGTGGTGTTGGGTCTTAGTTGAACAAACGGCCCTATGCTAACGTTGTTTCCAACAGTTGCATCGTTGCTTTGGCTTGAATTAAATGTTGAATATTCTCCAATGTCGGTGTTGTTCAAAACGGAATTTGGGCCTATAACCGCCCCTGTTCCTATCCGACATCTACCGTAGATAATAGTGTTTGGAAGTATCGTCGCCCCCGGTTCTATCTCAACATCGGGGCCTATTATTATGCCGTCTTTTTTAACGAAATGAACGCCGTTTAAAAGATGTTTCATTATCGCTCGTTCGGAAGCCATATCGTTTAGGTTGAGAAGATCAATAGGGTTGTTTGCGCCAAGCGTTACGTCGGGGGTTTCGGCAACAAAACAACCGGCATTTTTGCCGTTTGAAATTAATATTTTAACAGCATCGGTTAGGTAGTATTCCCCTTTTTTATTATCGTTGGTTATAAGAGAAAGTGCCGATAAAAGTTCGCTTGTTTTAAACCAACAACATCCCGAGTTTATCTCTTTTATAGTAGCCGTCATGTCGTCGCAATCCAGATCTTCAACTATCGAAGAGAGTTTCCCTCCCGTTCGAACTATCCTTCCATAGCCTTTCGGATTGTCGATAACCGCCGAAATAACCGTCACGGCGTTGTTATCTTTTTGATGTTGCAAAAGGCTTTGTTCTATCGTTTGCTTATCGATAAAAGGAGCGTCTCCATACAGAATTAAGGTGTCACCATCGCCTAAAGGTTCAAGAAAATCCTTTGCGCAGATAACAGCATGGCCTGTTCCAAGTCGCTCGTTTTGATATGATATATTAAACTGTTGTTTTTCAACCGCTTTTTCAACGTCTTTGTTGCTAACTACAATGCATATATCCGAAATACCTGCAGATTTTGCGGCATCGGTCACCCACAAAAGCATCGGTTTATATGTGACCTCGCAAAGAACCTTGGAGGAAGCGGAAAACATTCTCTTGCCCTCGCCAGCCGCCAGTATAACACAGTTAAGATTTGAAGTGTTCGCCATAAATAAAACCATACCTTCCTAATTAAAATTTTATTATGCTCTCCGACGTTGATACAAAAATATAGCTTTATATAATAATACTACTACAGAGATATTAACATTATACTACAGAAAAAATTTTTTTTGAAATTTTTTTTGAAGAAATCGACCTAATTGGAATTTTAAACAAATATTAAGTTTATTTTGTAATTAAAATCGGAATTTCGACAAAAGTTTCTTTCAACAATTTTCCTTATATTTACGTTTTTTGGTTTGTTTGTGTCAACCGGTTTAATATTTCATAGTATGGGTCATAAAAAATAATTGGTGGTGTTTAATTGAGCAAAAAAACAGTTGTTGTTATTGGAGGGGATAATCGCCAAACATATCTTTTTAATTTTCTCGTTGAAGATAAAATCGATACAAAGTTTGTTGAACTCGAAAGCTTAAAACAAAGTTTACCCGAAACCGCAGAGATAATTTGGGGCGCAAAGATAGTTGTGTTCCCGATTATTCGAAACCAACAACAGGAGATTAAATTTATCCTTAGCTGTTTAAAAAAACAGGCGTTATTTATTGCCGGCGGTATATCCAACAGCTTAATCGAGGAGATGAACAAACGAGAAATAGCGTGGTTTGACTATTTAAAAAGCGAAAGTCTTTTAGTTTTAAACGCAGTTCCAACCGCAGAAGGGGCGTTGATGATAGCGTTTTCAAGAAGCGACAAAACTATGTTTAAATCAAGATGTGCAATAACGGGATACGGAAAAGTTGCGAAAAGGCTTGCTATGCTTTTAAAATCGGTCGGCGCTGTTGTCGTCGTTGCCGCGCGCTCGACAAAAGACAGGGCGAATGCTTTTGCCGACGGCGTCGAGGTTGTCGAACTTTCAGCGCTTAAAACAATAACAAATAGTTTCGATTTCCTGTTCAACACCATTCCAAACGTTGTTATCGACAAAGCTGTTTTGGATAGCCTTAACAAAGATTGCGAGATAATAGATATATCCTCGTTCCCCGGCGGTGTGGATTTTGAATATGCAAAACATCTTGGAATCAACGCAACGCTTGACCTTGCGCTCCCCGGAAAGGTTGCGCCAAAATCTGCGGCACAGTATCTTAAACTAACATTGCTAGAACATTTAAACGAAAGGGGGATATTTTTTTGAAAAAACAAAAAATCGGGTTTGCAATTACGGGGTCTTTTTGCACCTTTAAGCAAGCTGAAACTACCATCACATCATTGGTTGAAGCGGGATTTGAGGTTGTTCCGATAATGTCATTTAACGCAAGCTCGATCAACACGAGGTTTGGAAACGCAAAGGATTGGATAGAAATTTTTGAAGGGATAACAAAAAACAAAGTTATAAACTCGATAGAGGGCGCAGAACCAATTGGGCCAAAAAAGCTTGTTGATGCAATTATAATTGCACCCTGCACCGGCAACACCCTAGCAAAGATTGCGGTGGGGATAACCGACACGCCGGTCACGATGGCGGCTAAATCTTTGTTGCGAAACTCGCTCCCTCTTGTTATTGCGGTGTCGACCAACGATGGGCTTTCGTCATCCGCCAAAAACATCGGTGTGCTTTTGAACCGCAAAAACATCTATTTTGTTCCGTTTAACCAAGACGACCCAACCGGCAAGCCAAGGTCGCTAGTAGCAGACTTTAGCAAGATACCGCAAACGCTAGAATACAGCTTTATCGGGCAACAGATTCAGCCGCTTATATTGTTTTAAATATGCGAAAAATTCCAGTAGTTAAATAAAGGGCGATTCGTTTGTTTTTTAAAAAAAACAGATGAATCGCCCAAAATATTAAAAGCCCTTTTTTAAATCCTCAAAGTTCCTTCTCCATTGGTATATACAAAAATCCATTCTCATCTTGAAGCGGCTTAATCTGAACATACCCCATCTTTTTATAAAACTCGAATGCAAACGGCGAAGAATTAACCGTCATCTTTTTGCAATCCTTGTTTTGTTGCTTAACAAACCTCTCGGCAAACGCTATCAGCGACGACCCACACCCTTGCCTTGCACTTGTCGGCAACACAAAAAGCATCGTTATATGGCTCTTGTCTCGCAGTTCAATCATGCCGTTAATTGCGCCGTCTTGGTCGTTTGTGCAAAACGAATTATGCCCCTTTAATTGCCTTAAAGAAAAGCACCAAAATGAGGCATACGCTAAAAAACTTGCTTTCCCGAAACTGCTGTAATCCGAAGCATCAAAATGCTCGAAACTTTTAACAGCAACCTCGACCGCCTCACGGTATTGTGACATAACAACTGCCGAAACCTTCATAAAACCCTTCCCTTAAACTATAGAAGAAAGATATTCCTGTTTAACTCTTGTGTAACATTGCGGACAAAGCGAGCGATATTCCGTTTCGTTTTCGTTGTCAATTGCTACTTGCATACCCTCAAACACAAACTTTCCGTTAACCATTCTTCCGTTTAAAAGCGCTTTTCTTCCGCATTCACAGATAGTTTTAAGCTCCTCAATGTTATGTGCAAGTTCCAAAAGCCTTGTGCTTCCGGGAAACCCTTTCATCTGGAAATCGGTGCGAAGCCCATAGCATATAACCGGTATATCAAGATGCACCGTTACCCAAAACAACTGTTCCGCTTGTTCTTTTGTAAAAAACTGCGATTCATCACACAACACACACGAAATAGGTCTTTGCTCATTTTGCTTTTTGATAATCTCAAAAACATCATCGCTTTGACTTGTCAGATAATCCGCCGAGCGAGTGACCCCGATTCTCGAAACTAAAAGCTCTTTCCCTTTAGTGTCTATTAACGGCTTTAGAACAAAAACCGTCATCCCTCTTTCTTCATAGTTATGCGCAACTTGTATCATAGCGGTTGTCTTTCCGCAGTTCATTGCTCCATATCGATAAAAAAGTTTAGCCATCTATTCCTCGCCTTTCCCCGAACAGTTGTTATGCACTTTAAACCCTAGCGTCATAAGGCTGTTTCCAAGATGCATATTTTCAACCTTAATTTCGCTTGATTCTTGAATATCGGTCGGAGAAAAGTTCCAAATTCCGGTTATTCCAAATTCAACGAGTTTCGCAACGGTTTTTTCGGTTGAATCGCTCGGTATACAAAGTATCGCAATTTTAGGTTTATGCTCTCGGCAAAATTCTTCTAGCGAATTAAGCCCCAAAACAGGAAGGTCAAGCCCTTTGTCCTCGACCTTGCTTGGGTTTTTGTCAAAAAGCCCAATAAGCGACACTCCGGTAGATTGCGAGGTCATATAGTTGGCAAGCGCTTTTCCGAGGTTACCAACCCCCAAAAGTATCGCATCAAGATTTTGATCTAGATGTAAAATCGTAGCGATCTCGTTTGCTAGCGCTTCAACGTTGTATCCATAACCCTGTTGACCAAACCCACCAAAACAGTTGAGATCTTGGCGAATCTGCGAAGCTGTAAGCCCCATTCTGTTGGCTATCTCTTTAGACGAGATCTTTTGAACCCCATTTTTTTTAAGAATAGATAAAAATTTATAGTATCTCGGCAGTCGCCTTACCACCGTTATCGAAACATCTTTGCTTTCCGGCATAGTTTCCTCCCAATAATAAATTTTTTATATCTTAGCAACAGTTTCGGCAACATATTCGCCAAACTGTGCGCTAGTAGCTCCTGTGTCGCGTCCTGTAATCGTCAATTTCTTTTCGGTGAACATACAAATATCAAGTGCTTTTTCAAGCTTTTCGGCTTGCTCGTTATATCCTATATGGTTAAGCATTAAAACGGTTGCTCTGAGCATCGAGCATGGGTCGGCATAGATATCTCGTCCCTCTTCAACCATTCTCGGAGCAGAACCGTGGATAGCTTCAAACATAGCGTATCTTTTACCGATATTAGCCGAACCGGCTGTCCCAACGCCACCTTGGAACTCGGCGGCTTCGTCGGTTAATATATCGCCATAAAGGTTCGGAAGAACCATAACCTCAAAATCTCTTCTGCGTTTTTGGTCGACAAGTTTTGCTGTCATAATATCGATATACCAATCATCTGTTTGAATATCGGGATATTGTTTCGCTATGTCATAGCAAAGACCCAAAAACTTACCGTCGGTCTTTTTAACAACGTTTGCTTTTGTTATGATCGACACTCTTTTTTTGTTGTTCTTTTTCGCAAAATCAAACGCTAGCTTTGCAATTCGATTAGTTCCCTCGTCGGTCGTAACGGTGAAATCGACCGAAAATCCGTCAAGGTCAACGCCGCTCGAACCCAAAGCATAAGCGCCTTCGGTGTTCTCTCGGAAAAATGTCCAATCTATTCCTTCGCTTGGAACTTTAACGGGACGAACGTTTGCAAAAAGATCAAGCTCTTTTCGCATAGCAACGTTTGCGCTCTCGATGTTTGGCATACCGTCGGTAGCTCTTGGGGTCGTTGTCGGTCCTTTTAAAATAACATGGCAGGTTTTAAGCTGTTCCAAAACATCCTCGGGAATTGCCTTGTTCTTTTCAATTCTGTTTTCGATTGTTAACCCTTCGATGTTTTTAAACTCGATCTTTCCGCTGTCAACATCCTGTTTTAAAATGGTTCTTAAAAGATTTTCCGAAACTTTTGTTATCGCAGGGCCTATTCCGTCGCCCCCGCAAATCCCGATAACAATTTTATCAAGTTTGGAGAAATCAACAAAATCTCCGGCTTGTTTCATCTTTTCATGCCTTGCTTTTTGTTCGTTTAATAGCTTTTCAAACTTTTCAACCGCTAGTTTAATGCTGTCGCTCATTTCGTAATACCACCCTTCGTTTATACCATTTGTATATAAATTTATTTTTGTTGTTCTCTTGTGTAGTCCAGCAACCCGCCCGCTAAAAGAATCTTTCGCTGCCTTTCGGAGAGCGACGTTTTAAGCGGGATATTTTTGCCGTTATTATTGTTAATCAAAACAAAATCTTTCCCCTGTTCAAGGGTTGATTTTGCGTCTTTAATCGTCAGTTCATCGCAAAGAGATATGTCGTCATAATCGTCGGGATTAATAAATTCAAGCGGCAAAATTCCGGCGTTAACAAGATTGTCTTTATGAATTCTTGCAAAGCTTTTAACTATGACGGCACGAACGCCGAGATAGAGCGGAACAAGCGCTGCGTGTTCCCTCGAAGAACCCTGTCCATAGTTTTCTCCGCCCACCACTATGCTCTGTTTCATTTCGCCGGCACGTTTCGGAAACTCTGTGTCACAGACGGTGAAACAAAACGTTGAAAGGTGCGGAATGTTGGAACGATAGGGAAGTATCTTTGCCCCTGCCGGCATGATGTGGTCGGTTGTGATGTTGTTTTCAACCTTGATCGAAACGGGGGATTGAATGTCGCCCGTTATCTTTATCGATTGAGGGATTTCCTTAATGTTAGGTCCTCTTAAAACTTCAACTTGTTTTGATTGTTGTTCATCTGCCGGTAGATGAACCATGCTATCATTAATTTTAAACATTTCGGGAAGTGAATATTCAACAGATTTAAATTGATCTCTAGGGTCGGTTATAATTCCGGTAAGCGCCGACACCGCTGCCGTTTCGGGGCTAACAAGATATACATCCGCATCCGCCGTTCCGCTTCTTCCCAAAAAGTTTCGATTAAACGTTCTAAGGCTAACCGCTCCGCTTTTTGGCGATTGCCCCATCCCGATACAAGGGCCGCAGGTGCATTCCAGCAACCTAGCGCCGGCATCAAGGAACATCGAAAGCGAACCGTTTTCGCTCATCATATCGAGAACCTGACGAGAACCGGGTGATATAACAAGGCTAACCGTTTCCGCTATTTTTTTGCCTTTCAAGATCATAGCGGCTTTTGTCATATCCGAAAGAGAAGAGTTTGTGCAGCTGCCTATGCAGACTTGGTCTACCTTGATTCCCGAAAGTTCGCTTATCGGTTTTATTATATCGGGCATATGCGGGCAAGCCGCAAGAGGAACTATGCCGGAAAGATCTATCTCGATTATCTCGCTGTATTGAGCGTCGCTATCCGCTATAATCTCGACAAAGCTTTGTTCTCTTTGTTGTTTTTTAAGAAAATCAAGCGTCGTTTCATCAGACGGGAAAATCGATGTTGTAGCTCCAAGCTCGGTTCCCATATTCGTTATCGTTGCTCTTTCCGGAACCGAAAGGGTTTTAACCCCTTCTCCGAAATATTCAATAATTTTGCCAACACCGCCTTTAACGGTTAGCTTTTTTAAAACCTCAAGAATAACATCCTTTGCAGAAACTCCGGTTGAAAGCTTTCCAAAAAGTTTAATTCCAACAATCTTTGGGTTTAAAATATAGTATGTTCCGCCCCCCATAGCAACTGCAACATCAAGCCCACCGGCTCCGAACGCTATCGAACCTATACCGCCGGCTGTTGGGGTGTGGCTGTCGGAACCTATCAGCGTTTTTCCGGGACAAGCGAACCTCTCAAGATGAACTTGGTGGCAGATTCCGTTTCCCGGTCGAGAATATCTAACCCCGATTTTTTTTGCAACGGTTCTGATATACTCATGGTCGTCGGCGTTTTCAAATCCGCTTTGAAGTGTGTTATGGTCGATATAAGCTACTGAAAGCTCGGTTTTAACCCTTGGAATTCCCATGGCCTCGAATTCGAGATATGCCATAGTTCCCGTGGCGTCCTGCGTTAAAGTTTGGTCGATCTTAATCCCGATGTTTTCGCTCGTTAGAAGATCCCCTTCTAAGAGATGGCTTTTCAATATTTTTTGTGCAACCGTTAAACCCAATGTTCCCACTCCTAAAATTTATTTTAAACAAATTATAGTTTTTTTTAACAATTTTGTCAATAAATTAACAGACTTATTTATGAATTAAATTATATAAATTGAACATAATATCTTCATAAAAACCTGATAAACAAAAATTTAAATCATGGAGACGTTATGAAGTCTAACAAAAAGAACAAGCAAAAAAACATAACAACAACCGATAAACTTTATAAGGAGTGGCTTGAAAGCAAAAATTTTTATGATCCAAACGATAAAAACTCGGCTGTATCGAACTACAGCCATTATAACTATCTTGATAACAGGCAGTCTTTCAACCCGCCCTTGCAACCGATTAACTCAGCAGAACCGTCCGACGACGAATCGGCAGAAGAAGCCCCAACCAACACGATTGAATACATCAAGGAATTCGGATCGATAGAAAAAACAAAAGGGGAATATCCCATACATTGTTTAACTATCGCCGGACAGATTGAAGGCCACAGCAATCTTCCCTCGACCGCAAAAGCGACAAAATATGAACACATCATTCCGCTGATAGTAGAGATCGACGAAGATCCCGAAATCGAAGGGTTGTTGGTTGTTCTCAACACGATGGGGGGAGATGTTGAAGCGGGGCTTGCTATTGCCGAGCTTATTTCGGGAATGAAAAAACCCACAGCTTCTCTTGTTTTGGGCGGAGGACATTCGATAGGCATACCGCTTGCAGTTTCGGCTAACCGCTCGTTTATCGTTCCATCGGCAACGATGACAGTTCACCCCGTTCGCCACAACGGAACGGTGTTGGGGGTTCCGCAAACGATGTTGCATTTCGACAAGATGCAGGAAAGAATAACAAACTTTATCGCAAGGGGAAGCAACATAAAACCCGATCAATTTGAAAAGCTTCTTTTGAAAACAGGGGAGCTTGTGATGGATGTCGGAACGGTGCTTGATGGTGTCAAGGCGGTTAATGTTGGGCTTATCGATGAGATTGGTAATCTTTCGGACGCTATGAAATATCTGTATAGAAGGATAGATCGAAACCGAAAAAAGCTAGCAAAAAGGAAAGCGACAAAACAAAAAACTGTGTCATAAAATAATTCCACTCATTTTTTATGGCACACAAACAAAACAAAAAGCGAACTGATTTTAACTAATTGGTTTGCTTTTATTATGTTATTTTTAAATTATTGAAAACAAATAAAATTTTTGTTGAAACTTGATGTAATATATACTACAATATATTATAATACTTTTTTATACTATAGAATTTTGGTGGGTTTTCTTGAAAACAATTGATGTTGCTATTGTCGGAGCGGGTGCTTCGGGGCTTGTTTCAGCCGGATTTGCAGCAAAACGAAACCTTTCGGTTAGCGTGTTTGAAAAAAACAAGATAATCGGAAAAAAACTTTTGATAACCGGAAAAGGTCGTTGCAACGTTATCAATAACTGCGATGTCGAAACGTTTTTATCAAACGTTTTAAGGGGCGAAAAGTTTCTGTCTAGCTGTATTTGGTCGTTCCCCCCTGTCGAAATTATCGAGTTTTTCGAAAACCTCGGGGTCGAACTTGTCACCGAGCGCGGCAACAGGGTTTTTCCAAAATCCAATAAATCAGCCGAAATCGCCGACAGCCTTAGATCATTTGCAACAAAAAACGGCGCAAAGATTATAAAGAGCGAAATAAAGCGAATAGACTCCCTCGACAGTGGCGAGTTTTCGCTGTTGCTTCAGGATAAAACTGAGGTAATAGCAAAAGCGGTTGTCGTTGCTACGGGCGGAATGTCCTATCCCTTAACGGGCAGCACGGGGGACGGTTATCGTTTTGCAAAATGTTTTGGCCATTCTGTTTCCCCTCTTGTTCCCTCGCTCGTTTCGCTGGTTTCAAGCGAAAGTTTTTGCAAGACCGTTGCAGGTCTTTCGTTAAAGAATGTTTCGCTAAATGCAGTTTATAACCAAAAGCAAATTTTTAAAGATCAAGGCGAAATGCTGTTCACCCATGAAGGGATATCGGGTCCTTTGGTTTTAAGCCTTTCTTCAAAACTTCGTGGGATAGATTTTTCAAACCTTAAAGTTTTCATCGACCTTAAACCGGCACTCGACCTTAAAACCCTTGACAATCGCTTGATTCGAGATTTTAAAGAAAATCTAAATCGTGAATTTAAAAATAGTCTTTCAAAACTTTTGCCAAAGTCTTTGATCCCAATCGTTGTCGAAAGAAGTTTAATAGACCCTTCAAAAAAAGTTAATTCGATAACGGTGGAACAAAGAAAAAAACTTTGTGAAGTTATTAAAAATTTTGATATAGATATTTCATCCCTCGGAACGTTCGACGATGCTATTATAACGTCGGGGGGAATAGAGCTTAAAGAGATCAATCCCAAAACGATGATGTCGAAAAAAGTTCCTAATCTTTATTTTGTCGGAGAGGTTCTCGATTGTGATGCATATACCGGCGGGTTTAACCTTGGAATTGCGTTCGCAACCGGAAAAGCCGCAGGGGAAAATGTTTTGTTTGGTTAGTAATTGTGTTTATCATTGCAGTTATCTTTTTCGAGGTGATTTATGGAATTACCAAAAAGAAAATCTATCAGATTAAAAGATTATGATTATAGTCAAAATGGTGCATACTTTGTAACGATATGCACACACAACAAAGAATGTATTTTTGGTGAGATATGTGGCGAAAAAGTTGAATTAAATACATATGGTCTTATCGTATTAAACCATATAAAAATATTATCTGGATTATACGACGATATAAAAATTGATAAATATGTAATTATGCCAAATCATATCCACATGATAATAGTGATTTGTAGGGAATGCATTGTATGCATTCCGCCAACAAAAGATAAATCTAAAATGTTAATACCCAAAATAATACAAACATTTAAATCGTCAATAACGAAAGAAATACGTATGCTGAAAAATCTGCACCGGCACGATGACAACGCTGGAACGGAAAATCTGCACCGGCACGCATACAATGCGTGCCCTACCACGATTTGGCAAGCACGATATTATGATCACATAATCAGAAATGAAAAAGAATGCCTAAAAATATTGGAATACATCGACACTAACCCACAAAAATGGGAACAGGATAAATTGTACAACGCACCACGGACAACGCATTAAATAAATCTATTAAAATAAAAATATATGATTCATAAAAGGAGGAAAACTTATATGGTATCGATAGCGATTGACGGACCTGCCGGTGCGGGAAAGAGCACTATTGCGAGAAAGCTCGCAGAGGAACTCGGGTATATATATGTTGACACGGGAGCGCTATATAGAACCATCGCATACTACGTCATGTCGAAAGGCGTTGACATGAGAAAAAACAAAGATGTTGCGGCTCTTTTGACTGGTGTTTCTATTGAACTAAGGTTTGTTGATACCGAACAAAGGGTTTTTCTCAACAACGTTGATGTTTCGGGCAAAATTAGAAGCGAAGCGGTCTCGATGGCGGCTTCCGCTGTTTCGGGTCTTTCGTCGGTTCGGGAATTCTTGCTCTCTCTCCAAAAGGATATAGCGATTTCAAACAACGTCGTTATGGACGGGCGAGATATCGGAACGGTCGTTTTGCCGGATGCCGATATTAAGATATATCTAACCGCCTCACCCGAGGACAGGGCTATGCGCCGATATATCCAGCTCAAAGACAAAGGTATAAGCGCCGATTACAACGCAGTTTTGTCCGACCTTATCAAGAGGGATTATGACGATAGCCACAGAGAGATAGCCCCCCTTAAAGTCGCAAATGATGCGGAATATGTCGACACGACAGGGAACGAACTTGAAAAATCGATTAAAATTTTATGTGATCTCGTAAAGGAAAAATTAAGCGAATGATTTTGATGAAACTTTTGCGCGGGCCGGCTTGGGTTTTGTTTATGCCGTTCTATCGAGTGAAGATTGTCGGACACCAAAACATCCCAAAAACAGGCGGATTTATTCTAGCGCCAAACCATGTGCATTGGGCAGATCCCGTTGTCGTTGTCATTAAGATAAAGCGATATCTCAGGATTATGGGAAAAGCGGAAATTTTTAAAAACAAATTTATCGGGTGGTTTTTCCTTAATGCCGGAGTTTTTCCGGTAGACCGAGGTTCGGGAGATGAACAGGCGCTCAACGGTTCGGTTGAACTTCTTAAAAACGGCGAAGCTCTTTTGATGTTTCCGGAGGGAACTCGCTCCAAAACGGGGGAACTTGGCAGAATTAAATCGGGAACGGCGGTTATAGCAAGCTCGGCAGGGGTTCCGATTGTTCCGGTTTATATTAAATACCATGTCGGACGTATTAAGTTTTTCAAAAAAACCATAATAACGGTGGGCGAACCTATCGAGGCGGTTATGACGACGACTAAAGAAGAAGCTATCCAATCGGCAAGGCAACTCACAAAACAATTGAAACAACAAATTATCAAGCTTTCTGAGGAACACGGCGAATGAAAAATATAACGGTTGCCAAAACTGCGGGATTTTGTTTTGGGGTCGACCGAGCGGTTAAGCTTTGCGAAAAGCTTGTCAAACAAGATAAAAAGATAAAAACATTAGGTCCGATTATCCACAACCCCCAGGTTGTTGAAAAGTTGACACAAGCCGGAGTCGAGATAGCAAACACCCCCGAACAAGCAGCAGACGGTTCTCTTCTAGTCATAAGAAGCCACGGTGTCGCAAAGGAAGTTTATGACAAATGTGAACAACTAGGGATCGAGATTGCGGATGCAACCTGTCCTTTTGTGGCGAAAATTCATAAGATAGTAGGTCAAAACAACAAAGAAAACAAAACCGTTTTGATAGCCGGCGACAAAAATCATCCTGAAGTCATGGGGATTATTGGTCATTGTCACGGAGAAGCATATACTTTTGACACAAAAAAACGTCTATTTGAGATATTTTCTAAAATTTCCGGGTCAATTCCTGTAATAATGGTTGCACAAACCACGTTCAATCTGTTAAAATATAATGAGTATGTTGAATATGCTTTTAGTTTATTTGAGAACATAGAAAAGTATGATACAATTTGCAGTGCAACTATGGCAAGGCAACAGGAAGCTAAAGAGCTGGCAAAGCAAAATGATGTTTGCATTGTTATAGGTGGAAACCAAAGTTCAAACACAAAAAAACTAAGCGATGTTTGTTCGGCCCATGCACAGACATATCAGATTGAAACTGCGAGCCAGTTACAACAAGATATGTTTACTAATATTAATAGCATCGGAGTGACTGCGGGTGCTTCAACCCCGGCGCCGATAATCAAGGAGGTGCTCAACAAGATGAGCGAATTAATAAAAGAAGAATTTAACTTTGAAGAGGCGCTTGAAAACTCGATGCGTCCGGTTCATCGTAACCAACGCATAACAGGAATTGTAACCGAAATTCGCGGCAACGAAATTGCTGTTGATATCGGAAGAAAACAAACCGGATTTATTCCGGCAGATGAAATGAGCGATGACCCTTCGGCCACGCTTAATGATCTTTGCAAAATCGGCGATGAACTAAACTTGATAGTTGTTAAAGTCAACGACCAAGATGGTATCGTTATGCTTTCTAAAAAGAAGATCGACAGCGAAAAAGGAATCGAAGAACTTGCGAAAGCGTGTGAAGATGGCGAAATTGTCGATGCATTTGTAACCGAAGCGGTTGAAAAGGGATTGATAGCAACCGTTAAAGGTGTTCGTGTTTTCATCCCCGGTTCACAAGCAACCGAAAGAAGAGGCGAGCCGTTTGATAAATATGTTCGTCAACACGTTAAGATTAAAATCCTAGAAGTTACACCCGAAAGAAGAAGAGCTATCGGTTCTATTTCGGCCGTTCTCTCTGCTGAAAAGGCAAAACTCAGAGAACAAGTTCTTTCGACAATCGGAGTTGGAAGCAGATATAACGGTGTCGTTAAATCGCTTACAAACTACGGCGCATTCGTCGACATTGGCGGCGTAGACGGAATGGTTCACGTGTCGGAACTTTCATGGCAAAGAATCAAAACCCCGGCAGACGTAGTTCAAGTTGGAGATGAAATCGAAGTCTATGTTAAAGATTACGATGCAGAAAAGGGCAGAATTTCGCTAGGATATCGTAACGAAGCGGAAAATCCTTGGAACATCCTTAAAGAAAAATATGCAATTGGCGACGAGATCGAAGCTTCTGTTGCATCTATAACTAAGTTTGGCGCTTTTGTTCATGTTCTTCCCGGCATCGACGGGTTGGTTCATATCTCAGAAATCCCAAGCAGCGTTGAGATGAAAGCCGGAGATGTTGTTAAAGTTAAATTCATCGGCATTGATTTTGATGCAAAACGTGTTTCGCTAACCATGATGTTTGGCGAAGAAAAAGAAGAATCTTGGGCAGATGTCTCGAGAGAACAAAACGCAAGAGCTGTAAAAGCAGACGAACAACCCGCCGACGCTGAGTAGGCTGCCGACACGGAGTAGTAGGCTGCCGACGTTGAGTAGGTTGCCGACACGGAGTAGTAGGCTGCCGACGCTGAATAGGATATTCAGTTTATACAATTGATTAATAAAAGCCCCAAGGTTTCGCGCTGTAATGGCGCAAATCTTTGGGGCTTTTTTGTTATGCTTAAAAGAAAGGCGGCAGAACTTGTCTTCTCCCTACCTTTAAAACATCGCCTCCTGTTTAAGAAAAGCAAAAAACCTCCCTCTTTGAGAGGGAGGTCGGAAAAATCTATGATATTAACGGTGGGGGTGTCTGATACCGCCTAAGGCTTCTTAATAGGGAAAACAACCTACAGCAACATCGAGGTGTTTTGTTGCCCCGAAAAAACCGATGTTGAAAGCATAAACAAAACTCGGTCGTAGCTTTCGATATCAACAACATCCGAAACTGCGCCAACTGCATATCGCATATCTATAAGCGTGACTTCGGAAAAATGCTCCGCCAACATTGGCGCTAGACAATGCGAATAACTATCCTTAAATATAAGCAACTTTTCGCCGCTCGTTGCAGAACTCGATATCGAAACGTTGAATTCATTCGTTCCCAAGAAATAAGCATATTTATCCTTTTGTGTTAGATATTCGGGGAAATAGATACCCTCGAATTGTTCAACCGTCGGTCCTCTCGTTATCGTAAGTCTGGTTTCAACCGAGGGTTTATATGCCTCTATGATATCCGGTTCGATAAATCTTATCCCACTCTTGGAGAACAACGTCCCGTTAAAATCGGTATCTACAACCTCTCCGTTATACTCGGCAGGGGTTATCCCCAATGCATTGCAATATTCAACATACGCAAGATATGCCGTTGGAGTGTTCCAATGATGGTCGGTTCTGTAGTAGGTGTATAAATCGGAATTGGCAACAAGCGGATAGGTTATATCGATAGTGTTAAACTCTTGAAGTTCGCTATAGACCTCCGAGATATATTCGGCTTGATCCCAACTTTCGACAAATGCCGGAAGTTTTCTCGCAAGAACATGAGACGCTGTCGGAACAAGCATTATATCCGCCGGCAGATCATAATTTTGCATAAACTGCTTGATACCATTAACATTGTCGGCGGTTATCTCGTAGTCGGGCGGCGCAATATCCTCTATGAGCATATTATCCGCAAGAAAAACGCCGTTGTATTCTATCTTTCCAACCGCAACCTCGGACAACGCTTTAAGCTCGACAAACTCATCTCGAAAAACAAACTGGTCGTTTACATATTCCTCGAAATCCATCTGCCAATCCCCATCAATCAGCTTTGTGAAGCTAACGCTCGGAAACTGTGCAAGATACCTGTTTTCGTTTTCCGACCGCTCACGATCTTCGGTGACTACGTTTAATACGGTTAAAGCAAACCAAACAATAGCCACTAAAAATATTAAATATTTTGATTTGAATTTCTTCTTTTCCATAAAATCCTTTTTTAAAATTAAGCTACTGAACTTCTTATTGCATCAAGAACAGCGTCGTTGTTGGGCGAAATTATGTAAACAAGAGTATCCCCAATTTCGGTTATAACTTTATCTTCAACCAAAACTGCTTGATCGGGAAGATATGCATCCCATTGTTTTTGATAGTTGTTAAGCGCATCATTCATCATGCTCTTAACGTTATCTTTTTCGCCTTCAAGCGGTTTTATAAGTATAACCATGCTCGCATGAATGTTCATAAACGGCGTTAGCGCAACATATTCCGAAGCAAGGCTCATATCCATTCGATAAACTGTTTTCAAAACTTCGGTGTCGGTGTTCGGTTTAATAACATCGCCAAGCGTTGCCCCTTCAAGGTCAACCGCTTCGATAGCTGTTTGTGCCGCTTGGAGATCAAGCGTTTCGGCCCCATCTGTTCCCTCGCTTGCGCCGCAAGCTACAAACGCTGTTGCAAGCGCTACAGCTAAGATAATTGATAATAATTTTTTCATATTTTTTAAATCTCCTCGTCTTTAATTAATGCGTGTGTTCTGTAATATTCCAAAATAACATCGTTTCCGGCAACCCTCGGATGAATGCCATCGGCATCATAATCTCGAATTAGCCCCACCATCGCCGTTCCGTCGATATCTTTAAGCTCGGGCGCAACATCAAGGAAATATATTCCAAGGCGAGCGCACATCTCGGCGATATGGTAGTTATAGATGTTAACTTTGTTGTTGGTGGTAACTTGAAGCCCCGATTCGTCCTGGTCATACTCCCGCATAACGGGGGTAAGGCTCATAATTATAATATCGGTGTTGGGGCTTGCCGCCTGCATACTCGCTATGAGCTGTTCATATTCGGTTATATATTCATCAACATCGACATACGAAACAACGTTTGTCCCGAGCGACATCAAGACCCTTTCGGGGGTATGCGTAGTTAAAAGATCTATTATCGTTGAGGTAGTTTCTTGGTCGTTAACCCTAAGCTCTGCATCCTCTGCATCGAGCGCAGAAATTCCGGCAAGACACCAAACGTTCTCAAAAGGCACCTGGTTATCCATAAGCGCTAGGTTTTCGATAACCGAATCCCCGAAAAATATCGTTGAATTAATATAATCATCTCCGGCATCTTCCGTTTCGGAAAGTATGGCGGTTGGGAACAACCCTTCTAGGCTAAATTCAGCAAGAGGAGCGGTCAACGGGCTGTCCTCGGTCACGGTGACTCGCCGTTCCGCCATGCCAACATTCCCGTTGCTGTCGGTTGCCTTGTAGGTTATTGTGTAGACCCCTTCTGTCGCCGTGTTAACCTGGCCTTCAACCGTGACGGCGGAAGAAAGATCACCATCATAGTTATCATGCGCAGAAAAACCCGGTTCTATATATTCTGTGTTTATTGGTTGGATTAATGTATCGGAAGCGACAAGCGCAATAACCGGAAGCTCATAGTCTTCAACGGTAACTGTTCTTGTTTCGGAAAACCTAATCGGTATAACGGGGAGTTTATAGGAATATGTTATCTCTTGTTTCCCCATCAACGTGTTGTCGATAGTTCCCGAAATCAAGATATCCTCCGAGATATCGTTTCCAAGAAACGTTCCTGTAGCGCCCTTTTCCTCATATTCCGCACCGTATGAAAGTATATCGTTTTGGGTTCCGGTTATCGTTATCTGCGGCCTGATAATATAGAACACTCCGACAATCGCCACAACAAAAACAGCAGCGATTATACCGGCGATAAGCCCTTTCGGAACGGTTTTTTGTTTCTTTCTAACTGCAGAGGCGTTTTCGCCGAAATTATACGTATACGAAACATTCTCGATGCCCTGTCGGTTATAGTTTTGAAACGTTCTTATATTTCCGGATTTATCTCGAGGCAACAGCTCGGCGGTGTTCGCCATCTGTCCCGGTCGTCCTGGTGGTTGCCTAACTGCGCTGCGATTAGGCGTCCCCTGTCCCATACCGGGCGGTTGAGGCGGCCTTTGCGGTCGCTGGGGTGCATTTTTTCGCCCCCCTTGTTGCATGGGTTGCCTGTTTTGATAGCCCTGCATCGGTTGCCTTGGTTGTTGCTGCGGTGGTCGTTGCTGTTGCATCTGGGGTTGGCTATATTGCCCCGGAGCTTGGTCGTAGTATTGATTTGGTCGTTGTGGTGGTTGTTGATATTGGGCTTGATTGTTTTGCGCCAACGGAACATCCCCTTGCTCAAAAGGATTGCTGTTTCGGCGCTGTTGTTCTACCGGGCTAAACCTTGCAGAAGAGTTTCCCTGTTGTTGATTTTGCCCCATATCATAACCATTATCGTTATATTGATTTGGATTAGGATATTGCCCTTGACCGTAGTTATTCATCTTAACAAGTTACACCTCTCTTTTGTTTTTAAACATAATGTCACTATCTTTGTTGATTGGGTTGTGCCGCAAGGTCGAGTTCGGGGGTTCTTATCGAATAAAGATAATAGTTTCCGCCATCTTGAACCATAACATACTCCATGTATTTTGCTATGTTTGTTCCGGCGCCTTGCCCATAACCGGTTGAACCTGCCTCGATGTAGGCAACGGTTAGTATCCTTGAATTGGAAGCACGAGTGATTTTATCAACCCTCGCTGTGTAGCTTCCGGCAAGACTTGTTATCGGTATGAGATAAACTCCGGCTTGTTGGTTATATTCAAATGTAACGCCGAGATCGGTAAACGATTTATGTTCGATAAAGAATGTTGGTCCATAAAGTTTTGCAAGTTGCCTGTCAACGTTTATCGTGGGTAGCTGGGAAAGCCCCGTTGCTTCGTCTACCGGAAGCGTTTCGATTCCGGCCTCCAACAAAGCCGACCAGATAGCCGCCTGCAACAATATCTCTTGGTTTGCTCGGTCGATGCTCGTGAACGGAGCCGGATCGAGCGACACAAGCGACGAGATCAGTTCTTGATATTCAAGGCGTTCATCGGTGTCGTCTAGCATATAGTTAAATCCATCAACCACTAGCGTTCCAAGGAATATAACCCCCAAAACGACAAACACCGAAAGGGTGTAGCCGATAGCTTTTCTTTTAATTCTTTTTCTTCGTTTTGCACGTTGTTCGTTGGTAGTCCTAGATCTTGGCATAAATTTAAAGTCCTTTCCCTATGAAGAGTTATTAAGCCTAACCCCTCACCTGTCCATCTCCTGTTACAAAAAACTTAGTTGTTGTCAACGCCGAAAGCCCCATAGGCCCTCTTACATGAAGTTTCCCCGTCGATATGCCTATCTCGGCGGCAAGCCCAAACTCTCCGCCATCGGTGAACCTTGTTGAAGCGTTAAGATAAACCGCCGCCGCATCAACATTCTCCATAAAATAATCGCTGTTTCTTAAATTTTCGGTCACGATAGCTTCGCTGTGTTTTGTTCCGTATCTATTAATATGTTCGCAAGCTTCCTCAACATTCTCTACTATCTTAACCCCTAAAACAAAATCGTTATATTCTGTGTGCCAATCCTGTTCCGTCGCAACCCTTGAACCCGAAATCATTTCAGCCGCTTTGTCGCAACAATAAAACGAGCATTTTTCAGAAATCTTCTCAACAACATTTGGTATGAATTTTTCCGCTATATCAGCTTGCACCAAAAGTTTTTCCGCCGAATTGCAGACCGACGGACGGGTCATCTTTGCGTTGTCGATTATCGCAAGCGCCATATCGATATTTGCTGTTTCATCGACATATATATGGCAGTTTCCCGCTCCCGTTTCGATAACAGGAACTTTTGAATTTTTAACAACCGCATCGATTAGCCCTTTCCCTCCACGAGGAATAAGGATATCAACAACCCCGACAAGGTTCATAAGCTCATTTGCGCTATCCCTTGAAGTGTCTGTAACCAGCATCGCAATATCGCTTGAAACACCGCAGTTATTAAGAGCGTTTTTAACGCAAGCTATCAGCTGTTTGTTGGAATTAATAGCTTCCTTTCCGCCACGCAGTATACAAGCGTTTCCCGATTTAATCGAAAGCGCCGCCGCATCTACCGTCACGTTAGGGCGGCTTTCGTATATCATAGCAACAAGCCCCAGCGGAACTCTTTTTTCAAGAATTTTAAGGCCGTTTGGTCGAGTTTGTCCCGAAACAACATCGCCAACCGGATCTTTTATTTTGCAGATATCCTCAACCGATTGCGCAAGATCCTCTATTCTTTTTTCCGATAGCGACAATCTGTCGATCATCGTTTCGGATATTCCATTTTCTTTTGCATACTCGACATCTATTTTGTTTGCCTCTAAAATTGCGTCGCTGTTTTTGCGAAGAAGCGCCGCTATCTCGAGCATTATGCTGTTCTTTTTATCTCCGGAAAGCTTTGCTATCTCCCACTTTACCGCTGCCGCTTTTAAGGCTTGTTCCCTAACCGTCATAACTATCTCCTTTTTAAAATGTTATATCTTAAACATCGTTCCTATCTCTTGCCCTTCGATAGCTTTGTATAGGTTTTTCGGAGTGTCTCCGTTTAATATAATCATATCTGTATTGGTTCCGGCTATTATCGAAGCCGCTTCAATCTTGGTCGTCATGCCGCCTTTTGCGTTTTTATTGGTTGTTCCGCTTGAAACCGAACGAGCAAAATCAAGGCATTCTATAACGGGGATTAGTTTTGCCTTAGGATTTGTTCGAGGGTCGCTGTCGAACACTCCGTCTATATCGCTCATAATTATCAAAAGATCCGCCGACACTAGCTTTGCTACTATCGCCGAAAGGGTGTCGTTATCCCCTATTGCTATCTCGCTTGTCGCTACTGTGTCGTTTTCGTTTATAATTGGTATGCTGTTATATTCCAAAAGTCTTGTCAGTGTGTTTTTGGCGTTTTTGCTTCTCGTTTTGTCCTCGACATCCTCTTTCGACAAAAGCACCTGCGACACTGTGTGGTTATATTCCGAAAACAACCGATCATATAAATACATCAATTCGCATTGCCCAACCGCCGCACAAGCTTGTTTGGACGGAATGTCATCCGGCCTTGCTTTAAGCCCGAGCTTTCCGAACCCAACCGAAATAGCCCCCGACGTTACAACCAAAAGTTCAACGCCTGAATTTTTTATATCCGCCAAAACTTTAACGAGGCTTTCTATTTTAAATATATTCGGGTGTCCTGTATTGTGGGTTAGCGTGCTGGTTCCTATCTTAATTACAATTCGATTGTATCGCTTCATTTTGCAGTTTCCGTTTCATTTTTGTTAGTTAATCTAATTTGTAATTATACCATTATTTTAAAATATATTCAAACTATTATATCTTAGCGTTCAGTTTTTTTTATGTTGAATTAATAAAATTTTATGAGTTTTAGTTTAAAAAATATCTACCGAGTAATCTTTAGTGAAAAATTAACAAAATGTTAATAATTTCAACACTTAATTAATCAATCTGTAATTTGATTAATTAAATGTGTTGTGTTATATTTAACATAATACTACAAACAATTAACAGTAGGGAACTAATCTTTATTATGTTAAAATGCGTTTAACATTTAACAAAAAGTTTTGCGCAAAGAAAGGGAAACGGTTAACTGTATGAGAAAAACAACAAAATTTGCTATAGCCTCGGTGGCGGTCGTCGGAGTTGCGGCATCGGTCACCGCAACATCGCTTTTATATATCGGCAACAAGGTCTACAATCAGGTTATAAAGCGCCGTGATTTTAAGATCGACAACGTTTCTTCCGAATTCAGAAAATCTTCAAGAAAATGGATCGATTGGTGGTATAAACAACCCCTAGAACTCCACGAGATAACCTCGTTTGACAATCTGTTGCTTAAAGGATATCTTCTTAAATCGAAAAAGCGTTCGAACAAAGTTGCTATCGTTGTTCATGGTCATGAATGTATAAGCGGAACGCTTGGCAATATTTCGCACTTTTACTACGAAACTATGGGATATAATGTTTTTGCACCCGACCTTAGGGGGCATGGCGTGAGCGAGGGTGAATGCTATGGGATGAGCGTTCTCGATTCGGAGGATATCGTTTCTTGGATGAAATACATCGTTTCAAAGTTTGGCGAACAAGTCGAGATAGTTCTTCATGGCAATTCTATGGGGGCGGCTTCCTGCATGATAGCTTCGGCAAAACCCGATGCACCGATTAATTTAAAATGCTTGGTCGAGGATTGCGGTTTTTCTGACGGCAACGAACTTTTTGAGCCGATGATCGAAAAAACTTATCCTAAAATCCCAAAATCGTTAATCCTTTCTTCTATATCAAGCGTCATGAAGTTCCGCGGAAAATACACCCTTTCTGATAGTTCCGCAATTCAATCTATGAAGATTTCAAATGTTCCAACGCTTTTTATACACGGAAGCGACGACGCGTTGGTTCCTGTCTCGATGGTTCATGATCTATATGAAGCAAAGATTGGGGAAAAGCAAAAACTTGTTGTTGAAGGTGCAGTCCATGGAACCGCCTACTACAAAGACACAAAGCTATACACCGACACGGTTAAACAGTTTATATTAAAACATCTAAGCTAAAACAAGATAAAAAAATAAAGGCGAGAAAAACCTCGACTTTAAAATAAAATTTCGATATTAATTTTAATTTTGGCAACCGTTCAAACAATGTTACCCCAGATGGCTTATCGCCATTGCATATAGCATCTGCGCTATAAAATATGTCATCGTGTGGATAAACGAAATATTTTTGTTTCGCTTTTTAGTGAAAGACAAAAGGACAAGCAAAAAATCGCTAATCGCAAACAACACCGCCGCTAGCATTATCAAAACTCTTCCCAGTTCATAAGGTTTTGAGATTAATATTGCGATAGCGGAAAACAGCGCAAAAGAAATTATCAATGAATATGAAAATATCATGCTCGAAAGACGACCATAATGTGCGTTTAAAAATTTTTTTGGTGCAAAATAAAATAAATATGCTATAATAACAGCAACGATATACCAATAAAACTTGATTTCATCAAGCGTGTGGAAAGCAAATGTATAACAAATATGCCCCACTGCAAATATCGTAGCTCCAAGGCTGAAGAACAAAACTTTTTGTTTAGGGTAAACGTTTCGAGCGCCAAAAACAAAATCCGCTATCATGCCAAACAATAGCCCAACAAACATTAAACAGCCAAACAAACTAAAGTTGTAGTAGCAGTTTAATCCGCCTACTATGACAAAACATGAGCTTGCGCAGATTTTAATTAAAAGTATGTTCCATGCTCCAAACGAAGCCGGCACAACAGCATATAGAAATGCGATTGCTATGCCGATTAGTAGTATAGCTAGTTTAAATATTTCCGGCATCGTTGCTCCAATCCAAGAAAAAATGTATATATGTTATATAATTAATGAAATTTTAACACAATATTAAACAAAATTCAATAAAAAATTTTTACGAGGGTAATATGGCAAAAAACAGCAAGATAAAATTAACATTAGTAATGCTATTCGGTGCGGCGTGTTGCGTTCCGGCTTTATACGCTTGCAACACGGTTAACGCAGAAACTTTGGACCTTCCGCCGGGAACGGTTTCGCAAACAGGATATCGTTCCGAAATATACATCAAAGCCGAAAAAACAGAGGATGGCGGTTTTTTGCTTGAATTGGTTTTAGAGGACGAATCTCCCGGAATTGGAGATATTGCGGCGAAATCGCTTATCGAAACGATGAACGAACACCAAAGCTTTAATGTTGATATTGTAACAAGCGCAACCGAAACGAGCAATGCGGTTATCGAAGGCGCAAAAAAAGCTGTTTCGGAACAACAGCTTGATCCCAATAATTTTAATGAAGAAGTTATATATTCCTTGCCCGAAGATATTCAGGCTATTCAATATGATGTTGCGATCGTTGGAGCCGGGGCCGCAGGCCTTACGGCGGCAATCGAGGCTTCAAGCCGAGGTGCCGAAGTTATCCTAATCGAAAAGATGTCGCAACCGGGAGGTTCTTCCGCAAGATCAAACGGCTTGATAATGGGTTCGCAAACGTCATACCAACGAAGCAACCTTGTTGAAGACACAAACATTTCGTTTTCAACCGAGCTTTCAAACATAGCGGGCGGAAACGTTAACTCTTCCTATCTTGTGCGTCTTGCGGAAAACTCCGCCGATAATCTTTTCTTCCTAAGCGAAGTTGGCGTTCCGATATCCCCAACCGTCGAAGTTGCTGAAGGTTCAAGTGTTGCAAGAAACCATGTAATATCAAACAGCACCGAAACGGGCGGCGGCCTTATGATGCAACCGCTTATAAGAACCGCAACAAACCTTGGAGTTACTATTGTAACCGATGTTAATATAACAGAGATATCCTCCGATGTAACCGGAAAAGCAACCGGCGTTCGAGGCGTCTACAAAGACGGAAGTTCCGTCGCTGTTCGCGCTCATTCGGTTATTTTAGCCACGGGTGGATACGACCGCAACCCCGAGCTTGTAGACGAGCTTGTCGGAAATGTTGACGTTCAAGAAACATATTCCGGGCTTTCAAACGTAGGCGATGGAATAGACCTTGCAAGAGATCTGTATGCCGATGTTGCGCTTAACGGAAACGGATTGATGTCGAGGCTTTATGACAACAATTTTGAAACAAACGATATAAACGGGTTGATTGTAACCCCATCAGGAGAAAGGTTTTCCGATGAAAGCCAAAGCAGTTTTGTTATAGCGAACGAGCTTAGCAGAAAAGGATATGACACAGCATATCTTATCATTTCGGGGGACAACGTAACCTCGGCTATCAAAGACGGTGTCGATGAAGGAACGGTATATTTCGGCAAAACAATAGACGATCTTGCTCAAGTTTTAAATATGCCTAATCTTGCGGATGAGTTTGAAAGCTATAACGAAACGTGTCAACGTGGTTCGGATGTAGTTTTTGGTAAAGACGCAATGTTCCTAAACGAGATTGAAAACAAAAATATCTATGCGATACCTTATGAAACGATAACGTTTGGCTCAATCGGCGGGCTTCAAACAAACCTCTCGGGTGAGGTTGTCGGATTATATTCAACAATCGAAGGCTTGTTTGCCGCCGGCGAAGTTGCAAACGGAAACTATTTCTATGAAGCATTTCCCGGATTCGGCGCTTCGCTCACACAGGTTGTAGAATCGGGAAGGGTTGCCGGAATAGGGGCATTCGAACACTCCGAATATGCAAAGGCTCTTCCGGAAGAACTCGAAGAAAGAGAAAGGGTTCGTGAACAAAACGAGCTCGAAGAAAAAGAAGCCGAAAGATTGCGTCAAGAAGCTATCGATGCCGCAACAAGCAACAGCAACGAGAGCGCTATCGAAGAAGCATTGAGGATAACGAGAGAGTTCTTTGGAATGTAGAACGTCTAGAACTATATATTAAAACATAACAAAAACAACCCCTCTTTTGTGGTATCAAACCATATAAGAGGGGTTGTTTCAATGTATTGTTATTCTCTTTGCCCTACATCAAATATTCTAGCTCTTTGTAAACTGAAGCACAAACGGAAACAAAAGACCGCCGACTGCGTTTCCAAGCGTTACGACGATAAGCGAAACAGCCGTTGCTGTTGACCAATCTGCATTTAGATTGAAATAAAACATATTGGCAACGCTATGTTCAAAACCGCCCAACAAAAACATCATCACGCAAAGAACCATTCCAAGGTATCCGCCGAAACTGTTGTTTGTGTCTTTTGCTTTGGAAAAGCAAAACGCCGCAAGATACATCATTAGCCCACACAGTATGCCAAGTATAAAAAGGCTTTGTATACTGTCTGTTGTTTTGAGCGTTATAAATACATCTAGTGTATCGACCATATGTTGGTTGTCTATCATGCGAGTTTTTGAAACGAGCAAGGCGGCAACCGCTGCGCCGACAAAGTTTCCGAACCACGTTATAATAACCTTTAAAACGCTTTTGTGTTGGAGCAAAAACCCAACCTTTCCGGTGTATAGATATAAATCCAGCGACAAGATAGTAAACAATCCTAGTGAAAAAAGAAAAGCGGCTATGTATATATTTTGAACCGTTAAAAAAACTGCTGAACAAACGCCGATTATAAACCCCGCCGGAAGGGATTTTAAAAATGTATCCTTGTTGTTAGAAGGCATATTTTTTATAGTTCCTTAAAAAAAATTTTCAGATTATCTTAAGAAAACCGAGCTTGTGATAACGATATATTCGTTGTCGACCTTTTCAAACGTAGCCGAAATTGTGTACTGGCCATATCTAAAAGCTGTTACCCAAACATCCGTTTCATATAAAGTGTAGTCGGAATCTTTCGAGAGAAAATCAAGCGTTATCTCCTGCCCGGGATAACTTTCCTGTATCATTTGATAGGTGACCGGAACATCGACACCATAAAGCTTGGAACTCTGCTCGATGCCGTTTGCTTCGACCATTATAATTTGGGTGTCATCGGGCCAGATGTTGCCGTCTGCAAATCTTGTTTCGCTGTCGTATGTTTCGTGTTGCTGCAAAACCTCTGCCATGTTTTCGACATCTCTAAAATAGAACATAAACGGATATTGTCCGCCGCTTTCCCAATAGTCTACTGCGGGGGAACCTAGCGACAGTCGGGAGATGCAAGAACTGCCGACAAGCTCTTTTAGTTCAACGTTTGTTTCACGAATGAGGGCTATCGCATCGACGGGTAGTTGAAGCTTTGGAAGCCCCGATTTTGTTGTTTCGGGTTGATCGCTGTTGTTCCAACATCCCGAAAACAACGTTATTATTAACGCTAGTATTAATATTGTCTTGATAAGCTTTAATAAAAAGCTTTGCTTTAATAAAAAGCTTTTTTGCATAAAACCAACCTCCGTATAAATTTAGTTTAATATACAATTTGTATTAAATATAATGTTTATTAATTATATCATATAAACATACAATAGAAAACTAATTTTTATTAACAAGTTGTTATGATGGTGTGTTGGTTGCTACCAGCTGCTTCCGCCGCCGCCGCCACCGCCGCCGCCCGAATAGCCGCCGCCCGAATAGCTCGAACCGCCGCCACCGGAACTGCCGCCGGAACTCGAATAACCGGAATGGTTTTCTAGGCTTCTGCCGATAGAATATAGCCCCGTTGTCATAACCGCCCCGAACGCTACATCTTTTCCAATCTCGCTATAATCTACCCAATCGGGGGTTTTTGGTGGTTCTGAGAAGATATCGATTTTATTTTGCCAAACCTTTGAAACGCCAAGCACGTGAGCATATGGCAAAATGTCATAGTAGTAGCTTGGATTTTCCGAAATAAGTGTTTCAAGTTGTTGTTGTTTTGCGGTTTTAAGAAAACGTTTAAAACCTAGCGTTCGCCCTAGCATTTCGTGTCCGTATGGTGTTCTTTTGGGTATATTTAAACCTAACACGATTATTAAAAGGCAGGCGATAAACATACAAGCCGATATAATCGGCGAATAAAACAACACCATAAGATAATAAAACAAAAAGCAACTAATCAGCAAAACAAACACTGTAAATATATTTATAATAATATTGGAGATCGTTTGTCGATATCTTGCGTTCAAAATTCGTTCGAGACCAACTGTGAAAAACAGTAATGGAAACAGAAATGAAAACCACGTTATGCCGATATCCAAAAGCGGAACACCCTTGATAGCCGACATGATAAGCGACAACGCAATAACCCCAAAAACGCCCCCTAAAATGTAGAGGTTTGAAATATCATTATACCGTTTTTCGGTCAATGGTTTTTCATTTTTGAAAAACTTTTGTATATCTTTTGTGGCGGAATCTAAAAATTGGTACATCGATTTGTTGAGATCTTTCGAATCGACCTTGTTTTGATCCCCCTCATTAAAGATCAGTTCAAACAAATCTTTTTCATAATCTTTGTGGTTATCGTCCAACGGCTTGAGTTTATAAAGCGTGAACTTTTTTGCTTTTTTAAATTCTATCTTCAAAAAACCCTTTGCCGCCCAATAGTATATCAACGTTGTTATATCTTTTTTGTTGGCTTTCCCTCGAAGGATACAGCCCAACATCGCAGGGTCAAGATCGTCGGGTGGGTAGTATTCGGTCGGTGTGACGAGTGGTGGATTTCTTGTTTTGATAACAAAGACAAAAAGCCCCAAAACAATAGCTAAACACAATCCTATAAATAGATATTCAACCCAAGAAAGCGGAGCTATCAACCGGCCTTCATCAAACATTAAAACAACTTCAACCGGTTCGCTTCCAATCGAAGACGTTTCATATTCAATAAAAACTTCATCGCTATTGTTCCCCGTTATTTGATAGTTGTCTTGATGCTCAACTGCAGCAATCGCAACGTTAAACGGCGCAATAAATCTAAACGATATATCTTGAACGTTGTAGTTGAGCGAACTATTCAACAAAATATAATCAATCTCTTCTACCGGGTTTACGCTCGTTGCAAAAAGTTGGATATCATACGACACCGTGAACTCTATCCTGTCGCCCTTTTTCATGCTGTCGGGCAGAATTAATCGGTTGTCGCTGTTAAGCGAAACATCACCCGAGGTCACCCTATAATTGTTTATTTTAAGATAATCGGGAAAACCGTCAACTTCGGAAATGAGTTCCGGGAGCAGATTAAGGAGTGGTTGTTCGTCGGTGTTTTTGGTGATTGCGATAATATCGCCTCCGCTAAACTTAAGGCTAGGATCGATAACCAAAACCCTATCGATGCTGTTGATTGTATAGGGAGGAATATAAGGGGTTGCGTTTTTATATGCACCCTCGTTCATCTCAACGTTAATCGTCACCCCGTTGTAGGGGGGCAACGGTTGGCTAGAGGAAATCGAGAAAACGTTTTGCTCCTCCTCTACCGTTACCGAAGAAAGGTCTCTTTGGATTCCATAGTATCCTCCGGTGATTTTATATTGTTCAACCACCGCCGTTTCGGGCAACG
Source organism: uncultured Faecalibacterium sp. (assembly GCA_964370715.1). Taxonomy (GTDB): domain Bacteria; phylum Bacillota; class Clostridia; order Oscillospirales; family Ruminococcaceae; genus CAYJAY01. Next base: position 70,502 of record CAYJKJ010000012.1, read on the forward strand.
CTATAGTTGCGGAAAAATTTTTGATTTCGGTGTCCCAATTAGTTCCGATTATATCAAGATAGAGATAGTCGGCGGTTTTGTCGTTCTCTGCATACGACATCAAGGTGTAGCTTATGACATATCGTTTGTCGCCCTCGATCTCGACATCGGGGTCGCCAATCTTTATATCGCCAAAACCCTCGTCTTCAAACGGCGCACCCTCGACATTAACCCCCTCTTCGCTAAACCAAAAGGTTTCCGCCGCTCCGTAAAGATCGATGTTTCGATAGATTCCTCTTCTCGGCTCGGTGAAAAAAACATCGATAGTTTCGGTTATATCGAAACTTCGGTCATCGTTTGCAACGATATCAACATGATAATCTTTTATATAATAGCCGGCTTCATAGCTATCGGCAAAAGTAGCGGTAGGAAACAAAAAAGACAGCAAGATAAAAATCAAAAATGCGATAATAAAAATATTTCTTTTCATAAACTACCCCTTAAAAATATCTGTTTAATTTAAAAACTAACGCTTATGTTTTCTCGTTCCTTTTCGGATGAAAGTTCAAAAAACGGAAGCTCTTTAAACCCAAACATACTAGCAACGATTGCCGACGGCATAACCTTTGTTTTGATGTTATATCCACGAACTGCGCCGTTATAGTATTGGCGGCTTTGCGAGATATCGTTTTCGATATCTTCGAGTTGTTGTTGAAACTCGATAAAAACACTATTGGCTTTAAGGTTTGGATATTGCTCCGCAACCGCAAAAAGCTTGCCTAGCGCCGAGCCTAGAGCAACTTCGTTTGAAGCTCTGGTCGATATATCGCCCCCCACCCCCGAAAGCGCCGCTCCTCGAGCTTCAACAACTTCGCTTAGCGTTTGGCTTTCATGTTCGGTGTAGCCTTTAACCGTTTCAACAAGGTTTGGAATAATGTCATATCGTTTTTTAAGAAAAACATCCATCCCCGAAAAGCCCTCTTCTACGAGGGTTTTTGCTTTAACAAGGCCGTTGTATGTAGCGACAAAAAATATAGCAACAACCGCTACTACTCCTAATATAATTGCAATTGTCATTTTGAACCTCCGATTTTTTATTTAGTATTAATTATTATACGATTAAAACCCACCATACATCTCGAAAAACTTTGCAAAGGAATTAAGGTTTTTGTCCTTTTCGGCGATGATCAAATTTTGTTCGCCGCCTATCTTTTCAAGCTTCCAATCAACCGCAATGTCGGGGTCGTTCCACATTATGCCGTCGTCGTATTCCGCATAAAACTTTTCGGCGCATTTATAAGACACAACCGAACGCTCGACAACGAGATATCCATGCCCGCAACCTGACGGTATCAACAGTTGATTTTGGTTTTGTTCCGAAAGTTCAAAAGCAAGCCATTTTTTAAACGTCTTGCTTTCGGCTCTTAAATCGACCACAACATCGTATATAGCGCCCGAAATGCAACGAACCAGCTTTGGCTGTTGCTTAACCCTTTGGAAATGAATCGCCCTTATAACGCCTTTATTCGAGGTTGTGTAGAATGTTTCTTTGATGTCATGGTTAATTCCGTTTGCTTCGAATGTTTCTTTTGAATAGTCTTTTGTAAACATCCCTCTAACATCATCGGCGTTGAAGGGGGTTATCAACAAAAGGCCGTCTATCTCGGTTTTGTTAAATTCAAAATGTTTAATCATTTTCTACCTCTTTTAACCAATCATATGTTTTTTTGCAACCTTCCCCAAACGAAACTTTTGCTTTAAATCCTGTGTCTTGCTCGGTTATGCTGCAATCAAATGTTGAAAGAGGCATATCGACCCCTGTGAACGGAATATCTCCAAACACAAATTCAAGGTCGGGGGCGACGGAGCGTTGCATTTCTTGAAGGAATTGTTTAAGCGGTTTTGCGTTGGAACTTCCGATAATATATTCTGTGAAAGGTTTTCCGTTTTCCGCTATTAGCCTAAACGCCGTAGCAACATCATCGATATAGATGAAATCATAGTTTTGCGTTGCGGCGGTGAAAACGGGGGGTTGCTTTTTAATGCAACTTCTAAGCGCAGTGTTGACCATTCGAGGGCTGGTTTCGCCAACACCGTATGCATTGGTTATCTTGGGGCAGATAAGCTCGATTCCTATCTCGGCGGCAACCGACATACACATCGTGTGTGCAACCAGCTTTCCGCTTCCGTAGATATATCCAAGCCCCGGTTTGTTTCCGCTTTTGTATGCCGCGGCTATCGTTTCATGTTCCATAATGCTACCCGACGAAACAAAGCGTTTGCAGCCAAGAGCCTTTGCAACACGGAGCGCCCGAACCGTCGATTCGGCGTTTTGCAGTTGCAACGAAACATCTGCTCTTTGAGGGCCTGCCGAGCCAATCCAAGCAAAATGATAAAAAACATCATAGTCGCCGCTTGGGATTATATCGCAAAGGTTTTCGATAGCCATAAGATCACAAGGAACAAACATCTTGTTTTTATGGGGCAAAACTTTTTCTCCGACCGCTTCAAGATCGGTTGCAAAAACGAAATAACCGTTTTGCAAAAGTTCGTCTATAACAGCGGTTCCGATAAATCCCGCCGCACCGGTAACTATAGCTTTTTTCATGCCGTTAATCCTCCAAATACTCTGCAATTTGTTTTTTCGTTATCTCTTTAACATCGCAACCGTTGGCAAAAAGTTTTGACCATTCAACGGTTTTTTCGACCGCTTGTTCGATATCAAACTTTGGCGACCAATTAAAACGAGATTTAATCTTTGAACAATCAAGCTTCAAGAAGTTCGCTTCGTGTGGTGCGTTTTTGTTTTGGGATATCTCGTAGGTTGCGCCGCTCCATCTTTCGCAAAACACCCCTACAAGCCGCTCTGTCGTGACACAATCATCGTCGTTTGGCCCTATGTTGTAGCTACCCGAAACCGATTTATCAAAATGTTGATTTTTCGCAATCATAAGATACGCAACTATCGGTTCAAGCACGTGTTGGTATGGGCGAATTGAATTGGGGTTTCTTAAAACTATCGGTTTTTGCTCGGTTGCCGCTTTAACGCAATCGGGTATTATTCGGTTGTTTGAAAAATCTCCACCGCCGATAACGTTGCCGGCTCTTGCGGTTGATATTGCGCAATCTATTGTATTAAAGAAACTGTTTTTATAACTGCTTGTAACAAGTTCCGAACAGGATTTCGAATTTGAATATGGGTCGAAACCGTTTAAACTGTCGGTCTCTCGATAGCCCCATTCCCATTCGTTGTTTTGGTATACCTTGTCGGTCGTAACGTTTAAAAACGATTTAACCGAAGCTGTTTTTCTGACCGCTTCCAAAACATTAACGGTGCCTAAAACGTTGGTTTGATAGGTGTAAACAGGGTCGTTGTAGCTATCGATAACCAAGGGTTGCGCCGCAAGGTGCAGAACAACTTCGGGCTTTGTTTTTTGAAAAAATTCAACAAGATGGTCAAGGTCTCTTATATCTCCTATTTCGCTCGTCATCTCGTGTTCGAGGTTCAACAGTTCAAAAAGGTTGGGCTTTGTAGTGGGTGAAAGGGAATATCCAAAAACTTCTGCGCCGAGTTCCAACAACACACTGCAAAGCCAGCTTCCTTTAAATCCCGTGTGTCCCGTTATGAGAACTCGTTTTGATTTATAAAAACTTAAATCCATCATTCCCACACCTTCCAAGGAGCGTTTCCGCTTTCCCATAAACTTTCAAGTTTTTCTTTTTCTCGAACGGTGTCCATGCATTGCCAAAATCCTTCGTGGTGAAACGCCATAAGTTCGCCATCGCTCGCAACCCCCTCTAGCGGTTGCTTTTCAAGAACAATAGTGTCGCCGTCGATATAATCCAAAAAACGAGGTTCGCAAACCATATACCCAATATTAATAAGGTTTCCGTCGCCAACGGTTTTTTCTCTAAAATCTTTGACTTCGCCTTTCGGGGAGATATCAAGAACCCCAAAGCGTTGCCCAACGTTGTATGCAGACATCGTTACCGTCTTGCCGTGGCTTTTGTGGAACTCAACAAGTTTTGTTATATCAACGTTTGAAACGCCGTCGCCATATGTTAGCATAAACGTTTCGTCGCCGATATAATCTTTAACACGCCGAACCCTTCCGCCCGTTTGGGTCTCGATGCCGGTGTTGACAACCGTCACCTTCCAAGGTTCCGCCATGTTGTTATGGATAGTCATATCATTTTTTCCGCTTGTGAAGTCAAACGTTATGTCGGAGGTGTGGAGAAAATAATCCGCAAAATATTCTTTTATAACGTGTTGTTTATATCCTGCACAGATTATAAATTCGTTTATTCCGTGCGCTGAAAAAAGCTTCATTATATGCCATATGATCGGCATATCCCCAAGGCTTACCATCGGTTTTGGTTTAAATCGGCTTTCCTCCGAAATTCTGGTTCCAAAACCGCCCGCCAGTATAACCGCTTTCATATTATATATCTATCCTTTCGTTTAAAGTTTATAGTCGTTGAATATTTTTATTTAACGCAAACAAATTGATTTTTTTAAAACGTTTAAAACTATAGCATTAAACGGAAATAGTTTCAAATTCTCTTAATTTGTTAAATTAAGGGTTAATTTGTCAAATGAATTTTTGATTGACAAATACGCAAAACGTTAAGCAACCATAGGTTAATATATGATGATTATTAAGGGAAAAATAGCTATATACAGTGTGATATAAACTCTGTATTTTAATTTTAACGCAATATTTATTTTTTTTCAACTAGTAAAGGTATTTTATTAATTTGATTGGGAAATATATTGTTACAATTTGTACATTATATTGCAACATTTTTATAGTAAATATAAAGGAAAGAATAGTTATGTTTAAAAACAAAAACGAAAAAGGAAAACAGGGTCAAGACAAGTCGTTGACCGAAATTGTGGTTGAGCAGGCTTCTCAAATGTCGAGCCAGTTCGACCCCTTGGGTAGCTATACCGGAAACCCGGCGGACAGCTCACAAAAACCAATACAAGATGCGGGTGACTTATAAGGAGAGAATATGAGAGAGACAGGAATTATTCGTAAGATCGATGAACTTGGAAGAATTGTTATTCCAAAAGAACTACGTAAGACCTACAAAATCGATGTAGGCGAACCTATGCAGATCTACACAGGAGACGGCGGAGAGATTATCTTTAAAAAATACTCTCCGATAGAAGGCTATTCTGCTATAGCCGAATACTGCGCAAAATCTTTGTCCAAGTCGCTTGATTGTCCCGTTGCGATAACCGACAGGGAACAGATTGTTTCGGTGTTTGGATATCCTAAATCCTCGCTTGAGGGCAAGGCTATCTCGAAACATCTTGAAAGCGCAATGGAACGCAAAAAAATATTTGCGCTCGGCGACGGTGAAGAAGGCGCCGATGTATCGAGAGGATCGGAACAAAAAGCCAGGATAATAGCGCCCGTTGTTTCAAACGGAAAATCTATCGGCTGTGTTGTGGTGCTTGATAGTTCTGCTCGTTCTCGCAACGTAGACGCAACCGAAGTGAAGCTTTGTTCGTTTGCTTGCAGTTTCCTTTCAGAAAGCACAGACATTAAATAGCACCAAAAACCAAAACATATGAATAAAACAAAATAAAACCAAGACGCAGACTTCAAAAGTGTGTGTCTTGGTTTTGTGTATCTCCCAAAAAAACTATCTAACAAGCAACATCGTTTATTTTGGCATTATAAAGTTGGTCCAAACTTTGCTCTCTCTAGCCGGAAGTTCAAGCCCGTTTTCAGCGGCTATTTTTTTTGCTTTCAAAAGATACGCCATATTGTTTGCAAGCGTTCTCATGGTGTGGAGTCCTTCGAGATCCTGTTCAACTTGGTCGGGCGAGGTTCCATGAACCATGTTCCAATATTTCGACGGAACAACCGGCATCTCGTTTATCAAAAAATATTTGTTTAAAACATCGAGCGAAGCGGAAGTTCCGGCACGTCTTGCCGAAACGATAGCGCAACCGGGTTTCATATAGAAAACATCCTCGCCTTTAACAGCGCTTCCAACAGCGTTTGAATAGAACACTCGATCCATAAACGAGGTTATCCCCCCCGTTGGAGCGGCATAATGAACAGCAGAGCCAAAAACAAAACCATCCGCTGTTTTTGCTTTTTCGTTAAATTCATTGACAACGTCGTTTATAACGCAACGCCCCAGTTCTTTACATTTAAGACAGGCGATACAACCCGAAATAGGTTTGTTTCCAATCCAAAAAATTTCGGTCGCTATATCAAGGTTTTCGAGCGTGCTTTTAATCTCGAGCAACGCCCTGTTTGTGCAACCATCTTTATGCGGGCTGCCGTTAACCAATAAAACTTTCATATTAAAATTCTCCTTTATTTTGAAACACTAGAACAATCCTATAACCGGCAATATTAAAGACCCCAGAAGGGCAAACACTAAAATAACGCTTATTATAGTAGCGATTATTTTTTTATATTTTTCATTAAACATAATATACCTAAACTCCTTTATCTATCCTTAAATCTATGTTAGCCGCAAACAAGAACAACGAAACTGCCGAGCTAAAATCCGCAAGTATTAAAAACGAATTTAGCATATGTCCTTTCGTTGCGGCAAAAACGACTTCGGGGGCAACCAAGCCTACTACCCAGACAAGACAAAATGTAGCAGTAGCAATACAGGTTGGATAGTCTTTAACGGAAAAATTAAACACAATAAATCTCGAAAACTTCGCAAACCCCAGCGCCAACGCTATAACGGCGAAAAGCGATATGATTGTTTTGGTGTCGTGTTGGTTAATCGATCTTCCGAGAAAACTTGAAAGCGCCCTTGAATAAAACCAAACCACTATGGCTAGCGAAAAAACCGAGTTAACCGCAATCTCTCCTTTTCCTCGAAGAAACCAAAGCGCAACAATCAACAACCAAAACATCGAGATCATCCCCGACAAAGCCGACAGAAAATCAAGCAGTATGTGTATCTGTGTCGGATAGATAGATAACACCAGCATATCGGGATTATCTGAGGTTATCGCTAGAACAGCATCTATAACCCTGCATCCGATAGAGACCGACGCCGCCCCGATTAAAACCGCTGTTATGGTAAACAGGATCGGGAAAAATCCGCTTTGGAACGCCTTTATTGCTTTAATCGGAAAAACTTCCGCTTGCCCTGACAGTTTTTTCGTTTTTTTTCTATATCGAAAAAATATAATTGTTGCAACAACGATACAGGTTATATATGCGCTAAAATGCAAAATGTCTACAAACGTTGTGTTAAACCCCATTCCCCCAACATACAATATATCGAGCAGTCTGAGCGAAAACAGCAACAACGAAATTGATATTAAAAATACTATTGGTGATCTTTTCAAAGTTTACGATCCTCGATTGCTATATATTCTCTTTTCTCTCCAAGATATTTATACGCCGGTCGAATAATCCTGTTGCTAAACAGCCTTTCTTCAACCCTATGCGCACACCAACCGCTGGTTCTTGAAACGGCAAAGAGTGGCGTGAATAGTTCGATTGGAAGCCCCATAGAGCGATACACAAGCCCCGAAAACAAATCGACGTTTGCGCAGATATCTTTCCCACCCTTTTTGCGGTTGAACACTACCGGCGCTAGCCTTTCGACTGCACAAGCAAGGTGGAACAGCTGTTCAGTCTCTTTATCTTCAAACTGTTTTTCTTGAAGATTTTTTCTTAGTATAATAGCTCTAGGGTCGCTTAATGTATAAACAGCGTGTCCAACGCCATAGATTAGCCCCGTTCTATCATACGCTTGTTTATCAACAACCTTTTCAAGATAATCTTCAACAAGACTATCGTCATATATATCGGCGATATTTTGCTTCATATCCTCAAGCATATCCATAACCTTGATGTTAGCTCCGCCATGCTTTGGACCCTTTAACGACCCAATACCGGCGGCTATTGCGCTGTAGGTGTCGGTTCCGGTCGATGTTACAACCCTTGTTGCGAAGGTGCTGTTGTTACCGCCGCCGTGGTCGGCGTGAAGAACAAGGCAAAGATCAAGCAGCTTCGCTTCTTCATGGGTAAACGTTTTGTTTGGCCTAATAGTTCTTAATATGTTTTCCGCAATCGAAAGCTCGGGCTTTGTTTGATGGAAATACATACTCTTGCTGTCATATGCCCAACGTTTGGATTGATAAGCATATACCATAAGAGTTGGCATACAGGAAATAAGGGTAACCGCTTGGTGGAGCGTGTTTTCAAGAGAGCTTTCTTCCGCAAGGTTATCATAGGTATAAAGCGCCAAAACGGAACTTGCCATCTTGTTCATAACGTTTGGCGAAGGGCATTTCAAAATCATATCTTCGGCAAATCCATCGGGAAGTTTTCTAAACTCAGCGATAAACTCACGGAACATATTAAGCTGACCTCTTGTCGGGAGAGAACCAAACAAAAGTAGCCATGTAACCTCTTCAAACATAAAGAGATCCATCTTTTCGCCGACTTTAACGATATCTTCTACATCGATGCCTCTATAAATCAAACTACCGTTTGTAGCGACTTTTTCGTTTTTAACATTTTCATCATATCCAACAACGTTACAGATACTTGTTAATCCGGCAAGAACTCCTGTTCCGTTTTTATTACGCAATCCTCGTTTAACATCATAAACACCATAGTCTTGTTCCGAGATATAGTTATATTTCTTAAACTCTTCGCATAGATATTTAAAGTTTTCTCGATTGTGTGGTGTCATAGCTCTGTGCATTAAAACAAACCCCCATTCAAATTAAATAAAAAACCATTAAATACGATTATATATGTCTATAACTTTTTAGTCAATAGCAAAACTCCTCAAATAAAGGTGGAATAAGATGAGAATTAAATTTTCAGTTGTTATTATTTTTTTGTTAGTTATGTTGGTTTCGCCAATAATCTCGTTAGCCGGACACAATTGGCAGGCCGTTTCAACGGTTGGTATTGAAGAATTCAGAATAACCCCTAAAATGAAACAATCAACAGGGTATACCGGAGAACCTATGCTTTTGCTTGATGAAGCAACAGGGGAGATATTAACTATGTCGGAATATGATTATGTTGTTGGGGCGGTTATGTCGGAGATACCTCTTTCATATAACGACGAAGCGATAAAAGCCCAAGCCGTAGCGGCGCATACCTATGCTCTTTTTGTTAAACAGTTTCAACAAGAAAACCCCTCGCCGGAGCTAAACGGCGGATATTTCTCGGTTAACACCGAAACCAGAACCGGTTTTATGACCGAACAAAAAGGGCGTGAATTTTATGGAGAAAGTTTTGACCAACTGTATGAAAAACTACAAAGATGTGTACAAGAGGTTTTCGGAAACGTTGTAACGTATGACGATGAGATTATAAGCGCTTGTTATTTTGCGATATCATCGGGAGCTACCGAAAACAGCGAAAATGTTTTTTTAACCCCTCTTCCGTATCTTGTAACGGTGGATAGTTCGTGGGACGGAATGTCCGAAAGGTTTTTGGAAACCAAAACGTTTACCCCCTCCGACCTTAGCGCAATGTTAAAGCTCAACTTTGAACAGTTTAAAATATTTGGCAACCCAAATGAATGGGTTGGAATTCCGGTTAAAAGCGGCGCCGGAACGGTGTTGTCGCTTAATATATGCGGAATGGATTTTAAAGGCATCGACCTGCGCTCTGCTTTGCAGTTGCGCTCCGCAAGCTTTGATATAAGCTATGATGAAGATCAAAATGTTTTTGTTGTTGAAACTAAAGGATATGGGCATAACGTTGGGTTAAGCCAGTTTGGCGCAAACATAATGGCGGGGAAAGGAAACAACTATCAAGAGATACTAACCTACTACTACACCGGAACAGCGATTAGAGACCTCAACAAAACAGGGATATAGCCGCTGTGGTTATGGTAAACCGCCCTATTAATAAAAGACCAAAACAAAAAAGGTTGCGTTTTTCCGCAACCTTTTTTATAGTTTTAAACCGTTGTTATGTGGTTGTTAAACTTTTTTAAAACCTCTATTATTTCAAAAACAAGCTGTTCCGGTTTTTTTGTTCCGTCCAAAATAATGTCTGCAGATTGTTTATAAAGATTTGTTCTCATGTTAAACAACATCAAAAGTTCAGATTCCGAAAGGGAATATAAAAGCGGTCTTGCCGTTCCCTTTATCCTGGGGTATAAAACTTCAAACGGAACATCAAGAAAAATCGAAAAGAACCCCTCCTCCAGTATTCTGCGATTTTTAAGAAACATGACAGAACCGCTGCTTGTTGCAACGATTCCCCCCGAAGCCCCCAAAACCGAAAGAGCAAGGCTCTCGACAGAGCGCAAGCCCTGTTCCCCCATCTTTAAAAGAATATCGGATATTCTCATCCCTGTGAAACTTTCGGTTCGGTCGTCGAGATCGGAAAACGGTATGCCGAGTTGTTGCGCCAGATGTTTTCCAACGGTTGTTTTCCCGCAACCGGAAAAACCAATTAGTGCGATAGCTTTTGCGGACATATACTTTCAACTCCAAAATGTTTATTGAAAAAATGATATCACACCGCTTTGGTCGATAATTACTGTTTTTTGCGGTAGGCTAAAAATAATTATTAAAATTTTTTTAAGATTTGACAAAAAAGGTGTTGACATTTATCCTTAAAAACGTTATAAATTGTATTAAGCAAATTTTATTTTCTTGGTAGAAAAAGGAGTTTAATAATGGTATTTGAAAAAGTAAGAGCAGTTATTTGCGAGCAATTGGAGCTTGATGAAGACAAAGTTAAAATGGATTCAAGCATAGTCGATGATCTTGGAGCAGATTCGCTTGATCTCGTGGATCTTGTTATGACGCTTGAAGAAGAGTTTGATCTTGAAATGGCGGATGAAGAGATCGAAAACGTTCGCTACATCTCGGATATTGTTAAATATATCGAGGCAAATATCTAGTTAAAAAAGATATTTTTAAAAAATTGAGATACCAAAAAGCAAAAAACTGTTGTGAGAAATTTAGTTCACAACAGTTTTTGTTTGTTTATTTTTGATTTTGCTCTACGCAAAATTTTTCAAATTCTGCCACCGGCAAAGGCTTTGAATAGAAATAGCCCTGCGCTGCGTTGCAGTTTATCTTTTTTAAAAACTCGATTTGGTTTTCGGTTTCGATACCCTCCGCAACGGTATGCATACCAAGATTTTTAGAAAGGTCGACTATGCTTCCAACAACGAGGTTTGCTTTTTGATGCTCTCGTTCGTCGTCGACTTCGACAAAGAAACTTCGGTCGAGCTTAACGGTGTCGACGTCGAAATTCTTCAGCATACCCAACGAGGAATAGCCCGACCCGAAATCGTCTATCGACACCAAAAATCCGGCGTGTTGGAGTTGCTTGACTATCTTTTTAAAATCGTTTTCGTTTTCCGAAACGATCGTTTCGGTTATCTCGATCTCGATATATTTATGTTCAACATTATATGAATTAACTATCTCGACAACCTCTTCAACAAAGTTTAAGTTGTGGAGATGAAGCCTCGAAAAGTTGACCGAAACAGGGATAATTTCAATGCCTTTTGTTTTCCATTCCCCGATAAGGTGACAGATTAAATGCAACATATATTTATCAAGTTCGAGGATAAAGCCGTTTTGTTCAAACAACGGTATAAAATCATTGGGGAAGACAACGCCTTTTTCGGGATCATGCCACCGGACAAGGGCTTCTGCGCTCGTCACCCGTTCGGTTGCGATATCGACTTTGGGTTGGAGATACATCTTGAATTCGTCGTTGCCCAAAGCCTTATGCATCTTGTTGGTTATCTCGGCATCCTTCAAAACCTTTTGGGTGTATTTTTCATCATAGTCGCAGACCTCTTTTGTGGCGATTGCTTTCGCTGTCGAATGGGCTATATTTACCCTGCTTATAATATCGTTGACATTTTGTTCGCCATTCTTAATATAGTAGCGTCCGTATCTAAAGAAAAAATTATGGTCGATAAGTTCCGGTATTAAAGATTTAAAAAGCTTTTCAAAACCTTCTTTTCTTTGGTCGAGATCATAGATCTGTTCGTCTTTTGCAAAAAACATGAATTCATCAGGTCCGGTTCTAGCTTGCATAAAATGTTTTCCCTGCACCGAGCTACCCACTCCGGCAATTGCGCAAAGAACTTTATCTCCAACATCAAACCCATGTATTTCGTTAATCGCTTTAAAGTTTGCAACATCAAATTTAACGATACCATAGCTATCACATGGTTTGTTTTTTAAAAAGTCCTCCATATGAAGTTTTAATTTTTCGATGTTTGGGCTAGAGGTTAGTTCATCATAAAACGCAATTTTTTCGAGCCTTTTTGCATATTTGTTTTTTGTTGTAACTATATAGATAACTATAGTTGCGGCAAGAAATAGCAATGCGAAGCTTATGCCCCCCATGGTGATCGCAATATTGTTTGCTCTTTGGTAGACATTCTCTGCCGACACCTCAAACATCAATATCCAATCATTTATAACTATCGGGCGATATTCGCCAAAAAAATCTTGGTCGTTGAGCGAATAAAAAACGCTTCCGCTTTGTTGGTCTTTAAAACTTTCAACCATCCCCTTAAAGTTTTCGCCCTCTTTAAACTTAACGGTTTTATATATATCTGTTTGGGGGATATAACTACTGGTCGAAAATATAACATCGCCTTCACTATTTAATATTAAATTTGCTCCGCTTTCATCGGTTAGCGATTTCAAGAGGTTGTTTAGATACTGTCTGCTGTATTGTATCGCAAGAACCCCGACAATCTCGTTTTCCATAACGATGGGGGCGGATACCGTTATAACCTGTTTTCCTGTTTCATCTGAAATATAAGTTTCGGTTGCAAAAGTTTCGCCGGCTATTGATATTTTAAAATAATCGTCCTCTGAAATATCTATTCGTTCCCCTGTTACTTCTATTCCGCTACCATCAATATTCGCAAATATAGCGGTTTCAAACCCCAACAGTTCCTTTTTACTCTCGACATATTCCATAATCTCTTCAACATCATCACTTATCAGCGCCACAGTTTGCGCCATACCGACAAGGTCATATATCATATGCGAAAGTTGACGGTTAATAGAAAGATGTTGTTGGTTCGCAAGGTCTTCAACCGCTGCTTTTTCCGATTCTATAAGATCTCTTGTAACAAAGCTTATAAAGCCTATCATTAAAAATAAGCTTATAATAAAAGAAATTACACATAAGATTATCGTGTTTCTAATTCTTTTTTGTTGCATAAACCACTCTTTCTTAGGTCATGTAGGTATTTCAAACAGCCCAGCTAATGCCAGCTCGACCTTCACCTTTGGCGAAAATTCAGCGAATATCATCAATATAAACCGTGAAACACACAGCATTCCTGCTGAACAGCTCGTTATTCAGTAGGCTTTAATTAATGCCTGCTGAACAAGTCAAAAACAGCTTTGCAAAATCACAGCATGCTGTTTTTGACTTGTCAAAGTGCAAGGTTTTTTATAAATTTTAATAAAAACTTTGCACTTTGATTTTCGCCTATGGCGAAAATTCAGCAGATAGCATCAAGATAAGCCAACAAAATACGCATTATAGGCGTATTTTGTTTCAAATGCATAGCATTTGTACTGAATAACTTGTTATTCAGTAGGCTTTAATTATATCACAATTTCAAGAATTTTGTAAAATATTTAATTGTTTTGAGGTTTTTTGGTTTAATCGATCTACCGCATTTAATCAACACCCAAAACAAACAGGCTCTATACTAAATGTTGGGGTGCGCAAAATAGAGCCTACGAAAAAACAAAAGAAAAATATAAAAAAGTAGAGCATAT
>CAYJKJ010000013.1:0-34457 GCA_964370715.1 uncultured Faecalibacterium sp.
AAAGTATGGCGTTGCAATTGAAGATACCGTGATTGAACAGGTGCTTCGTCATGGCTCCGCCGATATCGGGGAAAGGTTTTTAACGACCATTAAAGAGACTGCAACAGAGTATGTCGGGGGCATATTCCGCAGACTTCGAGAGCATGAATATGATCCGGAATTAATGAGGTTGTTTATCCTCGGCGGCGGCAGTTGCCTTGTTAAAAACTTTGCGAATTATGATAGAGACAGGGTGATAATAATAGACGATATCTGCGCCACAGCCAAGGGGTATGAGTTCTTGGCAAAAAGCAAAATGGCGAAAAACAGGAGCATCGTATAATGGAAAATCAAGTTGGTTTTACCGTTCGGCTCAACCTAAACAACACGCCCGAGAAACAAGCGTGGGAGCGTTTACAGAGCATAGATAGAACGCAATATCGCTCGTATAGCGCAATGATTGTTAAGGCAATAAACAGTATGTTTGAAGATAAATCCGATGTTGATATGCTGGCTGAAATTCAAGCGACAATTAGGCAAGAAATATCGAAACTTCAAGTAGCAAACATACCCGAAAATCAATCACAAACTCCCCCACCAACCATGCAAGAAGACGAATTATCAATAGCTTTAGACTTCGCAGATAGCTTTTGATGGTATCAAAGTAATACCGGCGGTATCAAGTTGGTATCGGGTTTTCAAGGTTTGGTATCAAGGCGGTGTCAATCTTTCGGTGGTTCTGGTATCAAGCTGATACCAACACAAACAGCGAACTCCACCTTATTAGCATGGACGGGGGCGTGGCACGCCCCCGTTATTTGCTGATAAGCGAACAATCAACTTGTTGATTGAGCCCCCTTCCCCCTCGGAGAGCGCAAGAGCTTTTGATACGCAGTGTCAAAAGTGCTATTGCGTTACTTTTGACAAAAGTAACAAAACGAGCTGACGCTCTATTTAGTTAGAGATAATCACAAAATCACAAAAGTTTTCGCCGTTAACGTTCTTTTAATCGGAAAACCACAAGTCTATGCCCCATTGCTGAAGTTGACTATTGTAGGAGGTGCATTTTTTTGAAACGATCTATAAGCATAGCAAAAGGCAAAGGTTCTGTCTGTCATAACAACCGGGATTTCAAGGCTGAAAACGTTGACCCTGATAGAATAAAGTTCAACACTTGCTTTATTAATGAAGATATCAAAGATGTGTATAAAAAGCTTTTTAGTGAAGCGTTGGAAAATTACAACGCTAAACAAAAACGAAATGACAGAAAAATTCCTGATTATTATGAAAAAATCAGAACGTCAAAGCAAGAAAAGCTAAGCTATGAAATCATCGTACAGATCGGTGATGTTGAAGATATGAATGCCACCGGTGAAAACGGAAAGTTGGCAGAGAAAATTCTTCAACAATATATGAAAGATTTTATTCAAAGAAACCCTACACTATACGTATTCTCAGCACATCTTCACATGGACGAAGCAACGCCACATTTACACATAGATTTTGTGCCGTATACAAAAGGAAACAAGCGAGGACTTGAAACAAAAACTACGCTAAAAGGTGCATTAAATCAGTTGGGTTTTGACGGCGGAACAAAGAGCGATACAGAACTTAATCAGTGGCAAAATTCCGAAAAAGAAGTTGTCGCAAAGTTAATGCTTGAGCATGGCATCGAGTGGGAGAAAAAAGGCACTACTCGCAAGCATTTATCTGTTGAAAATTATAAAGCGGAACAAAGGGCATTAGAGGTTGAAAAGTTAAATAATATCATCGAGCAAAAAACAGAAAAAGCCCATCTTTTAGAATTAAAAAATGAGCAAACAGAAAACGATATTTCCGAAAAAACCAATCAACTTATTAAAATGGAAAGCAAGCTCAACGCTATGCTGAAAAATGCAAAATCCATTGATAACAATGTCCATAAGTTCGAGGAAAAACCCGAGTGGCAGTTAGAACAGCCAAGTCCACTGATGACCGCTACTGCTTACAAAGAGAAAAAAGCGGCTCCGTTGGTATCGGCATTGAAAGGATATATTAAGGGTTTGACCGTCAAATTTGTTCAGTTGCAATCGGCTTTTGATAAGCAGGTTAATACTATCAAAAATCTGAATAGTAAGCTTGCACGGATAGAAAAAACAGTTGAACAAAACGCCTATGGAGATAATCGATATAAGCTGTTGGAAAAAATTATAGGCAAGGGGGAAATTGATGAGATGATAGAGAGTTTTGAGAGAGAGCAAGATTTAATTAATGGCAAAAAGGTCTCTAGGAAAGAAAGTGAGAGGTGAAAAAAGCAATCTCAACATCAAGTGGACTTGATTTGTGTCACAAATAATGAAATCTAACGGAGGCGACTAAACGCTCAAAACGCAAGACTAATTTAATTGGGTAGGACTGATGAACAACTACAAAACTTGTGCCGAGGAAATTGTTTGCAGTGAGTTAATTTATGTATGATTTGCACGATGGGGGAGCAATTCGTTCCCTCATCGTTTTTTGCGCAAAAAAGCTATGCAATCGCATATATAATGATTGACAACTAATAACCTAAATGCTATAATTAGTCTTGAAAAAGTCTGCGTATTATAATGCGAGGTGCAAATAGATGTATGCAAGTTTTAACAAGTTGTGGAAATTGTTGATTGATAAAAATATGAAGAAAAAAGACTTGATGTCGATAACCGGCATCAGCCAAGCCACGATAGGCAAGCTCGGCAGAAACGAGAACGTAAACAGCGATGTGCTTATCCGCATTTGTGCGGCACTGAACTGCGACATCGGTGACATTATGGAAGTGAAGCGTGATGAGCACTAAGACCAAAGAGCAAATCAGCTTCAACATGAAACAGGTCAAAAACAAAGACTCAAAAATTGAGCTAATGCTCCGTAAAGAACTATGGAAACGTGGACTTCGTTACCGTAAAAACGCAAACGGAATTGTCGGCAAACCCGATATTGTGTTCATAGGCAAGAAAATAGCAGTTTTCTGCGATAGTGAGTTTTGGCACGGCTACGATTGGGAACATAAAAAGCATGAGTTTAGGTCAAGGCAAGATTTTTGGATACCCAAAATAGAGCGCAATATGGAGCGAGACCGAGAAGTCAATGAAGCGTTGAAAAGCGCAGGATGGACGGTCATTCGATTTTGGGGCAAAGAGATTAAAAGCGACGTATGTCGTTGTGCGGATATAATTGAGAAAGCAATAGGTGAAAACAATGAAAAAGTATAAGAGCATAGATTTATTTGCCGGCATCGGCGGTATACGACTGGGATTTGAAAAGGCATTCGGTGAGAAAATAGAAACTTCCTTTGTGAGTGAGTGGGATGTTTTTGCACAAAAGACGTATCGTGCAAACTTCAATGACGATTTTGACATTGCCGGAGATATTACGCAAATAAGCGAAAAGGATGTTCCGAAATTCGATATATGCCTTGCAGGCTTTCCGTGCCAAGCATTTAGTCTTGCAGGGGCAAGAATGGGCTTTGAGGACAACTATAAAGGACTGTGCAGAGGCACACTCTTTCTCGATGTAGCACGGATTTGTGAGGAACACAAGCCGTCCGTGATTTTTTGCGAAAACGTAAAAGGGCTTGCTATTCACGACAAAGGCAGAACGCTCCAAATCATCGTTGATACGTTTACAAAGCTCGGCTACACCGTCTTTACAAATAAACATGAACCGATAAACAGCAGAGATTTCGGCGTTCCTCAAAACAGAGAACGCATTTACATCGTCGCTTTCAGAAATGATATTGACTGCTCCGGGTTTAAGTTCCCCAAGCCGACCGACTCGAAAAAGACCATTGCCGATATCATCGAAAAAGACCCTGTTTCAGTCAAATATTATCTCAGTACCACTTACATCGACACACTGCGCAAACACAAAGCACGTCATGAGGAAAAGGGAAACGGCTTTGGCTATGAGATACGCCCGATGGACGGCGTTGCCGGGGCGATTGTGTGCGGTGGCATGGGCAGAGAACGAAACTTGATTATTGATGATAGATTGACGGACTTCACACCGGTTACACATATCAAGGGCGAAGTCAACCGTGAGGGTATCCGTAAAATGACACCGAGAGAATGGGCAAGATTGCAGGGCTTCCCCGATACCTATGTCCTTCCCGTTGCCGATGTACATTTGTACAAGCAATTTGGCAACAGCGTGACCGTGAACGTAATTGAACAAATAGCATTGAACATAAAGGAGGTGCTTGAGCAAAATGAGCTTGCTAACAGGAAACAAAGGCGAGTGGAGCGAGATGTACGTGTTGCTGCGCTTGCTTAGTGAGGGCAAAATACACGCCGCCGATGACCAAGTGAACAAAATAGAGGATATCTATTTCCCAATACTAAAGATAATTCGTGAAGAAATGGCAAACCGTAAGTATGAGTACAAAGTTGCCGATAAAGTGCAAATATTCTTGAACGAGGATTTTGTCTGCGAACTCGACAAGCAAGAGTTTGACGGTGAAGCCGATTATCTGTACAGTCAGATAGTGGCAGGAACAAACCGTGCGTTTTCCGTGGAGCGGACACAGGGCTTTATGGACAAAATCGGATGCACTCGTCTTGCGGCACCGTCCACCGATAAAACCGATATTAAGATGCAGATACACGACATTCAGACCGGTTATTCCCCTGTTTGTGGGTTTAGCATAAAGTCTGAAATCGGCAATGCGCCGACGTTAATTAACGCCACCGGTGCGACCAACTTCATTTATGAAGTGACCGGCTTGTCAGACGAGCAAATTGAGTCCATCAATGCGATTGAGACAACGACCAAGATTAAGGACAGAATGGAACGGATTTTCACGGAAGCACAATCTGTGACGTTTGATAAGGTGAGCAGTGAGAAATTTACGCACAATCTCATGTTGATAGACAGTACGTTGCCCGAGATGATTGCGCATTCTCTCATCTACCATTATCGTAACGGTATCTCCGCTTGTGCCGATGTTGTGGCAAAGATGGAGCAAGACAATCCGATGCACTACCCGACCGATGGATTTTATAAGTATAAGTACAAAAAATTCCTCTGCTCTGCCGCTTTGGGCATGACACCGGCGAAAGTTTGGGACGGCATAGACGAAGCGAACGGTGGATACATAATTGTTACCGCACAGGGTGACGTATTGGCTTATCATATCTACAATAGGGCGTTTTTTGAGGAATACTTGCTTAATCAAACAAAATACGAGCGTGGCTCAACAAGCCGACACGGTTTTGCTTCGTTGTATCAAGAGGACGGGAAAACCTATATGAAGCTCAATTTGCAGGTTCGGTTCATCAACAGTAAGCCAATAGACACCTTGAAATATGAGAAAAAACTAATTTCTTCATCAGTTGAGGATCACTGTGGATATGGAGCCGGTGACGGGGACACAGAACGATACGAGTATCTTTGCCCTTGTGGACATGGAAAAATTGTTGAGGAACATGACAATATCCCTGGATTTAGAGACCATAGTGTTTGGTTAATGTGCGAGGAATGCTCAGAGAGATATTATATTGAAACCTCCAAAAGTGTACGTTCATGGGAACTCAAGAAAAAGTAAGTATAGTTGTTTAGATTGTATTATACGCTTATTAAAAGGATGTTTATTATGCTAAAACGACTCGGAATAGTAAAAACGAAAAATAAAGGCTACGAGACTTTCACAAGCTATATCGCCCCCGACTTTTTGAGCAACACGATGTCTCCATCGGGATACGTGAAATATTGTTGGGAACGATACAATGCCTGTCCAGTGGAAAAAAACAATTCGCTGAACGGGTCGATATTTGAAATCATTATTGCCACGTTGTTTACAAAAGAAGGAATTACACCCATTCATTTGCAGGCAAATGTTGCATTTGTTCCAAATGTAAATTTTGATATGGTTCTTTATTCAAGTGAGACCGGACCTATCGGTATTAGTTTGAAAACCAGTTTGAGAGAACGATATAAACAGGCTGACTTAGAAGCAATAGCGCTCAAATATGTACATAGAAAAGCTGAAAATTACTTGCTTACATTGGAGCGACACGAAACAGAAAGTGTCAAACAAAAGATTCTCAACGGCGATGTAATGGGGATAAACGATGCTATTTTGACTACAGATGTTTCTTTTGATGATTTCGTAGAGAAGTTGAAAACAAAAAAGTTCATTACACCGGAAAAAGTTGAAATCATTAGCTCGACAAGAATTGTTACGGAAGATAAAGTGAATAGGGAAAAACGAGTGCTCGGGCTATGAGGGTTGCGAGTTTGTTTGCCGGTATCGGAGGAATAGATTTAGCCTTTGAGCAGTTAGGTCATGAGATTGTGTGGGCGAACGATAGCGACAAATATGCCATCAAAACCTACAAGAAGAACTTCCCACACAATCATATTGTTGAGGGTGATATTAGGCAAATCCCTACTTCCGCTATCCCTGATATGGACATTTTAACAGCAGGGTTCCCATGCCAATCGTTCTCAGTTATGGGTTATCAGAGGGGCTTCAAAGACCCTCGGGGTAATTTGTTCTTTGAGATAGCACGGATTGCGGACGAGAAGCAACCGCAAATAATTTTTTTAGAAAACGTGCGAAATTTGGTGAAACATGACAACGGAAAGACTTTTTTGACGATATACAATACTCTTTCCGAACTTGGCTATTACATCAAATACAAGGTTATGAGTCCTCACGAGTATGCGAACATACCGCAAATTAGAGAGCGGATTTTTATTGTGGCGTTTAGAGATTTGGAGATGTGTGATAGATTTCGTTTTCCAAAGCCGATACCGCTGATAAAGACTATAAATGGCTTTGTTGACCGGAGTGTTCGACAGCATGATATTTATTATTACACCGAGCAAAGCAAGTATTACCGCTTGCTTGATGAGCGCATCACGGACAAGCAGTCAGTTTATCGTATAGATGATTGGGGTGTTGCAAAACGTAAATGGGACATCTGTCCCACGCTTAAGGCGAACATGGGGACATATCCCGATAGAGTGCCGATTGTGCGTGATGATTTCGGCATCCGTAAGTTGACACCATATGAGTGCTTGAGGTTGCAGGGGGTTCCGCAGGGGTTTAAGTTTCCGAATATCCCGCTGAATGAGGTTTATAAGCAGTGTGGTAATACGGTTTGCGTGAAAGCTGTGGATGCTATATTGATGTGCTATAAAGAACAACAAAATAAATAAACAAAAGAAGAATAAGGTGGGTATTTTATGAGTAAAATAGTAGAAACTGAAAATATTGTTCGCGGAGGTGATGGGAGTATCATTACTGCTGAAAGTATACAGAATGCAAGTGCGGTATTAGCTTTGCTTCATGGCAAAAGCGATAGTATTTGCAAAGTATTCAACAAAGAAATTATTGTTACAATATCTCAGTTGAAACAATTAAATCAACTGATTTACAACAAACTTGCACTTCATAATATCGGAGAAATAACCACTGTTTTAGATATAGCGCTCGCCAATAAAAAAATTCTTACTTTCAAGTCGTGGTATGAATTTGAACTACACGATTTTTCTGTTGATAACTCATCTATAAATTCCATATTTGTGCAATGGGATTTCTTTGTTGCGCTTAATCATAAATTGCCACAGCGACATACAGTTAGTGTTAGAATATCATCTTCACCAAAACCAAGCGAATTTTTTAAGGTTATTTTAAGCGGTGGTCTTGACGAAGAAAGCGACATCGAAATGAGAATGCACACAACTATTTGTAAAGTTGACTTTATCAACAATACTCTTGCGGAAGAACTTGTTAATGTTGTAGAAGGCTGGAATGAACTTTGCGAAAGTGCAATAAGTAAAAAAGGAAGGTTAACAAAATTTTTATGTATCAACAATGATTTTTTTGCACATGTTATTGAAATTTGTTTTCAAGCATCAGCAATACTACTTATTGCAATTATAGCAAAATGCGCACTTAATCAAGGTTGGATTACCTTTTCAAATGATACATTATTTTTTTTGATAATCTCACTGATTCCCCTGTATAAAATTTTGAATACAATAAGTCGCTCAATGGGTAAAGAAATATATAATAAGTTCGGCAGCTTAATGGAGTTTCACATTTTTGATATAACAACTGGCGATAAGAAGAAAATTGAGAAAATCAATAATTCAACAGATTGCAGGAAACAATTATTTTGGTTTGTTATCAATTTCTTAGTTACATTAGCTTTGTCCCTTATATTTTTTTGCATGGATTTTAACTCCGTAGGATAAAAAGATTCAAGATGCCTCAATCCATGAGTTAAGGTCACGTCTGTGATACTGTTGTGATACTAAAAATTTGACTTCCCTCCGAAACAGGGTATAATAGAGGTGAACAAGCAGAGAAAACAGCACGAAAACGATACAAAAGTATCTAAAATTGAATAAAACTTAGCGAGTGGGAATAGCACCCTGTGGCTACTATATGCTGAAACACCCTAAACACAGGGTGTTTTTTTGATTTTTTGCGATAAATTATCTGTTGGAATAACAATCTATGCAGTGATTCGTATCGACAGATAATATGATTTTTGTTACCACAGTGTACAACGTATGATATAAATAATAAAAACGGGTTGTTTTTCAAGATAAGATTATGGTAGTATATTAATATCAATTATTTACAATAAAATCGGAAAAGGGGCGTTAATAATGAGACCTAACAGAGTGTGGGTGTTTTCTGATCTAATAGAAAAAAATAAGAGGCAATTTAAAATACCAGTTTATCAGCGAAATTATGATTGGTCTAATATTGAATGTGAAAAATTGTACGAAGATATTTTAAAAGCTAATGAGCGTGACCATAAACATTTTACCGGTACAATTGTTTACATAGCAGATAGCTATAATAGTTCATTAGATGAAGCACTAATCATTGATGGTCAACAAAGATTTACAACAATATACATACTACTTAAAGCTATGTATGATACAGCAAAAATGAATGGATCTACACGTATTGAAGAAGAAATAAAAGATGTTATGTTTAATCGTAATTGTGATGAAAAGTATAAAATTAAATTGAAACCAATTAAATCAGATGATGAACAGCTAACTCTTCTCATAAAAGACAAATTTGATGATATGGATCGCAACTCTAATATTTTTAAAAACTATACAACTTTTAAAAGCAAAATAGAGAATACTCTTAAAGATAATTTAGAATTATGGGATATTTTAAGTGGAATAAAAAAACTGGAAATGGTAGAGATTGTATTAGATAAATCTCAAGGTGATGAACCGCAAAAAATTTTTGAATCAATAAACTCTACCGGGTTAGAATTAAGCCTAGCAGATTTAATAAGAAACTATCTTTTAATGGATGATGATAATCAAGACGAACTATATGAAACTTATTGGTTAGAAATTGAAAAAAATGTTGGATATCGCAATCTTGGAGATTTTGTAATTAATTATTTAACCTCAAAAATAAGTACAAGTGTCAATAGTAAAAATGCCTATCGGTTGTTTAAGGAACATTGCGACGAGAAGAGCCTTAGCCATGAGGATATATTGAGAGATTTAAGAAGAACTTCTAAGTATTACGGAGCTTTCATTGGTGTAAATAATTATTATAGCAAAAATATAACATCATATTTAAATGCATTCTATACAATTAAACAAACTACTATTCTACCTCTTATATTTAAATTATTTAATGATTTTGAAAATCAAAATATAGATGAAAAAACACTTTGTAAAGTTTTAGATTACTGGTTAACTTATCTCGTTAGGATTACAGCTTGTGAAATAAATAAGAACTTATCTAAATTTCTTAAATCAGTATATGATAGAGTAATAACTGATTCATACGAAAACTATTATGAAAAATTTGTTATCTTCCTTAATGGATTAAGAGCTAATGATAGGATGCCGACAGATGAAGAATTTACAGATGCACTTATGTATAAGCCACTATACAAAAAGCCTATTTGCAAATATGTTTTATCTGTAATAGAAAACTCTACAAAAGAGCATATTAATATCTCTACGTTAACTATAGAACACATTTTACCACAAAAAGAAAACGCTGCAGTATGGCGAAGTGAAATAGGAGAAGACTATAAGCGTATATATGAAATATACTTACATACATTAGGGAATTTGACTTTCACGGGAAATAATAGTGAATTAGGAACAAAACCGTTTAATGAGAAAAAGAAAATTATTAAAGAAAATTCTAAAGCAAATATTTTAAATAGTAAAGTCTTGTCTTGTGACAATTGGAGTGAGATTGCGATTGTAAGTAGAGCTAGAGAATTATCAGGTATTTTAGTGAAATCTTTTCCGTATAACGATCTACATACAAATATTATTGATAATGACAAAAAAGCATTTAAAGTGGATTCAGATATAGATTTTTCAAATAGCAAACCGGACGGATTTACTTTTATTGGCGAGTATTCTAAAGTGACTAGCTGGGTAGATATGCTTTCAAAGTTCTTAAATTTGGCTTATGATTTAGATAGCGTTTCGATAACTGACCTCGCAAACAAGAATTATAGTATTTCGAGTGCCACTAATGTTTACATAAGTAATGATTCACGCAAACTTCGCAAATCAAAGCAAATTAACAATACAGGTATATACTACGAAACTAATCTATCTTCAAATAACACCATTTCTTTTATTAAAAACTTAATTATAGAAATGAAATTGGATTTAGATGATTTTGATTTTTCTCTTTCTGAAATCCCATTTAGTATAACAAATGAAAACACTTGGGAAGAGGGCTTGATTCCAGTAGCACAATTATTTTACAATTTCACAGAAAATCTTATTTCTATTGGAAAATTACATAAAGATGAAGTTAAATCCTTTAAAAATAAAGATTATACTAAAGCACAATTCCCTAATACTGATTACCCTGCTTTTGCAGGTAACAGAGAAGACAATATGGGAAACTCAACCAGTGTGAGGTACAGAAAAAAACCATTGGTTTTCGAAGGTAGCAACCTTTATGTGTCAACTCAATTTTTTGACATTGATAGAAGTAAAGTTATAGAGTGGTATAAAAAACATATATAATTTTATAATAATATATTTAGCAAACACAAGATAAAAACAGCTAACTGATTTTTTGAAAATCGGTTAGCTGTTTTTTTGTTATTATGTGTGCAGACTAGTTGTCCGAACTTTAAAAGCTGAATGTATTTTTATATACCACATAGTTTATTCTACTCATAAGACCCCTTAGTCTAATGCTTCAACAATTTCTTTCCATGCGGTGCAACCGTTTTCAACGGCAACTGCCCCTGTTGATGTATTTATATGAAATGCAAAATCCTGTGTATTGCCAAGGCTTGACATTGCGTCCCCTATCCCACTTGCCGGTTTGAAATCGTTGTTGGTTCCGGAATATTCATATTTTGTATCAACTTTAGCGCCCATTATGTTTGAAATTGCCTCATCTATCTTTTGCAACGATTCGTGATTACTCGGAATCGGTGTGTCGCTACTTGTGTACACATCGGAAGAGCCAACACCTGCATACGGAGATCTAACTAATATTGCCCCATCCGGTGTGTGTTGCCCATTTGTACACCAGCCCACTTCGATCACGACGTTTGGTGGAGCGCCAACTTGGGGGTCTGCCACCGCTACCGTTGCCGCTTTCATAATCGACATGGCAACTTGAAGATCGTTTGATTCTCTTGCTCTTTCCACATACCGCAGATACTGCGGAGCAAGCACAGCCGCTAAAACAGCAATTATAGCAACAACTATAATTAATTCGACCAACGTGAAACCCTTGTTTCTAGTGTCTCTCTTTTTCATCATAACCTCCAAAATTATAAAAAATACACATCGATAATTTATATCTAATTTTATTACTAATTAACATTTCTATCAATGCAAACAATTGTATGTGTTACCATTACTCGCCAGACGTTTTGTGGTTGTATGCCTTTTTATATTTTAATCTACAGTTATAAGTTAATGAAAACTATTTTTCACTTAAAACCAAACTATCAAGCTGTTGGCAAATATCCTCAAAATCTTTGCTTAAATCCAAGCTCTTAACCGCTATCATATTTCCGCCAATGCTATACTTTTCGTTCGGTGTTATCTCTTCCCCTGTCTTTGCATACAAAAGCATACCGCTAACCTTGCCTGTGTTGGAGGTATCCTTATTTTTAACATAAGCAAAAATCTGATAGAGGTTGTGTGAATGAAACGTTTTCTTGTCTCCATACTGACTTGTTGCCATGCTCCTCGAATAAAATTTTGCATCAATGATTAAAATTTCATCGGTCGTTTTATCGTGTATATAAATATCGGTCTGCATTTTTGGAAGAAAATCAAAATGTCTATTGTCTTCGTTCCATTCAATTGCTTTTGAAGCAACCGTATACCTATCTTTTGGCAGGTGTTTTTTGTAATACTCTAATATGAAATTTTCATAAAGCCATGACATTCTTTTATCATCAAGAAACTTTTGCATTTTCATATCGCCATTGCTATCTTTTTGAAGCAAACCTTTTATCACAAGATAACATATTGATATTAGCATTTCATAGCTTTGATTGTTGCGATTAAATCGTATATTCCAATCAATTGTATAAGGGTCTAAAGTATCTACCTCTTTAAAAAACATCATCAAGTTTTTAAGTTCTTTCTTAATTTTCAGTTTTATTTCTTGGCGCAAAAGAACAAAAACTGTAGTCTTTATAATTTGATTTAATTTTGTATTGGTCGAAAATTCATCATAGCAACAAACAAGGTGCTTTCTCAGCATTGTTTGCCCTTTGATAGACTGGGAAATATCAATCTTTCCCCGCAACGTTGAGAGAGGTTCGGTGATTGGAATATACTCCTTTCCAAGCCCTCTTTTAAGTTGAATAGCAATTCCTTTAGACAAAATGCTAGATAATAGGTCGGCGGTGTTTTTGAACTTTTCACCTGCTAGTTTGTCATAGCCGTTCTGTTTTAAAACGGAAAAAGCATAGGCTAGCATATAATAGATGTTATGAATGTTGATTCCGTTTTCGGTAATCATAATACAGCCCCTATAAGCTTACTTGTCCACTCCTCAACTTTAGTTGGCTCGTCAAACCAATACTCTTGAAGCAACGGAACTATTTCATAGTTCACAACATTATTTAGCCATGCATCGTCGACAATATCGTTGTCGGTATTGATAAAATAGCTGTGTCCAATTCTAAAACCTGCGCCTAAACTGACGTCATCTTTTATGACATCATTAAGAAGTTTGATGGTTTCTATCAACTTGTTAAACTTAGGGTTTGATATTTCATCTTGATATTTTTTAAATCCATCACTATTAAAAGCCGG
Source organism: uncultured Faecalibacterium sp. (assembly GCA_964370715.1). GTDB lineage: Bacteria > Bacillota > Clostridia > Oscillospirales > Ruminococcaceae > CAYJAY01. The sequence continues at coordinate 13,264 of CAYJKJ010000013.1, forward strand.
TTGCATTTCAAAAAATGCAAAGCGCCGACGAAGTGCATAATCGAGCATAGCAAGGCTTCGGTCTGCTGTGTTCATCATTCCAATAATATAAACATTTTGCGGCACGAAAAACTGCTCATCGGCATATAGTAGTCGCATAGAGTTGCTTTCATAACGCTTATCATGTTCAATAAGCATAAACAATTCACCGAATATCTTTGATAAGTTGCCACGGTTTATTTCATCAATAACGAAAAAATAATCCCTTTCATTGTCGTCTTGTGCTTTTTTGCAAAAGTTGTAAAACGCACCGTGAACAAGTTTAAAACCATCCTTGTCGGGGCGATATCCCATAATAAAATCTTCATACGCATAACTTTGGTGAAACTGTATCATCTCAACTCTGCTTGTATCACTTGTTTCCATAATTGAGTATGCAAGCCTTTTTGCGGCAAACGTTTTACCAACACCGGGAGCGCCTTGTAAAATAATATTCTTCTTTTTATTTAAAAGTGTTGTTAATGTTTCGTAGCTTTCTTCGCTCAAAAATACTTGCGAAAGAAAATCTTGTTTAGTATATGGTGGATAGACTACTGCTTCCTCAACGATGATTCCTTCATCTTCTAAAAACAGTGCTTCTAGTTCCTTTATATATTCAGTGTACTGTGTAAGGTCTGTTAAGGTTTTTTGAGCAGACTGATTTGATGCCACAAACTCTCCTTTATGTGTCCATTTAATTCTACGAATATGCTTATACTCTTCTCGGTTTTCATCATAAATATAGTCGGATTCAACGACACCACGCCCTAATATACCATGCAAGCCTTTTTTTGAATAAATAACATCGCCTATTTGCATATCGTTTGCAAATTGCCAAACTGCAAGTGAGTCATTTACAAACGAGTTGTTTTCATCATAACGACTTTGCATCTCAAGTTTTATGTCTTGTTTTGAACTGTATTCTTCAAAATCGCCCAAATCGTCCCAACCAACAGCCATTATACCTTCTTTATAAAACTCTTCCCATTTTGAAGCGCCTTGACCGGCAGCATACATCCAATATCTTTTTTTGCGGACAACATCAACTATAGTATCATCTGGTTCAACCCACCATTTTTTTCGGAAAATTTGACTGGCAAGTTCATGTGTCATAACCACTTCTTTTCCTTGTTCGGTAAGTGTCCATATTCCTCGCTTGCTTTTATCTATTATTCCTGCATAGCTTAAATAATTTCTTGCCCACTGCACCTCGTTATCAAACTTTTTAAGATTGTTTTTGCCACGAGTTTCGGCGAGTGTTTCCTCATCAACCTTTTCGTTTTCAGCAATCTTTCCAATAACCTCTTTAGGTGTAGCCGAGCCACCAAGGTCTATTAATGCTTGTATTAATGGCGCAAACCATTTAAGAAAATTCGCTTTTGAAGGCTTTATAGGTTTTTCAACATCTGAGCTTTCGGGTTTATTTTCCCAAGCATAATGCGACATTTCCGGCAAAGTTTTAAATGGCAACGTTCCTGTTGCTAAAACTTCTTTAATGCTTTCACACATAAGCACATATTCATGCCCTGTCGGAGTATATTTTTTGATGGATTTTGGCAAATGCGATACAACTCTATGCAACTCGCTATTTTCATCTGATAAAATTTCTCTGTTTCTTCCATCAAGATTTAAGAATGTAAGTGGTCTAATCCAAAATAAACCCATTGAAATAGAAGCCAATCCATTATTATAGATCCTAATTGCATTTTCAAAAGCAGTTTCAAACTCATTAGAAAAAAAGCCACTATCTGAACACTTTAACGCTTCTTCAAACAACCTCCAAATTTCATCTGATCCATTAAAAAACGAATTTTGAGAATTCATTACCGGTATCCCAATAAATTCTGTTGGTATTTTTGCTTTAATAGCAAACTTTTCGGCATAAAGCTTAGCAATTTCGATTCTATTTTCAGTTGTTATCCCTCTATTGAAAGCAGAAAAAACTGTAAGTGGATCCATTTCGTAATTTCTAGGATTCCACCAATTATCTCTTTCAAAATGCAAAAAATCAAGTTTTGAATGAGATGGCACAAGGCTTTTCATAATGTCGAATAATTCACTACGTTTATCTTTATACTCCAATAATTTATCTGCCAATTGTTCGTAAAAAGGTATCCAATCAAAATTGTTTTCCATATAAAATCCCCACTTGCTTTCTTTATTCTTGTATGTAAAACTGTATTAAAAAGAGTTAACACAAGTATAACACTTATTTGACATATTTCAACATTATTTGATAAATAATATAAAAAGCCACCAATTTAAAGAAATAAAAAAATAGTGTTAAATAGAGAGTGTTTTTTGGAAATTTTTAGCCATAAATAAAAAATGCACCCGCAAACCTGTTTTCAAAAGCCGGCTTTCGAACCCCTTTTCTCTTTTTCGTCAAAAAAAACAAACACCCAATTAGGGTGTTTGTTTTTTTGGCGGAGAAAGAGGGATTCGAACCCTCGCGGCAGTTACCCACCCTACGCCCTTAGCAGGGGCGCCTCTTCGACCAAGCTTGAGTATTTCTCCATAGTCAAAGTTGTTTTAATTTTTTTCAGTAGAAATATTATAACAAAAAATTAAAACAAACACAACAGTTTTTTTAAATTTTTTATTATTTTTATCAATTTAATTTTTCCAAACAAATATAAAAATAGATTATTTACTTTTGTTATATATAAAACTAAATTATCTACTCTTTATTATAAGAACCTATCCCCTCTTTCAAGATTTGTCTTGTTCCCTACTTATATCATAAAGTCGCATTTCAAAATCTCTTAATTCTTTGTGGCGCAAAACGTCCAAAATAAGGCCGGCAAAAAACGCTTGCAGCGCCGCTACAACAAGAAAACCGCTCGCAATTAACGTTGGGAACTGCGGAACAAGCCCTGTTTTAATGTATGTAATCAATACAGGAGTGAAAAAAACCACCGCTACTACTACCGCTATCAACGCAATCCAACCAAAGAAAGCGAACGGTCGATAGTTTTTATAAAGGTTTGCTATAGTTTTTAAAACCTTGATACCGTCTGACACCGTATTTAATTTCGACACACTTCCATCAGGTCGGTCACGATAGTCTACAACAACATTAGCAATATGCATATTTTTATCAACCGCATGGATAGTCATTTCAGTTTCGATCTCAAACCCTTTAGAGATAACAGGAAACGATTTAACAAACTGATAGCTAAATGCTCGATATCCTGTCATAACATCTTTGATGTCGTTTTTAAACAGTTTATTTATAAACTGACGAACCACTAAATTACCGGAATTGTGGAAAAGCCGCTTATTTTGGGTAAAGTATGTCGAAGAAAGCCTATCCGCTACAACCATATCAACGTGGTTTTCCAAAACAAGCCTCGCCATTTCGGGGGATGCTTCCGGCGGATATGTGTCGTCGCCGTCTATCATGATATAGCATTTCGCATCAATTTCCCTAAACATTCTGCGGATAACGTTGCCCTTGCCTTGGCGATGCTCAAATCTAACAACAGCCCCTGATTTTTTTGCAATATCTGCAGAACCATCGGTCGAGTTGTTATCATATACATATATAACAGCTTCCGGAATTGCCGTCTTGCAATCACTCACTACCTTTTCAATCGTTGAAGCTTCATTATAACAAGGTATTAAAAATGCAATTTTATCCATTCTTGTGACCATTCCCTACTACTTAGATTTATAGTTTTTTCAAATAACCTTAAAAACAAGCTATAAGCTATTAAATGTAATTATATAATAATTCGGTGTATATTACAATCGATATTTGCTTTTCATTAAAAAAGCTTAAATGCATAAAAAACTAATTTAATATTTAATTTATTAAAAAATTATTAATTAATTGGGGTTAAAATTAAATTACTATTTTTTTAAAAAAACTATTGCATTTTCTTTTTATTGTGTTATAATAACAGTAACGATAATCATTATTAATTACTGGGTGACATTATGGAAGCAAGAACAAGCAAAAAAAGAGATGCAATATTTAGGGTTATTAAAGGATCAAAAGAGCATCCTTCTGCTTATTCCGTGTACAACGGATTAAAAAACGAGATTCCCGATCTTTCGCTTGGAACAGTTTACCGAAACATTGCGCTGTTTAAACAACAAGGCAGGATAGTAACGGTTTCAAACGTTGGAGGCGAAGAGCGGTATGATGCGGTAACAGAGCCTCATCTTCATTTTGTTTGCTCTGAATGTGGGGATGTTGTTGATATCGAAGACAGCCTCGACCTTAGAGGATATGAAGACGCTGTTTCAAGCAAGCTTGGAGCAAAGATAGAAAGCCACAGTGTTATTTTTAATGGCAGATGTAAAAATTGTAAAGATCGGAATGATTAGTTCCGTTTTTTAATAAAAAAATTATTATAAAAAGAGGAGTTCTTATTATGAAACAATGGAAATGTGTTATTTGCGGATATGTAGAATCTAGCGACAGCGTGCCGGGGAAATGCCCTGTTTGCAACGCCGGTTCAAACAAATTCGAAGAAATGTCAGGCGGCGCCGAAGGTTACGCAACAGAGCATAAAATTGGCGAAGCAAAAGGCGTAGACAAAGAAATCTATGACGGATTGATTGCAAACTTTAACGGCGAATGCTGTGAGGTTGGGATGTATCTTGCTATGAGCCGTGTTGCTGATAGAGAAGGTTATCCCGAAATTGCCGAAGCCTACAAAAGATATGCTTTTGAGGAAGCAGAACACGCAGCAAAATTTGCTGAACTTCTTGGCGAAGTAGTAACCGACAGCACCAAGAAAAACCTTGAACTCAGAGCTGCTGCGGAAGCCGGCGCCTGTATGGGCAAGTTTGAGCTTGCTAAAAAAGCTAAACAACTAAACCTCGACGCTATCCACGACACAGTTCATGAAATGGCTAAAGACGAAGCAAGACACGGCGCAGGTTTCACCGGTCTTCTTGCTAGATATTTTAAATAAACAAAATATATACATATTAAATATTAAAAGGCTGCGACAATTTCGTCACAGCCTTAAATATTTTTATCAAAATCACTTTATCGCCTTGTAAATCGCTTAATTGATTTAATTATATTTGGATAGAAAAACAATATAACGTTAACAAGAGAAAACAATATCGATGCTTTCATATACAATGCACCCGTTATAAATGTATACGCATATACAATCAAGTTGAAAAACGCTAGGTATTTAATTCTTACCGGAAAAACAAAGAAAAGACGGATTTCATATTCCGGGTATAAAAGAGCAAACGCAAAGAAAAGCGATAGGTTGATAAATGTGTTTGACCCAAAACCCGTTATTGTTCCGGCAACAATTGCACCCAGTATTCCGATTAGGTAGTAGACGTTAAACAAAAACGAACCCCATTCGCTTTCAAGAGCATACCCAATAATATAATAGAAATAAAGAACAATCAATAAAAAGACCGGCGAGGTTGACGGGGGAATAAAGATAAATGTTATTAATCTCCACACCTCGCCTTGCAGAACCATCGACATATCCAACGTCAAAAGCGACATAAACCCCGGCTTTATCATGTTAGCAAGAAAAACAAATGCTTGAGCGCAAACAATTATAAGCATAAGGTTGGTGATAGAGTATTTACCGTATTTATAGCTTAACCTATATAGTTTTCTCATCATAATAATTACACCTCACTGTATATATAGTATATAATAATATTAGCAACTATTCAATAAAAATTTGTCTTAACAGTTTGATTATACGTTGTTTAGTTAAAGTTTAATTAAAATTTTTTAAAAAATATAGAAAAATATATTGCTTTTATTTTTTTTCATGGTATAATATTATTCGTAGGGTTAATAAACTCTATCGAGTGCGCGCGCGTGGCGGAATTGGCAGACGCGCTAGACTTAGGATCTAGTGTCTTTGACGTGGGGGTTCAAGTCCCTTCGCGCGCACCAGCAACGTAACGTTGCATCAAATCAGACATCGAGTAAAGCTCGGTGTCTTTTTTTGGCTTTTTGTCAAATGTAGGGGTAACCCGGCAAAAAGAAAGAGTGTGTATACGTTTTTTCGACCCTTATAAGGTTAACACTAAATCTAAATCCGAACCATTCCCGATGATAATTCGTATCGGTGAAGGGTTCGGATTGTTGCTTTATAGGTGCATAACAAATACCGTAAAACTTATTTGTCTATTGTTATAAACTGCGTTTATTTTTTTGTATATAATATCAAAAAAACTCTATATCAAAAGACAAATCATAAAAAAAGAGTTATAATACCTATATATTAACAAACCTCTTAATATCAAATAAATCTCCGCCCACAAACCCCATATATGAAAAGACTTGCGAGATTTTCTTTGATTTTTTCGAAACGGTTTATCTATCAATGTTAATTGAACCGGCAATTTAATTAAAGCTTAAACTAACTATCTGTAAAAAACGACAGGAGCAAAAAACGTTATGAAGGAATTAAAACAAACGACCGAGCTAAAATATCAAAAGCAACTGAAAGCGCTTGCAAACAACGATAGCGAAATAAAACCGATTAATTGGGTTTTATCCCCAAAGGCGGTGCGAACGTTTATTTTAGGGAGCAAAACTCCGCTTGATTTTAACGGTGAACAGATAGCTATCAACCAAAAGTTTTTCGGTGACGACGGATTGGTCGAAAGGGCGATTATAACGCTTGCGACAAACCGCGGGCTTATGCTTGTTGGTGAACCGGGAACTGCGAAAACGATGCTTTCGGAGCTTCTCTCGGCGGCAATAAGCGGAATTAGCACCAACACGGTTCAAGGTTCCGCCGGAACAACGGAGGATATGATTAAATACAGCTTTAACTATGCGCTTCTTTTGGAAAAAGGACCTATAAAAGAAACGCTCGTTCCCTCACCTCTTTATATCGGAATGGATAAAGGGATTATAACAAGGTTTGAGGAGATAACAAGAACGCCGGCAGAGATACAAGACAGCTTGATAAGCGTGCTTTCAGACAAGGTTTTAAACATCCCCGAGCTTAAAGAGGATAACCTGCTTTTCGCAAAACCCGGGTTTAATATAATAGCTACTGCCAACACGAGGGACAAAGGAGTAAACGAGATGAGCAGCGCTTTAAAACGTCGTTTTAACTTTGAAACTGTGCAACCGATTAAAAGCATAAAACTTGAAACCGAGATAATTATGTCTCAAGTAGCGGAACTTTCGGCGGAAAATTTAATCGAACTTAAACCGAGAGAAGATATAGCGCAGCTTGTCGCTACGATATACCATGAACTCCGAAACGGCGTTACAATAGATGGGGAAAAGATATCTAAACCCTCAAACGTTATGAGTACAGCGGAGGCGGTTTCGATATACTATCAAACTATGATATCAGCGTATTATTACAAAGACGGAAACATAGTTCTTGATGAACTTATTGAAAACATTTCAAACGCTACTGCAAAGGAAAACAGCGACGATTTGGTTGTTCTTAAAAATTATTTTAATACTATTGTAAAAAACAGAGCAAAAAACGAGGAAAGTTTATGGAAAAAGCTGTTTCAAAACAAGAAATTGCAAGGTTAATGCCTTTTGATTACAACGATAATGTTTTATATTTTCCGATTCGTCACCATAGCCCCGTTTGTTCGGTTCAACTAAAACGAGTTGTCGAGCAATATGCCCCCGATTGCATCTTAATAGAAGGACCCGAAAACGCAAACGACATTATAAAATATCTTGCCGACAACGAGACGATGTTTCCAGCCGCGCTATATTATACTTACAAAGACAATAACAGCTTGGTTAAAAGCGAAAATATCGAAAACAATCAACAAGACGGGTCGCCCAACATAAAAAGCTACAGTTGCTACTATCCCGTTTTGGAATATTCGCCCGAACTTGTCGCCATAAAACTTGCGTCAGAACTTGGCATCAAGGCTCGGTTTATCGATATGACGTTTGGGAAAAGGCTGGTTGCGACAAGCGAGCAAAAAGGTGTTAGAAAACTTGCAGAGAAAAACAGCTATAGCGACGATTATCTTTTATCGTCTACCGCTATAGCAAACGCTCTTTGCGAAAAAACAGGCTTTTCGGATTTCGATAGTTTTTGGGAGGCGCATTTTGAAGTCAACGGTTTAAGCCTTTCGCCCGCTGAGTTTGTGTTGGCATTTAACAGTTATACATATCTATTAAGAAAAGGAACGACAAAAACGGATCTTTTAGAGGACGGAACTCTTTTAAGGGAGCGGTTTATGTGTAGCCATATTAAAACCGCAAAACAGCAATATAAAAAAATTCTTGTCGTAACGGGAGGTTTTCATACCTATGGCTTGATACATCCCGAAAACGATACAACGATAAGCGAGCCTAACATAAACCAAGACGACGAGAGCATATATTTAATGCCGTATTCTATGGAGGAGACCGATGCGCTAAACGGCTATGCAAGCGGTATGGTGTCTCCGGGTTTTTATCAAAAGGTTTGGGAAAACATTCTAGAAAAACAACAACTTCCGTATGAAAAAGCAGTTACCGATTTTATAATACAAACTGCAAAAAACAGCAAAAGCAGCTTGGCAGCGATAACCGTTTCAGACGAGATATCGGCTTTAAACGTTGCTAAAGGGTTAGCTTTGCTTCGAGGAAAAGAGCAATGCGGAAAATATGAATGTAAAGACGGCATTATGTCGGCTTTTATAAAGGGGGATATAAATCCCGCAACCGAATATCCATTAGACGTTTTAAAAGATTTTTTTAAAGGTTCTAGGGTTGGGCAGATACCGAAAGATTGCCCTGCCCCGCCGATAGTTAAGGATTTTCTCGAACTTGCTAAAAAGTATAGACTGAAAATCGACCTTTCATTAAAAAACGAGATAACTTTAAACGTCTTCTCAAAACCGCTTCATCGAGAGATAAGCCGTTTTTTTCATACTTTGATTTTTTTAGATTGCGGATTTGTCATCCAAAAAAGAGGTAGCCGGATTTGGGACGACAAGGACAAAAACCTTATTCGAGAGATTTTTGAATACCGCTTCTCCCCTCTCGTTTTAACGAGGTTAACGGAACATTCCCCAAATGGCGGAACGGTTAAGCTTTCTGCATACAATATCTTGCTTAATAAAATTAAAAAAGCAATTTGCACGAAAGATTGCGCTCTTCTTTTAATCGATTGCTATTTAATGGGACTTAGAGATACGCTTGGAATATTAAAGAACAAAACAAAAGATATAATAAATCTAGACGATGATTTTTTCTCGATAGGCGACGGTCTTTTTCATCTTGTGAAAATCTATAATATTTCAAAGTTTTACGGCGAAGAGAATAAACTTGATTTTATTAATTTAATAGATCTTTGTTTTAAAAGAGCTCTATTAACGATTGAATATATAAAAAATTGTAATTCGGATGTCGAACAAAAAGCGGTTAGGATTATAAAACTTTTATATGATATCTCGTCGAAAATAGTTTTTTCAAGCCAAAAGATTGAACTTTTGGAAACGCTTGAAAAGCTTTTAAACTCGAACAACATCAATTCGGTAATCTTTGGCGCAATAAGCGGAATACTGTATGGCTCAAACCGTTTGTCCTCCGCAGACATAACAAAAAGTTTTAACGGGTTTTTAACGCAACCCACCCTTGCAGACGAGGCGACGAAATTTTTAAACGGCGTTTTCTATACTGCTCGAGATATAGTTTTTGTAGGCGACGACTTTTTGAAAAATATATCAAACCTTTTAAATACCCTTTCTCCTGATGAATTTATAAAACTTCTTCCCGATTTAAAGCTAGCATTTAGCTATTTTACAAGCTCCGAAATATATAGGATTTCGAAATCCGTAGCAAAAATGTTGTCAATAGAGGAGAATATTCTCAACAAAGAGGGTGTGCCTGAACAAACCATTATCTATGGAGAGCGGTTAAATCAGCATCTTTTAGATAGGTTGAAGGAGGAAAACTAGTTGGATAAACAAACCGAAACAAACCGTTGGAGGCTTATACTCGGGCAAAGTTCAAGCGAATATCTAAATTTTGATAACAGCTCATTTCTTGAAACAGAACAGACCCTTGAATATCTCTATTCAAGGGAGCGAGGGGGCGACGAGTATGATATATCGGGAAAAAGCGGTTCGCAAGCTCCTACAAACCTAACCGCTGTGACATGGATAGAAAACGTCCGAAAGCTGTTTCCGAAAGAGGTTGTCGAAAAGATAGAGCGACACGCCGTCGAAGAGTTTAACCTTGTTGAACTTCTTTGCGACAAACAGACGCTTATTAACATGGAGCCTAACCATAGGCTTTTAAAAAGTATACTCAATTTCAAACATCTCATGAGCGAAGAAGTTTTAGAGGTTGCAAACGGATTGGTTAAAAAGATTGTAGACGAGATTAAAGAGAAACTTGAACAAGATATAAAAAGATCTTTGCTCGGAAAGGTTAATCGAAACGCTGCGAGCAACATTAGGGTATACCGCAACTTTGACGTTAAAAAAACCGTTAAAAACAACCTTAAAAACTACGACCCAAAACGCAACAAACTTATACTAGACAGGGTCTATTTTAACAGCAACATTAAACGTTATAACAACTATCGCATAATTATAGTTGTAGACGAGAGCGGCTCTATGCTTGATTCGGTTATCCATAGCGCTATTATGGCGGCTATCTTCGCAAAACTTCCGATGCTTGATGTTAAGCTAATAATATTTGATACCGAGATAGTTGATTTAAGCGGTTATATCGATGACCCTGTCGAAACGCTTATGAAAATCCGTCTTGGCGGCGGAACGAATATCGGAAAAGCGTTAAGCTATGCCGCTTCTTTGGTCGATATGCCAAGTAAAACAATAGCGGTTTTGGTGTCGGATCTTTTCGAGGGTGGCGACCCTCGCCATATGTATACCGCTATAAAAGAACTTGTTGACAGCGGAGTTCGGTTCGTTTCGCTAACCGCCCTTGATGATAATTGCGAACCCGTCTTCGACAGAGCCGCCGCTAAAAACATAGCAAACCTTGGCGGTTATGTTGCGGCGCTTACCCCCGAAAAACTCTGCGATTTTATAGGGAAAGTTATAAGATAGAGTTTTTCTTATAGTTCTGTTTAGAATAACAAAAATGAGGTTTTCGAGATGGATTTTAAAAAATATGATGACGAGTATCTTATAGCGGTTACAAATAAAGGGACGGTTAACCGAGCTTATAAAGACCTCTTAGATTTAAAGATTAATATAACGGAAAGTAACGGCGATATCGTTGCAACCTTTTCCGACATAACGGTAAATTTAAAAGAAAATCTTTTTGAAAGTTCCTGCAGTTGCCCATCTAAAACGCTTTGCAAACATATTGTTATGTCGGTTTTGCATCTTAGAAAAAGCGAGACACAGGACGATTTTTCTGAAAACCAACTAGAACAGATATCGCTTGATATCGATGAGATAGTTAATTTCCCCGAGCAAAAACTTTTAATCAAGCTAAACTCTTCGGCGAAAAACCAACTTTATTCCGATTTAAAAAACGGCAACTTCCCAAACATCGAACAAAAAAACTTTGTTTTGGTTGAACTTTTTGACGGGCATAAAGTGCGCCTATTTACCCCGCTTAAAAACAGCGTTTGCGGTTGCAAAAGTTCCGAAATGTGTAGACATAAGGCTTTGGCTATATTATACTATAAAGCAAAAAGCGGATTTTTTGACCCCGAAATTTTAAAGGACGACAAGAAAAACGAGGTTGATATACAAAAGGTGCATAATTTTTGCAAACGACTTGAAAGCGAAATCGCCGACCTTTTCTATGTTGGGCTTTCTCGTTTGCCAAACTCCGCCACGGAACAGTTTGAAAAGTTGGCTCTATATGCGCATAATTCAAGGGTAGCAACGCTTGAAAAAAACGTTCGAGAGATTTCCGCTATGCTTAAAAGCTATTTTAACCGAGACATACATTTCAGCGAAGCTCTGCTTTTAAAAAAGCTAACCGATTGTTTTTTTATATCTAAAAAAATTATAGCCGAAACCGATCCACCAAAACTTAAAATGTTAATCGGAAGTTTTCGGGACGAGTACATCGATGTTGGCGAAAAGACTTTTATTCCGCTTGGCGAAAGATATTTTGAAACGCTAAGCGGTTATGCCGGAAACGTCTATTATTTTTTGGAGCAAACTCTAGGTAAAGTCTATAGCTTTTCCGACATTCGCCCGACTTTTTACGATATAAAGGATACTAGCAGTTCGGCAGGGCTTCTCCCTTGGGATATGAACTGCGATTTAAAAGCACTTACCGAGCATATATTTACTCTCAAAAACCCAAAAGCAAATTTTGAAAGACGGCTTTCGTCCTCTAAAGAAACAAAAGGTTTTTTAAAACAGCCTATAAACAAAACTCCTCCAATCCCAAACAACTTAATAACATATGATTTTAGAGAACTTGTTACAACAACGGAAAAAAACGAAAACGACAGGGTAGCTTTTGTTATGGCTAAAGGGATAGCAGATTTCGGAACAAACTCTATAAATCAGGTTTTTTATCTAACGGTTACCGATAAAAACGGTTTTCCTATATCGATAGAGCTTAAAATAAACGCCGCAAATAAAGATATTATAAATACGCTCGAAATGTTTTGCAAAAATCCGTTTTCCCCAACTCTTTTTATTGGAATTGTTTATCAAGAAAACGGACAACTCAAAATTAATCCGATTGATTATTTTAAAGGTTTTAAACCGATATAAAAAACTAATGAGGTATATAACATGAAAGATTTGATGTTGACCGTCGAGACCGCTATGGTAAACCTTTTTAGTGTTGGCATACAAAATGTTCCGAAAAAATTTTTAATCGAGCTTTGCGACATTGCAAAACTTTGCAGTCTATATAAAATTTCGGTTTTATCAGACGAGATTTTTTCGCTTTGTTCGCTTTTGGAACGGCCGAAACAAAACGAGGTTGCTATAACCGAAAAGATACTTTATATTATTAAATGCGTGGATATTTTAAATCACAAGATAGGTTATGATGAACTTTTGGGAACTGATTATTAATTTAAAAAGGGGTATGCCGATATGAAAAAAACAGAAAACGAAACGGAAAAAAATATTGATTTAGCAAAACTTAGCCTCCAACTTAACAAAGCAAAGGTAGACAAACGTAATAGCAAGATTATTTTAAATGCGGCAAGTTGCCCCGATTTTGAAAAAGCACTTTTGATATTGGATAAAACAGGTAAAAACAAAGTTAAAATCGAAACCTTCTATACCACCTTTAAAGCAAAAGAATATGTTAATATAAACAGGTTTTCATTTTTATATAAAATGATATCAAAACTTAAAAGCCCTCTTGAAGCGGCTTGCGACTTAGCGGGGGTCTACGGTAAAAACAGTTTGCGCCAACTTGATACCGACGATGCGTTTAATATGTCGTTAAGTTTTTTTGTAACGGGTTGTGAGTTTTTTTATAGTAACGTTGATTTAAGCTATCAATATTTTTTAAGCTATGACTTCCTTTTTAATTTAGATAAACAAACGGCAACAAGATGTTTAAAAAATGTTTTAAAACAATCGGACGAAAGGCTTAAGATTGCCGCTTTAAGCATTTTCATAAGACGCGAGGATATGGCAAGCGAATTTAAATTCGAGGATATGCTTGAACAAGCTATAAAAAGATATTTTTCAAAAAACTTCAACATTAATTTAGAAAAGTTTTATAAAAATTTTGATCCGTTCAAAGAAAAACCAAACAAAGAATTTATCGAAGCTTTTTATAAAGCTCTTCGTCCGATAAACTCGATTATGCTTAATTCAATAATCTTTTGCTTTGACAAAGGAGAGTTTTTGCAAAAGTTTGTTGCAACAATAATGTTAGACATAAGGCATTATAGCTATTATTATACAAACGATGCGTTCTTTAAATTCTACTCTCCCGAGGAGTTCGTTTTGTTGGGTACAACGGAAGAGAAGTTTATCGATTTTATCAATCAATTTGCCGATACAAAGATCTTTGTTTTGGGGCAGATAGATATAAACTATGTTATAAAGCATTTTGTCGGTACAGTTGATATTGACGTTGTTATTAAAAGCATTAAAAACTTTGCTCCGTTTAAAGGATATGTTGAATATATAATAGGTAATAAAGATTTTAGCGACTTAAAAGTAGAGCAACGATTTAATTATAATATGTTTTTGGATTTTCAGCGGACCTATAGGATACCCGAGTTATACGATGTTTTGTTCAAGGATGACGAGATAATAGAAAGATTAAAGACGTTTATCGACATCTTAGCTGAAACCCGAATTTATCCTTCAACGTATGAAATGTTAAGCAGATTAAACGCAAAAGACGACCTGTTGTTTGAATACTTCGATTATTTGAATTTCTATAGGTTCGATTTTAGCGAGTTCTTAAAAAATCCAATCGAACAAAATATCCAAAAACAAATTGTTTTAGCGGTGTCGGCTTTTAAAGGAAGAACAAAACTTATCGAAAGACTTATGGAAACCTATAAGGATAGGTCGCTTGATGAGCGATTGTTCCTTATATTTGTGCTTGCAGACAACATCGAAACAAACAAAAAAACTTTCGAGAGTATAAGCGAAAGTTCAAAGCAGATTCAAACCGCTATATATTATGTATATAAAAAATATCCCGAGCTTTCGGCAACGCAACTCGAAAACCTTAAAAGCAAAAAACTCGCCACAAGAAAATCCGCTTTTAACATCTTAAAATTTGCCTATGGCGGAAAATTTAACGACGAAATTAAAAGCGCATTTGAAAGCGAAACAAACTCAAAACTTAAAGCGGAGATCGAAACCCACCTTGCGGTTACCGGAGGAATAAAAGCCGACGGAGTTGACTTTACAGAAGTCGTAAAAACGCTTGTTAAAAGCCGAAATAAGGTTGAGGCTGTTTTTAAAAATCTTCCGCCGGTACACGACAAAGACAAAAACGAAGCCGACGAGCAATATATTGTCGCTCTTCTTTGTGCCTATGCAGCCGAAAGCTCCCCCGGTTTTTCGCTATATGGCAGAAAGCTTGCCGAACCCCTTAACCAAAAAGATCTTGAGGCGCTTGCTATGCAGGTTCTCTTGAATTTTTGGAACGACGGAGGACAAGCAAAATATAAATGGGTTTTGTATTTTTGCGCTATTCATGGCGGAAAGCCGATAGTCAAAGAGCTAGCCTACATCATTAACGAATGGGCAAGTTCTATGAGGGGGGTAATGGCAAGCGAAGCGACAAAAGCTTTGGCGCTTAATCCCTCCCCCGAATCGCTCGCTATCGTCGACAGCATGAGCCGAAAACACAAATACATACAGGTGCGAAACGGAGCTAAAGAAGCATTAAAATTTGCGGCGGAAAAACTCGGCATAACAACCACGCAACTGTCCGATAGGATTGTTCCGAATTTAGGGTTCGACGACGGCGGAAAGATAACGTTTGATTATGGGGAAAGAAAATTCGATGTTTATCTAAACATGGCGTTTGAGCTTGAAATAGTTGACCAAAAGGGCGCAAAGCTAAAGACGTTGCCCGCAGTTGGCAAAAACGACGACCAACAGCTTGCCGAAAACGAACTTTCTCGTTTTAAAGATCTTAAAAAGCAACTCAAAACCACCCTTGCCTCCCAAACGATACGTCTCGACATGGCGCTTTCGGAGGGCAGAAGGTGGCAAAAAGAGGATTTCTTTAATCTATTTGTTAAAAACCCTATTATGTTAAGGTTTGCGACAGGGCTTGTTTTCGGAGTTTATAGTAACGGGATTTTAACCGAAACGTTCCGCTACAGCGAGGACGGAAGTTTTAACACATCTGTCGACCAAGAAACAAAACTTCAAGACGGCGATGAAATAGGCATTATCCATCCTCTCGATATCGAACAATCGCTGCTTGATACCTGGCGAAAACAGTTTTCTGACTATGAGATTACGCAACCTCTTGAACAACTAAACCGAGAGGTGTTTTCCCCGACGCAAGAGGAACTTTCGGGCAAAGAAGCTTTTGCGGTTGCGGGGCGAGTTTTGTTCCCAACAACGTTAACAAACAAACTTTTGACATCAAATTGGCTGAAAGGCGAGGTTATAAGCCACGCATTTTTCAAAAGTTTTGTAAAGCTAAATGAAAACCTTGGAATTGGGGCGCATTTTCTTTTTTCGGGTTGCGAAATAGGATCTTTTTTCACGGAATCCTCTACCCTTAAGCAGATAATGTTCTATGATAAAAAATATCACACTCCGTCTGACTATGACTATAAACCCGAGATTTATCTAGACATAAAAGACGTTGACAAAAAGTTTTTCAGCGAGATAGTAAGAGAGGTTTTAAACGCAAGCAAGACATTTAAAGAGATTGACCAAAACTGGCGAAATGTGGAGAATTAACAGAAAAATAATATAAAAAGAAAAGAGGGCAAAGCAATGGCGGAAACATACAGCAACGAGAAACTAATTAAAACTCTTTTGAAAAATCGACGTAAAGCCGAACCGTTTTTCAAAGATATGCCGACGGTACATTTTAACGACGGAAACGAAGTCGGCGAAGAGTATCTTTTGGCTTTGATGTCAGCTTACGTAAAAGAGCCTTGCAGCGGAAACCTTTCAAACGGCGAGATGCTTTCGAGCGAACTTAAAAAAGATGAACTCGAAACGTTCTGTATCAAAGCTCTTAAAAACTTTTTGGAGGACGGGGGCGATGTAAAAAACAAATGGATTATGTTCTTTTGTTCGGTGCATGGCGGCGACAAAGTTGTCGAACTTTTAAAAGGCCTTATTGCGGAATGGGCGGTTAATACAAGAACGACTATGGCGAAATACGCCGTTAAGGCTTTGGCAATTAACCCGAACCCGCTTTCGATAGTTTTGGTTGACAACATGAGCCGAAAGTTCAAACAAGCCTCGGTGCGGTCGGGTTCAAAAGAGGCGTTAAAATTTGCGGCGGAGAAATTCGATTTAACCCCCGAGCAACTTTTAGACAAAATTGTTCCAACGCTCGGGTTTGATAGCGACGGAACCGAAACGTTTGATTACGGCGAAAGAACGTTTAAAGTAACATTAGGTTGCGACCAACAACTTTTGGTTTTTGACCAAAACGGAAAAGCTTTAAAAACCCTCCCCTCTCCATCTCAAAACGATAACCCCGAACTCGCCGAAAACGAACTTGCCCGCTTTAAAGAACTAAAAAAACAACTTAAGGCGACGGTAACTTTGCAAAAAACAAGGCTTGATATAGCAATTTCCGACGGAAGAAGATGGACAAAACCCGAATTTATAAACCTTTTTGTCAAAAACGCAGTTATGCAAAGTTTCGCTACGGGGTTAATTTTCGGTATCTATAACGACAAAACACTTTTAACAACGTTTAGATGTATGGAAGACGGAACTTTTAACAGCCATGACGACCGAGAAATAACCCTCCCCGACGACTGTTTAATAGGGTTAATTCATCCGCTTGAAATCGACCTAGAGGTTAAAGAAAGCTGGAAAAAGCAACTTTTAGACTATGAAATAAAACAACCGCTTAAACAGCTGGAAAGAAAAGTTTTTAGCTTTCCCCCCGAAATGCAAAGCGGCAAAGAGATAACTACTCTTGCCGGAAGAACGGTTCATATATCGACTATGGCTAACAAGCTTCAAGCCTATGGTTGGATAAAAAGCAAACCTATCAGCCACAGTTATTATGAAAGTTTTTCGAAACTTGATGATAAACTCGAGATAGGCGCTCAACTTAACTTTTCCGGCGCATACCTTGGAGAGCCGAGTTTTGATCCGATTACCGTTAAACAGATTAAGTTCTATAGCAAAGAACATCACTCAATCGAGGATTTTAATCGCCAAGACTCACATTATCTTTCGATTAACGATATCGACGCAAAATTTTTAAGCGAGATTGTTTATCAAGTTGATATAGCGACCGCAACAAGCAAAGAGATCAACGAAAACTGGCGAAATACAGGCGGAATGTAGGCGCTTTTTTTCTCATAAGCGCTATTAACTCTAAGTAAATTAATATAGTCAAACCATTTATTGATCTTCAAAATGGTTTGACTATATTTTTTCGTCCGGCTTTTTTATCGCAACTCGCTCTGTTTACTTTGCAGGCGTTTCCCCTGCCGCTTCGCAGATCGTGTTCCATATCTTATCGTCTACGCTAACCCCTTGTTGCAAACTTTTTTCAAGATTAATTTTTGCACGTTCTCCGGGAATTACTATGCTTGAATTTTCGTCTGCTAAATGTGCATTTTTAGCGGCGACAACACGGTCTTGAACTTTGGTGTCAAGTTCCTCTTGGTCGCCGAATATATATGGGTCATAGGCAATAAAAACCTGTGAACATGAGGTGCAATAGCTGTGTTTTTCTTTGTCCATGTCGATGCCCGATTTTCCGCCCGCCATCATAGCGGCGGCTATATCAAGAACCAAAGACATACTACTACCTTTCCAATATCCCATAGGTAACAACCGCCTACTTTCCATTATGGCGTCGGGATCTTTTGTTAGCTCTCCCGTTTTTGTAAAACCTCCGTCAATCGGGAGTTTTTCGTTTGCTAAGCTATAAACATCAATTTTTCCATAGGAAAACTGGCTCATCGCAAGATCTATTGCAACCGGATAATCTTTATGTGGTATACCGATACAAAACGGATTGTTCCCAACGCTCATTTGGTCGCTTCCCCATAACGGCATACAGCTTTCGGTGTTGGTCCAGCTCATACCGATAAATCCGGCTTCTGCAATCTTTCGAGTGTATGTTCCGCCCCTCATCCAATGTGTCGTATTCTTTAGAGTAACGCAACCGATTCCATGTTGTTTAGCCAAAGCAATCGCTCGGTCTGCGCAGTGTAGCGCATTAATTATGCCTATTCCTAAATTTCCGTCGTAACGTTCAACGGCTCCCCTTGCCTTAACAAGTGATATTTTCGCTTTAGGGTCTACTAGACCTTTTTTTACATATTTAATGAAGACAGGAACTCTGTTTAGTCCATGGCTTTCGACACCATGCGCCGACGACTCAACATGGATTTTAGCGCAAGTATCGGCATCCTCGCTACTAAGCCCAACTTTTAGCATAGCCTTTCGAACTGTGTCAACTGCGGTTTCATACTGCACTCGAATTTTCATTTTTTAATTCTCCTGTTTTTTGTTTTAATTTCAATTATTGTATCCTATCTTCCCAATCACTTACTTTAAATCCAACAAGCACAAAATCATCACCAATAACTATCGGTCGCTTAACCAGCATACCGTCCGTTGCAAGAAGTTTTAGTTGCTCGTCTTCGCTCATAGATGGAAGTTTGTCCTTTAAACCCATAGATTTATATAGAAGTCCGCTTGTATTAAAAAAATTTTTTAGCGTAAGGCCGCTTTTTTCAAGCCACTCTTTCAACTCATCACAAGTCGGGTTGTTTTCCTTAATATGCCTTTCGGTATATTGAACACCTTTCTCATCAAGAAACTTCTTCGCCTTTTGGCAGGTAGTGCATTTTGGATAGCAGATAAATGTCATCTTCTCTTTCTCCTTATTGTCTCTTTTTTGTTCAAACTTTCTATTCTTTACTTATTCCCCATAGCTTAAAAATTCCTCAATCGTCATCTCTCCCGGGTCTTGGTATTTGCCTTCAAATTCTTTGTAAAAACTGTTCCAATTATCGCTTTCCGAAACATACCCAAACCCATGTCCGGAATACTTTTTTGCATATGTTATTTCACCGGTTTCAAGATTGAAAAATATTTCAAACCATGTGTAAACGCTGTTTAATCCAAAAAATTCTTTAAGTGTTATATTGTCGCCACTATAAGTAATGCTGATGTTTTTCGAGTCTTCGCTAAATGATATCCATTTTCCAACATTTTTCATCTCTGTGTAACGGTCAAAATATTTTTTTCTATATTCTTCCGACAATTCTTCCAACTGATTAATAGTTAAAACGTCGTTCGGAATCGGCTCGTTTATTTTATATTCTCGATGCCAACCCGAACCGTCATCATCAATTGTTGCACCAACAGCAAACCAAATTACTATTATCCCAAACAACGATAATAACGTTAATAAGATTATTTTAACACCGTTCCATATTTTTTTATTCATTTTCAAAAACCTCCTTGCACTTTTCAATATCATCTAGTTTTCATTTCTTCTATTCATATTCTTTTATTTATTCGCCATTCCCATCGGTATACGAGTTAATTCATATTATACCATGACAAAAAAAACTAATGCAACGTTTGATTTTGATTGTTTGTGTTTTATCGAATTAACTGTATCTCTTTCATTCGGATTGAAACATTTTGGTTGAATTCGCCAAATAGTCTTACCGGCGAAAGTTGTTCCACTTTTAAAATTAGCAAAAAGAAGGGTTGCTTTTCATGTTGTATCGCATTATTTCAATATTCATATTTGATTTTGAAAAAAAGAAAAATCTATTAAACCCACCACACCAGCTTTCTAAAATCAGCAGCCGATGTGGTGGGTTATTGTCTATTATATTATTTTCTCTATTAAAAATTGCCCCTACTTCGAAACTACAGCAATTCCGGCTCTTGCCAATGGAGTTCGCATCGTCTTAGCGAAAAACACACCAACACACACTGCGATAATTCCGTTTGTTAGCGTAATCGCTGTTTTAACCGCCATGATTGCCGGCAACGTTTCTAGCGGAACTGCGTATATCCAAATATTAAATATTAAGGTTTTTATTAGATATAGCATACTGTATGTCAAAGATCCTGCCATCGCTGCTATAACATAGTTGATAGTTTTATGATTGTTTTTAAGAAGAGCCTTTGCAACAAGCCCTGCTACTAGCCCCATGAAAAACTTGTTGATAAACGTTATCCAAGCTTCCGAAGCATACTCGCTTGTAAGGTCAAACAATGCGCTACCTATTCCGGCGGAAAGCGAACCTACCACAGGACCAAACAACAGTCCCGCCAAAAGACAAAAGACGTTTCCGAAATGCAACATCGTTCCATCTAAACCTATTGGGATTTTTATTCTCATGTTAGTTCCAACAAAAACAAGTGCCGCCATAAGCCCTATTACTGCGATCGTCTTAATGTTAAAAACATTATTCTTTTTCATAAAATAACCTCTTTATCTGCAAATTATAATATAACCGCTAATCTTTGATTTTTTGAAATACTACGGTTTTTGCGCCACCGGTGCAAAATGGCGAGCAAAGCTCGACAAGTAGTATTTCTGTTAGCTTCACCGTTTGACTTTTTGAAATACTACGGTTTTTGCGCCACCGGTGCAAAATGGCGAGCAAAGCTCG
>CAYJKJ010000013.1:34557-81962 GCA_964370715.1 uncultured Faecalibacterium sp.
CCACCGGTGCAAAATGGCGAGCAAAGCTCGACAAGTAGTATTTCTGTTAGCTTCATCTACGGTGAAGTTTTCACCGTAGATGAAGATTATATATACAAGATACCAAAAATGTGATACCATGTAAACAGTCAGTTTATTAAATTTTAATGGCATCAGATTTTTGTTGTCTACATATATTATATAAAATAAAAGCTTAAAAACCGAAAGGAACTAATCATCCGTTATGTTTAATCTTGGAATATCGCTCGACAACTCGTCTAAATCCCCTCTTTATATGCAACTATACGACTATATCGTTTCGGAAATCCGTTTAGGAAATCTATCCAACGGGCAAAAAATGCCCTCCAAGCGCAAGCTATCCGATAACCTTAATATAAGTGTTAACACAGTAGACACAGCGTATCAGATGCTTTGCAGCGAAGGTTATATTAAATCGATTGCTAAAAAAGGTTTTTATGTTTGTGAGCTTGAACAGTTTAACCAAACCTCTTTGTCAAAATCTTCGCTTGAAGTTAAACCAAAACAAAACGACTATATGTTCGACATGACAACAAGTGGGCTTGACACCTCGCTTTTCCCCTACAAAATCTGGGGTCGAATTCAGCGAGAAACTTTGTCGTATGGCGATATGCTTCTTAACCATGGGGAAAGAAAGGGCGACGAGATTTTAAGGGTTGAACTTGCAAAATATCTTCATGAATACCGCTCGGTCAACTGTTCTCCACATGAAATAATTATCGGCGCCGGAATGGAATATCTTGTTTCGCTCCTCGCTAATCTGCTTGAAGACAGTGTGTTTGGCGTTGAAAATCCGGGATACGAAAAGGTGCGCAAGATAATCAACAACTGCGGAAAACAAACACGGTTTATCTCGGTAGATAACGAGGGGGTCGTTTTAAATGAGGTTGAAAAAAGCGATTGCAACGTTTTGTATCTAACCCCCAGTCACCAATTTCCAACAGGTGGAGCGATTCCGATGAGCAAACGGCTTTTGTTGCTTTCTTGGGCAAATGCAAGCGATAACCGCTATATTATCGAAGATGATTATGACAGCGAATTTCGCTTTGACCGAAAACCGATTGCAAGCCTTCAAGGGCTAGACACCGAACAAAAAGTCATATATCTTGGAACTTTTTCTCGTTGTCTTGCGCCCTCTATTCGTATTGCCTATATGGTTTTGCCTTCCCCACTTATGAAAAAATTCGACCTTCTTTATGGTTCATACTCCTCTACTGTTTCAAGATTTGAACAGTATACATTAGCAAAGTTTATTCAAAACGGCCATTTTTCTCGGCATCTTTCACGGCTTAGAGTTGCATATCGAAACCGCAGAGACAAAATAGTCGACACGTTTGTTGGCGAACTTTCAAAGCAAAATATTTCGTTCTACGGAGAACATACCGGTCTACACATGGTCATAGGGTTTAAAAATATCCAATCAGAACTTGAGATATGCGAAAAAGCCAAACAACAGGGCATTTTAATTAGAGGGCTTTCGGAATACTATATGACTAACAAACAAAAATGCCCCAAAAACCGAATAGTTCTCGGTTATGGAGCATTGTCTGAACAACAACTTATTGATTGCCTTGAACGATTTAAATTGATTTTGGGGCAAAGTGAGCGATAAACTGCTAATCCTCTAACGCCCTAGCGATAAGTTCAACAGCTTTTTTTATGCTAATCTTCGCTGTGTCTATGCAAAGATTATAGTTATTTATATCCGACCAATCCTGGCCGGTGTAATAGCTATGATACTTTGCTCTTTGTTTATCGATAGAGATAATCTGTTTTTTCATCTCTTGTTCGGTTTTTTCTTTATCTTCTTCTACCTTTTCAAAGCAACGCTTAACTCTCGCATCCATATCGGAGCTATAGATAAAAACCTTGAACGCTTCATCTGCTAAAGCGTAGTTTGCGCATCTTCCCACTATAACGCAATTGCCCGTTGTTGCTAGTTCCTTAATTATCTTTGTTTGCGCAATCTGTATTTTATCGTTTGGTGAAAGTTCGGGGGTTGGCCTTGAAAGCGTTCTGCAAAACGTGAACGAAAAACTTCTTGATGTAGCGGATTCGCTATATTGTTCGATATATGACGGCGCAAGATTAGTTTGTTCCGAAATCTTTGCAATAAGTTCTTTGTCGTAATAGGCAAGATTAAGGGTATCAGCAAGGCGTTTTGCAACCTCTCTGCCTCCACTCGAAAACTGTCTGTTAATCGTTATAACTTTTTTCATAAAGTCCCCCTTGTTTAATTAATATAGTTCAACTGTGTATTCGCCATCTTGTTTATAAACATCATCCATTAAAATTATGTATTCATATAGTTGAAAATCAAATCTATCTCTTGGAATTACCGTCATCCTAGTTCCCCTTATTTGGGAATATGTTTCAGCGACATATATGTTTTGTTCGTCCCAACCGGCAAGCATCGCTATATGTCCATCCCAACCTATTAGGTCGCCCGGTTTTGCAACGCCGCTTTCGATCGTTTCAAGGGTTGGAGGTGCATGGGGGCCTAGATCGCAAAGATCGTTATCCCAATATTCATTGCCGGCGCCCATATCGCCAACATCAAACCCACCGTTTAACAACGCCCAAGAAACAAATCCGCTACACGTCATACCGTTTGGATATTGAACTCCGGGGGTCCAAATCTGTTCATCTTGGAAGTTTAAAAGCGGCTGTCCCCAATATGCAGGGCCAAATCTTATCGGATCCAAATCGGCATATTTATCCTCCGAAAGGAACATTCCAATATGATAGTATCGGCCTTCGCCATCCGCAATCGGCCTGCCGGGGTTGGGGCTTAACCGTCCGTTTTCAAAGAAATAATGCAGTCTATATGGAAATTCAAGCATCATAAATCTTGCGGCTTCAAGCGCTCCGGCTCTTGTTCCATAACCCGCCTCAGCTATTCTGCTTGCTAGAATTTCGTCCATCAGTGTCGCCTCTTCAAGGGTGTAGACCTCCCCTTCAAGATATGGCCGAACCCTGTCGACATCGGGAATATTTATTAGGTATGTCGACGTTATTTCAAGTTCGTTTGACACAACATCCCCAATTGAAGCCGTTATCGTTACATCCCCTACGCTGTGGGTGGTAATCACTCCGTTTTCAACAGACGCTACCGAACTGTTGGAGGAACTCCAAGAAACAGCGGTGTCGACATCGCCAAAGAATGTGACATCAGCATCTATCATTCTTGTATCGTCTAACGCTAAAAATATTTTTTCGCTAGGAATCGAAACATCATATACTTTATCAACACTTAGTTGTTGAGTAGAATCGCTAACTGTTCCCCTGCTATCCATAACATAAACGTTAATATTTGAAAAATCAACGTTTGCTGTTGCTACCCCTTCATTAAAGCTTATCCATGCCGGATCATTTTCTAAAGGAGCTGTTTCGCTTTCAACGATAGCACACATATAGCTCTCGTTATATCTTAGCGGTATATCCGAAACTGTAACTGCAATTCCCAGCGTGTTATCGTCGTTAAGGGTTTCCGAAACAACGACGGATTCGATAACGGGGGGCAATGCGTTAAGCATTAAAACGACCAAACCAAACGACACCGCGATTCCCGCCACAACAACACCCAACGCAAAATAAAGTTTACTTAGTTTGCGTTGTTCCTCTTTTTGCTCGTTTCGAACCGGAGGTTTAGTTGTTTCAACCGCTTTTACCGTTTCGATGGGCGAAATTTTTTCAAGAGGCTCTATCTTTTTTAAAAGATCCTTGATATCTTCAACTTCCGAAAGAACACTATCTTTTTTGTCTTGTTGTTTTTCGGGTTCAGTTTTTTCCGGTTCGGGTTTTTCCGTGTCTTGTTTTTCGGATTTTGTTTCGATGAGTTTATCAACCTTTTGTTCAAGTTCCTTGTTTTCGTTCTCAACCTTTTTAGCTTCCGGCTCAGTTGGTTGTGCAACGTCAACGATCTCTTGAACCGTGTCGACCATTTTTACCGCCGGCACAGCCTGAACTGCTTTAAAAGTCCAAGTGCTTTTTTTCTCATCGCTTTGATTTATGTTGTTTTGTTGGTTTTCGTTTTTAGCCATACATATCCTAATATTTATTTATATTTTAAGTCATTGATATTACTTTGACACCTGTAATATGCCATATAAAATAGAAAAATAAGTTTCAATTATTTTTTTGTTATTTAACTTTTTTTAAAAAAGCTTTCCATAATACAATACATTGTTTTTCTTTGTTTTTAGACAGTTTTATATAAATATAATTATACAAAAAAAATATGACTTTGTCTATTATAACACCAAAAATTATTTTGGAAAATTATTCTATCGATTAATAATATCTATCTTTTTTCAAATACTAGTTAACAGAAAGGTGGTATTAAATTATGGCACAATCTAAAAACAGCAAAAACATGGAAAATTCTAAAAACCAAACAAACGCAAGTAACACTAACTCCAGCTCAAAAAACAGCAACTCAAAATCTAAAGCAAGCAATGCTTCAAACGCTTCAAACTCCAAAAACTCAAACTGCAAATAGCAAACAAAGAAAAAATAATGCCTTGGAAAATATTCCTCGGCATTATTTTTTGTTGGTATAATACATATAACCGCGAAGTTTTGATTTCCAACATCTCCGCAATCAGCGAATATTATCTATACGAAACAGCGCTACACTGTCCGTAGCCCCCCAAAGAGCAGAGAACAAAACTTTCGGTTACGCCAAATATAACCATCTCGGAGGTGTCGAAGTCTGCTAAGACTTCTTGATAAATTCCCTTTTCATCGTTTGACATAAGAACAGTGCCTTTTCCGTTTTCGACTGATCTTTCAAAATAATTTTCATAATCATACGTACTTGCAAACTCGTTATAACTTTGAACAGCTTCGGCTTCGCCTGTGTCAAGATCGATAAACGTATAATTCCCGTTAAACGCAACTACCGTTTTATCGTCCGGATATTCTACCGACGCCATCATAGCGGAGAAAATATCTTGATACCAAAACTCTTCCCCTGTTTGTAGATTAAGATTATAAATCCCAACTAAACCGCTTTGAGCCATCGGGTGAATAACAGTGGCGACTAGATTTTTCCCGTTGTTCATAATTCTTACGTCGTTTAAATATGCAGATGGTAATTCGGGAGCTGTTTCCCCCGGGTCACCCTTAAAATCTTGGGATATTTCTTCATAATCATATCTCGGAATATCAAAATGTTCGTATATTTTCTCGTTCGAGATAAAAGTTCCTGAGTTTTTGTTATTCTCGATAGGTAATACCGATATGCCATAATCGTTTGAAACCGCCCACCAAGCGTTGTCGGGGCTAGTTCCCGAAAGCTCGGGCGTTCCGTCAAAAGAATAGCTGCTATTAGACAACAATCTCTCGGAAATATTGTCCTGCAAATACCCCATTGAATTTTCCTTTGCAAAATCATCGGGAAGTGCATAGGAAGCAATTTCAATATCGCTATTATATATAAAAAGGGTATAGTGGGTATCGTTGACTGTTTTAAAATGTATACTGTCTGTTTCGTTGTTATATTCCAAACTGTTTTCTATATAACGCCCTGTGGCGTTTCCTGCGCTTATTCTTCCCCCCGTTTGTTTATCAAAAAATTCGATAACCGTTTCGTATTGGTCGGGGGGTTGTTCGCCACTAAAGTAGTCGTAGTGAACAAAAACAATGTGATTAGATGTCTCGGCAACATCAACATATCGCCAAGCGTCGGAGTTGTCAAAGTTGGCAAGCGATAAAATTTGGCTTTCTTCAGGTGTTTCTTTTTCAGCGTTTGGTTGAACGACAGATTCCGAAGTAGCGGCGTTTTGCTCGCTTGAACCGTCGGTGTTTGAGCTGGTTTGAGTTTCGTTGTTATCCGAGTAACACGCTGTTAGCATCAAAAAAGACAACAAAACTGCAACTGCAAAGATAATTTTCCTCATAATTAAAAACCTAACCTTTCACTTTGTTTTTTTAAGTAACGCTTTTTGTTACAACTAATATTTTTATTATACCATAGTATATAAAATATTGTCAAAAAAACTAAAACAATTGCACAAAATAAATTAAATTTGCACAATTATTTTAGTTTTTTATATTAGATGAAATGCCGTAAAAATCAAATTTACGAACACCATGTCGTAGGGAACGCATTGTATGCGTTCCGCCATTTTTGGATATGCTACGGCGATGTCGGGTTTCGGGGTTCGGGGTTTCGGAATGCATACAATGCATTCCCTACAAAGGTATTTGGATTATTTCTTTTAGATCAAGCTTCGATCTTTAGAAATACTACGATTTTTGCACCAACGGTGCAAAATGGCGAGCGACCGCTCGACAAGTAGTATTTCCAACGTCTCCGCCAACAGGCGGAGACAATATGGCGAGCGACTGCTCGACAAGTAGTATTTCCAACGTCTCCGCCAACAAGCGGAGATTATTTCTTTTAGATGAAGCTTCGATCTTTAGAAATACTGCGGTTTTTGCACCAACGGTGCAAAATGGCGAGCGACCGCTCGACAAGTAGTATTTCCAACGTCTCCGCCAACAGGCGGAGACAATTTCTTAATCTATAGTTAATTCTATAGATTTAACTATAATCTCAAAAAGCTCATCAATTCGATCCTTTTGCTCCAATAGATAAAGATACCCAAAAAGCGCCTCAAAACCCGTTGCCGCTCGATAATCTCTAGGGCAACTGTTGCGAGGTATCCCCGATTTAGAGCTGTTTTTACCTCGGCGCACGATGTTTTGCTCTTCTTCGGTCAACATATCTTTTATCTTTAAAAGCGCTTGATGTTGTGCTTTTGCCGACACAAAAGATATAGTTAGGCGATGCAGATTATTCGGTGTTGTGTCGATGTTGTCAACTATATAACTTCGAACTTTAAGTTCATAGACCCCATCCCCAACATACGCCAACAACAACGGACTTTTAAGTTTTACCTGTCTTGATGATAAATTTTCGGCCATGCTCTACCCTACTCTACATAATCAAATTGATATTCGCCAATTCGAACTTGGTCGCCCTCTTTTATTCCAAGCGACAACAGTTTATCGTTTATTCCGCTATCGCTTATCGCTCGTTGGAAATATTGAAGCGATTCATAGTCGCTAATATCGGTTGTTTTAAGAATTTTTTCAAGCCACGGAGCATCGATAACAAATTCTTCCTCTTCGACCGAAATCTCAAACGCTCTTCCGATTTTCGGTAGCGGTTTAACATAGTTTGGTTCATACGTTAAAACGGGCGGCAGCGTTGATAAAATATTGTATGTAGAGCTAACCATCTTGTCAAGATTTTTAGTAGTTGCCGCACTAACCGAGATATATTCAAGACCCAACGATTTAATATAGTTTTCAAATTTCTCGACATCCTCTTCTGTTGCTATATCGCTTTTGTTTCCAACAACTATCTGCGGAACTTTTGCTAGCTCTTCGCTAAAGTTAAAGAGTTCTTTGTTAATCGTTTCATAATCTTGAATTGGGTCTCGCCCTTCAGTTCCCGAAACGTCAACAACATGAACTATCATTCGGCAACGCTCGACATGGCGCAAAAATTCATGCCCTAGGCCAACACCATCCGAAGCCCCTTCGATTAGCCCCGGTATATCGGCAACAACAAAAGAACTCCCCTCACCCAGTTTAACAACCCCTAAAACGGGGCTTAACGTTGTGAAATGATAGTTTGCAATCTTTGGTTTTGCGGCGCTAATTGCCGAAATTATCGTTGATTTCCCGACATTTGGAAACCCAACCAATCCAACATCTGCAACAAGTTTAAGTTCCAAAAAAACTTCAAGCTTTTCGCCCGGAATGCCAAGCTTTGCAAAGGTCGGAACCTGCCTTGTTGGATTGGCGAAATGGCTGTTTCCAAAACCGCCCTTTCCGCCTTTTGCGATGACAACGGGTTCTGTCCCCGACATATCCGCAATTATTGCTTTTGTTTCAAAGTCTCTTATAACGGTGCCTTTTGGAACTTTAACGATTAAATTTTCAGCGCTTCTACCTGTTCGATTGTTCGTTTCTCCCGGGTTGCCGTTTTTTGCAACATATTTTCTCTTATACTTAAAATCAATAAGGGTTGAAACGTTGGAGTCAACAACAAAAACAACGTCGCCCCCTCTGCCGCCATCCCCTCCGTCGGGTCCGCCTGCGGCAACATATTTTTCTCGATGGAACGAAACTGCGCCGTTTCCTCCATCCCCTGCTTTGATCATAATTCGAGCTTTATCTATAAACATACCTATGACCATCTTCCTTTCATAGTCAAACTTTGTATGGTTTTTATAATTATCCTATATATAAAGACCGGGAGGGCATGGATGCCCTCCCCTACAATTGTTTTTAAATTTCAAGTTTACCGTTGGTTTAATCCAAACTAGCTAATAACGTTAACCGTTTTGCGATCTCTACCCATTCTTTGGAATTTAACTTTGCCGTCTGTTAAAGCAAACAAAGTGTCATCCGAACCTTTGCCGACATTGATGCCGGGGTGGATATGAGTTCCGCGTTGGCGAACAAGAATGTTCCCAGCTATGACCGCTTGACCATCCGCTTTTTTAACGCCGAGGCGTTTTGATTCGGAGTCACGGCCGTTTTTGGTAGAACCAACACCTTTTTTATGTGCCATAATGCTTTCCCTTCCTTCGTTATGCTTTAATAGCAGTAATTTCAACTTTAGTGTATTGTTGACGGTGACCTAGCTTGCGCTTGCTGTCTTTCTTCGGGCGATAAACAAAAACCGTTACTTTTTTGGATTTACCGTGTTTAACAACTTTTCCGGATACTTCTGCACCGGAAACTGTAGGTGTTCCAACTTTAACGCCTTTGTCGTCTCCAACAATCAATACTTTATCAAATTTCACGGTTGAGCCTTCTTGTGCATCAAGTTTTTCGATGTAGATAACATCATCTTTTGAAACACGATATTGCTTTCCGCCTGTTTCGATAATTGCGTACATTGACTTTTCCTCACTTTTTAACAGTCTCGCTGCTTAAGGTGGATATAAAATCTCTTTAAACCTGTTACATGCGGCTTAAATATTTTAACATAATCAATAGCTAAATGTCAATATCTAAAGATATAAAAACGCTTAAAACGACTTGAAACCGACAATTTATAACCGTTATGTCAAAACCATCAACCCTTTTAAACCTTCCTGCTCCTTAAAAACACCGACATCTTTTTATATATTAGTCCACACACCGCAATTTTAAAGATATCCCCAAAAACAAACGGAACAACGCAGAGCATAAGTGTTGAAACAAGGTTGCTTTTTGTTAATATCATAAACCATATGCTTCCGGCAATATAACAGATAACCGTTCCGACAACCATTGAAACGAGCGAGAAAGCAAAGTTATCTTTCTTTTTAATAATCAAACCTATGGTAAGCGACATGAGAATATATCCCATAATATATCCGCCGGTAGGCCCTAAAACAACTCCAATCCCGCCCGAAAAGGACGAAAAAACAGGAAGCCCGATAGCTCCTAGCAACACATAAACAACCATGCTAATAGCGCCGTTATATCCCTTTAAAAAAAGCCCACTTAGCATAACCGCCGCCGTTGCAAGATTTAAAGGAATTGGCGTTAGCGGTATAACGATAACAATCTGGCTAAAAACCACCACCATTGCGGAGAACATCGCTATTAAAGCAAGATTTGAAGTTTTTATTCTATTCATTATTTTTTCCCAACCTTCATTTTAATGTAAATTCAAACTCTATTTTGTTTTAAGCGAAACTTCTCCATACGTCAAAGTTTCGAGAGTTCCGTCTTGATATTTAACCAATAGACCGCCATTTGGTTGAATCGAAACCGCCATACCTTGTTTTGTTTGCTCCCCTTTTATAACATAAACATCTCGACCGCAAACAAGCGATAAACTGCGATATTTTTCGATTATATCGCTAGGTTTTTTTTGCGACGTTAACGAAACAAGATTGTTTATAATCGCCGCTATCATCTCGTTTCTTGTCGGATAGTTGTCGTTTGTTTCGATCGAAATTGAGGTTGCTATCTCGCTTAGTTCTTTCGGAAAATCTTTTGCTTCAACGTTTATTCCAATTCCGATAGCAACATATTGAAGATATCCGCTTTCAAAATCGGTTGAAGCCTCGGTCAATATTCCGCAAAGCTTTTTTTTCCCAACATATATATCGTTAACCCATTTTATCTTGGCATCTATTTTGCAACACTGCCGCAATCCCTCGCAAACTGCGACCGCCGCCGCCGCCGTTAGGTAAGTAGCGTCCTGCGCTTTAAGCTTTGGAGCAAAACAAAAGCTCATGTATATTCCGTTTTCAGGGGAAAAAAACGACTTGCCGTTTCTTCCTCTTCCTCCGGTTTGGCTGTTCGCCAACAGCAATATGCTGTCGCTTGGTTCTTCAATAAACATCGCTTTCGCATCGTTGTTGGTTGACACCGTCTGCTGTTTAAGAAAGACGTTTATATTTTTGTTTTGTAGCATTTCCTTTATGTTTTTGATATCCAAAATGTCGGGAGTTTCCAAAAGACGATACCCCTTGTTCTTTACGCTTTCGATTTTATAACCCGCTGTCTCAAGCTCTTTAACGGCTTTCCAAATGGCATTTCTTGAAACCGAAAGGTTGGTTGCTATCTCCTGCCCCGAAACAAAATTTTGTTCGTTTTGCTTTAGTATCTCTGAGATTTTATCTTTAACGGTCATCTTCGAACCCTTTCAAAACAACAACTTTTTATTAGTTCTTTAATAGAATATCACACAAAACAAAAACAGTCAACCTAAATTCAATAATCAAGTTGACTGTTCAATGTTTATGTTTTATTTTTCAAGAACCAAAACGCATTTTTTAAGTTCCGCTATTATATCGATATGTTGCGGACAAACCTCGCTGCAAGCGCCGCATTCAACGCATGAAGAAGCTTTCTCCCAACCATGTCCCGATGTGTTCCAGCTATAGTTTCCTTTAGCAAGTTCGAGATTATCATAGGTTTTATATGAATTATACGCTTGGAAAGTCCCGTAGATAGCGATGTTTTCGGGGCAACCTTTCATGCAGTATGCGCATGAAGTGCAAGGAACGATTTCGGCTTTTGAATAGATTTTTTCAGCAAGCTTAATCGTTTTCATCTCGTTTTCCGTCAACGGTTTAAACTGCTTCATAAACGATATGTTGTCGTTCATCTGTTCTATGTTAGACATACCCGAAAGAACCGTTATGATGTTTTTTTGCGAAGCCGCAAACCTGATCGCCCACGACGCAAACGAAGCCTCGCTGTTCTCTTTTTTGAACAGCTCTTTTATCTCTTCAAGAGGATTAGCAAGCGCCCCACCTCGAACGGGTTCCATAACTATAACCGGCTTTTGGTGTTTTTCGGCAATTTCAAGACATCGCCTTGATTCTATCCAAGGGTGTTCCCAATCGGCATAGTTTATCTGAAGTTGAACAAATTCCATCTCGGGATGTTTGGTTAAAACTTCGTCGAGAACGGTAGCGTTATCATGAATTGAAAAACCAAGATGTTTGATTTTTCCTTCCGCTTTCATCTTTGACAAAAAGTTCCAAACATCATATTTATCAAAATATTGATCTCTGTTTTCGCCAAGATTGTGGAGCAGGAAAAAATCAAAATATTCTACGCCACATCTTTCGAGCGAAGTGTTGAACATCGCCAAAGCTTCCTCTTTGGACTTTGCCGCCCAAGCCGGAAGTTTTGAGGCCAACAAAAACTTATCTCTCGGATACCTTTCTACAACGGTTTTTTTAATCGCTTTTTCCGATTCCCCGTCGTTGTAGACATAAGCTGTGTCAAAATAGTTGAATCCGTTTTGCATAAACATATCAACCATTTCGTTGGTAGCTTCAATGTCTATCTGCTTGTCTTTCATAGGTAATCTCATATATCCGAACCCCAGTTTCGGAATGTTTTGCCCTAGATAGTTTTCCATTAATCCTAGCCCCCTATATTTAATTTTAAATCTACTGCATATTTTGTTTCATCTCGTTCCATTGCATTGCGTTAATATTAACCGTTCTGGGTTTGCTTCCCTCGGAAGGCCCTATAATCCCAAGGCTCTCCATCTCGTCCATAATCCTCGCCGCTCTTGCATATCCTAGCTTTAGTCTGCGTTGAAGAAGAGAGGTTGAAGCTTGTCCCGATTCTATAACCACCATAACTGCGCTTTCAAGCATTGCGTCGCTGTCGTCCGAAAGAGAACTGTCGAGCGATTTTTTGCCTTTTGAACCCTTCTCCATAGCGGCTTGCTTTTCGATTTCGGTTAGAACTTCTTCGTTATATTCCGCAACAGCATTTTTCTTTATAAACGTTATTATATCCTCGATTTCGCCATCAGAAACAAAGCAACCTTGAATTCTAATAGCTTTGGGCAGATCCATCGGTCTAAACAACATATCGCCATAACCTAAGAGTTTCTCCGCTCCGCCTGTGTCTATTATTGTTCGGCTGTCGATTTGTGACGACACCGAAAGCGCCACCCTTGACGCAATGTTCGCTTTAATGATACCGGTTATAACATCTACCGACGGTCGTTGGGTTGCTATGATAAGATGTATGCCAGCGGCTCTCGCCATCTGCGCTAGGCGACAAATCGAATCTTCAACCTCGTTTGGAGCAACAAGCATAAGGTCGGCAAGTTCGTCGATAACAACAACAACTCTCGGCAGTTTTTCAAGCGGCACTGCATCCTCTTCATTTGAGGAATATATAGGCATTCCGGAACTGTTCGCATTTTCTATCTTTGTATTATAACTGTCGATATCTCGAACTGCGTTTTCCGAAAACAATTTGTAACGTTTTAACATCTCTCCAACGGCCCAACCAAGAGCTCCCGCCGCTTTTCTAGCATCGGTAACAACCGGTATGAGCATATGGGGAATTCCGTTATATATCCCAAATTCAACCATCTTTGGATCGATAAAAACAAATCTTAAATCTTTTGGCGCAGATTTATATATCAAACTAACTATCATAGAATGAAGACATTTTGACTTTCCGCTTCCCGTTGTTCCGGCTATCAAAAGATGGGGCATCTTTGCAATGTCGGTAATCTGAACCGAGCCGCTAATGTCTTTTCCAAGAGCTACGGTGAGCGGTGATTTCGATTCGTTAAACTCTTTGCTTTCGATAACCTCCCTTAACATAACCATCTCTTTTTGCTTGTTTGGAACCTCTATTCCAACGGCGGCTTTGTTCGGGATGGGCGCTTCAATCCTAACCCCTGCGGTAGCAAGGTTAAGCGCAATATCATCTGCAAGGTTCGCAATTCTGTTTATTCTGACCCCTCGTTCGGGTTGCAGTTCATATCTTGTTACGGTAGGGCCTCTCGCTATGTCAACAACTTTTGTGCCAACGCCAAAGCTTTCAAGGGTGCTAACGAGATACTCTGCGTTTGCTCTAAGCTCTGCCGAAGCATCTTTTGTCATCTTCTGTTTCGCCGGCTCAAGCATCCCTATTGGCGGAAAAAGATATTCCGGAGTGCTTTTAAAAAGCGCTATCTCGGGTTGTTGCGGTTTGTATTCCGATGTTTTTTGCGGTTCGATATTCTTTGTTGCACGTTGGATTAAAGCATCAACGTTTGCGCTTTCCTCTTCGCTTCCAAACGTTGCAAAAAGATCTTTGCCGGGTTTTCCTATTCTATCTGCAAGATCAAAAGCTTGTTTAACAAACTCCCCTGTGTTAGCGTCGTTTATATAGTCTCCGCTATCCTGTGGCATAGGATCTTCATAAGTTTTAAATTCTTGGAACATATCGTTTGAAACTACTTTGGTTGGTGAACCTAGATCTATATCGATGTTGCGTTGTCCTGTAATTGAGGTTATCGGCATAATCCTTGTGAGGTCAACCGCTTCTATCGGGTCATCAAACCTCACATCAACTTTGCTTTTAACTTCGGGCAAACTGTCAAGATTTATGTCAATTTTGCTCGTCGCAGCGGTCTGCGCTGTCACCGCTTGAAGAACAGCTTGGTTTGAAACAGTGTTTGTTTTGTTGGCTTTTTTCCCAACATTATCAAGCGGTATATCGATCGATGTCGTGTTTCTTGTTCTGTTTAAAGCCGCCGTGTTTTGTTTTTGAAGTTGCTCCGTTTCAAATTCCTCTTGAAACTCCATAACAAGTTCCCGTTGTTCCCGCCATTTTTCTCGTTGCCTGTCGATAGGTGTTTTAACAGCGTTGATAACGTCGGCAAGGCTTTTTCCCGCTAAAATCATGACAAGGATAAACAAAACTATAGATATTACGATGTTTGCGGCAGGTTTTCCGAAAAGCTCCAAAAACAACAGCCCCAATATAGCCGAGAACACTCCGCCCCCTACCCTTTCGGTTCCTGTCATGTAAAGTGATGCTATCTTTTGAAAGATGTTTTCTCCCGCAACTTCGCTGCTTGAAAAGATTAAAAACATTGCACATATTGAAATAACTATTAAAAGAGCTAGGATTAGTTTTCCGTTTGAAACCTGTTTTTCATAGCTGCAAACAACAGCAAGCGCCAAAAGAAGCGGACCTATGAAATATGCGCAAAATCCAAAAAGCCCGAACAAAAACGAGCTTAAAATATTCCATCCTTCGTTGCCGTTAACAAACGTTAGCGCCATCGAAAGCGCAGCCGTTCCAAACAAGATTACCGCCGCTAATTGATAGCGCCTGCTCCTTGCTTTTCTTGCTTCATCTGCTTTTTTTCTTCGTTCAATCTGCGCCTTGGTTGGTCTTTTTTTTCGTGTAGTGGTCGCCATTTATCTCTCCTGTTTTTAAAACTATATTAAATCTTTAACTATCTCTACAATGTTTTTTCCAAAAATATGCTCAACAACCCCAACCGTTAACGTTAAACTACCTAGTGTCAACGCATAGTAGGAAAACCAAACATATCTATCTGTTTTCATAAGCCATTGAACCATCTTTATCGCAACAATTCCCGACACGAGCGCCGTTAAAAATCCGGCTATAATAACAATCGGGTCGACCGAAATGCCCTCTTCCAAAGCTTTCAAAAGCTCTAAAATTCCGGCACCTAAAACAGCGGGTATTCCCATAATAAACGAAAATTTAACCGCAAATTCTTTTGAAAGACCCCTTAACATAGCAACCGACGTTGTTGAACCCGAACGGGAAATGCCGGGAAGCGTTGCAACCGCTTGCATAAGACCAATTGCAACAGCATCAAGCGGAGTCATCGTCTTTGCGGTTTTTGTTCCGGTAGTGTTTTGGCAAGCAACAAAAAGCATTATTCCGGTAAACAAAAAGCAAAGCCCCTCGACAACTATATCGTTGTCGGTCGAAAGCGAAGCGACGATATCGGAAAAAAGAACCACGACGAAGAGCGGAACCATCGTTATCAAAATCATGATAACGCCTTTTTGTTGTTCGTTTGTTTTTTCATAGCTGAATTTTCTCGAGAATATATCCCCTATCATCTTAAACGCTTCAACGATCATCTCTTTAATCGTTCCAAAAAAAGCTATGAAAACCGCAACAAGCGTTCCAAGATGCAACATAACGGTAAAAAACAAGCTGTCACTTTCAGAAAAGTTGAAAATATGTTCCGTTAATGCAAGATGTCCGCTACTTGAAATCGGCAAAAACTCGCTTAATCCTTGAATTAATCCTTGAAAAACGCTTTCTAAAATCGTCATAGTCCCTCTTCATTAATGTATATTCAACAAAAACATTGCTTGAAAAATTCTCCTGTTCTTATTTTAACACAGTTGAAGAATTTTTCAAACATATATTTGTTTGTTTTTTTAATTTTATTTTATAATATTTTCGCTACAAAAAAGCTAGAATTAATAAAACTAAACACTCAAATAAAAAACCATCGCAACATCTTTGCAACAGTTTTTATTTTTTTAAGCTAGGTTTTTTAGCTGTTTAAAGCCTTAACAAACAATTTTTTTCAAATCAGTAATATAATAACATATACCGACTAGATAATTTTTATCCATAACACACCTAAAGTATTTAGTTTTGGCTAGCTTTTAGACATCTCTCCCGCTCGTTCTCTTGCAACTTTGTTAAAGTCTTGAACTTTATGGGTATATTCTTTGTCCATAAGCGTTGAAGTTATCAAAAAATCTGCGGTTGATCGGTTGTTTGCTATTGGAATATCGTACACTTGAGCAATCCTTAAAAGCGCTTTTACATCGGGGTCGTGTGGTTGCGCCGTTAAAGGATCCGAAAAGAAGATGATAAAATCAATCCTGCCTTCAACTATCTTTGCGCCTATCTGTTGATCCCCTCCAAGCGGACCGCTGTTATAGCTTTTAACGGGAAGCCCTGTATGTTCCGCAATTAGCCTTGCGGTTGTCCCTGTTCCGCAAAGAAAATGTTTCGATAACGTTTGCTCGTTATGTTTGCACCATTCAAGCAGATCTTTTTTCATGTTATCATGCGCTATAAGCGCAATGTTTTTTTGTTTTTCTATAATAAGTTCGATATAATTTTGTTCCATAAATATATTCTTTTCCTTTCTTTAATAAGAAAATTTAAGTTTTAATCAAGCTAGATTGTATTCAAACCCTTTAATCATGTAGTTTGTTCTACATCCTTGCAAAACTTCGTGAGCTTTTCTATCGTCGAAGTTTCAGCATCTTTTGCTATTAAGCGAATTTTCGCATCATGGGGTATCGATAAAAGCCCCATAAGCGATTTACCGTCTAGGATATATCGCCCCGAAACCAGATCAAACTCCCCCGAAGAATCTGTAGTTATTTCAACAAACCGCTTAATATCGTCTATTGATTTAAAGGCTATGTCGAATGTTTTCTGTTCCATTACTTCTCTCCTTTTTTTCGATTATAACATAAGCTATCGTGAGCAGCTCTGTGTTGCTTAACGCTAGATGAACCACAACATCAAGGCTTTCAACAATTTGTTTGGCTTTTCCGAAAAACTCGAAATATGGTTTTCCGCTTTGTTCCCTTAAAACCGAAATATCGGTAAAGTTGAAACCTTTCACTCCCGTTCCAAGAGCTTTTCCAAAAGCCTCTTTTGCCGCAAAACATGAAGCAAACTTGCTAGGCGCCATTCTCGAATTTAAAAAAGCTTGTTTTTCTTTTTCCGAAAAACAAAAATCTAAAAATCTTTTGTTTTTCGAAATGCTTTTTTCAATCCGTTTAATCTCAACAATATCGTTTCCAATTCCAAGTATCATAAAAATAACCGTTTAAATCCTTGTTCGTTATTTTTGTTTTTGCCTTGATAGGATTTAAATGCAAAAGCTACAAGGCGCAATATATTAAATTAATTTACTCTTTAACATATAAACTATATAAAATATATTGCAATAATTATATATTATATTGTGGGTTATTGCAAACTTTTAAAAAACACTTGAACGTTTAGCCATTGTTTGTTAAAATAATGCTATAAGAAACTGGTCTTTTTAAGAATATTACCTTTTAAAACGCATTGACCGGGATAAGTAGAAAAAGAAACGAGTTTTATTAACAGAGAGTTTCGCCTTTAGGCTGTAAGCGAAACGCAAAACTTATACTTTTTGAAATTCACCCGTGAGCGGTTTGCTTGAAAAATTGTTTTCAATTGTGTAGAGCAAAACGAGTTGCTTTCGTTACAAAGCAAAAAAGTGTTTGCTTTTATTTGCAAAAATGCGGGTGGTACCGCGGAGCTTAGTTTATAATGCTTCGTCCTGAAATGTTGGGGCGAAGTTTTTTTATTTTTAAAAATTATTTTGGAGGAAATCTTTATGAAGAATAAATTAGAGGGCATTTTAAGCGAAACAAAAAAAGCATTAGATTGCGCCAAATCAACAACGGAAGTTGACGAAATCCGGGTTAAGGTTGTTGGAAAAAAAGGAACACTAACCGAAATTTTAAAACAGATGGGCGGGCTTTCCGCCGAAGAACGCCCCCTTATGGGAAAGCTTGTTAACGAAACACGAGCAGAGATTGAACAAAAAATCACCGAAACAAAAAACACGCTACAAAAAAAGCAAACTCTTGCAGCTCTTCAAGAGGAAAGGATAGATGTAACCCTTCCCGGCTCAGTCCCCGAATTTGGCAAACGTCATCCTCTGCAACAGGTTCTTGATGAAATAAAAGAGATATTCCTTGGAATGGGGTTCGATGTTGTTGAAGGACCCGAAGTTGAATATGATAAATATAACTTTGAGCTTTTAAACATCCCTAAATGGCACCCCGCTCGAGATACTCAAGACACATTTTATATCAACGACAACATTCTTTTAAGAACCCAAACTTCCCCGATGCAAGCTAGAACGATGCTTTCGCAAAAACCCCCTATCAGAGTTATCGTTCCGGGAAGGGTTTTTCGTTCCGACGCAGTTGACGCAACCCACAGCCCGATATTCCACCAAATTGAAGGCTTGGTTGTCGACAAGAACATCCGAATGACCGACCTTAAAGGAACTCTCGAAGTTTTCGCTAAAAAACTATATGGCGAGGACAGCAAAGTTCGTTTTCGCCCCCACCACTTCCGTTTCACCGAACCTTCCGCCGAGATGGACGCAACTTGTTTTCTTTGCAAAGGCGAGGGTTGCAGGCTCTGTAAAGGTGAGGGATTTATCGAAATATTGGGTTGCGGAATGGTTCACCCAAAAGTTCTTAGCGATTGCGGAATCGATCCCGAGGAATATTCCGGATTTGCGTTTGGAATGGGGCTTGATCGAATGACGATGATGAGATACGGCATAGATGATCTTAGGCTTTTGTTTGATCCCGATATGCGTTTTCTCTCGCAATTTTAATATAGAAAAAAGGAGTGTAAATTAAATATGAAACTACCGATAAGTTGGATTAAACAATATACCGATATAGATGTTAGCAACAAAGAATTTGTCGCTCGTATGACGATGACGGGGACTATGGTTGAGGGTTTTTCGAAACTTGTTCCCGAACTTTCAAACATAATAACCGGAAAAATTTCGGCTATAGAAAAACATAAAGACAGCGATAAACTCTGGGTTTGTTCTGTTGATGTCGGAAACAAACAAAACTTAACAATTGTAACAGGTGCGCAAAACCTTAAACAGGGCGATATCGTTCCGGTAGCGGTCGATGGCGCAACTATTTTCGAGGGTAAAGAGATAGTAACAAGCGAACTCCGTGGGGTTAAAAGCGAGGGTATGCTCTGTTCTCTTGGAGAATTGGGGCTAACCGAACGTGATTACCCCGATTGTATTGAAGACGGAATAATGGTTCTTCCGTCTGACACTAAAATTGGAATTGATGCTATCAACCTTTTGGGTCTTGATGAAATTATCTATGACTTTGATATAACTTCAAACCGCCCCGACTGCCTTTGTGCTACCGGCGTTGCTCGAGAGGTTGCCGCATCGTTTGAAAAGGAATTTAAGCTTGAAACACCGACAGTCAACAAAACTTTCGGCGATGTTTCAACGATGCTTAAAGTAACCAACGAAACCCCCGACACCTGTTTAAGATACACCGGCGCAGTTGTCGACAACGTTCGTGTTGCCCCCTCCCCCGAATGGTTAAGAAGATTTATCCGTGGGATAGGAATGAGGCCGGTTAACAACATCGTTGATATAACAAACTTTGTTATGTATGAATACAACCAACCTATGCACGCCTTTGACCTAAAAAACATCAAAGACGGACACATTATTATAAGAAAAGCAAAACAAGGGGAAACAATCGAAACTCTCGACGGAGTTGAAAGAACCCTTTCGAGCGACATGACGGTTATTGCCGACCCCGAAAAACCCATCGGTATCGCCGGAATTATGGGTGGCGAATACAGCGGAACATACGACGACACCAAAACCGTTATATTTGAATCGGCTATGTTTGACGGGCCAAACGTTAGAAAATCTTCAAAAACTCTAGGACTTCGCACCGATGCTTCGGGGCATTTTGAAAAAGGCCTTGACCCACAAAGCACCGTTCCTGCGGTTATGCGAGCTTTGCAACTTGTTGAAATGCTAGATGCCGGAGATGTTGTTAAAGGTTTGGTCGACATCAAAGGAACTATCGAAGATATGCCGGTTATTAAACTTGAGCCGGATAAAATCAACGCTCTGCTCGGAACTGATATCTCAAAAGATTTCATGATAAAAACCCTTAAATCTCTTGAATTTATCGTTTCAGATGACGAAACAACCGTTACGCCACCTTCGTTCCGTGCCGATGTTGAAGGAATGGCTGACCTTGCGGAAGAAATAGCGAGAATATATGGTTTCGACGTTATCCCATCGACCGTTATGGACGGCATTGCTTCCGCTCGCCCGACCGAAAGACAAAGATTTGATCGAAAACTGGTTTCCACCGCAATATCTTGCGGACTGTTTGAGATAAACACTTATTCTTTCATGAGCCCAAAGATGCTAGATCTTCTGTTGCTCCCCGAAAACTCCCCTCTTCGCAAAGCCGTTGTCATTAGCAACCCGTTCGGCGAGGACACCTCTCTCATGAGAACAACAGCTCTGCCTTCGATGCTTGAAGGGCTTTCGAGAAACAAAAACGCAAGAACTGCAAACTGCGGAATTTTCGAAATGGCAACCGAATATATAGCAAACGACGACAGCAAAAAGCTTCCGAACGAACCTAAAAACCTAATAATCGGCGGATATGGCAACCTCGATTTCTTCAAACTCAAAGGTATTGTCAACGCTCTTTTTGCAGCGGCATTTATCTATGATATGGAATATGTAGCTTTAAAAGACTGCCCCTATTACCACCCCGGAAGAGCGGCTAGCATAAAAGTTTTTGGCGAAACTGTTGCAACAATTGGCGAAATCCACCCCGACGTTATCAAAAACTTTGACGCAGCGCCACATTCAGTTGTAGCACAAATAGATGTTGAGAAACTGTTCTTATGCCGCAACCCGGAAAACAAATATAAACACCTGCCGAAATATCCGGCAACAACTCGTGACCTAGCGCTTGTTTGTGACAGGGATATCGAGAGCGCAACTATAGAAAAAATCCTCAAAGAAACCTGCAAACAATATCTTGAAACTATCTCTCTTTTCGATATCTACACCGGAGAAGGTATCGGAGAAAACAAACGAAGCTTAGCATACAGCCTTGTTCTAAGGGATAAAACAAAAACATTAACCGATCAACTTGTAGACACATTAATCGCCGAAAGCCTTGAAAAGCTTAAATCTATCGATGTAGTGTTGAGGGGTTAATCGATAAGCGGTCTTTTAACAGAGGTTATGACAGATCAATGATTTGTCATAACCTGTTTTTTGCGGCAAATTTTAGCCATCTTTAATCTTCAATTTTTATTTAAAATTCCCATCACAAAAAAACGTATACTTTTAAAAATATATAGTGTATCATATTAACCACAACATAGATAATTAAATCACAGTTTAAGGAAAAACAACAAATGAGTAGTAATTCAAATAAACTCGGCAATATGCCGGTTGGCAAACTTCTTATATCGATGTCGTTGCCGCTTATGATCTCGATGCTAACGATGTCGCTTTATAACATTGTAGACGGCATATATGTTTCGATGATTTCGGAAAACGCCCTAACCGCAACAACGCTCTCGTTCCCGATTCAGGTTCTAAGGCTAGCCTTTGCTATCGGAACGGCGGTCGGTATGAACTCTATCGTTTCGAGAAGGCTCGGAGAGGGCAACACAAAAGAAGCCTCAAACGCCGCTACCCATGGGGTGGTGTTAACGCTGTTAACGTCAATACTATTTATAGTTTTCGGGCTGTTTTTTGTAGGTGATTTTTTCACGCTTTTTTCAAATGACAGCGAAATAATCGGAATGGGAACGGAATATCTAACGATAGTTACCCTCTTTAGCCCGTTTATGTTCATGACAATTATGTCGGAAAGACAGCTCCAATCGACGGGGCTTGTTATATACAGTATGTTGGCGCAAGGCTTGGGCGCAATAACAAACATCATTCTTGACCCAATATTCATCTTCGGCATCGACGGAGTTATTCCTGCATATGGAATAACGGGGGCGGCTATTGCAACAGTTATTGGCGAGATGTCGTCCTGCACAATAGCTGTTTGTTTCAACTATTTCAAAAACAAAGATCTTAGAATTAACCTTATAAAATTCAAATGGAACTTTGCAACGGTTAAAGATATCTATCGTGTCGGCATTCCATCGATAGTTCTCCAAATGGTCGGAACGGTTATGACGATGGGTATGAACATTATCTTATTAAGATATTCAACCACCGCCGTTGCTATGTTCGGTATATATTTTAAACTGCAAAGTTTTGTTTTTCTTCCAATCTTCGGAATGATGCAAGGGTTTGTTTCGATAGTTGCCTATAACTTTGGCGCAAAAAACAAACAAAGAATAGATTATATCTTAAAGCTTGTTAGAATTTCGGCAGTCTGTATAGCAGCGCTTTTCACCCTTGTTTTCCTTTTGTTCGCAAAACAGCTTTTGATGATATTCAGCGCAAGCGACGAGATGATAGCTATCGGCGTTCCGGCGCTTCGCATAATCTGCCTAGGATTTATGCCGGCAGCGTTCTCGATAACCTGTGGAACGTTTTCCGAAGGTTTAGGCGTTGGAACAACCTCTTTGATAAGCTCAATAATGCGCCAACTTGTTGCAATACTCCCGCTAGCATATCTATTTTCACTGTTGTTCACGATAGATTTCGTCTGGTTTGCGTTTGTCATTTCGGAAGCTGTTTCGCTTCTAGTTTCATACTTCCTTTCAAAACGAGTTTATAACAAAAAAATCCTCCCTCTTGAGCATCAAGGAGAGCTAGATGAAATATCAGCAACTTAACGATTTAATAAAAAACAGTTCAAGACCCGGTAGTGTTCCGGGTCTTGAACGAGTTATTAAGCTTTGTTCCGTTTTGGGCAACCCACAAGACAGCTTAAAC
The DNA here is from genome assembly GCA_964370715.1 of uncultured Faecalibacterium sp. Lineage (GTDB taxonomy): Bacteria > Bacillota > Clostridia > Oscillospirales > Ruminococcaceae > CAYJAY01. Next base: position 57,368 of record CAYJKJ010000013.1, read on the forward strand.
TTTATCCACGTTGCCGGAACAAACGGCAAAGGCTCTGTTTGCTCTTTTCTCGAAAGCGTCTACACTGAAGCCGGGTTCAAGGTTGGCTTTTATAGCTCCCCTCATCTTGTCGAACTAAACGAGAGATATCGAATTAACAAAAAAGATATATCCGATATCAAGCTTGTAGAGCTTTTAACCGATATTACAAAAATTTGCGAAACTTTGACCGATAAACCAACGGAATTTGAAATCCTAACGGCGGCGGCTTTTTTATATTTTAAGAAAAACAACTGCGATATCGTCATACTTGAAACGGGTCTTGGCGGAAGATTTGATGCAACCAACATTATCAAAAGCCCTCTTTGCTCGGTTATAACCTCGATCTCTATCGACCACACCGATTTTCTCGGAAACGACCTTAAACAGATTGCATATGAAAAAGCTGGCATAATAAAGCCGGGGTCTTGCGTCGTTTTGGGGGATTTCGAAAAGGCTCGGCAGTTTATAATAGACTACGCTAAAAGTGTTGGTCAAGAGATAACGACGGTAGACAAAGATTTAATCATCGATCTTTTTCATTCAACAAACTATCAACAATTTGAATACAAAAACACAGCTTATCAAATTAACCTTATCGGAAAACATCAGCTCCAAAACGCCGCTATCGCTATCGAAACGATAGCCACAATAAACGAAACTAATCAAAAGTTTTCGGTTTCTGAACAAGATATTAAGGATGGGTTGTTACAAACGCAGTGGAATGCTCGTTTTCAACTGTTTGAAACGAAAGGCAAAACAATTATCCTAGACGGCGCCCACAATGTTTCGGGAGCAAAAAGCCTTTGCAATTCAGTTAAACGCCATTTTGAAAACAAAAATTTTGCGATCGTAACCGGTATATTAAAAGATAAAGAATGGGAAAAGATTATCGACCATCTTGTTTCAATATCAAACGATTTCTATATAATAACCCCTAATAATGCAAGAGCTTTATTAAAAGAAGATATATATAATTACATTATAAGCAAACATAACGTTAACGCTAATGTCGAAAGTTCCCTTTCGGATGCCGTTGAAAAAGCGCTAGACAGCGATAACGACGGAATCATCGTGTGTGGGTCGCTATATCTTGCGGGTGAGTTTCTTGAACAAAAAATTCAAAAAAACCTAAACAAATGCGAAAAACAATAAAAACAACAGCATTTACCCGATATATTCACATTTCGCTTGATTTTAACGCTTTAGCATAGTAGCGTGATAAAATAATAAAGTGTATAATACATTCATACTAAAAAAAGAGGAAAGATATTATGAAAAAATCAACACTATTAAAACTAATGGCAGTAACATTAACGGCGCTTCTCCTATTCACAGCTTGCACAGGATCAACCGAAGCGGAACAAACTCAGTTTGTTCTAGGGCTAGACGACAGCTTCCCCCCAATGGGATTTCGTGATGAAAACAACGATATCGTAGGATACGACATCGACATCGCAACGGAAGTTTGCGAAAGGCTCGGAATGGAACTTGTTCTTCAACCGATTGAATGGGCAAACAAAGAAAACGAACTCAACGCAGGAAATGTAGACGCTATCTGGAACGGCATGACGATAACTCCCCAACGTCAAGAAGATATGCTCATGACCGATGGATACCTTGAAAACGCTATCGTTTTGGTTGTTAAGGATGACAGCGGAATCGCTGCAAAAGCCGACCTTTCGGGCAAAATCGTTGGCGTTCAAACCGGATCTTCGGGCGAAGAAGCTTTGCAAAAAGATGATATCTTTGCAGAACTAGGCGAAGTTATCCAAAGCGCAGATTATGTAACGTTGCTTCAAGACCTTGACATCGGTAGAATCGATGCAATAGCAATCGACGTTGTAACAGCCAACTACTACATCAAAGAAAACAACTCTCCGTTTACCGTTCTTGAAGAAAAACTAGTTCCGGAAGAATACGGAATCGGTTTCCAAAAAGATAACCAAGAACTTTATGACCTAGTTGTCGGCGCTTTGAACGAGATGAAAGACGACGGAACATGGGCAGAGATTTCGGAAAAATGGTTCGGAACAGACACCGTTATATTCTAAGCTAAAAACGTTTAACCTTAATAAAACTCAAAAAAATAATAGATTTCATCAACTGAATGGGCAGGCTTTAAAGCCTGTCCGCAGTTTATGTATATTGAAAAAATCTAAACTTTTATCTCAACTTTTCCCTGAAACTAAAACATTAAAAAGGAACTGCAACGATGGATTTTGCATATATTTGGAGCATCGTCACAAGGGTTTGCGATGGTCTAGGAAACACAACGCTTTTATTTTTTATAACAATTCTAGCTTCACTTCCGCTAGGATTTATCGTTATGCTGCTCGCTAAAAGCAAGATAAAGATAATAAGCGTTGCAACAAAAACATTTATATATGTAATGCGAAGCACTCCGCTAATGCTTCAACTTATGTTTATCTATTTTGGGCTTCCGTTTTTGCCGGTTGTCGGAGAATATCTTGTTCTCCAACGGTTTAATGCTGCGATAGTTGGGTTTATATTAAACTATTCCGCATATTTTGCCGAGATTTTCCGGGGCGGACTTCTCGCAGTTTCCAAAGGGCAATATGAAGCAAGCTATGTTTTGGGGCTTTCTAAATGGCAGACGATGACAAGGATAGTTATTCCTCAAATGCTCCGTGTTTCGATGCCGTCGGTGTCAAACGAAACGATAACGCTTGTTAAAGACACATCGCTAATGTATGCCGTTTCGGTTCCCGAAGTCTTGCATTTCACCAAAACCACCGTTAATGCAACGGGCGATACATTTGCTTTTGTCGTTGCGGCGGTTATCTATTTGGTGTTTAATGCGGTGGTAACGTTTGTTATGAATCGAATCGAAAAAAGAATGGAATATTAATTCTCTCTAGTTAAGAAAAAAGGAGCATAGTCTATATATGAACATATTGGAAGTTTCGGGTCTTGTGAAAAACTTCGACACCCTAGGTGTTTTAAAAGGGGTGTCTTTTGAGGTTGAACAAGGGGATGTTATAGCGATACTTGGCGAATCGGGTTCCGGAAAAAGCACATTGCTTCGCTGTTTAATCGGCCTTGAAGAGGTCGACGGCGGTTCGGTTAGTTTTCTTGGAGAACAATATATTCAAAACGGAAAACCAAAAAGCCCCTCCAGCCTTCGAGAGGCAAATTCTAAAATGGGGATGGTTTTCCAACAATTTAATCTTTTTCCCCATTACACAGTTGCGCAAAACCTCATAAAACCCTACGAGATGACAGTTAAAGATAATTCGGATGCCAAAGAAAAATGTCAAAAGCTCCTTGAAAAAGTTGGGCTTTCGGACAAAACGGACGAATATCCAAGCCGACTTTCGGGCGGACAACAACAACGTGTTGCAATAGCAAGAGCGCTTATGAAACAACCTCAACTCATGTTGTTCGACGAGCCAACAAGCTCCCTCGACCCTCGTTTAACGGGGGAAGTTTTGCAGATTATGAAAAAATTAGCTAGCGAAAAAATGACGATGTTGGTCGTCACCCACGAAATAGCGTTTGCAATGGAAGCGGCTACAAAGGTTATATTCATGGCAGACGGCGTTATCGTTGAAGCCGGAACGCCGGAACAGGTTTTGAAAAACCCCAAAAACCAAGCTACCAGAAGCTTTCTAGGTCTTTAGAAACTATCGTTGTAATTTTAAAAATGAGGTTGCAAAAAACACTTGCAACCTCATTTTTGTATTAAATTCTATTGTTATCTAAACCAATTATCCAACACGATTATATTTTGATAATCATTCTTTTTAACCTTTGTTCTTGCCTTTTGCGCAAGACTGCTTATCGTGTTAACGTTTAACTGCATAATATCCGCTATCGTCTTATGCCTGAAACCTTGTTGAACCAACATCAAAACTTCGAGTTCTCTTAGAATCGGTTCATAGTAGGAACTTGTTTTCTTAATGTTTTTGCCCTTCGCCGTGTCGAGGACAACAAAAAACATCTTCCATCTATCAGCCAAAAGCCTCCTATGTTTCGGATAGTATTGCTTAAGCATAATCTCCATTTGACCGCCAAAGAAAACCAAATATTGAATGAATATAGCTGTAAAATCATATTTTAGCGCAGAGGTGTATATATCATATAAAATTTCTCTCGATTTTTCAAACTCCCCTGTTCCAACATAGCCTATCGCCCTGAATATCCCATAAATAAGATCATTCATTAAAAAGGTTCCATCCGTCATATAGCTTGATGTTCCCTCGCAAAATCCCGCTAGAAACGAATAGCTTCGGTTGTTATGAAGATACCTTGTGTAGGCGTAGGAAGCTGAAATGCGAAATTCGGGATAGATTTTCGATAGTTCCCCCTGTTTAATATATTCAGGTGTATTCGAATTTTCAAACAACGACAGATTCCATATAGACCATAATATTTCGACAATCTGTGTGGATTTTTCATCATTTTTATATTGTTGCTTTAGTTGTTCCATCTCGATATAACATTCTTTTGCGGATTGATGGTCATGCAAAACCCCGTTGCATATCCAGCGTAGATGTAGACCCGTCACCGCAAATGTTCCCGTTTTAGGAACTTTATTAATATGTCTTAATGCTTTTTTATAGTTACCTTTTAAAACCTCAACCTCTGCCAAAAAACAAATCCTTAAAACAGGGTCTTCGATTTCTTCCGCCATCTGTTCAATCGTCTTTTTGCCAAAACGAAATTCATCAAGCACCATTGTCCCGGGGAAAAGAGTTTTTGCATCTCGGTGCATCTCATAATATTTATCAAACAAACAGGATTCGTCCTCATTCTTTCGAGGATCAAGCGGTTTTTCCGCTTGTTCCGGCACCGTCCAAACCGAACCAACCTTAACAGCTCCGTCTATTCTTCCCTTTAAACAATATTCTTGAACCCTCCGTTTTGTAATCCCCCATTTTTCAGCCGCCTGCAACACCGAGATATAGTTCATTTCTATACCCACACCTTTCTGTTGTTCTGTATCATCTAACCAATCGTTTTTAACCCTCATTATCTTTTTGTTAATTATATACGCATTTGCGAATAGATTCAAGTGTTTTGACAAAATATGTAGCAAAAGCAACGGTTATTTGGTGTTGTGTCGTTTATAATTATAATGTATAATATCTTGGTGTGCTTTGCCGTAAGGCAAAGATTATGTTAATAAAATTTAGGAAGTAATTTATGCTTGAACTTTTGTTGCTCTTCTTGTTTTCTGTTTCTCTTTTAATCTGCATTGCTGTTAATATTAACATAACTATTCCGCTTATTTTTGGGTTTATTTTGTTTTTTGGTTATGGGCTTTTTAAAAAATATAGTTTTAAATCGATGATTAAAATGTCGTTCTCGGGGATAGTCACGATAAAGAACCTTCTTTATATCTTTGTTTTAATCGGAGTCATGACATCTTTTTGGCGAGCCGGAGGAACTGTCGCTTTTATTGTATACTATGCGAGCCTTGTTTTCTCCCCCGATATAATGGTAGTAGCTAGCTTTTTGATATGCTCCGCTGTTTCTATGCTTATGGGAACTTCGATGGGAACGGCGGCAACGGTTGGGGTTATATGCATAACCATGTCAAACGCAATGGGCATTCCGCCTCAAATTTCGGGCGGCGCAATATTTGCCGGCATCTATTATGGCGACCGAGCCTCCCCCATGTCGTCTAGCGCCCTTCTCGTTTGCGAACTAACCAAAACAAACATATATGAAAACGTTAAAAATATGCTTAAAAATTCTCTTGTTCCAACCGTTATAAGCGTAATTTTATATACCGTTATTTCGTTTATCGTTCCTGCTTCAAACGTAACTAGCGATATAGGCGAGATATTTGTCGAAAATTTTTCACTTAACCCTCTAGTGTTGATACCGGCGGCGGTAATTGTTGTTTTGTCTATTCTTCGTTTCAACGTTAAACTAAACATGGCGATAAGCATTATCAGCTGTATTCCGATCATTCATTTTGTTCAAGGGATAGAATGGTCTGAAATCGCAAGCATCGCTCTGTTTGGATTTTTTCCCGAAAACAGCAAGCTTTCCGAGCTTATCGGCGGCGGCGGAATTGTTTCGATGTCGTCGGTCTTGGTCGTTGTCTGCCTTTCCAGTTGTTATGCCGGGATTTTCGAAGGAACAAACTATCTTGAGAGCATAAAAAAACATATCGTTGCACTAAGCGAAAAAACAACGATTTTTGGAAGTGTTGTTGTAACATCTATTTTAAGTTCTGCCGTCGCTTGCAACCAAACGCTTTCGATTATGTTGACCCATCAGCTTTGCAAGGATATCGAACCCGACCGCTCAAAGCTTGCTTTATATATCGAAAACACATCGGTTATAATTGCGCCGTTAATCCCTTGGTCGATAGCCTCAAGTTTTCCGTTGTCGACAATCAACGCCCCAGTTTCAAGTTTGTTTTTTGCATTTTTTCTCTTTCTTATCCCTGCTTGGGGTTTGCTGTTATCGATAATCGAAAAAGCAAAAGTTAATAAGACGAGCAAATAAGCATTTTTTCACTGGCAACTAATCCCATAGTTGTTAATTTTTTGTGCAATATACACTTTTTTTTGAGAAATCATTTGACAATAGTTATAAACGAGTGTATAATTTGTAACAATCTAGTTTAATGTACTAGAATAATGTTTTATTGCATAATAATTTTATTAAGATTATTCATAAAACTTTTTAGGGTAAACGTTTGCGTCATAATTAGGGGGAATGATTATGAGAAACACGGATAAACAGGATAGCTATGTCGATCAGCACGCTTTAACCAAGTATAAGATAGCGGTGCAAACTATAATTTTAACATTTTCATTAGTATTCACAAACGGCCAGATCATCCCAACTGTTGATTGGGCATCTCCGTTAATTCAATCAATCATAATTATCTGTGTGCCGATTATGTATTATGTAACTATGTTGATTGTAAAGATAGGATATAGCACAAATAAGCCTCGGTATTCATTTTTGTTTATTGCATTGCTTTTGTTGCTTGGAGCTGTTAATTTTTTGCTTTTTATGATAACGGTTAATCTAATCGGTATTCGGCATTATATCATAAACGGCGTTATGCAAGATGTTATACTCCCATTGATTTTATCTATTTTCTTTATATATCTCGGATTAATTTGGCTTATATATAACTTTGCCCACAAACTTCATAACACCGAATATCCGGCATATAAATATACCTATTAACTATATAAATCCATCTTTTTTAACCTTAAAAAAAGGGGCTGCGACGAACTACATTGTTTCGTCACAGCCCCTTATGTATTTTGTCCTTTTTTGAAAAGCTACAGTCCGCAAAATCTACTGAACCTGCCTTAGAACATTTCAATTAATAGGTGAACTTTGTTATTCCATATCCGTTGCTGAAAACTGCATGCATAAGATGTTCTTCGCCCCTTGCAAGACCCAAGACATAGTAGAGATAGTCTTCATTAAGGTAGATATACAACACTCCGTCTATCACCCTTGTGGTGTATGCTGATTTTGGAACTGCATAGCCATGTATCCAAACCCCCTCGAAGTTTGCGAAATATCCGCCCTCGAAAGTGAACGTGAGCGATGAGGGATTGGAAAGGCTGCTGTTCATTGGAAACACAACATTCTCACGGTTTACCGGTGCTTGTTGATCCTCAATTTTTGGATATGAATATGGATTGGGGTTGGTTGCAAGCCTTCTCCCCACTTCGGTGATAGTTCCACTCACCGAAGTTTTCGAGCCACTAACATAAACGCTTTTCGCCCCGGCACCTACAAATAGATTTCCGAAGATGCCGCTCGTTCCGGTTCCGGTTGGATCTTCAGTATTTCCTGACACAGAAAGACTTCCGCCGTTAACAATTACGTTTATGTCGGCGCCATTCATTCCCTCAATTCCGGTACCCTTTGCAGAGGTTATTGTCAAAGAACCGGAACCGGAAAAAATCAAATCGACTTCAGATGAAAATCCCAGATGGCCTTCTCTAACTCCTTCACTTACCTCCAAGCCTCTAGCTTCGATTCTGTTGTTTCCTATAAGAACAATATTTAGTTTATCTGTGGGATCACCGGCTACCTCTTTTACCTCTATACTTTTAGGGGCGTCATTAAGCACTATATACGCATTCTCCAAGGTTAAGGTGTCACCCGAAAACAAAATATTTGCAGAAGGATCGTTAGGAGGTGTATTATGAGCATTGTTTATGCCGTGTTGACCAATCTTAACATCCAAAGCCGACGCTTGGTTTGGGAACACAAACACCGCCACACAAAGCACCGCCAAAAGCGGCATAGTTCTTAAAAGAGTTTTCATTATTTTTTCTCCTCTATGTTTTTGATATTTTTTATTTTAAATTAAATGTACTTGATATTATAACACAAAAAAAGCCGCTTGTGTTAATTTTCTCAAAAATAATCTAATTTTTTTTATTATCTTTTTTTTTGCTCTAATCAAAAGCCTATTGTTGATTAGTTTTAATTGTTTTATAAACAACAAAATTTAATAATATTGTAATAACAAACAATATTATTAAAAATCAACCGATTGAAGCTCTGATAAGGCTTTTATAAATATCTCGGTTGCATCGATAATATCCGATATCGGAACCGCTTCATCTTTCATATGCGGAGTTCCTGCCCATTCGGCTTTTTTTCGGTTCTCGAACATTATCCCAAACGACACTGCGTTGGGCATAACCCTTGCATACGTTCCGCCCGCCATTACATATGGTTTTTCGTCATACCCTGTCACCTCTTTATAGCTTTTCATAAGCGCTTCGATAGCCGGGTTTTGTGCTGATATTAAATGGGTCGGCATATCCTCTGTTTCTCCTATTGAAAAACCATATTCAAGCGCTTTGTTTTTAATGTTGTTCGATATCTCTTTTGAGGTAATCGAGCTTGGATATCTGCTGTCTAGGTTTAAAACATAGCTGTCATCGGTTATATTAAGCATACCGCCGATAATAGTTAGCGGTGTGAATATTCCATCATTTGATTGAATATTAAAAAACTCACCATCCAGCGAACCAAGAGCTTGGTTAATAAACTCGACTGCGGATTTCTCCTCTCCTTTTAATATTCCGCTTTTAAGCAAAAGCTCTGTCATAACAAAGTTTGCATTAACCGAGCCATGTGGGGTGCTTGCGTGTTGCGAGGCTCCCGAAGCAATAACTGCTATATCGTCTTTCCCCTCTTGATATGAAAGATAGCTGTTGCCGGTTAGCGCCTCGACAACTTGTTTTGCAAACTCTTTCTTAATATGCGCTTTGCAACGGTCGGCAACGGCGTTGGAGGCGTTGCCCCCCTCTAGCGATATAACCGCACGGTCTAGCAATTTTTTTGAAACAACATTTGTTTCATACCGCCCCTTTTCGCCATGGCAAACCGGAAACTTATGATCCGGAGTAAACGAAAACACAGGGTTTTGATAGTTTTCCATATAATGTTTTATATCGGTCATTCCGCTTTCTTCATCGGTTCCCATGAAAATTCTAAATCCATATTTAAGCGGTATTTCGTTGTCTTTAAAATATTTCGCCGCATATGCAGTTAGCACAAACGGAATTTTGTTGTCATACGCTCCTCTGCCGACAAGATAACCCTCTTTCTCTGTGCAACAATAGGGGGGCGTGTCCCAACCATCGATAGCCGGCACAACGTCTAGATGTGAAGCCATTCCAATAAATCTGTCGCTCGGCCCAAAATGCGCATACGACACGATGCCGTTATCAAGATCAACCGTTTCGAATCCCAGTTGTTCGCACATCTTAATAGCTTCAAGTTGAACATTTCGAATCCCCTCCCCAAACGGTGCGCCCTCTTTTGGGGTATCTTTAACGCTTTTTATATCGATAAGCCTTTTGCAATCCCTTTTAATGTTATCAAGATTTTTGATAATATAGTCTTTAACGTTCATAACTTCACCCATTGCTTTTTGCTCCAAACTTCAATTATTTAGTGTTGTTTAATAAAAATCAAAAAAAGTTTTTGTTATAAAATTAAAATTTTATTCCGCTTTTTTTCTTAAATTGTATCATACTTTATGTTATAATAACATCATGAAAATTAAAAAATTTGAAATTATTATTATAATAGCTGTATTAGCGATTTCATTCGCAGTCGTTCTCATGTTGAATCTTGGGGAAGCTTCGGGTGCTGTTGCCGATGTCTACTACAACGGTGAACTTTTGAAATCGATTGATCTTTCAAAAAACAAAACCCACAACTTTGAAGCCGACTATCCCGTCACCCTCGAGGTTTCAAGCGGTGCAATAAGATTTGTTGATTCGGTCTGTCCCGATCATCTTTGCGAAGGATTTGGATATATAAAAAACCCTTATGAAAACGCCGTTTGTATGCCGGCAAAGGTGATAGTTATCGTTAACGAATAGTATGAAAATTACAAATGAAAGGAATAAATCTTGACTTTAAAATCCGAAATTATCGAAATGTGTCTTTCTTTTAATAATGTTTATCAAGATTTTCCGTTTAAAAGCAAACTCAACTATTCGGTTATAAGACACCGTTCAAACAAAAAGATATTTGCCCTTGTCTACACAAAAGATGACGTAACTTTTGTTAACTTGAAAGCCGAACCTATGATGGCGGATCTTTTGAAACAGATGTATAAAGCCGTTGTTCCGGGCTACCACATGAACAAACAACATTGGATTTCGGTCATACTGGACGGCACAATCGGCGACGACGAGATAAAGCGTTTTGTTTCGAATAGTTTCGACCTGACTAAACCCTCAGTTAAACAAAAAAGAAAAAATAATACCAGCTAATTTTGATGCATAATGCTTTTTTTAAACGCCCTTGGAGACACCCCCTTTTGCCGTTTAAACATCTTTATAAAATAGCTAAGATCGTTAAATCCGCAACTTAAAGCAACGTCGGTCACGTTTAATTCGTCCGCTTGAAGCAGCTCTGCCGCACATTCTATTCGATAGTAGTTGAGATAGTCTATCGGGGTTCTTCCGGTTATTCTTTTAAACGATTTGCAAAGATATTGATAGTTAAGCCCCGCTACATCGGCGAACATCTCGAGGGTTAGCGATTTTGCATAATCCCTTCGAATTAAACGCAACACATCCTTTATCTTGTTTATCCGCCTGCTGTCGCCGTTAAATGTTTGTTGAACTCCGTTTTGTTTTTTTTGAGATATCAACTCCCCTATCAACTGTAGTATCGCCCCTTGAACCACAAATTCATAGCCTTGATACTGCTTCTCCATCGCAACAAACAATCGGTCAATTAATTCGCTTTGGCCTATAACCGGCGGCAGATAATCGCTGTGTCCCAATGCATCTTCATATTCCCTAAATCGGGTCATGTTAATCTGCGCTATCTTTTCGAACGAAAACACCACGCATTGATATCTGCAGTTGGTCGGAATCGCTCCATGAATTATTCCGCTCGGAACAAAAACAGCGTCACCTTGTTTTAAATTAATCTTGCTGTCATTAAGCGTTAAAGAAAGCTCCCCGCTTTCAATTCGAATTATCTCGCAATCTACATGCCAATGAAAAGGCATTTGATAACGTGGGTGGGACACATCTATATTATACAATTCATAAGGAAAACTAAAGCTCCCCCTGTTTGAATTTTCATGTGCGGCTAAAAATCTCATCGCAAAACCTCAATATCGTTATGTTTTTTTTAATTATATAACAAGAATTATAACAAAATCAATAGTATAATTATAAAATCAAAGATAAAAATAGATATCTTTACACCCAATTGTTAAAAAAAATTAATTTATTTTAAACGGAGGATATAAACATGAGCAAAAACAGATTGATTGGTGGATACCCTGTAATCGGAATTCGCCCTACAATAGACGGACGACGCGGTGTGTTGGACGTTAGGGGCAGTCTTGAAGAACAAACGATGAACATGGCGAAATCTGCCGCAAAACTTTTTACCGACAACTTGAAATATTCAAACGGCGAACCCGTTAAAGTTGTTATCGCAGACACAACAATCAGCCGTGTTGCTGAATCTGCAGCTTGCGCAGAAAAGTTCAAACGTGAGGGCGTTGAAATAACGCTTACCGTTACACCCTGCTGGTGCTACGGAACCGAAACGATGGATATGGAAAAAACCACAATCAAAGGTGTTTGGGGCTTCAACGGAACTGCAAGACCCGGCGCAGTTTATCTAGCTGCCGTTCTTTCGGCACACGCACAAAAAGGCTTGCCTGCTTTTGGCATCTATGGGCATGACGTTAAACAAGCAGACGACACCGAAATCCCCGTAGACGTTCGTGAAAAACTATTGCGCTTTGGTCGTTCCGCTGTTGCGGTTGCTACAATGCGAGGCAAATCATACCTACAAATCGGTTCGGTTTGCATGGGTATTGCCGGCTCGATAATCGACAGCGAATTTTTGCAAGACTATTTGGGAATGCGTATGGAATCGGTCGACGAAACCGAAGTTATTCGCCGTATGTCGGAAGGCATCTATGATCAAAAAGAATATGAAAAAGCTCTTGCTTGGGTAAAAGAAAACTGCAAAGAAGGCATCAACGTTAACCCTGTTGAGCTACAAAAAGATGCTGAAGGTAGCGAAAAGGATTGGGAATTCGTTGTTAAAATGGCGTGTATCATTAAAGATTTAATGAACGGCAACAGCAACCTTCCCGACGGATGCGAAGAAGAAAGACTAGGACACAACGCAATCGCCGCCGGCTTCCAAGGTCAACGCCAATGGACAGACTTCTATCCAAACGCAGACTTCCCCGAAGCTATTCTCAACACCTCGTTCGACTGGAACGGCGTTCGTGAACCTTATGTTCTCGCAACTGAAAACGATGTTTTAAACGGCATTAGTATGCTATTCATGAAGCTTCTAACAAATAAACCCCAAATCTTTGCTGATGTTCGCACCTACTGGAGCCCTGAAGCTGTTAAAGCCGAAACCGGCTTTGAACTAACCGGTATCGCTAAAGAAAACGGCGGATTTATCCATCTTATCAACAGCGGAGCGGCTTGCCTTGACGGTAGCGGAGCGGCGGTTGACGCCGACGGAAACAACTGCATTAAACCTTGGTATGACGTCAACGAAAAAGATATGAAAGCTATCACCGATGCAACAGAATGGTCTGCTGCTGAATTTGGTTATTTCCGTGGCGGCGGTTATTCTTCAAGATTTTTAACAAACGCCGAGATGCCGGTAACGATGATTCGCTTAAATCTAGTTAAAGGTATCGGCCCTGTTGTTCAAATCGCTGAAGGTTGGACGATTAAACTACCCGAAGATGTTTCGGATAAAATCTGGAACATAACCAACTACACATGGCCTTGCACATGGTTCGTTCCTCGCACAACAGGCGAAGGCGCATTTGCTTCCGCATATGACGTTATGAACAACTGGGGCGCTAACCACGGCGCAATTAGCCATGGCCACATCGGCGCCGACATCATAACAATGTGCTCGATGCTCCGAATCCCTGTTAGTATGCACAACGTTGAACAAACAGATATCTTCCGCCCATCTTGCTGGAGCGCTTTCGGCATGGATAAAGAAGGCCAAGACTATCGTGCTTGCGACAACTATGGTGCGCTTTATAAATAATCTTTGCCTATAAATTAAGCATAGAGTTAAATAACTTTAAACTGAAAAAATCGCCGTGGAGGGTATCGCTACCCTCCACAGCGATTTGTATTATAACAATAAAAGGAATGGTCAAACGTTATGTCAGACTACAAAAAAATAATCCAATCGGGCGAAACGTTTCTCGGTATAGAGCTAGGCTCGACCACTATAAAACTTGTTCTCATCGACAACAAAAACCAACCAATAGCGGTTGGAAAATATATTTGGGAAAACCAGCTTGTCGACGGAATTTGGACATATTCTCTTGACGAGGTTCATAACGGATTAAAGCAAGCATATCAAAATTTGAAAAATGATATCTTCGAAAAATATTCGGTTGTTCCAACAACGTATGGGGCGATTGGTATCTCGGCAATGATGCATGGGTATATAGCGCTCGACGAAAATTCAAAGCTTCTCGTTCCGTTTAGAACTTGGCGCAACACGATGACCGAGAATGCGGCAAACGAACTTTCGGAGCTGTTCCGATTCAACGTTCCCCAGCGTTGGAGCGCCGCCCATCTTTATCAAGCTATCTTAAACGGCGAACAACATATTTCAAAAATAAAAAAAGTTATGACGCTTTCTTGTTATCTCCATTACAAACTAACGGGTGAATTTGTTTTGGGGGTTGGCGATGCTTCGGGAATGTTCCCAATAGACACCGCCAACAAAGACTATAACCAACAGATGGTCGAAAAGTTCGACAATGCTTTATCAAAAAAAGGTTTAAGCTATTCATTGAGAGAGATATTCCCAAAAGTTATGGTTGCGGGGGAATGCGCAGGAAAGCTTACCGAAGAGGGCGCAGCTATGCTTGATAGCGAACTTTCTTCAAACATCCCGCTTTGTCCTCCCGAAGGCGATGCCGGAACCGGAATGGTTGCAACCAACAGCATCGAAGTTTTAACCGGCAATGTGTCTGCCGGAACTTCGATCTTTGCGATGGTTGTTTTGGACAAACCTCTTTCAGCCTATTATAAAGAACTCGATATCGTAACCACCCCCGATGGGTTTGATGTAGCGATGGTGCATTGCAACAACTGCAGTTCCGATATCAACTCTTGGGCAAAAGTTTTTTCCCAGTTCGCAAAAAAAATCGGCGTTGATATCAACCCCTACAAAGTGTTGGATATTATGTTTGAATCGGCAAGCGAAGAGATAGACTATAGCGGAATATTAAACTACAACTATCTTTCGGGGGAACATCTAACCGCCCTTAGCGAAGGCCGACCGCTTTTGATGAGAAAACCCGAAGCTGATTTCAATTTTACAACGATGTCGAAAGCGCAGATATATTCAACCGTTGCAACGCTTAAAATCGGTTTCGATATATTGTTTGAAAAAGAGGGCGTCACGCTTAGCAAGTTGATGGGACATGGCGGATTTTTCAAAGCTCCTTTTGGCTCTGTTGCGATGGCGGCGGCATCAAATGCGGCGGTTTCGATTATGGAAAGCGCCGGAGAAGGCGGAGCTTATGGTATTGCGCTTCTTGCCGCATTCATGAAACAAGACGGCAAAAAAAGCCTTAGCGAATTTTTAAACAGCGAAGTTTACAACAACGCAAAAATTAAAACAGCGCAACCCGAACAAAGCGAAATTGAGATGTTCAAAAAATTCCTTGATAACTATAAAAACTGCTTACCGGTACAAAAATGTGCGGTAGAAAGTTTTTAATCTGTTAACACACGTTTAACTACACAAAACGTTAATGGCAATGTGAAAAATGTTTTTTTCACATTGCCATTATTGTTGTTTTTTTATCCCCTATATCCCCTATCGTTATTTTGAAACGATTTTTTTGTAGCGTTGGTATGCCGCTTCCCAAAGTTCAACATCTGTTGGGAAAAATTCTTTTGTTTCTTCGGAATTCGCAACAACTTTTCTTGCTTCATAGCAGTTTTCTATCTCGCCGGTTGCAACAAGTTGAACCGCTATGTTTCCGAGAACCGTCGCTTCTTTTGGTCCTGCAACAACGGGAACAGCGCAAGCGTTTGAAGCCATTTGGCATAGTAGGCCGTCTTTTGTTCCCCCACCCACAATATGGATTTTAGCGAAATCTTTTTCGGAACAATCCTTGATTTGATCAAATGTCAAACGATATTTAAGCGCCAAACTTTCATAGATGCAACGCATAGTTTCTCCGACCGAAGACGGAACTTCCTGTCCGGTTCTTTCGCAAAACTTTGCGACTTTGTTTGGAAGGTCACCCGGTTTCATAAAGTCGATGTAGTCGGTATCTATAAAAGATTTAAACGGAGTTGTTGCAAGAGCTTGTTTTTCTAGATCTGCATACGAAAGATCTTTTCCGCCCCTGTTCCAAAATCTTCTCGATTCTTGAATTAACCAAAGCCCCATTATGTTTTTAAGATATCTAATAGAGCCTTCAATTCCGCCTTCGTTTGTGAAGTTATAGTTAAAAGCTTTTTCATCTAAAAGCGGTTCAGAAAGTTCCGTTCCGAAAAGGCTCCATGTTCCGCAACTCACATAGATAAAATCTTTGTCGGTCGCCGGAACTGCCGCAACTGCCGAAGCGGTGTCGTGGCTCGCACACATAACAACCGGAACAGGTTCAACGCCCAGTTCAGCGCAGATGCTTTCCGAAAGGTTGCCATACATTTCGCCTGGTTTGGAAATCGGTTGGAAAATATCCTCCGGCAATCCCAGTTTATTGATGATATCAAAATCCCAATCACGTTTTTTTGCATCAAGCAGTTGGCTAGTCGAAGCAATGGTGTATTCCGTTTTCGCTTGACCGGTCAAAAAATATGCAAACAAATCGGGGGTAAACAACAGTTTTTTTGCTCTTTCTAGAATTTCCGGATAATATTTCTTAAGGGAATATAGTTGGAAGATCGTGTTGAACTGCATAAACTGTATCCCTGTTGCTGCATAAAGATCGTTCGAAGGGATAATCTTAAAGACCTCTTCCATCATTCCGTCGTTGCGTCCGTCACGGTAGTGAACAGGGTTTTGAACTAGATTTCCTTTGCTATCCAAAAGCCCAAAATCAACCCCCCAAGTGTCGATACCAATGCAGTCGAACCCACCTTTAACGGATGCTTTTTTAATACTTTCTTTGATTTCAAACATCAATCTCAATGTGTCCCAATACAACGTTCCGTTCAACGAAACAGGGTCGTTTGAAAAACGGTGGATATCCTCCATTGTGATTTTGCCGTTTTCATACGTTGCAAGCATAGCTCTTCCGCTCGATGCCCCAAAATCGAATGCTAAAACCTTCTTACTCATTTTATTCCTCCTTTTTTTTATATATCAATTTTTTTATTTTTAATTAAATATCTAAACCGCAATACAAATAAACATATAAAATCTACTCATCTTCACCTCTCGAACATATCAACAAATTATGTTTATAAGCGATAAAATTATAGCTAAAACTATAACACAATTATATCATATAAACATAATTTGTTAAAGACTTTAAAGTTGTTTTTTATAAAAAAAATCACAAAGTTAATTTGACACCCTTGTCGTTCTCATGATATATTGAAAAAAAAGAAACGATGAGTTATTTTAATTTTATGAAACAAAAATTTGAGCAAGCGCTTAAACACAGCTTATCCACCACCAACAACGAAGCCACCATCGGACGGCTTGGAGAAAAAACGTTGCATAGAGTTTTGAAACATTGTTTCGAGCCGGACGAAACCAAACATGAAATAAAGATCCAACGATACCATGCCGATATTGTAGGCGACAACGAGATAATCGAGATTCAAACTCGAAGTTTTAACGCTCTGCGTTCGAAACTTAGTTGTTTTTTAAAGATAAAACCGGTTCGCCTGGTCTATCCTTTGGTTAAAAATAAACATCTTGTGTGGATTGATGTTGAAAGCGGCGAAACTACCAAGCCCCGAAAAAGCCCAAAGGTCGGAAAACTACTTGATTGTTTCTATGAACTCTATAAAATAAAACCTTTTTTAACCGATAAAAATTTCAGGCTTAGCATTATAATTATCGATGTAGTTGAATATAGAAATCTCGATGGATACAGCAAAGATCAAAAAAAAGGTTCTAGCCGAAACGAACGAATTCCGCAAAATTTTTGGGACGTTATTGAGATAAACTCCCCGAAAGACTACGCCATTTTTTTGCCGGAACATCTTCCAACGCAGTTTACCTCAAAAGATATTGCAACGCTTCAAAAAATGTCGACTAAAAATGCCGGCATAGCGCTTAATGTTTTGCACCATGTCGGCGCTGTAAAAAAGGTCGGAAAAGATAGAAACAGTATTTTATACGAAAAAGTTTATTAAATAAAATTCTTGTTCATCCTTGAAATATTAATAAAATACATTTATACTTATTTTTATACATAATACATCGAATATTATTTTAACAAGGGGAAAAATATGGCGATACTATTAAAAAACGCCACTCTTTTTGATGGCGAAAAAGATGTGAGCAGAATGGCTCATATTATTGTCGAGGGAGAACAGATCGTCGACGTTTTAAACAGCATTCCGGAAAACTTCGACGGTGAACAGATCGATCTTTTTGGAAAATGTCTTGCTCCCGGTTTTATCGACACCCATTCCCACAACGACTTCTACGCCGTTTTGCCGCAAGCCGACCGATATTGTCGATCGTTTGTTATGCAGGGCATAACGACGATGATCGGCGGTCAATGCGGATTTTCCACCCTTGGCATCGGAAAACAAACCGAAGCAAACGACGATATCTTTGCGTTTTTCGCCAAAAACAAAAACCTTCAAAACGTCACAACTTTTGAAGGCTTCAGCAAAGAGGTAGATAACCACTCCCCCGTTAACATCGTTTGTCTTTGTGGACATGGAACGCTTAGAACCGCTATGTTGGGTCTTGGCGACAAACCTTTAACCGAAGACAACTTCAAACAGTTGGAACAAACTATCGACAAAGAGTTAAGTTCAGGCGCCGCCGGTCTTTCGTTTGGGCTAATGTATAATCCCAGTATGTACGCTAAAAGCGACGAAATCGCAAGACTTGCAAAGGTTGTTGAAAAACATGGCAAAATCGTCACCTATCACACGAGGGCAAACAGCAAGGTTAGCATGGCATACCCCGAGCTTTTTGGCCGTCCGCATAATCTTCGAGCTATCGACGAGGTTGTCGAGATAACAAAACAAGTAGGGGTTAAAACAAATATATCCCACATGATCTATGTTGGGCGAAACACCTGGTCAACCCTTGACGAATCTATAAAGCTTTTGGATGATGCCAACAACAGCGGAACCGACATATCTTTTGACATCTATCCTTTTGATTTTGGAGCATCAACTATTAATGTTATTATGCCGCTTTGGTATCAAAAAGCGACAAACAAACAGAAAAAAAGTTTGCTGTCTAACATTAGATTAAACATTGAAATATTCGCAACAAAAAAATTGCTAGGGTTCGGTTTTGAAGATATAGAAATTTCGTGGGCGGGGAACGAATATAGCCACTATCACGGAAAAAGAATAAGCGATATATCAAAAGAACTGGGGCTAGGGCAGCTTAAAACTTATCTTAAAATTTCCGAACAATGCCCAACCGACACTACCGTTATAATGTATTCATATATGAACGAGCATATTATTAACACTCTAAGTCGACACGATAAGGTCAACTATATGACCGATGCTTGGATCTGCGACAACGGCATTCAAAATCCGGCTTGTTTCTCGGCATTTCCTAAGTTTTTAAGCCTTTCTCGAGAGGGCAAAGCAGAAGAGTTAGGAAAGATGATATGCAAGATGACAGGGCTCGCCGCAACACGATACAACATCGAAAAACGAGGATTTATTAAACCGGGATATTTTGCCGATCTCGTCGTGTTCGACAAAAACACGGTCGACCAAGGCGACCACCCCGAAGCAGCGCCCAAAGGAATAACCCACGTTATGATAAACGGAGATTTCGCCGTTAAAGACGGAGTATATCATTCAAAAAACCTTGGCAAAGGTTTGGCTATTAAATAATTTTATTGCTAAAACAGCAAGCTTCCCACCAATGGTTAGCTTGCTGTTTTTGAGTTTATATTAAAAAATTTAATACGTCTTAACCGAGTTTCCCCTCTTTAATCGGGGCAATTTTAGCTATCAAAAGATTTAAAAGCGATAAAAAGGCGGCGAAAATAAATATATAATGTGGTCCTAGCGTCACCCAAACAAAACCGCTTATATATGAACAGGTTATTGCAACAACATGATCAAGCGACATCCCAAACGAAACCGTCGCCATAAGTTCGTTTTTGTCCTCAACGATGCTGTTAAGATAAACCGTTCTAATGAACCCCATCTGGCTAGACATTCTGTCTATAATAAATATCAAAAAAGTGATGATAGCCGCAATACCCGTCGTTGAGAAATTGCCGACAAAAAGATTGTATGTCATATAAGCGAACGCAAGATAGACTAGGATAAACGACCAAGCATCTGCATACAGCATTTTGCGTATGCCAAACCTATCTAGGCATTTTCCCAAAAACGGCATAAAGAAAATCCCCGCCACCGAACTGAGAATCAACAACACCGACATCGTGTCTGCTCCCCTATTTAAAATCTCTATCACAACCCACGGAGCATACACTATAACAACTTGTTTTTGCACGCCATGCATGATAGCTAAAACATAGTAGTAGGTATATTTTTTTCTAAGTTTAAGTTTTGGAGTTGCGACAATCGAAGCTTTAACCCTTCTGTTAAGATAAAGCAGTATAACGGTTGCAACAAAAAAACAAATCGCCGATATTATAAAAATCCATTTAATTTCGGTTTTAAACGAAAGCCAACCAAAACGAAATCCAAAAAAAACAACGACGGAGGAAACCAACATAAACGCCGTCTGCACCCCTTTGACGTTTCCGATGTGTGAACCTAGGTTTCCTTTTTTCTCTTTCGACATAATCGAAAGCGCAAGGCTATCCTGTATCGGAAGATAGATATGTATACCCATAGAAAAAACGAACAAAACAGCGGTCATTGTGTAAAATCCCGGCGTCCAAACCGCCAATACAACAACCCCAACCATAGCGACAAACTGCGCTAGCGCCGCTATTTTTATATCGCCAAATCTTGCGAGAATTGCAACAACAAACACCGTCAACACCCCCGGAAGTTCTCGGGGAAGTTCTATAAACCCACGTTGGACTGCGGTTGCATCGTATGCGTCTTTGAAGTAGTTTGCTAGAATATTATCGCTGAAACCTGCGGCAAGAGCTATAAACGACACCGCTATAAGATATATCGGAACAACCCCTATTTTAGATACAAACTGTCTCATCTCGTTAGCCACGCCCCTATTCTACTTATGTTATTATAAAAACCGGCATGGTTAATTCTTTGCGCTCTTAGCTTAGTTTTAATGTTTTTCAAGTTAGCTCCTTTTATTAAAACAAAAATGTTTTTTTCGTCACGAGCAAAAACAAATTCGTTTATAACTACTCAGCAACCTTTTAATTATACCACAAAAAAACTTATTTTTCGCAAAAATATTATTTTGCTTTTTAAATTGCAATAGCCTTTAGCTAGACCAACTGCCCGTTATATCCGAGTTCCACCATAGTTTCAAAAGCCTCTTTTGCTTTTGGCGGTATATCTTGAGGGATTTGATAGCCTTTTTTTGCATACACTTCAATTCTTTGAAAATCCCCAACGATAACTTCGATAGCTGTTTTTTCGCTAAGGCCTTGTTTTGCTGAATTCTCGATATACTGTTCTATCGTCGTTTGAGGCGAGGTTATAACGGCATCGACCTCCGCCCAATACACCTTTAGCGCCGCATATATTCTGCGCTCCATAAATGGCTGGTGGACACCCACCATCGTTTTAACATCAATCCCAAATTCCTTGAGCTTGCTTTTCGTTAACAATATGTTTTCGGCGGTATTAGTCGACTTGTTTTCAATTATTATATCCTGCTTTAAAACGCCCTGTTCCATCGCTATTTCAGCAAAACGCTCCGCTTCGCTTTTGGTCCAAATATCGTTTGTGTTGCGACCCAATCCCCCTGTAAACAACACTTTTGAGGAAATCTTTTGATGATAAAGTTCCGCTGCTCTGAAGGCTATATCAACGTTATAGTTTCCAAAACCAACTACACAATCGGCTTTTCTAAGCTCCATATTTAAATGCATATAATCCCAAATGATTTTCAAATTTTCATAAGTTAATCTATCCATCGGTTTTCCCCTTTTATTCAATCAATTTCTGGCAAATATCTTCTAACCCAAATTAAGTTTTGCTTTTTCCGTAGCTATCTTGTTTTTAAGGTAAAGCAACGACCCATCGTCTACACCATATTCATACATGACAACGGTTTTTGTTTTACCAAAATCCTTTATAGCCTTCTGTTCATTTATATCGCAATATTTCAGATAGTTTGGTGGCAAAATTAAAACCCCTGCTGATTCAAAAACACTCTTTTGTCGTGCAAAGTTTCCAAACATATATGATTTTATGTCGACAGTCTGCCCATGGATTTTGCGACAACCGCTTTCAACAATCTCGAAAAAACGATAACTCTTGCTAGCTATTATTATCGCCCTTTCTGTCGTTATCTTGGAAAGGGTTGAGATAGTTCTGAAACTTGGGGTTGGCACTACGAGAAGGATTTTTTTTGTATCTGCAACAAACCGTTCAAGAAAATTAACATGGGTAGGAGTTGTGACGATAAAGGAAAATTCCTCATCTAAAGTGTATGGGTTGCGCATAAAATCGTTGAGCGAAAGCTTGTATATATCGATCTTTACGCCATGCAAAATCTGCCGTTCCATCATCTCAAGCGTTTCGGGATTACAATCTATTATCAAAACTTTAATTAAATCTTCGGGATATTCCCTTTCGTTCAATTTAAGATTTATAAAAAACCCTGCATCTTTAGAGGAAAAGCCAAGCGCTTCAAGCTTGTCTAGCATATCCTCAATTGCATTTAGCGCGCTTTCTTTTCTTGAAGTTATCTCGGGGCTTTGGATATCGCAAACAAAGGTCCCCTTGCCTTGTATCATCTCGATAAGTTGCATCGCCTCAAGTTCGTCATATGCGTGTTTAATAGTTCCGTTTGCTATATCCATTCGCCCGGCAAGTTCTCGAACGGTCGGAAGTTTTTCCCCGGGGGAAAGCTTGCCCGACAAAATTTGCTTTTTAATTTCTTCAACGATCTGTTGATAAATAGCTATTCCCGAATTGTTTTGTAAAACAAGTTTCATCTATTTCTATTCCCTTAAACTTTCAAAATATAACACAATCAACATATTGCCTTTTGTGGTTTTGATATTTCGCTGTTTTCTATAAGTTGATCGACAATCGCTTTTTCTGTCAAAAAAGTTTCAACTTCTCTTGAACTTATTAAACATTTATTAACATCATTTGGGACAATATAACAAGCTCTTATTTTTTGTTATTTAACAACATCGACACCTCTTTTTGCCACAGTGGTTCTCCATTTTAGGCAAAATCATCGTGTTCATGGTCTTATATTCTCATTTTATAATATTTATATTAAAAATACAATGACAATATAAGAAACTATCTCCCCCGTGTATATAAATCATTAATAAAATCTATTTAATTTTCCTGAATATCTGTGTTATACTTGTTTTATTCCAACGCATAAAGCAGTTGTGAAATATTAACTTTTTAAGGAACTACGAATTATGTCGACACTTAAATGTGGAAATAAAATAGTGCTTTTATGCTCAAAGGCTTTGCGCTTTTTTGACGAAAGACTTATCAGTCATGGCGAGCGAGTAGCCTATATTGCCTCAAAAATTGCTGAACACCTCCACGACGGCTATATCTTCAAACCTTCAACTCTTTACCTTATGAGTATATTCCACGATATTGGAGCATATAAGACCGAAGACATAAACAATATTTTAAAGTTTGAGACTGCCGACGCAGATGAACATTCGGTCTATGGATATCTTTTTCTTAAATACTTAACCCCCATTACCGACTACTGTGAGGCGATTTTATATCACCATTCTCCTATAGGGATGTTAACCAACGTTGACCCAATGGTCACCGCATATGCACAACTTATAAACCTAGCCGACCAAGTCGATGTTGGCTATTTGAAAACAGATTCTTTTGAAACGTTCTACTCTAATCTAATAAAATCTGACCATATCGACCAAAAATATGTTAAAGCTTTTAGGAAACTTCTTGATAGCAACAAGCTAAATGAATATAGCTTTAATACAGATGCAACCAATTGGTCAAATAAAATGGTTGATTCTCTTAACTTAACAACCGAGGATCTAATTAGATATTTAAAGATGATAATATATTCTATGGAGTTTAAAAGCCCCGTCACAATGCTCCATTCGGTAAACACTACTACGATAAGCGTATTTTTGGGTGAAAAACTAAACCTGTCGAAAGAAACGTTGGAAAAGCTATATTATAGTGCGCTGTTGCATGATGTTGGCAAAATTGCTATACCCGAAACCATCTTAGAGTTTGCCGGCAAACTAGATAACGATAAGCTGATAATTATGCGCACACATTCTTCTTATACCGAAGAGATTTTAGAAGGTTTATTCGATCAAGATGTAATTGATTATGCGATAAATCATCATGAAAAACTTGATGGTAGCGGATATCCAAAAGGGTTAACCGCAAAAGATCTTACTGTTGAAATGCGAATTGTTGCGATAGCGGATATTGCTAGCGCTCTAATAAGCAAACGCAGCTATAAAGGAAAATATGATTGGGCAAAAACTATTTCGATTCTTCGTGAAATGGCTGAACAAAATCAAATTGATGTGGGCATAGTTGAACTCATAGCCGAAAACAACGCAGAGCTACAACAAACTCTTGATACAATTTCGCAACCTGTAGAAGAAGTGTATAGTAAAATTTTTTCCGAATATAAGAGATTGCTTTTACATATGAAACAGTTAAAACTTTCATACAACAATCAAAAATCAAAGGGTTGAAAATAATAATCACAGACAAATGTGGATTCGCTTTTCTGCGGAAAAGCCACGCCGGTTAAAACAGTCCACCGGACTGTT
>CAYJKJ010000014.1:0-75878 GCA_964370715.1 uncultured Faecalibacterium sp.
TTGTTATGTGATATAATTTTAAGGCACGATATGACTTGTCGTTAACATTCGGAGGGGTAGCGAAGTGGTCATAACGCGGTGGTCTTGAAAACCATTTGGGGGCAACTCCACGAGGGTTCGAATCCCTCCTCCTCCGCCAAAAAAACAAGCCGCTTGAACAAAATTCAAGTGGCTTGCTTTTTTATTTTTTTATGATCAATTAAAACGCTGAACTATATAATCCAATATAATATCACCCGCTATTATTCTCGCTATATCGCTGCTTGTTTTTCAACAAATTGGATAGCAAGGCAAGCCGGGCCGCCCTGAGTTATAAAAGCGGGGCTTAGATTAAATGTTTGTATCTCTGCTTTTGGAAAAATAGTTTCAAACATCGATTTTGCGGTGTTTGCATCGTCTATAGCGTTTGCATGGCTGATGTATATAATGTGATTTTCATTAATAGACAACTTTTCAATACTTGCTATTATGAAATCAACAGCTTTTGAAAGCGTCCTTTTAACGCTCACTTTGTCTAGTTGTTTGCCGTCGGGGGTTTGTTTCATAATCGGTTTTAGGTTCAAAATCCCTCCGAAAGTAGCCGCTAGCGGGGTTAACCTTCCGCCCCTTTTTAAATAAGAAAAATCTTGCGGAATCAAAAAAGAAACTACGCTGTTTGCTGTTTTTTCGATCTGCTCCATTATTGCTTTTTTGCTTTCGCCAAGCTTTGACATTTTAACTGCTTGATCTACGATATAGCGATGGGGGCCGCATAGCGTTCTGCTGTTGAACACGGTTATATTATCGCTGTTTTCCACCATCGTTTTTGCGGAACAAGCTGTTTGATAGGTCCCCGACAATCCGTCTGCCATCGTTATATTGATTATCTCATCATCCGGATATTCTTCATAAGCGTCAACAACGTCTCCGATTGGAGGTTGCGAAGATTTTGGAACAAAGCCTTCGGCAATTTTTTTATAAAAATTATTCACATCTACTTCCAAATCTCGAAAATCCCAATCGCCAATACTTATGCTCAAAGGAATTGCTTTGAACCCGAGTTTGCTTGATTCCTCGATTGAATATAGTGTAGATGAATCCGTAATAATTTTAACCATTATAATTTTCCCTTCATTCTGCATTATAGTTTTTTTGTGTCAACTTAAACTATTGTCGTAATATCCACAAATATGCAGAACTTTGATGTTTCATAAATTATTATAACAAAAAAAGAGCCAACTTAAAAGCCCTAAGGTTTTTAGCCGATTAAACTATACCGACAAATATTATATTAGCCTATTAATTTTATTTAACGCAACCTCTTTAACGCATAACAAAAACCGACCGTATAACAAAAGCCACAATATAGGCTGTTTAACGGTCGGCGATAAATTTTAAAATAAATGTTTTGTTAAATTTTTTTAATTAAGCGAATTTAAAAATTCAAAAAGTTTATCGACATCGCTTTTGTTGTTATAAAAATGCAACGCCACTCGCATACTTGTATCTGATGTGCAGTGCGCTCGTATTCCGTTTTCCTCTAGTTTTTGATTGGTGAGTTCAAACGTTGAAGGATAGGTTACAAACGATATGCCGGAGCGGTTTTTTGGATCAAACGGACCGACAACACCGACGTTTTCGGTGGTTTCCGCTTTTTCCAAAAGATAGTCGGTTAGCGAAAGAATATAGCTTTCGACATCGCTTTTCCCAAGGTCTAAGTATATTTTGATAGATTGTTCTATCCCTTTAAGCCCCAACCAGTTAAGGTTTCCGCATTCGAATTTTTCCGCAGTGTCGCTAAGGTCGAACTTAAGCGGACGATGTTTAAACCGTTGTTTGTTGCCAACCCAGCCAACGTGGGTGGGCGAAACATCGGCTAGTATTTTGTTTGAGATATAAGAAAATCCAACCCCAAACACACCCCCCAACCATTTATAAGAACTGGTTGTTATAAAATCAATCGGGGTTTTTTTAACGTCGATTTCGATTGCACCGATACATTGGGTTATGTCGAGAACAAGGTAGATCCCTTTTTGTTCACAAAATCTGCTTATCGTTTCGATATCGTGGCGAAATCCCGATGTGTTTTCAACAAGGCAAAGCGAGATAGCAACGGTGTTTTGATCGCAAAGCTCAAAAAGGCTTTCGGCTTTAACTTGTCCGTTTTCGGCGGGCGCTATCCTAACGTTTTGTTCCCCTATCTTGTTTGCCCAACTATATGGCGTTGAAGGAAAAGTTAGCCCCGAAACAACGACGTTTGCGCCGTCTTTTGTCTCGATTCCCCCAACAAACAGATTGAACATATCGGAACAGTTTGCGCCAAAAAAGATCTCTTCACTTTCGGCGTTAAACATCTTTGCAACCGTTTTTCGAAAACTATCCGCATAGTCCCAACTTTCGACAACGCCTAGCGAATTCATTGCGTTGTTGTATCGGTCGTCGATATAATCGTCGATAGCAGATTTGCTGTTTTTCGAAATTAGCCCCGTTGTCGAGGTGTCGAGATAGGCGAATTTTTCAGTTAAGTGATACTGTTGTTTTCGGATATCTTCAAACTTTTTTAAATTCATAATAGTTTAAACCTTTTAAGAAATAATATTTTTAACGATAGTTTAATCAACCAGCAATAATACTTAAATTCGATTATTTTTTATTGATAAACTGTTCTATAATAAACTTTGGGCGCCCCTTTGTTTCGTTGTATATCTTGCCGATGTATTCCCCGATAACCCCTAAAGACAAAAGTTGAATTCCCCCGATTAGCCAGATAGAAAGCATCGTTGAACTCCACCCCGTAACAACATAACCCATCATCATCGAAAGAAGGGTGTAGATAATAGCGGCGAGAGCTACAAAGCAGATAGCTATACCAAGCCCCGTAATAATTCTAATCGGTTTAATCGAAAACGACGTTATGCCATCAAACGCCAGCGACAACATCTTTCCGAGAGGATATTTGCTTTCCCCGGCAAAGCGTTCGTTTCGTTCATATTCTACAACCGCAGTCGGGAAACCAACAAGCGTTACAAGTCCTCTTAAAAACAGGTTTACCTCTTTGTATTCCGCAAGAGCATCAAGCGTTCTTTTGCTCATCAAACGATAATCGGCATGGTTAAACACAACCTCTGCGCCAAACATATTCATAATTTTATAAAACGCTTCGGCGGTAGAGCGTTTGAAAATGCTATCCTTTTTGCGTTTTGAACGAACGCCATACACAATTTCAGCCCCATCATAATATTCTTCAAGAAATTTATCTATTGCATCGATATCATCCTGTAGATCGCTATCCATAGATATAACAACATCGGCATATTCCCTTGCGGTCATAAGCCCGGCTAGCAATGCGTTTTGATGCCCTCTGTTTTTGGAAAGTTTAAGCCCCGAAAAAAGGTTGTCTTCTCGGTGGTAATGTTCTATCTGCTCCCATGTCTCATCGGTTGAACCATCGTCTATAAAAACAACCCGAGAATTTTTCGAGATAAGCTTTTGTTTAATCAAATTTTCCATCTTATCTTTCAAGCGTTTATGCGTTTCGGGCAAAACTTCTTCCTCGTTATAACACGGTATCGCAAGATAGAGGATATCTCCTACTGCCATATTGTACACCTCATTTTTAATTTGATTGAAATTTTTGTAACATAAGTATACCATGTGTTTGAAGGATTGACAAATATAAATAATAAAAATATAATTTTATTTAGAAAGTTTTTATATATAAGTATTTTTTAGAAAAATCGGAAACATATTTTTCGATCTGCGGAAGGATTAATCATAAAAATGGATCAAACATTATTTAGTTTTTTACTTGTAGCTCTCGTTTCATATCTCTTGGGTTGCCTTAACGGAGCTATATTCAGCTCGAAGCTCATGAGCAAACAAGATGTGCGGGATTACGGCAGCAAAAACGCCGGCCTTACAAACTATCTCAGAACGTTTGGCGCTCGAGGTTTTTGGCTTGTCGTTTTAGTCGATGGTTTAAAAGGGGTTCTCTCGGGTTATATAGCTATGATGTTGTGTGGGCCTTTGGGTCTTCGCAACGAAGGCGTTATGCTTTCGGTTGTGTTTTGCATAATCGGGCATTGTTTTCCCGTGTTTTTCGATTTCAAAGGAGGCAAAGGGGTGTTAACTTCGTTGTTCACCGTTTTGTTTTTTGATTGGAGCATAGCGGTAGTTATTCTTGCGGTGTTTGCGCTAACGTTTGTTCTTTCCAAAATAATATCATTAAGCTCGGTTTTTGCCGCTTTATCGTTCCCAATCTTTGTGTTGGCGTTTCGATATAACACAGCTATCGTTTTAATGGCGTTGGTTGCGGGAGGGCTTGTTGTGTTTATGCATCGAGAAAATATTAAACGAATTTTAAGTGGCACCGAAAAGAAGTTTCAAATCAAAAAGAAGTAATCAAATATTAAAACTATTTTGATAAAATAGTCAATTGTATTTTGTGTTAATCTAATCTATAATAGTAGTTACTTGTAATGGGAAAAATAAAGGTTGCAAGAAGTATATAGATAAAAAAATATGTCTTGCTATATAAAGAAAGAGGAAATGCTATGAAACTTATTGCGGATAGCTCTTGCGACACTACTTTAGAGATGCGAAATGATCTGGATATCGAGTTTGCTCCGTTGACAATACGTTTGCCGGACGGAAAAGAATATCTCGATTCCCCCGGTTTTGATGTAGCGCCATTGCTCCAAGACATGAAATCCCACAAAGAGCCGGCACGTTCCAACTGCCCATCTCCGGAGGATTTCGCAAACATTATGCGAAAACATCTTGAATCATTTGTTATAACGCTTTCTGCGGCGCTTTCGGGAACCTATTCTGCCGCCGAAGTTGCAAAGCAGATTGTTCTTTCGGAAACCCCCGACAAAAAAATTCATGTGTTCAACTCGAAAAGCGCAGCAGCGGGGGAAACTCTCATCGCTCTTGAGCTTTCGAAACTTATAAAAGAAAACCAATCTTTTGAAAACATCGTTGCTTATGGCGAAGCGTTTATCGCAAAAATGCAGACGATATTTGTTCTCGAAAGCCTTGATAATCTCGTTAAAAACGGAAGAATAAGCCGACTAAAAGCTTCCGCCGCTTCTATATTAAACACATTCCCCATCATGTGTGGAAACAAAGAAGGCGAGATAGAGGTTGTTTGTAAAGTTCGCGGATTTTCCCAAACGCTCAGCAAGATGGTTTCGGTTATCGCCGAAAAAACCGATGATCTTAAACCGAAATCGGTTAAACTTGTAGTTGCATACTGCAACTGTTTGGAAAGAGCGGAAGAGATTAAAAACGATATCCTTTCTCGTTGCAAAGCTATCGAAGAGGTTATTTTGACCCCAACAGGCGGCTTGTCGTCTATGTATGCATATGATGGCGGAATTGTTATCGCTTTCGCATAAACTATCAACAAAGAGAATTTTTTATGAAACTAAATAAACTTTTTAACAAGACATTTTTTTCTTGTTTTTTGCCGGGCTTAATTATAGGTGCGGCAATTTTTGTATTGATATTTGGAACGGCAACGCTCGATGTTACAAGCGACGACTTTATAAAACCGGGGTTTATCGAAGCCGATTTAACCCAACACTACACGGGATTTATGCTTTATCGCTCAAGCGATTGGCAGTTTCCTTTAGGTGTTGGGCAAAATTTGACCTACCCTTATGGTTCTCCCGTTTCGTTTTCCGATTCTATCCCGCTTTTTGCCATAACTGCAAAGCTTTTTTCAACCGTTTTGCCCGAAACGTTTCAATATTTCGGGTGGTTTACGTTGTTGTCATATTCTTTTCAAGGCGGTTTTGCCGCTTTGTTAATTGCTCTTTTTATCGACAAAAAACAAAAAACCGCTTTTTACATAACGGTTTTTTCGGGGTCGGCGTTGTTTTGCCTCGCTCCTATTTTGCTCGAAAGAACGTTTAGACACACTGCTCTTTCGGCGATGTTTATTATAACGCTTAGCCTATACCTTTATTTTGTCTCCAAGCGACAGCAAAAGTTTAATGTTTGGTTTTTCGCCGTTGCATTTTTTGCGATAACGATACACCCATATTTTGTGCCGTTAACCTATGCTGTTATGTTTGCGTTTGTTTTGGAAAACGCAGTTTTAAACAAACGGTATATAAACTCCATTCTATCGCTTTTAATATGCTTTTTGCTAACTATAGTTTCCGCCGTTTCCATCGGCTATCTTTATGGCGGAACCCCCGTTTCGGAAGGTGGGTATGGTTGGTTCTCGATGAACCTCAACGCTTTTTTCAATCCCTTTAGCAAAGGCATAGAGGATTGGTCTTTGATAATTCCTCCGCTTGCTCAAACAAACGGAAACCTAGATGGATTTAACTATCTTGGAATTGCGGTTATCTTGGCAAACGTTATATTTTTAATTAGCTTTATTTTTGAAAAACAAAAGATTTCAAAGCTAAAAAACTTTATAAAAAAATACTTTGGGTTGATATTGGTAAATTTTATACTGTTGGTGTTTGCTGTTTCAAACGTTCCAACGTTTTATAGCAAAACGCTTTTTGGAATCGCTATTCCTTTTAAAACGATAAACGATTTTTTCTCGATTTTCCGAGCGAGCGGCAGAATGGCTTGGGTTTGTTATTATCTTTTGTTTTTGGTTGCGGTTGTAGCCTGCTTTAGATTATCTCAAAAAATAAGGCTTAAGAATATATCGCCACAGCTTGTCGGTAGTTTGTCGGTTGTCGCTTTGGTTGTGGTTCAGCTTGTTGATATATCCTCCCCAATCCTTCAAAAGTCAAGCTATTTCAATCAATTTGAAACGGGCGAGATAACAACAAAAGGATTTATAGACGGAAAGCCGGTTGAAACTCAGCATATCGATTTTGATTTTTGGCTTTCGGCGACAAAACAACTCGATGTTGTTGTAGCTATCGACGACAACGACCCGACAAAGCGGGTGGAGCTTGCGTTTTGTGCCGCTAAAAACGAAACGCCGGTAAACGTCTATTTCTTTGGGGTCATAGCAAATGTTGAACAGCGAAACGAGTTTATCGATGGCATCAAACAAAAACTTAAAACCGGCAACGTCGAAGAGAACACACTAACGCTATCTACCGATTTTGATATGTTTTTGGATGAATTTGAAAACGAACACAACAACTTCGACATATATCTAAAGGATGGGTTTATGTTTCCTTTGTCGCCAAACGATGATATTTTAAACATCAAAGACAGCGGCATTGCCAACATAACCGAACAAAGTTTCTTTGCAAGCGATGTTGACGGCGGCGGTTATGTCGGCGGAATAAACGTTGAGCTTTCGGTTGTTGCGGTAAAAAATACCGATAGAAACAAACAATTACTTCTATTTGAAGATATAAAAATTATTAAAAGCGAGAACAACATAGCAAACGTTGTTTCGGTTACAGAAGACGGAGAATATATAAACATCGTGGTCGAAAAAAACGATAGTTTAAACGAGTTTGCGTTTCCGTCTGTGCTTGTTGCCGAATAAGCTGGTAGTTAAGCATAAAAACAAGCCACTTGAACAAAATTCAAGTGGCTTGTTTTTTTATTAGTTATATTCGATTGAAGTTAAAAATTCGCCTGTATGTGTGAAATATTCGATTGCGATGCCTTGTGCTTCGGGAACGTATACTCTAAGGTTTTCAAGCAGATCTTGATAAAATTCGTCATACGAGGGTTCTGTGTTTTCAACACGTTCGATCATTTCTGAGTTGCTGTCAAGTTCATTGATGAAGGTGTATTGATATACCAAATAGTTGTCGACTTCAAAGAAATCAAGATCCACAAACGCCGCTTCTTCAGCGCTGCGGTTGCTTAAAAAATAATCTCTGTTATATTCTATAAACGCTTCGATAGTGGTGACCGATTCGTCGCCATACCCTGAGCCAGCTCCGGCATATTCAGAATAGACTATCAACTCTCCATCTGCGTTATAATACGCAACGATAACCGACACTGTACTCGGAACTCGTTCTTTCAAGCTTTCATAGTTAGATTGAAATATCGAGGCGTTTGATGAGATAGTTTCTTCGATCAACGGTCTTGTTGCTTCGGGGTCGGGAAGTTGGTCGATAAATCTTAGCTCATATACCATAGAACCATCAATCTCGACGATATCCAACGTCATTCCCTCTGCATCAAGATCTCCAAATTGACCCTTTAATCCATCATAGTTTACTTCGATATAATCGGTAACAGTTGCTTCTAGGCTTTCACCCTCTTCATAGGATGTGTCCTCCGTGTAGGACATATTGTCTTCGCCGCAAGCTACAAAAGCAGCACACACTAGCAAAGCCAAAAGTATTGCCAAAAGTTTTTTCATTGTTTTTTCTCTCCTTTTTCTTAAATAACTTCGACTAACTATATCATATTTAAGACTTTGTGTCAAACGACGAAAAACGCTATTGATTTTTGTTAAAAATGTACAATTCACAGATTGCTCTATGTTACCCAAAGTATTGGTTGGAATCAATCGGGGCTTTGGTTCTGTCTTGGTCGGTATATTCTCTCATAACTTCGACAACCGAAATTTTGTAGCTTTCAAACAATTTTGTTCTGCCCTCGAGTTGGCTCATTCTATGCTCCGCCATAGTTCGCCATTTCTCGATCGCTTGTTCGCTTTCCCATACATTCATCGAAAGAATCTTTCTATCATCCACTAAACTTTGAAATCTCTCGGCGCTAACAAAACCTTCAAAGCCGTTTAGCAAAGGCTTTAGTTGCGCCGCTAGTTCTAGATATCTTGCCTTTCCTTCGTCGGTTGGGACAACTTCAAAAAGAACGATAAATCTGCTCATCTTCTTCTCCGTTTCTAAAAATCAAATTTTTTGTTTTCTATTGGTTTGGTTATCTGTTTGCTCGTTCCATTTCAAGCAAAAACTCTTTCATCGAAAGCCCACCGGCATAACCTACAAGTTTTCCGGAAGCTCCGATAACTCGGTGGCATGGGACAATGACGGTGATTGGATTTTTGTTGTTTGCCATTCCAACCGCACGGCTTGCCTTTTCATTGCCAACGGCTTTGGCGATATCTTTATAGCTTCTGGTCTCGCCATAGGGAATATCCTGTAGTGCGCTCCACACTCGTTTTTGAAACTCTGTTCCGTTTAGTTCAAACGGTATGTCAAACGCCTTTCTTTTGCCGTCGAGATATTCTGTTAGTTGAGTATACGCTTGTTCTGTTAGTTCGTTTTTTGTTCCAAAGTCGGTTACATTTTGATCGAAAATTTTCTTGAAAAATATTATCTTTTCGTTTGAATATCCCATCTTGAAAAAACCAACTTTTGTTTCATATATTGCAAAACCCGTCATTATCTTGACCCTTTTCGATATGCCGCCGGCGACATATCCGCTCTTTCTTTAAAAAATTTATAAAATGCAGACAAGCTATTAAATCCCACTGAATATGCGACGTCGACAACCTCCATCTCGGTCTGCTCAAGCAACCTCTTCGCCTCTTTATATCGCAAGTCATTTACATAACTGCTCGGCGTTATGCCGTATTGTTCCTTAAAAACCTCCACCATTCGCTTGCGAGATATCCCGAAACTCCCCATCTCGGTGTTCAAAGTCTCCAGTTGATTAAACATATCATCAATGAGTTTTTTAAGTTTCTCGGCAATCTCTTTCATCGGGTCATAATCTAAAAGATCGCTTCTGCATCTTTTGCAAGAGCGATAACCAAAAGCTTTCGCTTGGTCGGCGGTTTCAAAAAACTCGACGTTCTCTAGCTTTGGTGCTTTGGATTTGCATGAGGGTCTACAGTATATCCCGGTAGATTTCACCGCATAGAAAAACACCGTGTCATAGCTTTGGTCGTTTTTAATAACAGCCTCATACATCTCGTCAAACGTCATGCCCAAATCATCTTTAACCATCTTCAAGCCCTGCCACCTACCTTCTTTTCATCGCTTTTATAACTTCTTTTGTTGCTTTATCAACTTTTAAAGATTCTATGATTTTCTGCAACGCCTTGTTAAACGTTTCGTCGTCTAGGTTGTTTTGTCTAAGATATGCCATTGTTTCATCGGGGAAATTGACAAAACACACCTGCAAACACCAAGCCACCGCCATCTTAACATAATAGTCATCATGGGTTATGGTGTCGCAGATAAACAGAATATCGTCGAGATATTGTTTATTAACATAATGGAACAACAGCATTACAACAGCAAAGCGAATTTCGTATGCCTCGTTTGATTGGTGGTATCGTTGAAGAAATTTAAAAACACGTTGCTTGTGGTTTCTAACGATTTTAAGCTCGTTGCAAAAGCTATCACACAGCGACCAGTTGGTTATTTTAGGAACAAACAACGCTATCTGTTCAAGCATGATTTCGATATCCTCGTTCATGTTTCCGATAATCAATCCCTTTAGCATTGTTTCCTCAAAATAAATATCGTCGGCGTTATCGAGAAATTCAATAGGATTATCTTTAACAATTTTCTTTGCAATCTTACGAATCAAAGGAATGCGCACACCTATTAGGTTTTCACAGCCGGGAATAAGCGACGCCGCAAACTCCTTAAATTTATCCTCGCTAAGAGAAAATAGCTCTTTTCTTGTTTCTAGTTCCCGAATATACATAGCTCGTCCGCCTTTGTGAGTTTGTTTTTATTGTGCTTTGCTCGTTTGGTATCTTTATTATACAACACAATTCGCCGAAATTCTTCCGAAAATTGCGTGTTCAATTACGAAAAATTTTGCAGCTTGTTAATTTATCTTGCATTCGGTCTGTATCTGTTGAAAAACGGCTTATATTTTGATATACTAGTACCATTACAGATTTTATGCTTTTATAGTATTAAATAACTTAATAAACTAATAAACCGGAGGAACATTTAAAAGATGGCAGAAGAAAAAAAACGCAAACAACGCAAATTCGTGTCGGCAGACACAAACGAAGAAGTTAACCCCACACCCGAAAAGGAAAACCCCAAGATTAAAAAAGCTGAACAATCCAAAAGCAGCGCAACAACGCTTAGGATAGTTGCTGTTGTTCTTTGGCTCGTTGCCATAGGGTTTCAAGTTGTCGCAATTCTTATGGTTGTCGAAAAAATCCAAGTGTTGCCGATATTTGGCCTAGCGCTAGGTTGGCCGATAGTCATGATGGTTCTCGACCTTATCGCGCTTATTATCGGTTCGCTTTTGTGGAAACAAGCAAACAGAAAAGACCCCGCTTCCGAAAAGAACAAGATTAAATTTTTCTTGTGGAACCAACTCGGCGCAATCGTTGCAATCATAGCTTTTCTACCGCTACTTATCTTTATTTTGGGAAACAAAAACACCGACAAAAAGTCTAAAACTATAGCAACGATCGTTGCCATAGTTGCCCTGCTTGCCGGAACCGCTGTGTCGTATGACTATGACCCTGTGTCGGCTGAAGATGTTGCGGCTATGAGCACCGAGATCGAAACCCTTGGAATAGACACCGTCTATTGGACAAGCGGCGGAAGGGTATACCACTATGACCCCGATTGTCAAGCGCTTTTAAACTCTAGCGAAATATATGAAGGCGATATCAACCAAGCGGTCGAATCAAACAAAGACAGGCTTTGCAGATTCTGCGAAAGAGACATAGAACAAGGATATAGCGATTATGTTGAGCAAGGCGAAGTTTCGGAACAACCCGAAACCGAAACGGAGCAACAAGATGAACAAGACCTAGAAGCGGCGGCATAGTGTCCGGCTTATAGGTTTTAGATTAACCATCATCAAAAAGCAGCAAAACCATCTGTATTAAACCGCTGTGGTGGAAATATTTCCGTATGGCGATTTATAAAATATATTTTTTAGGCGAAATATATCATAACAAAAAGAATAAAGGAGTCTGCATTTTATGGGTAAATTTGTTATCAAAGAAACCAACACAGGATTTAACTTTGCTTTAAAAGCAAGAAACGGCGAAACTATCGGAACTTCGGAAGTTTATTCGGCGTTGGCTTCCTGCAAAAACGGAATCGAAAGTGTTTCTAAAAACGCAGTTATTGCCGGAATTGAGGATCAAACGGTTGAAGGGTTCGCTAAAGAGAGTTGCCCGAAATTTGAAATCTATAACGACAGCAAAGATGAATTCCGCTTCAGGCTAAAAGCTAAAAACGGAGAGAACATTCTTTCATCGGAAGGATATTCTTCAAAAGCTTCCTGCAAAAATGGAATTGAAAGCGTTCAAAAAAACGTTGTTGATGCCGAAACAGAACAACAATAGTTTTAAAATTAAAACCAAAAAACATCTGCCAAACAACCCAGTTGCTCGGCAGATGTTTTTTTATGTATTAAAATATATTCTCGTTTTATTGTTCTTCGGGTTTCGCTTCGGGTTTTATTTCAACTTTTTCTTCAACCTTTTCTACAGGTTTAGCATCAAATTTGAAGCCGCAGTTGTTGCAAAACTTTGCGTCGGAAGGAAGGCGTGTTCCGCATTCAGAGCAGAATTTAACTCCTTCGACAGGAACTGCAGCAGCTACTACAGGAGCGGCAACAGGGGCAGCAACAGGAGCAACATATTTTGGCATAAGTTCATAATATGCAGCGGAAAGCAGGCCATAGAACACAGGCAAAATCGCCATGACTACTAACATAAACAGGAACAAAATCAACATAAACAAACCACCGATATACGGTATTTGTGCTAGCAACATCAACAATAGCATAGCGGCATAGATAGCAAGATAAACAATCAAATCGCAAACAAACATCTTGCCTTTATAGCCGTTTGTTTTTTCGATCGAGAGTTTAAGCGCTGCTGTTGCCGAAACATCTTTATCGGTCATCAAGATAAACGGAACAAAACGATAGCTATATGCTTTAATCAAAGCGATAATAGGACCAGCAAACGGAATCAATCCCCAAATTATAAGCCAAAGACACATCCAAGCCATTCCGCCCGCAACACGGAAAAAATCTTTGAACCCAACAAAAAGTTGTTCGGCACTCACTTGTTTTCCTTTTAGCCCATCAAGATAGACCATAGCCATTCCGCCCGAAATAACAAAAGTTATCGGCATCCAAACCAAAGGAATAATCCCAAAAACAGTCGCCAAACCGCAAAGGAGTATCGAAAGAAGCGATAGCCCCCAAAGTGTTAACGGTTTTTTCTTTAAAACATCAAGACAGCTGGTAAATAAAAACGTAGTCATAAACATTCCCCCTAAAAATTTTTTTATTTTATAACTTATTTATAGCATATTATTACATTAAAGTCAACAATTCGCCTTTATAACGCAAAAAACGAGCCATGATAAACTAAATTACCATAGCTCATTATTATATAAAACCCTTTTTAGGGTAAGTTCTCGGAAAGGCGTAAGCCTTATTCAACGATAAGATTTTTAATCCTATTGTAGAAAGCTTCGTCTCCGTCTTCTGTTACGCATACTACTTTTTTGCTGTAGTCAAGTGCCAATAATGCGAGAAGTGATTTTGCGTCTACGATGACTGTTTCTGTGTGTACTCCGACATCTCCGCCGAATGATGTTGCCATTTCGTTGAGTTTTTTAATGTCGCCAATACCGTTGATTTTTAGTTGTTTTACCATTTTCAATACCTCCATAAAGTATCTTAAATAAATTTATGTGAACTGCAAAGTCATTGTCGCTTTGCACAATCATAGTATATGTCATTTGTGCAACATTGTCAACCCATTTGTGACATCTTCTATATTTAGCATATTATCATAGTGCAAAACGCCAATAAAATAGAAATATTGCATAGAATTGCTCACTTTAATTATCACATAAAACATTTAAAAATGTCGAAAGATATCGAACTTCATATTCTGTTAATATTTGAAATGGTATAATTTTTGTCTAATTTCTGCCGACCGTCGCTATATAGATAGCCAAAACCGAAAGATCGCTCGGGTTAACTCCGCTAATTCTCGACGCTTGCCCAAACGTTTGCGGCCGGTGGGACGAAAGTTTGTCCCTCGCTTCAAGCGACAACCCAACAACCAAGGAATAATCGATATCGTTCGGTATGGGGCGCATCTCCTGCTTTTCTTGTCGCTCGATAAGTTTCATCTGGCGCTTGATATACCCCTCATACCTTGCGTGTATAGCCGCTTTTTCGGTTATATACAGCGGTGGTTTTTTTGGGTCGCCGTCAAGCTCGGTTATATCTTTTGGCGAAAGCTCCGGCCTTTTATACAACGCTTCAAGTGTCATTCCGGTTTTAACGGGTTCGCTGTTTTTTGAAACAAGGATTTCGTTTAATCGGTCGGTTGGGGACAAAACAACATTTTTAATACGAATTTTCTCTTTTTCAAGCATATCTTTGTCTTCAAGATATACGCTATATCTTTCGTCGTCCAACAGCCCCAATTCTCTGCCGATTTCGCAAAGCCTGAGGTCGGCGTTGTCTTGGCGCAAGATAAGCCGATGTTCGCTTCTCGAGGTCATCATACGGTATGGGTCGAGAACCCCTTTTGTGACAAGGTCGTCGATAAGCGTTCCGATATAGCTACTGCTTCGGCTGAGCGAGAACGGGGATTTTTCCAAAACAAACCTTGCGGCATTTATTCCGGCAACCAATCCTTGAGCCGCCGCTTCTTCATATCCCGACGTTCCGCAAAATTGACCCGCTCCGAAAAGACCGGTCACCGCTTTAACGCCAAGCGAAACATCAAGGCAAAGCGGATCGCAACAATCATATTCAATTGCATATGCTGGGCGCATTATCTCGACGTTTTCAAGGCCTTTGATCGTTTTATAAAAATCATGTTGAACGTCGAGGGGCAAAGAGCTGCTCATTCCTTGGAGATACATCTCGTCGGTGTTAAGCCCGCAAGGCTCGATAAAGAGCGAATGTCTCGGTTTTTCGGGAAAGCGAACAACCTTATCTTCGATCGAGGGGCAGTATCTGGGACCTATCCCCTCTATCTTTCCGCCATATAGCGGAGACCTGTCGAGATTTTGGGTTATAATATCATGTGTATCGCTGTTTGTGTGGGTTATGTGGCAGGCTATTTTGTTTTGCGGTGGTGTGTGGTTGATAAAACAAAAGTTTAAATCGGTGTCGTCGGGCGGTTGTTGTTCGATCAAAGAAAAATCGATACTTCGCCTATGCACCCTAGCCGGCGTCCCCGTCTTGAACCGCCTTAGCGGTATCCCCAGTTGTTCAAGGCTTTTGGTAAGCTCGGTTGCGGCGTTTGCTCCGTCGGGACCCGATATCTTTTCACGGTCGCCAACAAAGATTTTTCCGCCAAGATATGTTCCGGTTGCGATGACAACCGATTTTGCAAGATAGTTTCCGCCAAGCGATGTTTTAATCCCCAAAACTTTTTGTTTTCCATCCTCTTTCGTCGACAATATTTCGGAAACTTCATCCTGTATCACAAAGAGGTTTTGTTGTTTCTCGAGAACAGATTTCATATATTCGCTATAATCTTTTCGATCGATCTGGCTACGAAGCGACCAAACCGCCGCCCCTTTTGTTTGGTTGAGCATACGGGTTTGGATCTTTGTTTGGTCGGCGGCTTTCGCCATCTCCCCCCCCAAAGCATCTATCTCGAAAACAAGATGGCTTTTGGCAGTTCCACCGATAGAGGGGTTACACGGCATATTCCCTATCGCATCAAGCGTTATCGTGAAGATAGCCGTTTTAACGCCAAGCCTTGCAGAGGCTAGCGCCGCTTCTATTCCTGCGTGTCCGGCGCCGATGACGACGACGTCGAAACTATCTATTATTTTTATGTTTTGTTGTGAAAGCATATAAAAACCCTTTTTTTATTTTAAATTCAGTCTTTATATTTTAACGTATATATTTCTTTTTTACAACAATTCTGTTAATATAAATAGGATAAAGACAAAATCAAGGTTTTGAGTGTTTCGAGGTGAACAAAAAATTAACACAAAACAAATAATTGACAAAATTTTAATAATCTCTAAAAACTTCGCTGATACAGTTAACAAAGAAAAAATTTTTGTGTATGCGGCGCAAACTTCATATTTTGTTTTGATGTCGACCGTTCCGTTTATGATGATAGCAACGATGACTATCGGAAGGATCTTCCCGATGTCGTCGGAACAGATAGCCGCTGTTTTGTCGGATCTTTTGCCCGGAATGTTTAAAACGTTTGCGCAAAATCTTTTGGAACAAATCTTTGTTGAAACGGGGGGGCTAACGTTTTCTTTGACAACGGTGTTGTTGCTCGTTGCGGCCTCTGCCGGCGTTAGAAGCCTTGGCGCCGGAATTCGCTATATCTATGTTAAAGAGGCAAAACTTCCGTTTTTGAAGGATCTCTTTCGATCCTTTTCGATAACCCTTCTTTTTATCTTCACAATGTTGTTGGCGGTTTTAATTTTGGTTCTCGGAGACCCTATTAATTTGTTGCTTCAACAGTTTAACTATATTCCGAAAAGCAACCTTTTCACCGTTATTATAAACTACAAAAACATAATATTTGTTTTAACGCTAACCGTTATTTTTATGACAGCATATAAAGGGCTTTCGATTTCTCATATCCCTTTAAAACATCATCTTCCGGGGGCGCTTATCTCTGCAGGTGGTTGGGTTTTGTTTTCGTTTGGGTTTAATGTTTATATAACCACCTTTTCAAACTACCCCAGTTTATACGGCGGATTTGCTATTATTATTGTATTTATGATATGGCTTAATATGTGTATGGCGATTTTGTTGTTTGGTGCGCTATTCAACAAAATGTTATATAATAATAAAAAATAAAAATATCTTTAAAATTTTTGAAATTTGTGGCAAAGCGCAATGTGTTTAGTTTAATTAACCCTTTTCAAAGATTTTAGCTTTTAGAAAAAAGGAGTAAACCATGAAATTTAAAACAGCAATTTTCGATCTCGACGGGACGTTGATGAACACTTTGGATGATATTAGAGACAGCATAAACTATATGTTAAAAGAATTTTCATATCCCGAAAGAAGCTACAACGAAATAAGATCGTTTGTCGGAAACGGTATGCAACATCTTGTTGAGCAAGCGGTTCCAAGCGGTCTTTCTGACTCCCAAGTTCAAGACTGCCTTTCGGTTTTTCTTAAACACTACGACACAAATATGGAGAACAAAACCGCTCCGTATAGCGGAGTTATCGATGTTTTAAAAACCCTTAGACAAAACGGAATCAGAACCGCCGTTGTCTCCAACAAATTCGACGAGGGAACAAAGCTTCTTTGCAAAAAATGGTTCCCCGAAATCATCGAGCTAGCATTAGGCGAAAGCAAAACGGTTTCTAAAAAACCCGCTCCCGATATGGTGTATGAAGCGATAAAACAACTCGGCGTCGAACAAAGCTCCGCTCTTTACATAGGGGATAGCGACGTTGACGCAAACACCGCCAAAAACGCAAACATTCCGTTTCTCGGAGTTTCTTGGGGTTTTCGAGATAAAGAGCTTTTGGTCTCTCTCGGAGCAATCGAAGTTGTCGATAGACCAAACGACATTCTAAATTATTTTGAAATATAGGTTTTAACAAGATTATGATACTCGACAATCAACAGCTACGACAAAAAGCAAAAGATATAAAAGCGGTTCTTTGCGATGTCGACGGAACACTTTTAAATGATAAAAAAGAGATAACCGAAGCGACAAAAGCCGCAATCAACGGATTGCAACAAAAAGGGATCTATTTCACCGTTTGTTCCGGAAGAGTAGCCCCAATGCTTTCGGTTATGACCAACAGCTTAAACATAAAAGGCCCCGTTGTTTCGGTCAACGGTGGTCTTATTGTTGAAGGTTCAAAACCGTTGTTCCAAAAAAGATTAGACAAAACAAAAGCAAAAGAAATATTTGATTTTTGCGTTAAAGAAAATCTCGATTGCGGAGCGATAGTGTCGACGGGAGGGCATTTCACCAAACAAAGCAAGCGTTCCGATGTGTTTAAAAAATACAACGAACAGGCAGTTAAAGACGGGCTTGCCCCCCTTGTTGTAACAAATTCAAACGACCCCGATATTATTGATTTTGATGATATCTATAAATTTCTTATCTATGCAAAAGACCAACAAGAATATGATAGATATCGCCCGTATTTTGAAGAAAATTTCGATTTCTTTATCGTGTCGTCCGAAAAACTTTTAATCGAGATTATGCCAAAAGGAATTTCAAAAGGCACAGGCGTTCAAGAGATTGCAAAAATTCTTTCGATAACCCCCGAACAGATTATGGTTTTCGGCGATTTTGAAAACGATATCGAGATGTTTTATCAAGCCGGTTTTGCCGTTGCGATGGGCAACGCTACCGAGGATATAAAAGCCGTCGCCCACTACATAACCGAAACCAACAACCAAGATGGCGTAGCGGCGGCGATTAACAAATTTTTGTTGTAGTTTTTTTTGCGAAAGGTTTTTATAATGGCTTTTAATTTTATTAAAAAAAATGTCGCTTTTATTGTGTTTTGCATTTTAGTTGTGCTGTTTATCGCCTGCTTGATTCCAATAGCAACAATAGCAAGCTTTAACTATCCGTCGGCGGATGATTTCAGCTCTTCGCTTGCGGTCAAAACCGCTCTTGAAAACGGCGAAGGGTTTTGGGGCGCTATAACAGGGATATTTAACTTTGTTAAAACCAACTACCTTAATTGGCAAGGGACGTTTTTCGGGCTGTTTCTTATGGCGCTTAACCCTTTGGGGTATAACGCTTCGGGTCTTACGATACACCCGATATTTTTCGTTATTAGCCTTGTGTTTGGTGTTTGTTTTTTGATGCGTTCGTTCGCTAAAATCTGCCTTTTAGAAAAAAATCCTTTCGTTTCTCTTTCGATTGGGCTTGTCGTCTCGCTTTATCTTGTCCAGTTTGTCCCCCGTGCGGTCGATGCGTTTTTTTGGTTTACCGGCGCTGTTTTATACACCTTCGTGTTCTCGCTGTCGCTCATTCTTTTTGGCGGTGCGTTAAGGGTTTTAAAGACAACTAAATTTTTATATCTAAACGTTTCTCTCGTTTGCGTTTTCTCGTTTCTTTTAGCCTCGGGAAACTATATAAACTCAGTATTAAACACGATGGTTTTATTCTTCATAGCGGTGTATGGCTTTTTTCTAACCAAAAACTCAAACGAAAAACACGCATTTAAAATCGCTGTAGCAATATTTTTATCAAACTGTTTCGGGTTTTTGATAACCGTTGTAGCTCCCGGAAACTTTGTGCGCTTGCAACTTGGGGATGTTGACACGAACGCTACGTTTATGTCGGATGTTGTTGTTCGTTCGGTTAAGCTGATGTTTGAAACGGCGCTTTTGTGGACCGGGCTTCCGCTAATCATTCTATGCCTTGCGCTTGTCCCTATTTTTCTTCACATCGTTAAAAAACAACAGTTTAAATTTAAACTTCCACTATTGTTTATAGCGGTGTTTTTCGTTTGTGTAACAGCGCTTTGGATGCCGTATCTTTTCCCATATATAGGGGTCTACATCGCATACGACACGGCGCTTAGAATCACCAATATAATTTTTTTCTCGTATATATTTTTTGTTGTAGCAAGCGTTTATTATCTCGTTGGATATTGCTATAATTTTTTAGTTGATGTTTTTAAAGGAGAAAGTTTCTCGTTTTTTGATATCATGGATATAATATCAAAAAAATATCTTTATAAACTGCTGTTGTTGTGGTATGGCTTTGTGGTGGCGGGGGTTGCCCTTTGGTTTGTTGTTTCAAACCCGATTGGGCTAACGTCGGTTTCGGCGGCTCTTGATTTAAAGGATGGCACAGCAATAGCATATAACAACGAACAACAGCTGTTGTTCGGCCAACTAAACGACCCCGATATAAAAGATGTTGAGATAGATGATTTCACCGTTTTCCCGTATCTCTTGTGGTCGTATGAATCCAACACAAAACCGGCACACTGGACACATTGGTTGCCGTTTATAAAAACGCATTACAACAAAAACAGCATAACGGTAAACTAGCTGTATTTACAAATAATACATTTATTTTAAAAGCATATTTTATTTACGCAAAACCGCAAAATACATTGCGGCTTTGCGTATAATTATGTTCATAAGTTTGTTATTATTTTTATAAAAAAATATGATATAATTATTCTTAAAAAAAGATTGTTGAAGAGGAGTGTTTTTTTAATGGCTGTAGAGATTGGATTTGATAATGAAAAGTATGAGATGTTGCAATCGGAAAAGATCAAAAATCGCATAGACCAATTTGGCGGAAAACTTTATCTTGAATTTGGAGGAAAGCTTTTTGATGATTTCCATGCATCAAGAGTTCTTCCCGGTTTTCGTCCCGATGGAAAAGTTAATATGCTTATGAAGCTGAAAGAACAAGCCGAGATCGTTATCGTTATAAGCGCAAACGATATCGAAAAAAACAAAGTTCGCGGAGATCTTGGAATCACCTACGATCTTGATGTTCTAAGGCTTATA
This sequence comes from uncultured Faecalibacterium sp., assembly GCA_964370715.1. Classification (GTDB taxonomy): domain Bacteria; phylum Bacillota; class Clostridia; order Oscillospirales; family Ruminococcaceae; genus CAYJAY01. The sequence continues at coordinate 20,311 of CAYJKJ010000014.1, forward strand.
GATGCATTTCGCGGAATAGGGCTTTTTGTCGGTAGCGTTGTTATAACGCATTTCAGCGGCCAGCCGGCGGCAAAAGCATTTAAAAAACATCTCGATAGCCTTGGGATAAAGGTCTACAAACATTATCCTATAGCGGGTTATCCCTCCAACCTTGATGTCATAGCAAGCGAAGAAGGCTATGGCAAAAATGAATACATCGAAACTTCCCACCCATTAGTAGTTGTGACAGCTCCGGGGCCCGGCAGCGGAAAGATGGCGGTTTGTTTGTCGCAGCTATACCACGACAACAAGCGAAAGATAAGTTCAGGCTATGCAAAATATGAAACGTTCCCCGTTTGGGATCTTCCGCTTAATCACCCTGTTAACATTGCATACGAAGCGGCAACGGCAGATCTTGGCGACGTTAACATGATAGATCCTTTTCATCTCGAAGCTTATGAAAAAACAGCGGTTAACTATAATCGAGATATCGAAATTTTCCCTGTTTTAAGCGCTATGCTTGAAAAGATTTTGGGGGAAAGCCCATATAAATCCCCTACCGATATGGGGGTCAACACTATTTCTGCTTGCATCTCAGACAACGATGTTGTTGAAAAAGCGGCAAGCCAAGAGATTATCCGTCGCTACTATAATTATAAGGCAAGCGTTAGGAAAGGCATAGGCGGCGAAGAGGTTGTGGTGAAGGTTGAGCTTTTGATGAAACAAGCTCATATAACGCTTGAGCAACGCCCCGTTGTTTCAACGGCTCTCGAGAAGGAGCAACAAACCGAAGTTCCGGCTGTTGCGATACAGCTTCCCGACGGTCAGTTGATAACCGGCAAAACATCTAAACTGCTTGGGGCTTCGTCGGCGGCTCTTCTCAACGCTCTTAAAGTTTTAGGAGGCATTTCCGACCGACTACCGCTTATTTCAAAGGTTATTATAGAACCTATTCAAGACCTTAAGGTTAACCACCTTGGCGGAAACAACCCAAGGCTACATACCGATGAAATCTTAGTTGCGCTTTCTATCTGCGCCGCAACAAACCCAACGGCGGATCTTGCTATGCAACAGCTTGAAAAGCTTTCGGGAAGCGAGGCGCATTCTACCGTTTTGCTTTCTCAAGTTGATGAAAATGTTTTTAGAAAACTGGGTGTTAATTTAACGCAAGAACCGAAATATCAAACAAAAAAACTATACCACGGCAAACGATAGAGATATAACAAAAGTTTATTTTTTAAACTCTTTTTTTCAGATACAAAATTTTAATAAAGGAAGGAGTGGGGATAAATCATGAATATTGGGGTTGTTATTTCAACAGAAAAAGAAGCGACAGAATTTATTAATGTTTTGGAGGATCAAACAGAACACCAAACCGGAAAATATATTATAGTTGAAGGCAGAATAGAACCACACAACGTTTTTGTAATAGTGTGTGGCCTCGGCAGAGACTATGCCGCCGCCGCAACCCAGCTTTTAATCGACAAGATTAAACCGGCGTTTGTGTTAAACACAGGGTTTGCAACAAGCTGTCATCAAGAGATTAAAAAGGGCGATATAGTTTGCGGAACAAAATTTTTATACCACGACTTCGACTATAAATTTGCCCAAACATTTTCGAACGAACAAGAAATAGCGATGTCGGATAAGCGGCTGTTGGTGCTTGCTAAAAACGTTTGCAAACAGCTTGAACTATACTACACCGAAGGTATTGTCGTTTCGGGGGATAGATTCAGCGTTAAAACCAGCTTTAAAAAAGCCGTTAGCTTAAAAACAGAATGTATCTGCGCCGATATTTCGTCCACCTCTGTAGCAAACATCTGCGCAAAAAACGATGTTCCTTTTTGCGCTGTAAAGGTCGTTTCGGACAATTTCGACAACGAGGATATCGACGAAATATTTATATCTCTTAATAAATACCGCTTTTATTCCCAACAGATTATAACCGAGATGATAAAGTTCGCAAAATAAGATTTATGTTTCGGGGCAAAAATACATCGCCCCGATTTTGTATATACCTAAAACTTCCAAAGTTCCAAATAGCATGAGGTGTGAAACGTGGATAGAAAGCTTTTTTACAGTTATGTAGTTCCGTCGATAGGCTCAATGACGGTGACGGGGCTATATTTCGTCGTCGACGGAATATTCGTAGGCCAAGGGGTTGGAGCAAACGCCCTTGCGGCTATTAATATTTCGGTTCCGTTTATCTCGATATTAACCTCCGTTTCGATGATGATAACGATGGGCGGAGCAACTATAACTGCTATATCTTTTGGGAAAAATGATCCCTTACTTGCTAACAAAAGTTTTGTTCTAAGCGTTAAGATGGTTGTTTTGTTCTCGCTTTTTATGTCTTTAATAAGCATCCTGTTTCCGGTAGAGATATCCAAAATTTTGGGAGCAGGCGATATACTGCTTGAAGACACCGTTACATACCTTAGAAACTATGTTATGTTTGGGATATTTTTCTGTGGTTCGATGGTGCTTTCGGCGTTTGTTCGAAACGATGGCAACCCAAAACTTGCGTTTTGGGGAATGATAGCGGGAGCTTGCGCTAATATATTTTTAGATTGGCTGTTTATTTTTCCGTTTAAAATGGGGCTTCAAGGGGCGGCAATAGCGTCGGGCCTAGGGCAGATTGTAGCGTGCTTTGTATTGATGTTTCATTTTATCTTGAAAAAGGGTCAATTAAAGTTTAAGCGATACAGCAAAGAAAAAAACTTATTTTTAAATATATTAAAAACAGGTTCTCCCGAATTTATAACCCAGATGAGCCAACCCGTTGTTATACTGTGCTACAATCTTATAGTGCTTGAGATTTTTGGAGAAATAGGGGTTTCGGCATATTCCGTTATCTCATATATAATCTATGTAGTTGTTCTTATCTTCATAGGTCTAGCCCAAGGAATACAACCGCTTTTAAGCCGAAGTTTCGGAGAAAACAATAAGCAAAGAGAACGATACTTCTTTAAAAAAGGATTGCTATCGGGTGTTGTTATCTCGCTTTTCACCTATGTTATCATGTTTGTTTTCGGGAAAAATATAATCTCGATTTTTAACAGCGACCCAAAGCTTATCGCAATAGCTTATGATTGCATCATTATATACGGTATCTGTTTTTTGTTTGCATCGGTCAACATCGTTTACACCATCTATTTTCAATCGACCAACCAAACAAAAAAAGCAACCGTCATCTCGATCCTTCGAACGTTTGTTGCAAGCACGATATTTATATTTTTAATGCCGATAGTTTTTGGAGCTTCGGCGGTTTGGACAGGGCTTATCGTTGCGGAGTTTATCGTAATGTTAATCGCTATTATTTTAGGAAGAAAAAAAACAACCGCCTATAGCTAGACTTTGTTATACAACAATATTTTAAAGGAAGATAGTTTAAAATACACCTTGGTAACATAAATAAGGCACCGTCGTTTTTTGCTTGTTATGTGTTATGGAAACACTAAAGCTTATACAACAAAACAAATATTTCAGCTATACTTTCTATTTGGAAACTAAGGCACAAAAACGTGCTTTCTTTACAAATAGGTGATACCGATATATAATTATTACACGCTGAACAGCTGTTGTTTACTAGAAATAATCCGAATACCCTGCGTAGGGAATGCATTGTATGCATTCCGAGATCTAGAAACAGAAACCGCCGTAGCGTATCCAAAAATGGCGGAACGCATACAATGCGTTCCCTACGATATGTTGTTCGCAGCTTGGAAATAATCCATTGGATTATTTCCAAGAGCTCTGCCGTAAGGCAGAGATTATATAAATAATGATATAGATTAGAGGAGAGAAAAATGAACAAAATAATTGCATTAATTTTAGTTGTCTTGATGACAGCGATGATGATTTCCGGATGTGCGACTGCCGAGCAAACCGACAACAGCAAAGTTCTAAGGGTTGGGATGGATCTTAAGTTTCCGCCATATTCCTATGTAGGTGAAAACGGAGAAGCCGCAGGGCTAGAGCCGGTTATCGCAGAAGCTTTCGCAGAGTTCCTTGGAATGGATGTCGAGATAGTCAACACAGATTTCAGCTTGTTGCTTGCCGCTCTTGAAACAGGGGATGTCGATATTCTGATTGCGGATATGTCGATAACCGATGAACGCCTTGAAAAAGCGGATTTTTCCGACCCATACCGATACACCCAATCGCTAGCTCTCGTTAACAAAGATTTTGCTGTCGCCAACAACGTGACCGATGATATGGAACCCGAAGTTTTCTTTAATCTCGAAGGTTCTAAATTCATAGGTCTTGCCGGAACGTTTGGTGTTGTTGTTCCCCAAAGCTTTGGCGTTGACGTAACCGAAGTAACCGAGATCGGAAACGGCATTTTAGAGGTCACCAACGGACAATCGACCGGGCTTGTAGCCTCGAGCGAAATCCACAGTTTCCATGCCGCAAACAAAGACACAACTATCGTCTATAGCGGAATTGGTGATGTTTCTAAATCCTGCTTTGTTGTTCAAAAAGGCAATGCAGATCTAATTGAAAAATCAAACGAATTCATCAAAACGATGTATGAATCGGGTGGGTTGTATGATCAAATTCGCCCCGAGTTTGACAAAATAGTTGCGGATTTTCTTCAAAATGACGAGCTGGGTCTCGACTATGTTGTAAATTCGCCGGAATAATAAAAAACGATGTTAAAATATCGGGGCGAGTTAACAGCCCCGATTTTTGGCTTTTGTCGAAAAACAATAATGTTTTTGGACTATAGAAAGGAGCTTGGTTATTAATGAAAAAATCCACCATAGCCCAATATGCAGTAGTCATTTTTTTGTTTGTTATAAGTATAGCGTTCGCTTTGCTTTATACAACCGATAACCCTCGGTATGATCTAATTCTTGAAAATGCTTCGCTTTTAAAAGATGCTTTTTTCGGAACAATATTCGTTAGCCTCGTGACGCTTGTCGGCGCATTAATTTTAGGTTTTGTTCTTTTTATGATGATGCGTTCTAAGATAGTTTTTCTAAAAGCGGTGTCCAACGTTTTTAACGAAATAATTATGGGAACTCCGCTTTTGGTTATGATATTTTTGGTAGTGTATGTTGTTGGAACGGTTGTTAGCATCGAAAGCAAACTAGCTCTTGGCATTATTGCGCTCGTTTTGTACAACGGCCCATATGTAGCAAACGCCTACCAAACGACGGCGGCGGTTGTTGAACAAGACCAATACACCGTTATGGATCTTTATAACTTTAAATGGTATCAACGATATATCTATATAATTATTCCCCAGATGATTAAGCCGTTTATCCCTTCGCTTATCAACAATCTTTCGAGCGTTATAAAAAGTTCCTCTCTTTTAAACGTTATATCGGTAACCGAAATTACATATATAACAACCGTTATTTCTTCGAGAAATTTTGCGTTCATCGAGGGGTATTATGTCATGTGGATAATGTATCTAATTGTGACAATTCCTCTTTCTTTGCTTGCGAAATACATCGGAAAGAAGGTGGCTTAAATGGAAATATCTATTAAAAACTTAACCAAAACCTACGGCGATGAGATGGTTTTAGACAACATCTCTTTCGAGATAAAAGGGCGAAGAGCGGTTGGAATTATAGGGGAATCGGGTTGCGGAAAAACAACTCTTCTTCGCATTCTTTCGGGAATAGAACCGCCAAACAGCGGAGAAGTTGAGATAAACGGAGTTTCTCCAATCGGTAACATAAAAGAATTCCGAAACAAAATAGGTGTGGTTTTTCAAAAACACAACCTGTTTCCACATCTCACGATAAAGCAAAACATAACGATTATCCTGCATAGGATTAAAAAACTAAGCAGCAAAAAATCCGATAAAAAAGCGGAGGAACTTTTAGCGAAACTTTTTATCGAAAATGAAGCCGACAAAAAACCTAGCGAGGTTTCGGGGGGGCAAGCGCAAAGAGCGTCGATAGCGAGAGCTCTTGCAACCGACCCCGAGCTTATCTTCCTAGATGAACCGACAGCGGCTCTCGACCCGCTTTTGACCGACGAGGTTTTAAAAGCGGTTACCCAGCTTAAACAGGATGGCCGAAACTTTATCTTTGTTACCCATGAGATATCGTTTTTAAAGGAGTTTGCAGATTATATTATTTTCCTTAAAAACGGAAAGATCTGCGAAAGCGGCGCTGCTGAATGTCTTGTTAACCCAACGACTGATGAACTTGCAGAATTTTTAAAGATACAAAAGAGATAATGCGGTCACATTATCTCTTTTGTATAATTTTGTATAATATTATAAAAATCAAACGCAAAGAAAGGCTCTCGAATGAACATTTCAAAAAAACTAATATCAATTATATTGACGATATTAATAGTAGCGGTTGGCGGAGTTATCGCCGGCGACGATGTGGTAGAAATAATATCAGATATACAAACAGAGCTTCAAAGCCAAACGCTAACAGAGGAACAATCCACTGAAAGCAGCGAACAACTCGAGTTTGAGCAACAAAGCGACCAATCTCAGCTCGATCAAGATGGGTATTATTATTCAAAAGAGGACGTTTCGCTATACATCAACACCTACAGTGAACTGCCCAAAAACTTTGTCACGAAACAGCAAGCCGGAGGCCGAGGCTGGGAGGGCGGTTCGGTTGAAAACTATATCGAAGGCGCCGCAATAGGCGGAGACACTTTCCAAAACTATGAAAAACTGCTTCCCGAAAAATCGGGGCGTGTGTATTATGAATGCGACATCGACACCGATTCTCAAAGTTCAAGGGGTGCTAAAAGAATTGTTTTTTCAAATGATGGGCTTATATACTATACCGATGACCATTATGAAAGCTTCGAGCTTTTGTATGGGGAGGAATAGCGATGTTTTTTGCAAAACGCATTGTCTTAGATTGCGAAAAAATGCATAGCAAACAAACGGCGTTTGAACATATAAACGAAAAGATATCCTTTTTAAATCTACCACCAAAAAATCTAGATTCGTTAAACGACAGTTTGTTCGATATGAAGAAATGCAGAATAATTATTAAAAACTACAGCAACGCAAACGACTATTGCAGGGCGATTATATCGGTTATAGATAACAACTCGACGGCCAACAAAAACATAAAAGCTGTTATTTATAGGTGATTTGTTATATAATAGGGTTAACAACAACTAATGTTATTTAATTAATTAAAAATTTTTGGAGACTCTTTTTCTTATGAAATATAAAAAAACAACGTTTATAATATCAATATTTGCTTTGTTTTTATTTATGCTTTTTTTAAATTTCAAAACGCCATATCTTGCGGACGACTATTATTATATGTTGCCAAATCAAAACGGTTTTTCGTTAAAAGCAATCTTTGATTTTCAAAAAGATTATTATTTTTCGTGGGGCGGAAGAGTAATGGCCCATTTCTTCGCACAGATTTTTTTATCCCTCGATAAAGCTATATTTAATATAGTAAACTCAGCAATGTTTGTTACGCTAACGGTTTTTATCTATAAACTCGCAAAGAAACCGAACGAAAGATATGATGTTTGGCTATATTATTTTATAATCGCATTAGTTTGGTTTTTCGCTCCCGTGTTTGGTCAAACAACGCTTTGGCTGGTCGGTTCTTGCAACTATCTTTTTGGAGCGACGTTTAATATTGCTTTAATATATTTTTTCAAAAGATATATGTTTGACAGAAAAGCTTTAATAGCGTTTTCGTTTAGATATCTTCTGTTTTGTTTGTTTATAATTGTTTTGGCGTTTATATCGGGCGCATACAACGAAAACACCTCGACAGCTTGCCTAATTATTATCGTCGCTATGATGATAATTAAATATCTAAAAAAAGAAAAACTTCCGCTGTTTTCTTTTTTGGGGGTCGTTTCGATGTTTTTAGGGGTCGCCTTTATGATACTGGCTCCCGGAAACTATGTTCGAAACGCTGAACTTTCGGAAGCTGTTGTTATAAATGGATTGATGACTTTTTTAAGCAGAGTCGGTCTTTCGAGTTATCGTCTTTTAGACATAGCCGTTTTGCTGCTAGCCGTTATCGCTGTTATTTTGATTAAGGTTGAACAAAAAAAATATAGCGATATAAAAATACCACTATTGTTAATGTTTGGAGCTTTGTTGGCAAACTACGCCATGATAATGACCAACGCATACCCCGAACGGGCTCTGTTTGGCGCTTGCATACTTGTCGTGTCCGCCCTTGCTATGCTTATTAAAACTATCGATATCAAGCGATTTAAGCTGGCTTATATTGCGGCGTCGTTGTCATTAACAGCGTTTTTTATGATAAGCGTATTTTTTGGAACGGTTGATGTTGTTGCTTCATATAATCTACATGAGGATAGAGAAAGCGACCTTGCAAAAGCAACTACCGGCGATTTTTCGCAAACTATCGAAACATATGCGATTAAACCATTAACAAAGTATAGCGCTTTATATGGTTTAGAGGATATTGCTTTTAAATATGATACTGTCAATTGGGTTAGCACAATAACCGCACAAAGATATCAACTCGCCTCGGTTCATTCGGCAAAGATTGCATACGACAACTGGGGAACTGCATTTATATTTTTGTTTTAATTTTTTGAAGTTTCAAATATCTTAATATAATTTTTTCGACAACGAAAGGTAGGGTCTATGTGGTTTAACAAAAGTGTATTTTATCAAATCTATCCACTGGGGTTTTGTGGCGCACCAACATTTAACGATGGTCAAACAGAAAACAGAATACAAAAGATTTCGGATTTTATCCCTCAAATGAAAAAGCTTTCGGTAGATGCTTTGTATCTTTGCCCGGTGTTTGAAAGCGACAACCATGGCTATGACACAAGAGATTATAAAACTCTCGACAAACGTCTTGGCACAAACAACGACTTTAAAAAAGTTTGTGACGAGCTACATAAAAACGGAATAAAGATTGTTCTAGACGGAGTGTTTAACCATGTCGGGCGTGGGTTCTATCCGTTTTTGGATGTTATTGAAAAGAAATGGGATAGCGAATATAAAGATTGGTTCTATATTAACTTCGACGGCAACAGCAACTATAACGACGGCTTTTGGTATGAGGGCTGGGAGGGTCATTTCGAGCTTGTTAAACTAAACCTCGATAACCCTGCGGTTGCGGATTATCTTATCGGGTGTGTTAAAGAATGGGTTGAGCTTTTCGATATCGACGGGCTTCGCCTCGACGTTGCCTACTGTTTAAACGAAAACTTCATCAGACGTTTGCGCTATGAATGCGACAACATGAAAAAAGATTTTTTCCTAATCGGGGAGATGCTCCACGGCGATTACAACCGATTAGTTAACAGCGAGATGCTCGATAGTTGCACAAACTATGAATGCTATAAAGGGCTTTTTTCTTCGTTTAACTCAAACAATATGTTTGAAATAGCGCATAGCCTTTTACGCCAATTCGGACCCGAAAACCACACTCTTTATAAAGGAAAACATCTTTTCAACTTTGTTGATAACCATGATGTCGAAAGAATTGCGAGCATTTTAAACAACAAAGACCACCTCAAACCAATATACGGTTTGTTGTTTTCTATGCCGGGAATACCCTGTGTTTATTACGGTAGCGAATGGGGAGCAGTTGGCAAAAAATCCGACGGCGACGAGGCGCTCCGCCCATATTTTGAGCAACCTGTTTTCAATGAACTATCGGAATTTATCGCAACGATAGCCAAAATTCACCAAACCGAAAAAGCGTTGACAGACGGTAGCTTTAAATCGCTTGTCTTGACAAATGACCAGTTTATCTTTGAACGTGAATTTGAGGGCGACAGGATTTTAGTTGCGATTAACGCTAAAAACGAACAGTACACGGCGCATTTCAACGCCAACGCCGGAAGAGCGAAAGATCTTATTTCGGGGGAACAGCATGATTTTGGCGGCGGTTCTGTTTTGCCTCCGTTAAGCGTTCAATATTGGAAGGTGTTCTAGATCGTCTTAGCCTTGATGGCGGAGACGTTGGAAATACTACTTGTCGAGCAGTCGCTCGCCATTTTGCGTAGCAGCGCAAAAACCGTAGTATTTCTAAATCGAAGTTTAGCGGAAAAATTCAGAAAGCTGCAACATCCCTTAACCAAAGGAGAAAACATATAAAAATGAACACGGTGAAAATAAAGATAGCGCAATCAATAGGAATTGCGATAGTTGCGCTAGTCTATCTTATAAGCCCGATAGATATTATACCCGATGCTTTTTTGGGGCTAGGTCAGATGGACGACATCGCCGTTATAAGCCTTGCGGCTGTTAACGCCTATCGTGCGTATACCCTGCACAAGCAAAATAAAAAACAAACCAAAAACGACGAAAAGCCAAAAGCTGATGCTATCGATGTTGAATATAAAGTTCTGGACGACGAATAATAGTTTTATAGTTAGTATGAAAGGAATTTGAAAAAATGTGTACAACTTTTACGCTTAAAACAGAGGACTGTTATTTTGGCAGAAACATGGATCTTGAATATTCTTTTGGCGAACAGGTGGTTATAGTTCCTCGGAATATGTCGCTTAATTTTAAATTAGAAAGCCCCAAAGCTTCCCACTATGCCATAATTGGCATGGCGGCGGTAGTTGAGGGCTATCCCCTTTTTGCCGAAGGATTAAACGAAAAAGGCCTTTATGTTGCGGGGCTTAACTTCCCGGGATATGCTGTTTATTCGAGCGAAGCAACACAAAACAAACTTAATCTTGCGCCATATGAGATAATCTCTTATATTCTAGCAAGTTGCAAAAGCGCAATCGAGGCGAAACAACAGCTTGAAAACGCCAATATTGTTGCGATAAAATATTCCGAACAGCTTGAACTGCCAACGCTTCATTGGTATATTGCGGATAAAAAATCTGCGTTTGTTTTAGAATCAACTATGGCTGGGATAAAGATATATGATAATCCGGTTGAAGTTTTAACCAACAGCCCGACATTTGATTTCCAAATCACAAACCTTGCGAACTATATGGGGTGTTCCAAAAACGTTCCGCAAAACAACCTAACCAAAGAAATTCCGTTGTCGCCGCTAGGACAGGGCGCAGGAGCTATCGGAATACCGGGCGACAGTTCCCCCGTTTCAAGGTTTGTTCAAACGTTTTTCACCAAAACAAACTCCTACTGCGAAAAAGATGAATATTCCAGCATTTCGCAGGTGTTCCACATTCTCGAAAAGGTCGCAATGGTTAAAGGCACCGTTGTTACGCCACAGGATAAAAACGACATAACAACCTATAGTTGTTGCATCAACGCCGACAAAGGGATATACTACTACAAGACGTATGACAACAGCATGATATCGGCGGTAAACCTTTTTTCGGAACAACTTGAAGATGATAAACTTTTCAGATATCCGCTTGAAACTAATCAAAAGATTTTCTTTGTCAACAAAAAAGCATAACGAAGTTTTAATGGTTGGGTTAATGTTTAAATAATCTCTTGTTTGTTTTGGTTAACACAGAATATTTTTTTTAAAAAATATCGATAATTGAATAAAACACAATCTTTCGGTTCAAAATAGGTGTAACGGAGGAAATGAACATGAAAGATTATCAAGACATATTAAAAGATGATTTGTCTAAAACGATTGACGAAGTTTCAGAAAAGCCGGTTGAACCAAACACCGATGAACTTTTTGGCGACAACGATTTAGAACAAACCGAACCACAACCCGGCGGTTTTTTGAATTTCTTTAAAAGAAACGCTTTTTACATTGCAATTGTCGTTGCGGTGTCGGCGGCATCATACGTTTCATATAACGCAGTTATGGGAATGATAGAGGATTTCACTAAGCCTTCCACAGAAAAAATTTCGGAGGAAAAATGGACAGACACAAAGCAAAGCGATATTTCTGTTCAAGCACAGCCACAAACCCCTGTACCACAGCAGCAAGATACGCCGACCGAGCCTTCCTTGCCCTCCTCGTCATCGGCACAGGAGCCTATATTGCCGGACTCGGCAGATTTACCCGTAGAGTCATCGAATACCGAAACCTCGCCCGTGGGATCATTCGTATTGCCGGTCGTTGGTCAGATAACTAAGGGATTCAGCGGAGATAAGCTGGTGTTTTGCGAAACTATGGGGGATTGGCGAACCCATAACGGCATCGATATAACGGCGGAACAAGGAACAAGCGTTGTCGCCGTCACCGACGGAACGGTTGAATTTGCCGGACAAAGCGACCTTTGGGGTCTTGTGGTTGAGGTTAAACTCATAACGGGACACACCGCAATTTATGCAAACCTAGGTTCAATCGCCGACATCAAAGCCGGCACACTCGTTAAACAAGGGGATGTTCTAGGATCTGTTGGAACCTCTTCGATAATCGAAAAGGGCGACAAACCCCATCTACACTTTGAGATAATTTCGGGGGATAAATTCCTCGACCCGCTAACGCTCCTAAACGATCAATAACAAAACAATAAACAATCTATTCAAAAGGCTATGACGAAACATTAAAATTCATCATAGCCTTTTTTAATTTTTTGTTTTTGGGTTAATCTTCAAACTCTCCATCATTTTTTAATTTTTGATATTTAAGTTTTGTTGCGTTTCCGCCCCTTATATGTCGCTCGTCCTTGTTTTTTTGCAACACGGCGTCCGCCATTCTCCAAAGCGCTACGTTAATAATTTTAAGCTTTTTTTGAATATCCGAATGAACCGTTGATTTTCCAATACCAAATTCAGCGGCGGCGCCCCGAACGGTATCCCCCGTTTCGATGATATATTGCCCCAACAAAATGGCTCTATCGTTTGTATTAATAATAAACACTTCCATTTCTTTTTTTATAGGAAATATTTATTCAAAAGCATCAATCGATAGAACCGTTAATTTTTAAATTTTTTTGTAGCAAGCCTCGCTTTTGTCAATCACAACTTTAAACATCGCCCCAGCCTCTAGATTTTGCGCTATTATTTTTGCGCCGATTATATCCGCACCGGTCTTTGCTATCGAAAGCCCAAGCCCTAAGTTGCCGCCTTTTCCTTTATAGAACCTGTCAAAAAGATGCTCTATATCATGCTCTGAAAGCCCGTCTCCGTCGTCTGCAACCGAGATAGTTATTATATCTTGTTCTTTTTTAAGATTAACACAAACCGTTGTGCTGGCGTGGCGAAGAGCGTTAGAGATTAGGTTAGTTACAATCGGTCGCAAGATCTCTTCGCTGGTGTATATCTCGATCATCTCATCGGGAATGCCGCAAACTATCTTTTTGCCTTGATTGTGTTCTATACCCGAAAGAAGATTAACTTGAACCGAAAGAAAATCATTTAAAATCACCGATTCTGATTTTTGCAAGGTGTCGTAGTTTTCAATTCGAGCAAGCGTTAGAAGATTATCAACGATCGTCGTCAATCGTTTTGTTTCGCCCGATATAACCTCGATTGCTTGCTGTTGCGAAAAGACCCCCTCTTGCAACCCTTCCGCAAACCCTCCGATGCTCATGAGCGGTGTGCGAAGTTCATGCGAAGCATTTTGTAAAAACGATTTTTGCTGTTTGTCATAATGATAAATCCGTTTGTTCATCTCGTTTATCTCTTGCGACATCTCAAAAAGCTCAACGCTGTCATATTCGTTATCGATTTTTATAAGCTCATTTGATTTAAGATTCTTGATAGTTTCCGACATCTCTTTGATAGGCTTGGATATACTATTAGCGATTTTTTGAGAAATAACTACAAAAAGTATTATCGACACAAGAATAACACTTACCAAAATTACGTTGACCATGTCGACCAAACCGCTCGCAAAATGCCCCTCCGAAATATATATAACCGTTTGCCCGGGTTGCAAAAGTTCCGTTTCAACCTTTATCGCATGGTAGTATTCGCCATCAATCCAAAACGTTGCTATATCCTCAAACGGAATATCTTTGGTTTTTGATATCGCCTCGGTCATTATCTCATCCGAAAGAGAGCGTTCTCCAAACCTTGTTATGTTTCTGTGTGAGTCGTTTTCGGTAACGACGATATGTGTATTTGAGCCGACATCAAGAAACTTTAGATTGTCGATGTTGGGATTAAAATGTTTGTCGGGACCCGGTTTTGACGCAAGGCCAATGTTCGTTTCCAACCTGTTTGCCGCTTTCATAAGTTCGGTCTCGGCTTGTCCGAAAGAATAGATATTAACCGTCACGTTGAACAAAACAAGCACCAACAGTTGAATGGCAATATTTAAAGCTATGTATGGTCTTGAAATTTTTTGTTTGATTGATTTCATGTTTATGGGCGAAGCCCCTTTCTTTCCCAAACTCGTTTCGCTTAACGTTGTAGGTTGGTTTTTTATCTTCTAACTACATCTTTTTTCTTATGCTGTCTCCAACTTAAAGCCAAATCCCCAAACCGAAGTTATTCGAACTTTCGTTGTTAAAAGTTTTTTTCTAAGCCTTTTTAAAACATCGTCGCAAGCTCTTGTGTCAACCTCAAAATCAAACTTCCAAACATTTTTTAAGATTTCTTCCCTTGAAACAGCACGTCCGCTGTTTTTAAACATATATGATAACAGCGCAAACTCTGTCGGGGTGAAATCGAGCGACGTTCCGTTTTGCTTTGCTGCCATCATATCAAGATCAATTTCGATATCTCCATAGTTTAACAAAGCGGCCTGCAAAGGCATTCGCTCAAGCTCTATTCGGCGAAATATAGATTTAACCCTTGCAACAAGTTCCATCGGGGAAAACGGTTTAACAAGATAATCATCGCCCCCCATCGTTATGCCGGTTATCCTGTCGAGTTCGCTGTCTCTTGCCGAAACTATGATTATCGGAACGTTGTGCATCTGGCGAATTGCGTTGCAAATCGAAAGCCCATCGGTTCCCGGCATCATGATATCGAGAATAACAAGGTCGCAAGCTTGGTTTTTAAATTCATAAAACAGCTGATCCCCCGTTTCAAACGCCTTAACTTCAAAACCATCTCGGCTTAAAAACCCCGTCATTATCTCCCTTATGTTTCGTTCATCGTCCGCTATATATATTTTTTTCATCTGACCACCATTTTTATATTTAAATTCAGCTACGCTAAAACTCTTACACAAATTATACTGCAACCGAAACAAGTTCTCAACCGAAACCAAAAATTTTGTTTTGAATATAATACGATTTAAATCGCCGCCCGTTGGGCATGGCGAAAACACACAATATTTTCCATAGTTTTGATTATATAAACTGCCCATCCACAATCTCGGTTACCCTTTGCGCTCGCTTAGCTATCTTGGCATCATGCGTAATCATAATTATCGTGTTGCCTGCTTGATGCAGCTTGTTAAAAAGAGCCATAACCTCTTCGCCGGTCTGTTGGTCAAGCGCTCCTGTCGGCTCATCCGCTAATAATATAGACGGAGAACCAACAAGCGCTCTTGCTATCGCAACCCTTTGTTGCTGTCCTCCCGAAAGCTCGGAAGGTCGATGTTTAATTCTTTTTGTTAACCCTAGCATATCGATAGTTGGCATGGCGGTTTCGGTAGCTGTTTTATGCGTCATACCGCGCGCTAGCAACGGCATGATTATATTTTGAAGCGCCGAATAGGTCGGGATAAGTTGGTATTTTTGAAATATAAATCCTATCTTTTCGTTTCGAATCTTTGTTAGGCTTTCCCCTTTTTTGTCATGAACCGAAACGCCATCTAAGAAATATTGCCCGCTATCGCAAACATCCATACACCCCAGAATGTTCATAAGGGTAGATTTTCCACTTCCCGAGGGGCCGAGAATGGCAACAAATTCGCCTTTCTCGACGACGAGATCAACCGATTTTAAAACAACAAGCTGTTCCCCCCCGGTGTTATATTGTTTAACTATGCCGCTCATCGATATCATATTATTCTAACCCATTATGTTGACCGACAAAACATTTTCTTCATCATCGGTTACGACCGTTACATACATATCTTCCGCTATGTTGGAAAACGTCATCTCGGTTCCAAACTGTGTAACCGGTGTTCCAACCGGAATAACGAATGTTTTGGTTTCATCGGTTAGCGTTACTATTTCGGAATAGTCTTGGCCTTCGATAGCCGATTGGCCTCCCATTCCACCGCCCGACATTCCGCCGCCTTGGCGTTCGCCGCCACCTTCACCCGCTCCGTCATTTGGACGTTCACTCATTTCTGAACGTTCGCCGGTTTCACCATCTGGGCGCTCGCCCATTTCGCCAGTTTGGCGCTCACCGCCATTTGTGTTTTGTGGTTGTTCCATCATCTCCGAGGGCATCTGTTGCATCTCGCCACCCCCGAAACCTTGTTCGCCCTCCATCTCGCCAACTGTTACGGTTATTTCGTTGCCCAAAACTTCGGTAACAAGACCTATCGTTCTTGTTCCTTGCTGTTCGGGGCGGTTTTGCCCATCGCCATTTTGACCTTCGCCGTTTTGCCCTGTCGGTCTTTGTTCCGTCGTCTCGGTTGTTTGTTGCGTGTCGGTCTGTTCAGGTTGCGATGTGTCGGAACACGCCGTTAAAAACAAAAATGTCATTGCTAAAATCAAAACTGCTAAAATCTTTTTCATAATAAAACTCCGTTCTGCCGTTTTTTATCGGCATAAAAAATATTTGTCTAGTCGCTGTTTAGCGCTTCAATCGGTATAAGGTTTGATGCTTTAAAAGCCGGATAGAATCCGAAAACCGTTCCGGTGAGTAGCGCAAACAAAAACGCCAGCACGATAGACGGCACCGTTAAAATAACCGTCATATCGGTATATTCCATAAGTGGCATAACTGCAAAGCTTAATAAAACGCCAAACATTCCACCTATAAACCCAATCATCGAGGCTTCTGTCAAAAACAAAAGCAGTATATCTCTTTTTTTTGTTCCGAGGGATTTTAATATCCCTATCTCTTTTGTCCGTTCCTTAACCGAAACAAACAAAACGTTCATTATGCCGATACCGCCAACCACAAACACTATGACCGCAACCGCAAGAAGAAGCATCGAAAGAGTGTTTGCCGATTGCATAGCGGCATCCATCGTAGCTCCTGCATCCTGAACCGAATAGACTCCGTCGGGATTTTCTTGAGTTAAAACAAGTTCGATGTTTTGGATAACGGTCGAAACCGAATTAACGTCGCTTGCTAACACCGATATACTGGGGGTTGTGTTTCGTTCTAACAGATATTTTTCGGCGGTTGAATATGGCATAAAAACCGTTTCATCGGGGTTAACTCCGCTAACAACGGTACCCATTTGGGCTAGAACCCCGTTGACTACATATTCTCTCCCATCTATCTCGACACGGCTGTCGTAGGCATAGTTTAGCGAACCGAAGATCTCAATAGCAACGTTGTAGCCCAATATCACCGCACGAACTTCGTTTTGCTCGTCGCTTTCGGTTATGAATCCGCCGATTATGGGGGTAAGGTTTGATATTTCGGCATAGCTTGCCGTTGTTCCGACAACATCTAGCGTTATCGCTTCTTCAAGGTCTCCCCCCAACACATCACTTTCAACCGTTGCAAATATCGCTCCCGTTGCGATGTTGGGGACAAAATACAATATATCTTCAAGGCTTTGTTCCGAAAGAGTTGCGCTGTCGTTGGTCGGAAGTCTCGTTGAAGCGGAACTCGCCGAACCCGTCGAGCTGCCTCGAGAACCGCCGCCTCCACCGCCGCCACCGCTTGGAGGCATACCCCCTCCGCCGGGGGACATCATTCCATTCATCATAGCCGAAGCGTCGTTTGATATCGTTATCGTTCCGGCGTTAAGGGTGTTAAACTGTTGTTCAACATCCTGTTTTCCGCCTTCACCTATCGCTATAACCATAACTATAGTAGCAGCACCGACGACTATTCCAAGAGAGGTTAAAAACACTTTAAATTTATTCTGTTTAAGGTTGATTAAAACAAGGCGTAAAATCTCATTAATTAACATTTTGCATAACCGCATTTTCTATCAACACGGTGTCCCCCTCGCTTAGGCCATACGTTATCTCGACATCAAAACCATCCGAAAATCCTGTTTTAACCTCAACCGTTTCTATCTTGCCGTCGCTTGTCATAACGTCAACATATTGTTTTCCGTCTACTAGCGTTATGCATTTATTTGAAACTATCAAAACATCTTCGACCTGTTTTTCAACAAACGTCACATCCGCTGTCATGCCTTGATATATAACAACATCTTGATAGGATGAAAGATCACAAACTATTCCAACCGTGTAGTTAACGGAACTTTGCATACCCGAAGCCGGTGTTATCGATATGCTGTCGACAACTGCTTTTATAAGTATATCTTCATACGCATCAAAACGAATGTTGACCGCCATGCCGATCGAGATATCCGCTATATCCTCTTGAGGTATGCTGACAAAAACATCGACGTTTGCTTTGTTTGCTATCGAAACAACCGCCGTTCCGGAATTCACCTCGGCTCCCTCATCGGCCACCGTCATAACATACCCATCAATTGGGGAAACGATCGTTCCATCTATCGAGATATCTTCAAGTTGTTCAAGCTCTTCAACAAGATCCGAAACATTGCTTTGCGCCGTCTTTAGATTATATTCAAGCGTTGCCATAGTGTTGTCATACTGTTGCTGGGCGCTGTTGTAGTTCATTATATCGGTGTCATAGTCCTGCTGATAATCGATTTTTTTAAGCTCCATCGACACAACATAGCTTTCACGATCATAGTATTTTTGTGTCAAACTTGTCGACACTTGAGAAAGCTGTTCTGTCGGTTGCTGTGCCTGTTCGATTTCTCCTTCTTTAGTTTCTATCTGTTTTTCGAGAGAATCTTTTATTGTGTTGTATGCGTCGGTATCGGCTTGGGTTGGCCCTACAATTAAATTATAATTATCGGTTTCGGTTTTAAGCGAAAGCTCCAAAGCCGAAAGCTCTGTGTTAAGTGTGGTTATAATTGGAGCGTTTGCGGTCACCTCTGCTTGAAGGGTTGATTTTTGACTTTCAAGCGAGGATATCTCTAACAACAAAGAGTTATATTCCGTTTCAAGCTCGGCGATGCTTAGGTTGTAGACGTTAACTGCGTGGTCGCCGTTCGCTAGGTCTTGGGCGTAGTTTTGAGCCGCCTGTAGCTTTTGGGTGTTATAGCTTATCTCCTCGCTTTCGAGTTTTAAGCGAGCTTCATATAATGCATCCTTTGCATCTGAAATCATGTCATCGAGTTCTTCGGCATCTATCTTCAATAGGGCATCTCCGGCGTTTACATATTCCCCGGGTTTTGCCTCAACTTCTAGCACCGTTGTTCTAAAATCAAACGATATCGACGTTGCAATCAAACCGGCGCTCCCCATCTCGGTTACC
Organism: uncultured Faecalibacterium sp.; assembly: GCA_964370715.1. GTDB lineage: Bacteria > Bacillota > Clostridia > Oscillospirales > Ruminococcaceae > CAYJAY01. The sequence goes on from CAYJKJ010000014.1 coordinate 39,482, forward strand.
CCGACCACGATATCGGAACGAACCACCGTTTCTTCCATGTATTGATTAGCGCTTGACGTTCTAACATTTTGGTCATCCTGTTGCAACAAAGTTGATAAAATGATAATCGCAATAATTATCGCAACCAACAACAACGATAAAATTATTATCTTTTTTTTATGACGTCTAAAAAAGTCACCTTTATTTTTATTTCGTTTGAATATAAACATCTCTACTCTCTCTTTTACACAGTCTAATTAAAATAATTATTCATTTTTCCCTGAAAAAATTATATTCGTTTAGGCATTGGAAAAACATCGGATGAATTGTGGCAAAGTAGTGGTAAACAGAGGCTCGCCAAATGATTAAAAAAAATAATTGTAAACGAGCAGTAAATATTGTAGAATTAATGTGATAAGATAAATTAAAAATAAACACAAAATACCCCTACGCAAATTAATCGACGATGGCTTGAAAGGAAAAGGAAAAAACGTGGAACTTATTGAAAAAAAGATTTCCGGAAAAGAGATATACAAAGGAAAGATTATAACGGTAGAGGTTGATGAAGTTTTGCTTCCCAACGACAACACGTCGGTTAGAGAGGTGGTTAAACATCCCGGCGGCGTTTGCGTTGCCGCTATCGACCAAAACAACAATCTGTTTTTTGTCGAACAGTTTCGTTATCCGCATGGCGAAACGGTGGTCGAGCTTCCTGCCGGCAAGCTCGAATGGGGGGAAAGCCCTCTTCCGGCAGCAATTAGAGAGCTTAAAGAGGAGACGGGTTGTGTTGCAAAACATATAAAACAAGTTGCGGTGTCCTATCCTACGCCGGGGTTTTGCTCCGAAAAGCTATATCTTTTTGTTGCTCACGATTTGGAGTATGGCGAACAAAACCTTGATAGCGATGAATTTTTATCGGTTAAAAAAATCCATATCGACAAAGCGGTCGAGATGGTTTTGGACGGAACGTTTAAAGACGGCAAAACTCAAACGTTGGTGCTTATCGCTGAAAAACTAATTAAAAACAACACATTATAAAAATATTAGGGAGAATTATAACAATGAGTATTATCAGAGACAGATCATTAGCGGACGAAGGTATAAGAAAGATAGAATGGGTTAAGGATTTTATGCCGGTGCTTTCCGATCTTGAAAAACGTTTTATCAAAGAGCAACCGCTTAAAGGCAAAAAAATAGCGCTTTCTATCCACCTTGAAGCAAAAACCGCCTACCTTGCGTTGGTGCTTCGTTCGGCCGGAGCTATCGTTTCGGCAACGGGGTCAAACGTTCTTTCGACCAAAGACGATGTTTCGGCAGGGCTTGATAAACTAGGCATCGAGATAAACGCTTGGCACGGCGCAACCGATCAAGAATATGTCAACCATCTTAAACAAACTCTTTCGATAAAACCCGATATTGTAATAGATGATGGCGGAGATTTGATAAATCTTCTTCATGGCGAATGCAAAGAATATGCAGTAAACGTTATAGGCGGAGCGGAGGAAACGACAACGGGAATCCATCGCCTACACGCAAGAGCCGCCGAAAACAAACTCGATTTCCCGATGATAGCGGTTAACGACGCCGATTGCAAACATCTTTTCGACAACCGCCACGGAACAGGACAATCGACATGGGACGGCATTATGTATGCAACCAACAACATTATAGCAAGCAAAGTCGTTGTTGTTGCGGGGTTTGGCTATTGCGGAAGCGGTATTGCTCTTCGAGCTAAAGGATTAGGCGCTCGAGTAATAGTTACCGAAATTGATCCTGTTCGTGCGCTTGAAGCGGCTATGGAAGGGTATGAAGTTATGAAGATGGATGATGCCGCCGCTATTGGCGATATCTTTGTAACAGTTACCGGTTGCAAAGATGTTATCGTTAAACATCATTTTGAAAAGATGAAAAACAATGTTTTAGTTGCGAATGCCGGGCATTTTGATGTCGAGTTTAACAAACAACATCTGCGTGAACTTTCCGAAAGCGTTACCGAACGCAAACATTTTATCGATGGTTATAAGCTTAAAAACGGCAACACAATCAACGCTCTTGCCGATGGTAGGCTCGTCAACATCGTTGCCGGCAACGGCCATCCGGCAGAAATCATGGATATGAGTTTCGCTTTGCAAGCGCTTTCCGCAGTTTATCTTGTTCAAAATGAAGGAAAGCTAAAACCTAGCGTTATAAACGTACCCAAAGAGATCGACAGGGAAGTTGCTATGATGAAGGTTGAGGCGATGAACCTAGGGCTTGACACTCTCACCGCCGAACAGATCGAATACCTTTCAAGTAGCGAAGCGTAAAAATTTAACCCAAAGGATTTTTTATGGATTTTATACTAATTGTTTTAATATTGCTTTCGATATCACTTTTTTTCACGATGCGGTTCAACGTTAATTCCGCTGTGGGGCCGTTGCTTTCTATTGCGCTTATCGTGTTGACAATGCTGTTGTTTGGTTTTTTAAACCTGCTACTCGTCGGGGGATATCTCGTGACGGCGTTTGCGTTGTTTTCGATTGTGTATGTCTTTTTTATTAAGAAATATAAAATTAAAGAAGTTTTAGAAAAGTTTATTACTCCGGCGACCGTGTTTTTTGTTGCGGCGTGTATCTATTTCTTTATCGTTCTTGAGAGCAAAAACGCCGCTTTCAAAGTATGGGATGAATTTTCTTTTTGGGGAATTGCCGCAAAAGCTATCAAGACAAACGATATGTTATACACAATGTTTGAGAGTAGCATGGTTAATATATCCTATCTTCCGGCGCTTCCGATTTGGAGCTATTTCAATCTGTTTTTCAACAGCTACTTTATCGAATGGCGGGTATATCTCGCTTATGATATCTTGATGATGGCATCTATGACGGTGTTGTTTTCAAGGGTTAAATGGAAAAACTTTGTTTCGATAGCTGTGTTCTCGGTGTTTTCGGTCGTTGGGCTATATGCGTTTTTGGAAAGCTTCGAGGGGCTTCCGCTCTATGCCTCCTCCTATTCTGATGTTCCTATTGGGGTTGTGTTTGGCGGGGTGTTGTTGGCTTGGTTTGCAAACGAAACGACAAAGCAAAACAACACATCTAGGTATTTTGTTTCGGTCGTTCTCTTGATGTTTTTAGCCCTTATTAAAGATATGGGTCTTGCGCTAGGGTTTGTTGCCGCCGGTATTATGGCGGTCGATATGGTTTTTTCGGGGGATTATCCGTTGCAAAAACCAAAAACCAAACTTTTGAAAAATATAAAAAATGCCGCTAGTTTGCTGTTGCCGTTTGTTATGGTTTTTGCAACATATCGAACTTGGTCTTGGCATATTAGCACAACCGTTTCGCTCGACATTGCTCCCGATCCTTATGAGTATTCGATAGTTGAAATTTTAACGGGACAAGATCCTTATTTTAACGTTATACTACAAAAGATGTGGGATTATCTTTTAACACATAAGCTGTTAGCTTTTGGCACCGGAATAGTTATGGTAATAACGTTTTTCGTTGTTCCGATTATCGCCGCCGCTTTGACCGTAAGCAAAAAAAGAACGGTTAGAATGGTTGTCTTTTCGTTCTTGCTACTGGGTGGTTTTGCGGCATACTATCTTTTCCATGCTTATCTATACACAGCGGTTTTCCGTCATTCGCAGTTTTATGATCTTTGGTCATACGGGCGGTATATGTCGACCTATTGCATCGGTTGGTTTATTGCGGTTGTCGGCAGCTTAACGGTGACGATGGGCAAAATACGGTTTAAGAAACTGGGCTTGATAACCGCTTGCATAGCGATGACGCTTTCTCTTTACACCACCGTGACGATGAACACAAGAGCATTCTCCGACTACTATATATCGAGCGACAAAGTTGACGTTACAATCAACGGCGTTCGTAATCTTATAAGAAACTATGCATTGGAATATGGCGATTATTTTCAAAACGATGACAGGTTCTATTTAATATGTCAAGAAAGCGACGGCGGCGAATGGTTTGTTTTCAACTATGAGTTTATGCCAAGCTACACCGTTCAAACGATGGCGGGCGGAAACTTTGTTAATTCGCTAGAAGACGAGATGACCTATCCTTATGCTGTTTATGCAACACCGGAAACTTTCTCAGATTATCTTAGAGAAAACGAGGTCGACTTTATCTTTGTTCTTAAATCAAACCAAGCGTTGTTAGATGGTTTTTCGCATATGTTCGAGGATAATCTAGCGCTGTTCTACGACGGCTCGGTTCATATGTATGATATAGTCGATGATGGTGGAGACACGGTGTTTTTTGTCCCTATATTTAAACCGGCACAAATCGAGGAGTATAGAGACTAGAACAATAGAACAAAAAGGCAATACAATATAAATCAAAAAAATATCTGCATCAAAGATTTTGTTTTAATCTTTGATGCAGATATTTTTATTTAGACTAAAGTTTAGAAATCAAAGAAGTTTCTGTCTTTGTTTCCATAGAACGGATCTTGCGAAACATCTCTTGAAAGCAACTCTTCATCGCTTACATAAGGATCGCCTGGATACTGTTCTTGTTGCATATTGTTTCGTTGTTGCGGTGGTTGCTGTTGTTGTGGTTGTTGCGATTGTTGTTGATAGAGTTGGTCGGGGGAATATGCCAAAGTCGGTTCGTCATACCCAGACATCATTTCGTCCGACATTCCATTATCAACTATGTTGTCAACGTTTGGATAGTTGTTGTAGAAATCCTGTGTTTGTTCGGGATATGGCCTTGGCGCTTGCCTTTGTTGATGCTCGTTGCCGGGTCTTCTGTTTTGCGGCGGCGGCATCTTTTTCGAGCCGTTTCCTTGCTGTGGTGGGCGATTTTGTTGCATCTGTGGGTTGCCGTTTGGAGGGGGCATCGGTCGCCCTGTGTTGCCGGAGGGATGACCGCCCTGTGGTCTACCCTGTGATTGATTTTGCGGTCGGTTAACTATCTGCCCGCTATCTCTGGGGTTTCGTTCAACGGGTCGCCCTGTATTAGAGCTAGCGCTACCTTGATTGTTTTTGTTTGCCTGTGTAGTGGGGCTTTTTTTGTTTTTGTTTGAGCTTTTATTTTTCTTTAATCTCTTTTTAATACCGTCCGGAATTGTGCTTGCTGCATATAAAACCCCTGAAAAACCGCCGTGGTTCATATAGCCTTTTCGCTTAAGATTAAAGTATTGGAACGCAATAATCCCAACAAACGATAGTATAATTAGCGCTATAATAATAAGTATTGTCGACAGTATTCCGCCGCCATCTCTTTTGAATGATGCAGTTATCACAACGTCGGATGCCGGCATCTTAAATGACGTGAACTCGGCGTTTTCGTCCTTAAATTCTCCGCCGTCGGCGCTCCAGCTATCAAATACATAGCCTTCATCCGGCAACGCTCTGACTGATATTTCGGTACCTGCCGCAACGGTGGTTGAGCCGGCGGTTACTCTTCCGCCTTCTTTAACTTCGGTTGTAACGGTAAACACTCCATCAACTGACTCTGTTGTTGTGGCGTTTCCGGAATCCTCCGGTTCGGGGTCTGGTTCCTCTTCCGGTTCGGGGGTTGGGTTCGGAGTTGGATCGGGTTCCTCCTCCTCTTCCTCCTCCTCTTCTTCCTCTTCAACTACTGTTTCATCCTCTTCGAATAAAGCAGTTATAATTGCATCGCTTTCACCCATCGTGAAATCGGTTGTTTTGCTTGTCGAATCTGCAAACGTTCCGCTCGTAGAGGTCCATTCGGAAAAGGTGTAGCCGTCTGCCTCTCTGGCTTCTACTTGCAGCGTTTGTCCTTCAACTAGATTTGTGCCTTTTGTCAAGATGCTTCCGCCCTCCGGTTCGGTGAACTCGATAGTTCCGCTTTTCTTGAAACTCGGCGTTAGAGTGACATCGGACGACGGCATATTAAACGAGGTTGACGCAGCGTTTTTTGAGGAAAGAACAACGGTGTCGGGGGATATTGTCCAACCATAAAATGTGTAGGTATCGTCGGCCGGGGTTGCAACAACATCTATCTTGGTTCCGACCGATATGTCGGTAGAAGAAGGGGATACCTCAACGGTTCCTTTTTGGTCGTCGTTGTCAATTATAACGGAATATTTTTTAATATCGGGTGTAAACGACACCTCGAGATATTCACTTGTTAAACGATTTTCAAGCGTTACCGAATTGTCGACAACGGCAAGAGGCAAACCATCTTTGGTGATCTTATCAAGTTTATAGTTTTCAGCAGGGGATGCTGTGATAGTAACGTTGAAAGCGAGATCGGTGTTAAACGTGAACGAACTACCCTCGCCCAAAACAGTTCCTGTTGTAACCTCAACAGCTTTTGCCGAAGCGGTTCCTCCAATACCTTGAGCGACAGTTACATCAACGGTATATTCAACCGCAGATGCCATAGGCATGATCAAAACGAAAAGCAATATTAATATTATTGTAGACACTATCCTTTTCAACGCTACACCCTCTTTTATCTTTTTATATTAGAATTTATAACTATACAAAATACATTATACATATAACTTTAGTTTTTTTCAATCAAATTCATACAAAAATATAGTTACAATTTGGAAATATTAAAAACTGTTGAACGAAACTATATCGTCGAGTTGTTTTCGGCTTTTAATTCTGACATCATCGGTTTTGGAATAACCAAGCGTAACAATCAGCCTAACCGTTATATCGTCCGGTATATTTAAAAGAGCTTTAATCTTTTGTTCATCAAACATACCGATGATGCAGGTCGAAAGCCCGACATCGCTTGCGGCATAGCAAAGAGTGCCAACAGCGTTTCCGATATCCATCTGTGCAAAATATTGGCTGTCGACGGTAGCGCCCTTAAACAAACGAGCTTTTGTTTCACACACCACGATAAACACCGGCGCTTCACCGACCCAACCATTTATTTTGAAATCGGGATTTATGATACAATCCGGCATCTTTTTTGCGGTGTCATCGGTGCAGACAACAAATTTCCAAGGCTGTGAATTGCAAGCGGAAGCGGTGTTGCCGGCAGCTTTTAGAATATTTAGCAAAAGTTTTTTATCAACCGGTTTGTCGGAATAGCTTCGACAACTCTCTCTTTTTTCTGATAGTTCAAGAAAATTCATAATTGGTCTCCTTCGTTTTTAAAGTTTATCTATTTCATTAAGCCAAACGGTTGGAACACCGTCGCTTGGCATATTGAGAGAACCTCTCGGGGAAAGCGATATCTCGGTCACAAGCGGCCCGTCTACCGAACAACTTCTTTTAAATTGATTAGCGAAAAACCTTTTATAATATGTTTTAAGCCATTTAATAATCGTTTGGTCATCATATTTTTCCGAAAAAGCATTCTGTGCCATGTAGAACAGCTTGCTTGGGGTGTAGCTGTATTTAACTATATAGTAGGTGAAGAAATCATGCAGTTCATAAGGTCCTACTATATTTTCGGTTTTTTGTTTTGTTTCTTCTTCTTTAATCGGTATAAGTTCGGGGCTTATTGGGGTTGCAACGATATCAAGCAACGTAGATCTTAGCGGTTCATCTTGGTAGCTTGCAACATAGCGAACAACATCTTGCATAACGCTTTTTGGAATAGAACCATTAACGCCATACATACTCATATGGTCGCCGTTATATGTTGCCCAACCGAGCGAAAGTTCGCTAAGGTCGCCCGTTCCGACAACAATTCCCGAAACGTTGTTTGCATGGTTCATTAACAGGTTGGTTCTAACCCTTGCTTGAGCATTTTCAAACGTTGTATTATGATTGTTTTGGTCGTGGCCGATATCCTTAAAACAACTTAAAACCGTCTCGGTTATGTTTACTTCCTCTAAAGAAACCGAAAAGCCATCGCATAGTTTTTTGGCGTTTTGATATGTTCTGTCGCTCGTTCCGAAACAAGGCATCGTTATCGCCAAAACATCGGTTGTTGGTTTGCCCAAAATCTTCATAGCGTTAACCGACGCTATCAGCGCCAGCGTTGAATCAAGCCCTCCTGAAATTCCAAGCACCGCTTTTTTGCAACCGATATGTTTAATCCGCTTTGCAAGGGAACGAGCTTGGATATCGAGAATATCTTTGAAATATTGTTGTTGGTTGGTTTTCGGTATAAACGGGCTCTTTGCAAACTGCCTTGTCAATGGATGTTGCTTGTTATCTTTAAAGCTAAACAAAACTGTTTTATATTCGTTTGTATCGGCATTTAGCCAACATGAATGTTTCATTCTTTCGCTTGATATCCTATCAACATCGATATCCGAAACAACTTTTCCCCCATCAAAAAGATCGTTTTGGGTTAAGATCTCCCCATTTTCAGCAATGATGTTTAAGCCTTGATACACCCCATCGGTCGTCGATTCGTCCGCTCCGGCGTTTGCGAAAATATAGCCCGATAAAATTCTTTTTGAAAGAGCGGATATTTCGGCGGTTTGGTTTGCCAGTTCGCCCGCAGTAGCGATAAACGCTGCGGGGTTTGCGATTATCGCCGCCCCCGCTGTCGCAAGATTTGCCGAAGGAGGGATAACGGCGTTTCGGTCAAAACCTATCTCGACCGCTAGCGATATACTTTCATATTCACTGTTTTGGAAAATGAGTTTTTCTCCAAAAGGTATCTCGTAACCAAAAAGACCGACCGTTTCGATCTGTCCCGAACCGCTACAAAAATATCGAGACATCTCGCCACCGTTTGTGCCGGACGGAATCATCCCCAAAACTTTTCCGCTTTGAAGCACCACTGCGCAATTATAAAGTTTGGATCTTTTCAAAAACGGAAGCCCCAAAACTATAACAGCATCGGTTGATTTTGTTTTTTCGGCTATCATCGAAAGCGCCGAAAGCGAATCTTTTTGCAAAGATTTTTGGAAAAACAAATCCCCACAGCTAGCGCCCGTTAAACAAAGCTTTGGAAAAACTATAACCTTAACATTTTGTTTTTCGCAGTCGACGATTGCGCCGACAATCTTATCGGCATTGTACCAAACATCCGCAACTTTAAGTTCGGGCGATACGGCAGCAACTTTTAAAAATCCTTTATCCATGTTTAATCCCCTTTAAATATTTTATAATGTAATGTCGAAACTATTATTGATTGTATTTATAAAGTATTATACCAAAAATATATGTAACAACGCTAGTTTTTTTTAAATTAATTGACAAATCAATTCAGAAGATGTATAATGTACACAAAAGTTTAATAAAATTTTAATAAAAAGTGCAAAAAATTTTAAAACAACGTAATTTATGTAAATGTTTTTACTTGTGTTGTGAACTTTTTTATATCACATAAGCACAAAACTCGAATACCTTTCAAGATATCTTCCGCCACTCCAACCATTCTTAGAAAGCGTGAGTTAAATGAGTAGTGAAATTTTTTTGCAGAATGTCGAATTAAAATTAAAGGGTTTTCCGGACAAACAAAAGGAAAGCGCCCTTTGTTTTTATCGTGAACAGTTAGAGAAAAACCCGCAAGAGTTTGAAGCTTCATTGTTAAAAAAATATCGTTCACCTATGGGTTGCGCTTCAAACATTGTCGGGGAATATGTCGTTCAAGAAAAAGAAAAAGCAAGAGAACTTCCATTAAATCTTTTGTTTTGGTCGGTGTTTTTTATGCCGATAAAAACAATTGCAACGTTTTTCTTTGTTGTATCGGTCTTTACATTTTCAATTTTAACAGCCTTTTTGTCCCTGTTTTTAATAGCATTTGGGTTTGCGCTCGCCTTGTTCGGAACACTTTTGCTTATAAATGGTTTTGCGTTGTCTAACTTTGCAAACATTATCTTCTATTTCGGATTTTCAACCGTTGTGTTTTTGGTTTCTTGGCTGTTTGTCGAAGGCAGTATAAAACTTATCAAAGCATTTATAGCTTCATTAAAAACATTATGTATTAAGCTCTTGGAAAGCGGGTTTAAATGATGAAACGATTAATCATATTTTTATTAGTTTTGGTTTTTGGGCTTGCGTTTATGGTAGTTGGAATAATTTTCGGCGCGAACTTGAGCTTTAACAACCTTAACCTTTCATTTTTTTAATTATTTTAAGCGAGGTATCATTTTATGCAAAACAAAAAACTATGTCGTTCTACGGTTGATCGCAAGATTTTCGGAGTTTGTGGAGGATTTGCTGAATTCTTCGGCATCGATGCAACCGTTATTCGCCTTGTCGTCGCTTTGTTGGTTGTGTTTGCCGGAACAGGGCTTTTGTTCTATCTCATTGCTGCTTTGGTTATGCCGGAGCAAACCTATTAGACCTACAGAACATTCGGCGTTTTAACCAAATTTCGATAGCGTCACATATTAAATATAACAAAATTTGCTATTAAATGTAATAAAACTATTGCGGCTGTTATAAAAAATTGATATAATAACTTGTAGAAATGAATTTTCGATTAATATTTTTTAATATTATCGAAAATTTTTTTCAAATAAATTAATTTGATTTGCCAATAACTACTCCATTTATTAGTTGTTTGCAAAAAAAAAGGAGGCTTATTTTGCCGCTTAGCCTGCGGTGCGACAGTGTGGAGACCTGTCGTAATGCTTCGGCAATTTTGCTTTGCCGTTAGCGAGATTTTTGCAGAATGTTGCAACAATCAAGGTTTGGTTTTATGTCCAACGTATCATTAAAGAAGATCAAGAAGGTCTATGAAGGAAATGTCACAGCGGTCCATGAATTCAATCTCGACATCGAGGACAAAGAGTTTATCGTTCTTGTTGGTCCTTCCGGTTGCGGAAAATCAACAACACTTCGTATGATTGCGGGGCTTGAAGAAATTTCTTCGGGCGAGCTATTTATCGACGACAAACTTGTTAACGATGTTGCGCCGAAAGATCGTGATATTGCGATGGTTTTCCAAAACTATGCGCTTTATCCCCATATGACGGTATACGAAAACATGGCTTTTGCTCTTAAACTTCGCAAAGAGAAAAAAGAAGTTATCGATCAAAAAGTTCGCGAAGCTGCTGAAATTCTTCACATCACAGAGCTTCTCCAAAGAAAACCAAAAGCTCTTTCGGGCGGTCAACGTCAACGTGTAGCTATCGGACGTGCTATCGTTCGTGATCCAAAAGTTTTCTTGATGGACGAACCACTCAGTAACCTCGATGCAAAGCTCCGTAACCAAATGAGAGCTGAGATCATCAAACTTCGCAGCCGTATCGACACAACTTTCGTTTATGTTACCCACGACCAAACCGAGGCTATGACTTTGGGAGATCGTATCGTAATCATGAGCGCAGGGTATATCCAACAAGTTGGAACCCCTCAAGAGGTGTTTGATCATCCCGCAAACGCATTTGTTGCAGGATTTATCGGAACTCCGCAGATGAACTTCCTTGATGCAGAGCTTGTTAAATCGGGCGACACATACAGCGTTAAGGTTGAAGGTGCTGAAATTAAACTACCTAAAGAAATTGCCGATGGTTTAATCGCATCCAACGCCGATAGCCAAAAGATAGCTCTTGGAATTCGCCCTGAGCATATGTCGATTGGCAAAAAAGGCGCCGACACAATGGAATGCACCGTCGACGTTTCCGAGATGATGGGTAGCGAAATCCATCTTCACGCAACAACCCCCAGCAACATCGACATTATCGTTCGTGTTTCTGTTACAGAAATACCGGAAGAATTCAGAAAAGGATTCAAGGTTGGCGACAAAATCGACCTTACCTTCGACGGAAAACTTTCACACTTGTTTGATGTTTCAACGATGAAAAATCTTATTGACTATTCAAAGAAATAGCAAAAGCTTTTAACAAAAGATTTTCAACCCCACCGGAAAATTTCGGTGGGGTTTTTTAATGGTTAACTGCTTTTGTTAAAATCCGGAATATCTAAAGCGTAGCTTTGCAAACACAACTTAAGCCTAGCCCCAGCGATATAAAAACAGAAAAGCCATGCTAGCTTTTCTTAAAGTTTAAGCTAGCACGGCTTGATAAATCCACAAAATTTGTTTAAGCAATTTCGTTTAACGGTTGGTCAACTTTTTCGGGGCTTTCTTCGGGTTGTTCTGTCGGGTTGCGAAGAGCTTCAAACTGCGACATAACGTGGTTGTATGTATCGGTCGTTATATCGGGCATTCCTTCCCCCGTTTCGATGTTAAAGCCGGCTTGTTCAAAGCCTTTGACAACGGCTTTTTCCATCTCGGCTAGCATCTCTTCGTTGCCTTTAGAAAGCGTTGTTGCCATAAGCATTATTCTTTCGGAAACCGATTCAACAGAATATGAGCCACCCTCCGAAACGTTTGCCAACGCACCTTCGGCAGTTGTCGCCGGAATCGGCAACGCATTTTCAAGGCTACCGAAAATTTCGGTCAACAAATCGGCACTGTCTGACGTTAGGTCGAATCCGTTAAACATAACGTTTGATTGTTCCGCTTGAGTTTCAATCGTTTGTCTTATAGAATCCGAAACCATATTGACGGTGGACTCCATTCTTTGCCTATTTATCTCTTCAACCTGTTCGGCAGAAAGTTTTTTAATCGGTTCGTATGTAACGCTGTCGCTGGTTGCGGATTGCTTTTCAAAAGTGTCAATCTTTTGTATCGCTTCAACAGGGGCAGTGTCTTTGCTTTGATTTGAAAGGTTGGTCTGTTGATTAGCGGTTATCTGGTTTAAAGGTTGAACATTTTGAATGTTGGATATTGTCATTTTGACACCTCGTATATATTTGTGTGTACTATATTTATTCCATGATTTTTTTAAAACTAAAGAATAGATAGTATTATTTATTTAGTTTGTTGTTTCATTCTATCACAGTTTTAGCGGAATTTAAAGTTTTTTTAATGAAATCTCTAACTTTTCTTTGTTTTAACATTAATTGTTAACCGGCGAAATCTCATTAATAAAGGCAAAACAAAACGGCTTGACAAATCAAGCTACAAAAAAACGGCTTGACAAATCAAGCTGCAAAAAAACGGCTTGACAAATCAAGCTGCAAAAAACGGCTTGACACGTAAACTGTGTAAGCCGTTTTTATAGTGTTTGAAATTATATTAAAATAACTATTAGGGGAATATCTCTCTGAATTGTTTTGCTGCCGAAAGACGACCGATAGCAACTGCATAAGCAGCTTTTCTAAGGTTGCATTTTTGTTTAACTTTCATAGCCGCAACTTCATCAAACGCTTTTTGCATAATTCTTTCGAGGTTTGCGTTGATCTCATCTAGTTCCCAGTTCATATGTTGCTCGTTTTGGCACCATTCAAAGTAGGAAACAACAACACCGCCGGCGTTTGCAAGGATATCGGGAACGACATATATTCCTCTTTCGGTCATGATATCATCAGCCGCTATAGTTGTGGGTCCGTTTGCGCCTTCAACAACAAGTTTTGCTTTAACTTCGGTAGCTTTGCTTGCTGTGATTTGGTTTTCCAACGCACAGGGTAGAAGAATATCGCATTCACAGGTTATGATATCTTCGTTTGTGATGTTTGAAACGCCATCTGCTTTGTAGTCTTTAAGCGACCTTGTTTCGCTTTTTTCTATATAATCTAGCATAGCCGGAATATCAAGGCCTTTTTCGTTGTAGTAGCCGCCCGATACATCGCTTACTGCGACGATTTTGAAGCCGTCTTCATACATTAGTTTTGCGGCAACACCACCAACGTTACCCATACCTTGAACAGCAACGCTGTATTTTGAATAATCTTGATCTCCGAAATATTCAAGCAACGCACGTTTTGTTGAAATAGAAACGCCACGTCCGGTAGCTTCGGGACGACCCAAAGATCCGCCGATTTCGAAAGGTTTACCCGTAACAACGCCCGGCACAGTGTAGCCTTTGAACATACTGTATGTATCCATTATCCAACCCATAACCGTTCCGTTTGTGTTGACGTCAGGAGCAGGGATATCTTTTTCAGGTCCGATAAGAGGAAGAATCATCGCCGTGTAACGTCTTGTCAATCTTTCGAGTTCGCCTCTTGAAAGTTCTTGCGGGTTAACTTTAACCGCACCTTTTGCTCCGCCATAAGGAATGTTAACAACTGCGCATTTAAAGCTCATCCAAGCAGCAAGCGCCTTAACCTCGTCGATATCAACCATTTCATGATAACGAATACCGCCCTTGTAGGGACCTCTTGCGCTGGAATGTTGAACACGGTAGCCTTCAAAAATTCGAAGTTCGCCGTTGTCCATTTTAATTGGAATACCAACCTTGAGTTCGCGTTCCGGATGCTTTAACATCTCGTAATCATTTTTTTCAAGACCCAACATTTCGGCTGTTGAATCTAGAACCGCAAGCATGTTTTCATAAGGATTATATTTTCCCGACATAAATTGCACTTTCCTTTCTAATTTAGCTGTTTAAAGCTTTAAATTGCAAAATTGTACACAAAAGCTTTAAACATTACTAATAAATTTTAACACATTCGACAAAAAAAGAAAAGGGGTTATGCAAAATATTTTTTTATTTTGTATAATATATTATAATTATTTAAAGAGAAGGAGTAGAAATAGATGAAATTTTATGTTGAACAAACTATATTTGACAAAATTCCGGACTATTGTATCGGCGTAGTTGCGGTGTCGGGGATTAAGATGAGCGAACAAGGCGAAGAGATGAAACAATTTTTAATTGAAAGTCTTGAGCAAAAAAAGCAATATCTCGAAGGAAAAACCGTTAAACAACTAGATGAGCTAGCGCCGTTTAGAGATGCTTTTTTGAAGCTCGACATCAACCCCAACAAATATCTTTCTTCGATCGAAGCGCTTTTAACACGTGTTGCAAAAAAAGGAGAACTCCCGTTTATAAATCCTTTGGTTGATGTTAGCAACGCTATCTCGCTTAAATATATGTTGCCGCTCGGAACGCACGATATCGGAAGTTTTGTCGGCGACGGATTATGCGTGCGGCTTGCCAACGAGCAGGACTGCGAAAACACCCCGAACGATGAGGGCAGTTCCGATATAATCAAACCCGGCGAAGCGGTCTATGTTTCGGGCAACGAAGTTCGAACACGTCGTTTTATCTGGCGCCAACTGGCGGCGGGCAGAATAGACCAAAACGCCACCGAACTCGTGTTCCCTATCGATGGGTTCCAATCGAGGAAAGCGGATGTTTTGGCGGCAAGAGACGAGCTGTTTTCGATGCTTGAAAAACATTTTGGCGGTTCGGTTAAAAAAGGATTTATCGACATCGACAGCCCCGAATTTGAGTTATAATAAACCAAAAAACCGAGACACTTTCTTTATGAAGTGTCCCGGTTCAGACTGTCGAAAAACCTTTATTACAAATTCAGCCTTTATTCAAAATGCATAAATATAATGACTGGAGTGTAGGGAGAGGATTTGCTTCTTCTGAAAAAAATCATAGAAAACAAGGTTTTTTACAGCCAATCTCCACACCCAAGCTAATTAATTCCCGAAGCGAAGCAGGTTCTCCACCAATACCCACCAATCCAGCTTTTGCCTGTCACCAAGATTTCAAGCGGCAAAAGCGGGCGGGTTCTTAGGGCGTGTTTCGCCCTAAGTCGTTAAGGGGGGGTTGTGGGGGGTTGTTAGGGGGCGTCACTGGGGGTTAGTCGAAAAACCCCCTCACGCCCCCTAACATCAACAGATTTGTGGCGTTTGATGGGGCAAAAAACAAAGTAGGAGGAGGGGATTCTCCTGCCGAAAATCAGCACAAATGCCCTGAAACGGGGCGATGTGGGCATCGCCCCCTACCAGTAGTCTCGTAATATTGCACAATATTTTTTAAGGTACACCTTTTTTGACACGCAGAACCGGAACACTTTCTTTTAAAGTGTCCCGGTTTTTTTAAGTTTAGAATTTATTAAAGAAAAAGAAATTAACCCGCAACGATAAACGCCATAAATTTAAGCTCTTGTTCCCCTATGTTTTCGATGTTGTGGGTTTCTCCGCTATAGGTTATAAGGGTGTCGCCCGCTCCAAGCATTTTTGTTTCGCCGTTGTCATAAACTTTGGCTTCCCCCTCTAAGATATAGTATATTTCACATTCGCCTTCGTGGGGATGAAGACCGACCGAGCAACCTTTGGGGAAACTCAACACCGAGGCAAGCCTTATGTTTGGGGGGAGTTTTTGTTGTTCTGCCAGCATCGAAAGCGTCGCCTTTCCGTTTCCGCCTCTCATGTTTTCCCTTTGTTCTTGTGGCATTTCGCAAGCTCTTGTAACCATTGTTTTCTCCTTTATTTTTAATATTTTACAACAATTATTTGGTTTCTCGAATTACCGTTTCGTGAACTATTCTAGCCATCATTATCTCTTCGTTTGTTGGAATTATAACCGCATCAACCTTTGAATTTTCGGTTGAAAAATATCCTTCTTTTCCGTTTATGTCGATATTTTTTTGCTGGCTAATCTCTAGGCCAAAAGCATCCTCAAGCTCGTTTAACGCATCAAACCTTAAGCTTGCCATCTTTTCGCCGATTCCTCCGGCAAATATAACCGCCGATATTCCGCCCATCGCCGCCGCAAACATTCCGATATATTTCTTTATCTGATAGGCTAGTATCTCAAAGATAAGGGTCGAAATTTCGTCTCCCTCTTTTGCGGCATCTTCGAGATCTCGACAGTCGGAACTTTTGCCCGACATCCCTAAAAATCCGCTTTGTTTGTTAAGCATATTCAAAACTTCGTTGACCGAAACCCCCTCTTTGTTCGCTATATATGACATAATAGCGGGGTCGATCGTTCCGCTTCTCGTTCCCATCATCAACCCTTCGAGCGGAGAAAATCCCATCGTTGTGTCGAAACTCTTTCCGTCTTTAACCGCCGTTATCGAACTTCCGTTACCCATATGACAGACAATTATCTTTGTTCCATCTGCCGGAATATCTTTCATTTCAAGATATCTTTCAACGACAAATTTAATGCTGTTGCTATGGAACCCATATCTTCGAACGCCATGTTTTTCGAAATATTCATATGGTATTGGGTAGACATAGGATTTTGCCGGGATAGTTTTGTGGAAATATGTATCGGCTATCGCAACTTGAGGGATTTTTTCGGAAAACACCTCTTTTGCGGCTTTTACGCCGGCAAGCATCGGAGGGATGTGTAGCGGAGCGAGTTCAACAAGGCTCATGTTAAATTCAACAACTTCATCGTTTGCGATAACGCCATCTTCCCAGTCGGTTTTTGCATAAGCGGTTCTATGCCCCACCGCCTCTATCTCATCGAGCGACGAGATAACGGCATACTCGCCGTTTGTTAAAAAATCTATAATTGCGGAAAATGCTTGGTTATGCGTCGGCAACGGAATGTCTTTCGTTGTTGTACCTTTCCCAACCGCAGTGTGGGTGATTTTACCATCGATCGTTATTCTTTCGCAAAGCCCCTTTGCTACAACAGTCTCGTTCTCCATGTTAATGAGCTGGTATTTAACGCTACTCGACCCCGAGTTTATGATTAAAATGTTCATTGCGTTTCCCCTTTTTATTTATCTAAAATACTATTTTCATGCAAAGTATGCAACGCTCTCTTCGTAGAGAGTATTGGGGCAAAAATCTTGTCCTGTCGCCCATTCTATTTCTCCATCGTTTACCGATACTGATTTAAACAAACTTAATTGTTTTAAATTTGAATAATACTTATGATTTAGATTCGGGCTAAAATCATATAATCTTTTTTCATTTTTATCAAAAGTCAATATTAATTTAAAATCATCAAGCGGAGTTACATCTTTTAACACAGGGTATTGCCTCATCTATTCAAGCCCCTTTATTTTAAAATATTCTTCATCTGTTTGCATGATATCCCATAAAGACGTTAGCTCTTCTTTATGTATATCTGCCCAAGCTACTACATACTTTGTTTGCTTTACAGGAAACTTACCCGCAATAATTACTCCATCTAAATTAAAAACCGCTTTTTCTCCGTTATATGAAGCATGAAAATGCGGAGTATGGTGTTGTTCGCTGTCATTAAAATACATTCTAATAATGATTCCGTAAAAAGCTGAAATAATCGGCATTTTCTTAAATCCTTTCTTTATGTTTTTACAAACAGCACCTGGTTTTAAACTTAATCCAATTTCAAAACCGCTGTAAATGCGTCGCTTGGAACTTCAACGCTTCCGAGTTGGCGCATCTTCTTTTTACCCTCTTTTTGTTTTTCAAGTAGCTTTTTCTTTCTCGTTATATCGCCGCCATAACATTTCGCCAAAACGTCTTTGCGCATCGCTTTAACGGTCTCTCTTGCGATAACTTTTCCGCCTATTGCGGCTTGGATAGGAACTTCAAACATCTGGCGAGGTATATGTTCTTTGAGCTTTTCGGCAATTCTTCTGCCCCTTGCATATGCGTTGTCCGCAAACACTATGAAAGAAAGCGCATCGACAAGATCGCCGTTTAACAAGATATCAAGGCGAACAAGCTTGCTTTGCCTGAACCCTTTCCATTCATAATCGAAACTTGCATATCCCTTTGTTCGGCTTTTAAGGCTATCAAAAAAGTCATACACAATCTCGCCGAGCGGCAGTTCATAATGGATATCAACTCGTTCTGTGTCGATGTATTTCATGTCGATAAAAACCCCTCTGCGTTCGGTGCAAAGATCCATTATCGCCCCAACATAATCAGAGGGAGCAAAAAGATGGGCATCGACAAACGGTTCTTCGCTCTTGGCGATAACCGCAGGGTCGGGATAGTTTGTCGGGTTGTCAACGTCGATAACCTCGCCGTTTGTTTTGGTTATTCTATAAACAACGCTAGGCGCAGTCGTTACAAGATCTAGGTCGAATTCACGTTCAAGGCGTTCTATAATAACTTCGAGATGCAAAAGCCCCAAAAATCCGCAACGGAAACCAAACCCCAACGCCGCTGAAGTTTCGGGATCAAACGACAAAGAAGCATCGTTTAAAACAAGCTTTTCAAGAGCATCTCTAAGGTCGCCATATCGAGCGCCATCTGCCGGATATATTCCGCAGAAAACCATCGGCACAGCTTTTCTGTAGCCTTCAAGCGGAGCATCGCATGGGTTTTGGGCATCGGTCACCGTGTCCCCTACTTGCGTGTCACGAACGTTTTTGATGCTGG
This sequence comes from uncultured Faecalibacterium sp., assembly GCA_964370715.1. Lineage (GTDB taxonomy): Bacteria > Bacillota > Clostridia > Oscillospirales > Ruminococcaceae > CAYJAY01. The sequence continues at coordinate 58,390 of CAYJKJ010000014.1, forward strand.
CGGCTATATAGCCAACCTCTCCTGCCGAAAGTTTATCGCAAGGGCTATGTGTTGCCGGAAGCATATGCCCGACCTCAACGACGGAAAATTCCGCCCCCGTTTGCCAAAGCTTGATGGTGTCTCCCGCTTTAATCGTTCCTTCGTATACCCTTATATAGATTATAACCCCTTTGTAGCTGTCATAAAACGAATCGAATATCAAAGCTTTAAGAGGGGCGTTTTGATCCCCTTTAGGGGGTGGGATAACTTTAATAAGCTTTTCGACAACCTCTTTTATTCCTTCCCCACGTTTAGCGGAAACTTTAGGAGCGCTTAAACATTCTATTCCGATAACGTCCTCAACCTCTTGGGCCACTCGTTCGGGGTCGGCGGAGGGGAGATCTATCTTGTTGATAACCGGCATGATCTCGAGATCGTTTTCAACCGCAAGATATGCGTTGGCTAGCGTTTGCGCTTCAACCCCTTGTGTTGCATCAACGATTAAAATAGCCCCTTCGCACGCCGCAAGCGACCTCGACACTTCATAGGTGAAGTCAACGTGTCCCGGGGTGTCGATAAGGTTTAGCGTGTAATCTTTTCCGTCGTCCGCCGTGTAGCTGAGCGTTACGGCTCGGGCTTTAATCGTTATTCCTCGTTCCTGTTCAAGATCCATGTTGTCGAGAAACTGGCTACTCATAACCCTTCGGTCTACCGAATTGGTAAGCTCCAAAATTCTATCCGCAAGGGTTGATTTTCCATGGTCGATGTGTGCTATAATTGAAAAGTTGCGTATATTTTCCTGCATTTAATCCTCTTATCTAATAGTTTATTAATTTTTATTTTTATTCATATAATACTTAATTATAAACAATTTGTTATAATTTGAAAAGAGTTTTTTTAGTTTCTTGTATTTTTTTTAAAAATATTATATTATATACAAGGAATACAACTTAAAAAAATATCTTTAGCTTATAATTTTGTCAACTAAAAAGACAGAATATCGCTAAAATTTCGCATAAGGAAGGGTATAAGTTATGGCAAAAAAAGTGTTGGTCACAGGTTCTGACGGATTTATCGGAAGCCACCTTACCGAACAGCTTGTTCAAAGCGGAGCTTCGGTTAGAGCTTTCACATACTACAATTCGTTTAATAATTGGGGTTGGATCGATAGTTTTGACAAGCAAACAAAAAACAGCCTTGAGATTTTTTCGGGGGATATAAGAGATCCAAACGGAGTTCGTGAGGCGATGAAAGGGATCGACGAGGTTTATCACCTTGCGGCGCTTATAGCCATTCCGTTTAGCTATCATTCACCCGACAGCTACATCGACACCAACATAAAAGGAACGCTCAACGTTCTTCAAGCGGCAAGAGATCTTGAAACCGAAAGAGTTTTAGTGACTTCGACATCGGAGGTTTATGGAACGGCGCAGTATGTTCCGATTGATGAGAAACACCCATACCAAGGGCAAAGCCCTTATTCCGCAACCAAGATAGGCGCAGATAGGCTAGCGGAAAGCTTTTTCAGAAGCTTCGGGCTTCCCGTTACCATCGTTAGGCCGTTTAACACATATGGACCTAGACAATCGGCAAGAGCGGTTATCCCAACCATCATATCGCAACTTCTCGCCGGAGCAACCGAAATTAAACTAGGTTCATTAACCCCAACAAGGGATTTCAACTATGTTAAAGACACCGCAAAAGGCTTTATGGCGCTTGCGCAATGCCGCAAGACTATCGGCGAAGAGGTTAACATTGCGACAGGGGTCGAGATATCTATTGAGCAACTGGCAAACGAGATGATAAAACAGATTAACCCCAACGCAAAGATTGTGTGTGATGAGCAAAGAGTTCGACCGGAAAAAAGCGAAGTTGAGCGACTTCTTGGGGATAATAAAAAGATAAAATCCTTAACCGATTGGGAGCCTCAATACAATTTAGAACGAGGGCTAGCCGAAACAATCGAATGGATCAAACAAAACATGGCTTCGTATAAACCCGAAATATATAACATATAGTATAAATAAAGGTGCGTTTTTCTGATGGCAAAAACTCTAATAAAAAAACTTTTAATATATATAATTCCGTTTGTCATAGCGTTGGTTTGGTTTTTTGGCTTTGAACCTTATGACTACTTAAACATCAAAGGTGATGCGTTTTATATGTCGAAGCCGCTTTCCTCAACGAGGGAGTTGCTGTTAACCTGTCCTGAAAATGTCATTTTCGGGGATTCGAGAATGGCAAACATGAACGTTGATTATATCGAAGAGATAACCGGCGAGAGATACACCATGATGGCGTTTGGCGGCGCAACGCTCAACGATGCTATCAATGAATTTTGGTATGCAACCGAACATACCGATATGAAAAAAGTTGTTATAGGGGTTAATTTCTATGCGCTTAACTCGGACCACCTAGCCGATAGGTTCACAGGGGTTATACCGCTTGCGGAAAATCCGTTTAAATTTATCTCGAGTTTCGGGATATGGTATGAAGCTTTTGAAAATTGCCGAAGAATTTTAAATAATTTTTATCAAAGAAATTTCGGGGATCCCGAAAAGATGATATTTATGGATGATCCATCATCGTTAACGCAAAAAGACCCTGTTCCCCCCGATAGTTATAACGGGGAATACAGAACCGACCTTTTTGATTATGCACACATTATCAAGGGGCAGGTCAGCAACTACCAAAACCCCGATATGTATATTAAAGAGCTTAACAAAATAATAGACTATTGCAACCAAAACGAAATCGAGCTAACAATAGTTATTGCGCCGTCTCATTTTTCTATCTGGGAACTTGTCGTGTTTGATTTGGAACTACAGTATTACATTAGAAACTATAAAGACCATCTTAAATCTAGGGCGACGGTGTATGATTTTGAATGGTACAACGATTATAGCAAAAACGACGAAAATTTCATCGATGGTTTTCATCTTTCCGGCGAGCAAAAACTAGCGTTTACAAGAGCTATATTCAACGATGAGTTGGGGGATTTTTGCGTTAAGACAACCCCCGAACAATATATAGAATATAAGGAAAGTTTAAGCGAGCCACCGGCGTTTTATTAGATGCGACAACATTTAATTAACACAGATTTTGGTTAACAAAAACATCATATTCTTTTAAAAAGAAAATCCGAACCACCATTGAAGGGGATATCCCTCCTGTGTGGTTCGGATTTTTTTAAATTTTCGAATTATTCAAAAACCATCGGCAGTTCGGTATATGGCAGGCTATCCAGGTCACATTCAAGAATTTCGCTATCATCACCATAATCGCTTTTCAAGGTGAATTCCCCGTCATCAGACACAACGATATAGGCGTTGTCCGCCGACAGCTCATATGTTCCTATTAAATCCTCTAGCGGTGGATTGTGTTTTGGTTGGAAAACAACCATATAAGAAAAAACAAAACAGCCGAACATTAACAACACAAAAACGAGAGATTTTATCTTTGTGTTTCTATATGGGGCGCTTATTAATTTAAAACGTTGTTTGATGTTGAAATCTTCCGATATGCTTAAAAATTGAGAACCAAAAGCCGGCAATAAATCGGGCTTTTTTGTGGTTTTGTTTTTCAAAAAATACATGATAGTTAACAGATAGCTATATTTTTCTTGTTCCACCATATTTCGGGTTGAATAGTAATCACATCTTAGTTCCAAACTGTTGTCCAAACCTCGCCTTAAGAGATAGACAATTGGATTAAACCACAAAACGCAACAGACCACTTCAACTAAAAATTTAACCCATAAATCTTTGTTTAATATATGCGTTGTTTCGTGGGTCAAAACATTTTGCAAACTGTTTTTGGAAAGTTCCAAGGCGGTTTCAGGGAGCAATATTGTCGGGTGTAATAACCCGGTAGCCATCGGGGTTGAGACTTCCGGAGAAACAATAACGCTGCATCTTTTATGACGGATTTGAAGGTTAGATTTAATATATCTCTCGATCTTTTGGTCTTTTATGCTGTTTCGAACAAGGTGCTTTACAAACGTTTTTGCCTTCGCCATTCTTGAAAAAAGAGAGAAAAGGCAAAACACTATTCCGCATACCCAAACCGACACTAGCATTATAAAACCGTTGATAGGAAGGCTAAAGATCGTGAATATAGGTTGAGACAGATTTTTAGTAAAGCTTAAAAACACTGTGGCGTCGATAACCTGAGTTGTTGAAAATTCAATCGGCAAAAACAGGCGAAGAATCGCTAGCGCTATAAAAATCAGCAATATATTAATGTTGCAATAGATTGTATATCCTATTTTTCGCCTTATCATCTCTGATAGTAGTATGAATAAGCTAAACCAAATTATCGCCGTGACAAAAGAATATATCGTTAAACTAACCATTTTGTTTTCCCTTTTTAATAATTTAATAAGTTTTCATGTCATAGATTAACAAACTAATACCCTTGCAATGAAGCTTTGTTCAATTGTTTTATTCTACTAAAATATACAAAGGTTTGTCAAATGATTGTTGACGCAAAACAAAATGGATAGTTTTAAATGCGAGTATATTTTATTCATCCGTTGAAAGCTGTTTCACCGCCTTGTTATACGGTATGTTGTTGCTTTGCCATTCAAAAGTATCTTGGTTGTAGGGCGGCAGATAGTTGTTTGTTAAAAACCGTTTATAATCTAAATCCTCGTTAAAGCCAACTTTAAAAGCCAGGCTTGCTTGATCGAAGGTGTTGAAGGCATCCGCCGACAGCGTAGAAAGATATTCAAAATCAGCCTCACCCTTTTTGTTATATATTTCGACATGATTTTTTGCAATCATACCATCTATGTTTACGATGTTGATGAGGATATAAAAAGCAAGGCATATAATTGTGCAGCAAGCAAACAACTTTGTTTTTGGGTTTTTAATATAAATTAATGTGGCTATCAATCCAACTGCTTCAAAAAATAAAAATATCATTACGAAAAGTCGAAGTCTTGTTAAACCGTAGGCTTGATAGTATAAAAACATTCTGTAGAACGACGAGGTCAGAAGCACAAATGTTAAGATGCATAAAATGTACATCACAAATTTAACAACCGAACTGCCCGAAACTTTTGCTTCATAAATTCGATGTTCTGCAATTCTTATCGTTATTAGGATAATCGAGATGTTGAGAAAGGTTAAAAACAGCAGTTCAAAAAAACCTCGCCTTGCGTAGATTGCATATTCAAACCCGTATGGTAACGTTGATTTTAGAAACAAATATCTAATTTGAACATATGAAAACACAAGATACATCAACATTAAAACACCGTTAATCATTATGAAGGTGATTAACCCTTGGGGTTGTTGTTTTTGTTTGATAGGCTGTGTTGGCTTTGATTTATCCGTTTGAGCGGTTGCCGCTTCGTTTGTTGCTGTTTGTTTTTCTATCGCCGATTCAAAAGCTTCAACCTGTTTGATTGTTTCGATTTCTTTCGGCTTTTTGCAGAAAAGCAACCTATAAAGGCTGCTGAAAAAATAGATCGACACCGCTATAGACAGTACAATTTTAATAGAATGTTCTATTACCATCGAGAAGTTAATGTGGCTTAAAAATTTCGTTGCAAGATCTAAAAAAACGTGGTCCGCTGTAGCTAATAAAACATAAACAACCAATGATAAAGGCAGACAGATAATAATCCCGATTACAATTTGTTTTATCGCCTCGGCCTTTTTGCTTTTTCCCAATACATTTGAAGAGATCAAAGATATTGAATTTTTCAATTCATAAAAAGGCTCGAAAAATCTTGCAATACTTCGATAGACAAACTCAAGACCGGTTGAGCTTATTTTAAGCTCATTTCGCAAATCGAGCAGCAAGCAAGATAACATTAGCCACATTAGAATAATATTGTAGATGCTAAAGATCCGTTGCGCTCTTAAAGTGTATGATAATGATAAAACAACGATAGGCACAAACCATACCAGCGCTTTGCGGTTTATGATTGTTTTTTGGCTGTTTAAAAAAACAATCATAAGAGCCGTACTTATTAAAACAAAAAGAGTAAGACCCATTCCAACTCGCAGGCCAAAGGTGAAATAGACGCATAAAAATCCCGAAATAAACGAAACAGCAATCATTTGGTTTAACTGTTTTTTGTTGATATCTGTATTAGTCATATTTGTTGTTTCCTTTCAATTTTAGCTTTTTCAAATGATTTTAGGGTACAACAAATAACGGCGACATTTTTTGCACCCTAAACTCGTTTTTTTAATTTTCAGTTGGTTTTAATTTTTATTTGTTTTCATATTCCAATATGTCACCGGGTTGACATTCGAGTAGTTCACATAATTTTTCAAGAGTAGAAAATCTTATTGCTTTGGCTTTGTTGTTTTTTAATATAGATAAATTGGCTTGTGTTATGCCAACTTGTTCAGCGAGATCCGAAAGCCCAATCTTCCGCTTTGCCATCATGACATCAAGGTTAACAATTATTTTCATGATTTGAGCGACTTCCTCCTTATTATAATTTTGCATCTTCTTTTCTATATCGTCATATCGCTGTCTTGTTTAAATTCTACCGCTTTAGAAAAAAGATCTTTAAGGGTCAAGCAAAAAAGACCCGCCATTCCAAACACGGTAATTATTATTACCGTTGCAAACGTTGGAATAAAAAATATCTTTACTATATATATCAAGGAGATAACAAAACAAACCCTCCCCATGTTTAAAAGATATGTTGTGTTTTTTTCTACAAAGGGATCGCTGTCTAGCGTTTTGTAGATCGATTTAAGATTGTATAGAATATAAATCGCACACATTCCGGAAATCAAAAGCATGAAGTTCATAAAATTATTATATTTTTGTTCAAGACCTACTAATGCATAAAAATATTCCGACCAAAGAGGAACAGTTAGAGTTACACCTATTCCGAAATAAAACATGAAACTAACAATCAGTTTTGTTACATTTTTCAATTTTTTGTTGGCAACCATTTTTTAATTCTCCGTTCATTGTTTTTTTTAGAATAACATGATATAATCTATTTGTCAATAATAATATATCGTTATTCGATAAATAAATAGCGTTTTGCGTTATGTCGATTATTTAGTCTTTATATTAAAAAAACTAAAAACTTAATAGAAAAGGAGCAAAATACAAAATGAAGAAAAACACAAAAACAGCACTAGCTATTATAGCAATAATTATAATATCATTAATCTATACCATTCCAAGAATGTATGTACACAATGTATTCGATGAAATATATCATTCTTATATATCAAATTTTATGACAATAACAGACTTAGGAAATATCGAAAATGCCAATATCTCAAAAGGCGATGGTTGGCATACACCGAAAAGCCTATTAGGTATTTATTACGACGAAGACTATTTATTGGATAACACCGACGTAACAATACAAATGTATACCGATGAAGAAATATTTGATATCGATATTATGGATATTTGGCTTAGCGTTACCTTCTTTGATTCAGATGATATAGAGCCATCTGAAGAGGGTGAAAATATCGAATGGAAAAGAGAAAGAATGGCGTTTTATTGCGAATATAACATAATAACTAAAACACTAACGATTAAACCTATAACAATTTTTTCATCTTACCTTGATGAAAAATACCCCGAAAGATTTCCGGAAGAAATCGCCTTTGAAGACGAAGCCTCGCTGCTGGAGTTTTTCGAAATCCACGGCGTCACAAAAGAGGATCTGGACGAATACAAAGATTATCTTTTGAACGAAGTAATAATCGGAGGCTGGGTAGAGGGCAACAAAGGGCTAACCCGCTTTTCAAGCGAAGACCCGGGGGATTTTATAGTCATAGATAACAGCTATCAAAACCTTGGCGAGGAATGGCAGGGGGAGGATTAAAGGTTATTACGAATCTATTTAAAATTTAAACCGTATAGCGAAGCTAACTAAATGCTCCGTTATACGGTTTTTCATCTTATTAATTTTTAATGGAAAAGCCATTTATAAAGTTTTGCTTTTAAGATTTCCTTTTTTCTTTCTTTGTCATATTTCGCCTATCTCTTCGAGAATGGATATTTCCCTCGCTTCTCGTATTTTAGCCGTTTCAGATTGTTGCTCGAGTTTCTCGGTTCTTAGAAACTTTTGGTTGCCTTAGAAAGAACATTATTAATAAGCATCTTTAAAAAAACATTTTCTTTAGTTGGCTTATCAAGCGTTTTAAAATATGTTCCTTTTCGGGTTTTAAGATAGACACGAATAAATTGACTATTGTAAAATGAACAATCCTCTTTCATTTTCATATATTTTAAAACTTGTGAACAACTTATAAACAAAGACTGCATGGCTTGCATAACGTCTTTGTCCTTTTTAAGGTCTACTAAAACATCTCCATTTCCATTGTATATATGGGTTGTTAAACCAAATAACAATACCAACGTTTTAGAAGTTCCATATAAAAGCCCGCTTTCGAAAGGAATATCTATAACCGCAAGGTATATCTGCTCATCGTTTTCAAGTTTTAAATTCATATCTATATTTGTATAGTTTATTGCATTTTCCCTAAGATTTAGATATTTCTCGGAAACTGAAAATAACGCTCGTTCTCTGTCTACTTCTTTTTGATCTTTCATTTGTACATACTCGCCGTTTTTCTTTAAATATATTATCGGAAACTCAGATTTAAAAAAAGGCAAGTTATCTTTTTTTATCAGTTCTTTAGTCATTTCTAAGGCAATATATATTTGCTTTGTGTCCAATGTCCAATCGTATTGGCAGATTTGCGAAAGTGACAGATGCCCGTGCGTGCGGTTGAATTCGTTAGAATTATAATCTTTAGTAACATTTTGTGGTGTAATCTTTTCATCAGCTATTTCAAAAATAGTAATATGAAAAGACCTATCTTCGTGCAAAAATTCAATAATATATCTTGTTGGATTATGCCAAAAAATCAACCAGTGCCACCCTCGGTGATGTAAACCCTCTCGTTCTTCTACAAATATAATGTCATCTTTAAAAACATCAAAAAAAATGTTTTTTTCATGGTCTAAAATTTTATCTTTAGGGATTTTCTTTAATAGCACGCCATAGACCTCTTTCCATTTCTCGAAAAATATTTTTTCCTTTTGTTTTTTAAAGATATCGAACGATTAGGTTCGTTAGTTTATTCTAGAATGCCCAATTGTTTAAAAAGCTCTACATTCGGAGTTTTCGCCATGATTAAGTCTCTGTGACGCTATAGCTGTGTGCAATTTTCCTAGGGAAGGGTATTCAATAACAATTTCATTTAGCTTCATTTGCTTTTAATTTCTCCTCTACACTTATACAAATATCTTCTCCATTTGAAAATTCTAACATATCTTTGGTGATAACAACTTTTTCTAAATCTTTAATCGTTAAAAACTCTTTTTCGTATGAAGCTACTGTATTGTTGTTTGTTACAACATTTATTATTGATCTACCTTGATTTTTTCTTAATCTAATGCTTAGTTCAATTTCATCTTGTATTTTTTATGAAAAATAAATCGATGTGAAACTGAGTCGATATTTTTGTCCCATCTTACTTTTGTTGTCATATTATTGTAGTTTGGAACGGAAGAAATAATGTCTAACCTTTTTTTTATTTCCTTATCAAAATCTTTTTTTCCATAAAAATCGCTTGGTAGTTGCTGCTTTGTTATGTAAAATGAGTTGTCAATATCCATTGAATATAACCTGTTTTGTTTTGAATGATATTCAACTTTTCGCTCAGCAACCCATGATAAAGTTCCGCCGAGAGGAGCAAAGCAAAACTCGTCGGGCAGGGAAGTTTCAATCAATTGTTTTGTTAATATTTGCTTTTTATCTTTAACAACAAATAACAGTTGATATTGATTTATATCATGAACTCCCCATATTTCAGCCTTTAGACCCTCGGGGCTTTTCTTTTTTGTTACTATCAATTGTTTCAAATAGTTATCTTGGCGAACTTTTTCGCAAGCATTTCTAAAACTATCGGTTTCTAAGTTGTTTTTAAGCAAAATTTCCGATATCGTTTGCTCTATAATATTTAAAATCAGCTTCTTTTTTTCACAGTTATCTAGATTAAAATACTCTTTATAATCAAGACAACATTTTGCGATGTATATATCCGAAAAATTTGTTATGTTATTCTCTTCGTTTTTTTGAGAACAATTTATAACTATTTTCCAAAAATCCCATTTTACTTTTGGTTTCCAATAGTATTCAACATGAGCGCAAATACATCGTGTTTGCATTCTAAAAACATAGTTATAATCATAGTATCCGTCTATTAAACTTCTTTCAAACAAATTTGGATTTGAAAAGTTGCTTGCCGGTTCTACATATTTTAACTTTTCAAGTAAAGGATAAGTTAAATGTATTTCTTTAAGTAACAAACTTTAATCCACCTCATCTTTCATACAATTTGAATATTCGTTTTTTGCCTCCTTGCGGCGTTACAATATATACCAATCTCGACTATAAAAAATACACAAATTGAATTTGAAACTTTGATATTAGATATAATCAATTTGCGCATAAACTTTTGAGTTAATTTCAATTCTGACTAGCCTCAAGTTTTTTGTTTATATATTCTAATCTTTTTAATTGTAACTTTGTTAGATGGCAGTAATGTTCAATGTATAAATCTCTCGCCTTTAAATATTGCTTGTTATTCCAATAACCATCGGCAGTTTTCATATCTTTTTCAAGTTCATATTTAATAGCAAATTCCTTAGATTTTTCTTCTCTTTGAACTTTAGTAAAAGTATAAATTTTTTCAAAGTTATCACAACGGGTTATATCTATTTTTTCAAATACCGCTTTAAGCTTATTCGATAAATCAACTATTCCCTTTTCGGGGTCGGCTCCAACCATATACCGAGAAAATCTTGTAATTTCACAAAATTTCAACGCTTCTGCTAAATAAAAATTTTTCTTTCCACTTTTAAATATACAATCCAATTCATGTACCGCAGGAGCGTAGAATATTTCGATATTATAGCAGTCTTTTTCATAGACAGCTGTAACCCCACCTATAAAACCACACGACATATCTTTATGGCTGTAAATTGCATTAAACCCCAATTCGTTCAGGAAAGATAGATGCTTTTCACAACAATCTTTAAACTTATTCATATTTAAACCTCGGTTGCTATGTTAGTTTTATAATGACTATCGGCGCTGGGGCTTGATTGTGTTTAGTATCGCTATAGTTAATACTAAATTTTTAAAATATTTTATATAGGAGAACGCTTGATAAGGTTTAACTGCAACTTATTACTTGTTTCATATATTTCTCCTTGTTTCGTCGGGGGCGCTTTGCTCGGAAAGAACCTGGGCGTGTTCGAATGTTAGGTCATAGACATATTATGTTTACAAACATTCTTCAACCGAAATAAAGATTTCTTTAATCTCTTTGTTGTCAAATATAAATTTTGGTATTTTAATTTCTTCTGTCAATATAGGCAATATACTTTTACGTTTATAAGAAATTAAAGTTTCGTTGTTTCCGATTACTTTAATAACCGATTTCCAAAAAAATTTAGTAACATGGAATTTTACTTCAAAAAATCTTTCAACATTATCGGGAACAACTGTTTCAGGAACAATAAACTCAACATTTTGCTTAGCTTTGATATCTACTATTGTGCAGATATCATCAAGTGTACTGTTAACAATAATTAAGTTTCTTTTTGATAGCTCAGTAAATTTTTTTGAGGTAAAATAGTTATCTTCAAGAACTGTTTTTTCCAATGCAAAATTATTGTCTATGTCGACTGTGTAAGCAGTTTTTCGTCTAGTTGTATATATCGCTTTGTTTTTATCCCAAACAAGTTTTCCTTGTAACGAAACAAATCTTTCTGAACGCGGTAACTCAATCTCTATTTCTTGTTTAAATAATAAATTCTTTTTTTTGTCTTTAATAAGAAAATACAATCTAAAATCCAAAACGTCATGTATGGCGAGTATCTGAGCAAGCAACCCGTCGGCATTTTTTTTCTTTGCGAACAACCCTATATTTAAATAGTCTTCTTCTCTAACCTCTTCGCAAGCATTTTTAAATTCAATTGTTGATAAATTAAGCTCTTCTAAAGCTTTTAAAACATTTTCTTCAATAACCGATAATAAAAAAATTTTCTTTTCTTTATTATTAAGATTAAAAAAATATTTATAATCAAAACTACATCCTATTTGGAAAATGTCTGAATGTTTATTATTGTATAGCTTTATTTCCTCGTTTGTATTAAAACAATTTATTTTTATTTTCCAAAAATTACAAGTCGGCCTTGGTTTCCAATAGCGAAGAATATGGTCAGTTACGCAAAATGCCTGTAATCTAAAGATATAGTCGTATGCCATAAGGTTATCTTCGTATGGCATAAGGCTGCGATTGAATTCTAAATTAATTTCCTTTTTTTGTAATTAAATCTCTGCGACGCTATAGCTGTGTACAATTTTCCTAGGGAAGGGTATTCAATAACAATTTCATTTAGCTTCATTTGCTTTTAATTTCTCCTTTTTCTTCTATTTACCACGCAAAAATAAACTGTTTCAAATTTATTTTTTTAACGTTTTATAAAATAATTGCTTCGTTTAAAAGGTTTTGCCATAATATTTAGCGAAAACTCTTTGTTTATTTCATGAGCCAACATTCTGTCCTCGTCTGTCACGCAATTTATACCATTAACGAGCACAATATTATCGCTACCATGTTCTTTGGTGATTTTGCAATCATCTTTTATATTTAGGGTATAAACAAATTGTTTGGGCGCTGTATAAACAAGAGTATTCAAATCAGTCCATTCAAGTTTTCCGGAATATCCTATAAATGCAAAAAATGCCGATGGAAGTTCAGCTTCAAACAATTTTTTTAATATTACATTCTTTTTTGTATCTTTGACAACAAAATAAAATTTGTAGTCCAAAGGATCGAAAACACCTATTACTTCGCCAATAAGCCGTTCGGGGCTTATTGCTCTTGCCCAGCGCTTCTCATTGACAAATTCAAGCTTTCTAACCTTTTCGCAAGCCGCTTCAAACCCTTCAATAGGTAGATTGTATTCCTCTAAGTATTTTGGCACTGTTTTCTCAATTGCATCTAACGTCATTATTTTTTTTCTAAGATTATCCGCTTTGAAAAACTCTTTGTAATTAAAATAACATAATTCCACATGAATAGTGCCCTTTGGGTATTCTACTTTTTTGAATGCGTCCTTTTTATCAAAGCACTGTATTTGCAGTTTCCAAAAAGGTCCTTTTACTTTAGGTTTCCAATGCTTCATAACAAGATTACATATACATTCTGTTTGGTTGAGAATCAACCAGTGATAATTACACCTGTCATTATTAAACCTATCTTTTTCTATATACTTTGAGGTTGTAAATTTTTTTGCGGTTTCTTTAATTTTATATTTTCTCAGTTCGGGATAATAAAACTCTATTTCTCTAAGTATCATTTTCAAAACTCCTTTATCATTTAGGTCTAAGTTGTAGTGGCATATCAAAACTTTCTTTACGTAGTATTTTAACGATATCTCGTTCAATATCAAAAGTTATCGTCGGGTCTACCCAAACCTATCCACCGCCACCGCCCAGAAGAATAGCCCAAAATTCCCGCTCGGGTCAACCGTTATAACAGGGTTGTTGCCATAGGTATACCTGTCTTGGGTAACGGGATTTTCCGACGTTCCCATAAAGGCATCTTGCGTTGTAAACGAACCTATGCTCGGGTCATAGTGTCTTGCTCTTAGATATTGAAGTCCGTTTTGCGGCGTATACTGTTCGCCGTTATAGCCGAAAATTCGGTCGTCTTCCGGCTCGCCCGAAACTATATTTCCAAACGTATCGTATGAAAGCGTTGTAACGGTTTTTCCGTTTTCCGTTATCTCGGAGACCGAACCTCGCCCGTCATAGGAATATATCTCGAGAGTTTGTTGGTTTGCCGCTCTGCCCGATGCGCCTAAGCTTACTGAAGCCCTTGTTTCGTCGGGGGCGCTTTGCTCGGAAAGAACTTGGGTGTGTTCGAATGTTAGGTCATAGACATATCTTGTCGGCTCGAAATCCTCCGTAACTTCAAACCCGAAAGTTGCCGTTTGTTTGTCGCTTTCTGTCGATATCTTGGGAACAATTTCAGTATATCATGTTTCGGTATTTTTTGTAAATAATTCTTTTGGATCGCTCCAAACGCCCTTTGAAAGCTTGGTAAAACTTGCGGTGAAAGTAAAAAAACTAAACCCAAATATTGCAATAGGTTTTTTTTGCATGGTATAATATGAAAACAAATGTCGGATAACGGCAAAATCACAAATCCTGTGATCTTTAACAAGATAGATTTTAACCTCGAGGTTATTTTAAAAAATCGGAGGGAATTATGAAAAGATTTATATATACTGTTTGCCTGGTTATAATCTGCCTTTTCACCCTTAACTTAACCGCTAAACACGATGATGTGACATTGTTGACCGGCATACACGAAAACGGCAAGTTGTATGATTTTTGGGAAATAAGCGAGCTTTATGAAACAATTCCACACCCTCAGAAAATAGAAAAATCTGTCGATGAAATTGCTAAATTTGCTTATTCACGGTATAAACCAGGGTATCATATCTCTAATTCTATAGTAATAGATCTGCAAAAACAAACTTTGTTTACAGAAGCAGAGGGAATTGAAAACTTAAGAAGAAGCCAAGCTGATTATAAAATGACCGATGAAGAATTGCAGTATGTAAAAAGTTTAATAGAAAGCTATGATGTTTTGTCGTGGGGAAGCGATGCAAAAAAGAATATATGGGGAGAATACGAAAACAAGAGCGGATACTGGGAATTAATGTTGCAGTTTAACGATGGCACAGTTGTGCTTCTTGGAAACACAACTCATAAAGAGGGGCATGGAGAGTTTGTCGATGAATTGTATGATTTTATAGGGTCGAGAGAAAGAAACCTTATGAAAGATTTTTTAGATATTTGGTATCAGTCAAAACTATATGAAAACCCGGAAAGCGTGGTGCAAACAGCCGATACTATAACAAAGATAATTTATTGGGATAACATAGAAAACAAAGGACTGAACTCGGATTTTATTGTCAATGTCAAAGACAAACTGCTTTTTACCTACGATGAAACTTGGTATTTTACCCAAAGCGACGATGCCGATTATTTAATGACCGACGAGGAAGCACAGCAGATTAAAGATATAGCAGAAAAATATGACATTGTTTCTTGGGAGGTTCCTCCTTACAAACCAAAGGAAGGCGAGAGCGAATTGACTAAATATATGTGGGAATTAGTTATACAATTTGAAGACCATTCGCTTAAAACGCTTTTTGGAACAGACAGAACTATGGTTGAGGGGCAAACAGAGTTTACAGAGGAACTAAGAGAATTTGAAAATTCAAAAACTCCGAACCGATGAAAATATGTAAAGGGGAAATAAACTAATGTATACAATATTCTATTTAGTGCCTATCTGCATATATTCGCTTGCTATAATAATTATAGTAACCTTAATATGGGGAGCAATTAATTTTAAAAACATCGTTAAAAAGGACAGCAAGAGTTTTAAATTCTATATAATCGCATTGGGGATAATTATAATCGGTTTGTGTTTGGGGATAAGCGATTTAAGGATGTTCTCTTTCCTGTTGCTTGGGATGTATCTTTTGTTATTGACTTTTATCCCTCCAATCTCTATATCGCTTTTAATTATAGCAACTATATTTTCAATAATACTGCTTATTTTAAATAGAGCTCTTTTGTTTAAAATATATTTTTGGATAGTAACAGTTGTGTTTTTGCTTGTTTCTTTGTTTTTTACATACTATTATTTAATATATGAGTATGAAAACGAAGATTTTGAACAAAACAAACAATCCTTTATAGAAGCAATTGAATTGGTTGAAACGTTAGCAAAGGAACAAAACGCCGAAACGGTTAGAATTTCATTTGTTGATTACTCTATCGAAATAAACGATGAGCGTTCAGATGAACTTTATGTTCCGACAAGTTATCGAACTGCTATTGATGCAATTAAAGAATGCGGAGTATATGAAATTGAATATGATACAAATGGAACAATAGAAGAGGCAAAAAACGATATAATCTTTGGCTTTGGCGATAATGAGGCAATGTTTGTTTATTCGCCGGACGAAACAACGATTAGAGAGTTGAAAAAAATCTACAAAGTATATCAAGAAAATCCGGGGTATGATTTAGGCGAGGGATTTTTCTTTTTTGATGAGAGAGGTTTTTTTAGACATTGATTGTAAGGTTTAACTTATTATAAGAATAGGAGGAATAGAAAAATAATTTTTAAAACCATTCTAATGAAAACAAGTCAAATAACCATTACCGAAACTTTATATAGTCTAAACGATTTTGAAAAAATTTTAATTAAAGACGATAAAAAGATCTGTTTTGATGAAGACTGTTTAATAACTCCGTTTTATGTTCAAAACAATAAAAGACTTGAGCTATATAACTATTAATTGAATATAAAATCTAATGGTAATCTGAGTTGTTTTGAAACAAATAGAGAATATGATATAGGTAAAAACATACTATTAAACTTTATTGAGTTGTTAAAAAGTTCAACCGAAATTCAAACTGATATTACAAAAGTTTTCGGTGATTTTAATAGTGAAAACTTATATTTTTGTGTTTATTAAAAAATTTAAATACTTTTGTCGGAGGGGAAAGATAATGACGATTAAACAGCTTATTAATATGGATTGCCCTGTTTGCAACAAGAAACTTGGCGTTATTAAAACTGTAGTTTTGGGATTTGCCGAGCGACAACACAAATGTCCTCGTTGTCAGAATTATGTTGGTATTAAGAAAAACTATTCTTTGATAAAAACAATACTTTTTAGCATTTTATTTATCCCGATTTATAATATATCTTATATGCTAACCGATTATACATATACCATTACGGGATCAACTGAAAGTTATGTAGCTATATCATCAAGAAGAACAATAATTACTTTTCTTTTAGCGAGTATTTTGTATTTTATTGCAAACGTAATAATCAACGCAAAAATACCATGGCACGACAAAGATGCAGTTCTGTTAACCGACGAACAACTGGAAGAAAACGCTGAAAAGCGAAAGGTAATATATCTTAGGATAGGCTATGTAGCTGTGCCGATTTTAATCTTTATTTTTATTTGGAGATTTTTTGGGTCTAGGTTTTGATTGGAGATAATAGCCATACCAACCTCAGGGAGGAATGGCAGAGAAAGTTTATTAAGATTGCGCTTAAAATTCCGACTTGGGCTGTTATTAAACTCGCGAAATATTATAATACTACGACCGATTATATTCTTGGTTTATCGGATGGAAGAAAATAAACAACCTACTTTGCAATGTCCTCTGTCGGGATACCACAAAGTAGGTTGTTTTAACTGTTTCAGTGTGCGGCTTCCACAACTTGTTGTGGAATTGAGGGTTTGGGAAGCTTCCCAACAAGCAGGCAAGTAGGTGTGTGGGTGACCGCACGTCCAGCTTGCCAATTTGCAAAGGTTGTACAACCTTGCCCAGCTTGCTGCAATGATAAACAACTATAGCTCAAACGGATTTGTAAAATTAT
>CAYJKJ010000015.1:0-67147 GCA_964370715.1 uncultured Faecalibacterium sp.
GCGGTTCAAGCGGCGGAGGATATGTATATGTAGACCCGACGATAGCCATGCGGTCGGAATACAAAACATCTCTCTTCGGAAACTTTTTCTCAAATGTCGCTTCATCTTTTACGAACAGACTAAAAGAAAATACAGACAGAATTTTGTCCTCGATTAAAACAACGGCAGACGGCATTTTAAACACCGTTACCAAAACGGGACAATGGTTTAAAAATAAGTATATTGACCCCGTTGTTGATACCGTTAAAGACATAAGCTACAACGGTTGGAAAAACTCAGCTCTTGGAAAAACGGTTACTAATTCGATAAACGAAACAACGCAAGCAACAGAAAAAATATTTAATCAATTTAAAGAAAGTAGTTTGTACAAGACAACTGTAAAAACTAAAAATAATGTATCAACTTTTGTGGTGAACAACAAAGAAAATTTTGTAAAAATCGGAGTTGGCATTGCTGCTATTGGAATAACTGCACTAGTTGTTGTAGGTACTGGAGGTGCAGCGGCAGCCCCGCTACTGGGCGTGGCTGGTGGTCTGTTTAAATCAGCATTAATATCGGGTGCTGTTTCGTCCGGCATTAATGCAACAATTACAGTAGGAAAGTCGATAATAAGTGGTGATAGCCTTAAAGAAACGACTAAAAAAACTGTGAGTGCAGCTTTTGATGGTTTTAGTGATGGTTTTATGGTCGGAGCAATAGTTGGAGGAGTAAGCACAGTGGCAGGAAATTTTTTAAAAAATGTAGCACGCAAAAGCAAAATTAACAGAGGAAGAATAGAACTTCCATATGGAAACCCAAACGTAGGTGGAGCTACTTTTTTGAACGTGCATAATGCTGCGGGAAAATCTGTTTTTAGAATTGATACGGCTATAAAACATGGCTTGCATGTGCATTACGGAGCAACCAATAGATTGAGGGACATACATAGAGTAGTTGAGCCTTTCGTGGCAATTGGAGCAATAACTGGTGTTGCAGGAGGTTTAGAATGAAAAAGATATTACGTTTAAGTAGATATTATAGAAAATATTGTTGGTCATTTGAATTTTTAGGGAATAGTTATGAAAAAGATGACCCGATTTACTCAATAATAATAAATTTATTAAAAGAATTTTTCTTTAGTTCAGATGCTTTAATACTTCAATGGGATGGTCCTACGATAGAAAATGTTTTTACAAAGAAAGTGTCTTCAATTGATATAGAGATGGTAAGATCTTTAACGGAAGATGATTTTACAAGTAGTATTTTGGTTATAACAAAAGACAAAGAAACCTTTAATGACGTATATAATCAAGAGTGGGATATTGGCGAAATGATAAGTAAGCTTAAAGAAGAAAAGGCTATTCTTATGATTTTATCTGGGGACTGCGAACCATTTTTTTTGTGGATTACTCCTACAAGAACTGACATAGCTGAGTTTTTAAAAAATTCTGCTATAGAATATGAATTTAAATTTGAAAAAAGTTGGTTTTCGTAGTTGGAATAAATTCTTCAAAGTTAAAGAAACAATTTAAGATGTATTATGTTACTATAACTATGGCGCATCGGGCAGAGCGGCAAACCAACAAACGCTCGAGATAGATTCCTATGACGGGTGAGGTTCGGTCTCCGAGATAACGGAAAACGGAAAAACCGTTACAACGCTTTCATACGATACGTTTGGAAATATAGTTTCGGGCGAGCCGGAAGACGACCGAATTTTCGGCTATAACGGCGAACAGTATACGCCGCAAAACGGACTTCAATATCTAAGAGCAAGACACTATGACCCGAGCATAGGTTCGTTTACAACGCAAGACACGTTCCTCGGAACGTCGGAAAATCCGATAACCCAAAACAGGTAACTGCGACAGTTTTTCAACGCAGTTTACCTACGGCAACAACAACCCTGTTATGACGGTTGACCCGAGCGGAAATTTTGGGTTGTTCTTCTGGGCGGCTGTGGCGGTTGTTGCGGTAGCGGTTTATGTCTTTAGACCCCGCCCCCGCCCCCTGCGCCGAGACCTCCTGCTCCAAGATACACCCCGACATATACCCCTGCCCCCGCTCCGGCAACCTCTTCCGGCGGAGGCTACAGCTATTCCGGAACAAGTAGTTGGTCGGGCGGCGGCGGTTCAA
Source organism: uncultured Faecalibacterium sp. (assembly GCA_964370715.1). GTDB lineage: Bacteria > Bacillota > Clostridia > Oscillospirales > Ruminococcaceae > CAYJAY01. Next base: position 2,116 of record CAYJKJ010000015.1, read on the forward strand.
GCGGCGGCGGAACGGTCAGTTATGGCGGCGGCGGTGGAAGCTATGGCGGTGGTGGCGGTTCAAGCGGCGGAGGATATGTATATGTAGACCCGACGATAGCCATGCGGTCACACTATGTTTCGATCTTAAAAGCAAAAACTGTGGGGCTTGTAAGTAGTACCCAAGAAAAACTGTTGCAACAGGTTCAAGAAACATATTATAGCCAACAATACCAAAATTCTCAAAGCAAACTTTTTGCGCTTAATAACAACGGTTTTCAAAAAAATATTATGCTTGAAAATTCGCTTAGAATAAGCGGAGTTCCAAGTTTTACAGCTCCCCCCATAGTAGAGCAAGAGCAAAAACAGGGTACTTGGTGGGAAAAAATCATAATAGTTCCAACAAAGCTAACGAATTTTTTTGGTGGATTTTATGAACCTATAGCAACTAATATTCATGCGAACAATCATAGTGAGTTAGTAGATGCGGCTAATCAAGAATATAGTATTCCGAATTTTGGCGAAACAGCGGATGGTAAAATTACTATCAGTAATTCGGAGAACTACCACGCCCCACCCGCCGGACCGCGTAGAATGAATGAATCGACAATATTATCTAGAGATGATATGCTTGGCAAGGCATTTCGAAAGGTAAAAGAACTTGCCGAACAAGATAATTTAATAAAAAACGGAATAAAAAAAGTCGGGGACACAATTAAAAAAGTTGGGACAAGTCTTACGGTTTTAAGTATTGGGATTGAAGCCGGTATAGGTGTATATGAAAATGTTTCAAATGGCGAAAGCTGGGAACGTATAGCGGGGGATGCGGTTGGAGATGTAGTTGTTTCCGGTGGTATAGAACTTGGTTCAGCTGCGATTGGTGGTTTTTTGGGAGGTGTAATCGGTAGTGTAGTACCAGTACTAGGTACTGGAGTTGGAGCAGCTATCGGAGCGGGCTTAGGATTTATAGCTGGAGAACTTGCAAGTTTAGTGGTAGACAACGTCAATATTAAAGGTAAAACTTTCCATGAACACACCCAGGATTTTACAACAAGTTTTTTTGCAGACTATAGACCCCCCGAGATAGACCCTTACACCGGGCTAACATTACGAGGATTTTTAAGTTAAAGAAAGAGGAATTTTTATGGAGCAAAACAAAATTAAATGGTTAAACAGTTGGTATTTGAATTTTTCACCATTAAAAGAAAAAGCTCCTGTAGGTTGTGCAGCATCAACCGGATTTTTCACTTTAATGTTTTATATCACAGGAACAATTGAAAATGCCTGGATTTACACACGTTTTATGCCGTTACTACAAGTTGTATATTTTTTGATTTTAGCAATATTATTAAAAAAAACAAAGAGAAAACCTATGTATAATTGGCTAAAAATAATATTATTTACTGCTATTTTTGTGGGATTTCAGTGTGTTATGTTCGGGAATTATATGTTATATGCTCGCCACGGAACGGGTTATGCTTATTGTGTTGCGACAATTTCAGTTTGTGTAGTTATCTTCAAACTTGGTAGCTATATGTTCAATAAATTTTATTTAAAAGAAGAATATAATATTAAGTTTAAACCGGTCGATATGGGAATTATAACCTCGGCAGCTTTTTTTGGGGCTTTCAGTTCCAGGACTTTAACAATGAGTGATGCGAGTGAATTAATTTTGATATTAATTGTGATATTTTTACTTGCGATAATGATTACAGTATGTTGCAGTTCTGCTTACGTTCTTTTAAGCTTTCTCAAAAACGACCCAACGCTTGAAGAAAAATGCCGAGAGGAAAGGGAAAGCCCACTAAAAGAAGTGCCGGAGCAAACAAAAAAAGACAGACCAAAGAAAAAAGCAACGAATAAAAAGCCCGCTACAGAAACGGGGGAAGAAAACGCAAAGAAAGCTACGACAAAAAAACCTATCGAAAACAGCGAATAAATAAAACCGAAGTAAAGCGAGGAAAAAGCTGAAAGCGGAGGATAACCCTCGCCCCTGCCCCCGCTCCGGCAACCTCTTCCGGCGGAGGAGGCTACAGCTATTCCGGAACAAGCAGTTGGTCGGGCGGCGGCGGTTCAAGCGGCGGAGGATATGTATATGTAGACCCGACGATAGCCATGCGGTCGGAATACAACTCGCTCTTAAAGGCAAAAGACGAGTTTTTAGGTAAAGCTAAAGAAAAGATGTTGCAAGAATTTAAAGAAACTTTAAACAATTTAAGTTCCCACCCAATTAGCAATCTTTTTTCGACTACAATAAAACTTATCCAAGAAACGAAAATCATTAAATTTTTACCAAAAACAAATAACGGAACTGTACGAAGCATATCTCAAAACGAAACTACAACAATTGTAGAGCAAGAGCAAAAACAGGGTACTTGGTGGGAAAAAATCATAATAGTTCCAACAAAGCTAACGAATTTTTTTGGTGGATTTTATGAACCTATAGCAACTAATATTCATGCGAACAATCATAGTGAGTTAGTAGATGCGGCTAATCAAGAATATAGTATTCCGAATTTTGGCGAAACAGCGGATGGTAAAATTACTATCAGTAATTCGGAGAACTACCACGCCCCACCCGCCGGACCGCGTAGAATGAATGAATCGACAATATTATCTAGAGATGATATGCTTGGCAAGGCATTTCGAAAGGTAAAAGAACTTGCCGAACAAGATAATTTAATAAAAAACGGAATAAAAAAAGTCGGGGACACAATTAAAAAAGTTGGGACAAGTCTTACGGTTTTAAGTATTGGGATTGAAGCCGGTATAGGTGTATATGAAAATGTTTCAAATGGCGAAAGCTGGGAACGTATAGCGGGGGATGCGGTTGGAGATGTAGTTGTTTCCGGTGGTATAGAACTTGGTTCAGCTGCGATTGGTGCAGCTATTGGTACTGCAATTTTTCCGGGGCCAGGAACAGTAGCTGGAGTTGTTTTAGGTTTTATAATTGGAGAAGTTGCAAGTTTAGCAGTAGATAATATCAACATTAAAGGCAATACTGCACGAGAACACACCCAAAATTTTTTACTGGTTTTTTTGAAAGTGGACCAACAGAAAACAGATATCCAATATTGTAAATACAAACTTATAAATATAAGTAACTTTTGGATTTAAAAAAATTATTTTAAAGTATAGATACTGCACTGATTGATAAAAACGCATTGCTACACCTAAGTGGTTCGATTTTTACTTAAAGGATGGTTATTCATAATGGAGCAAAACAAAATTAAATTGTTAAACAGTTGGTATCTTTCTTTTTTTAGATTTAGAGAAACTTTTTTTGGTTTTATAGTTATTCCCTGTGCAATCACACTTTTCATAAGCCTTTATGGTTTTTCAGAAAATTTATGGATGTATAAATACTTCATACCGTTACTTCAATTATTACATATAATAATTACAATAACTTTATTAAAAAAAACAAACGAAAAACCCGTGGAAAGTTGGATGAAAATAGCATTTGTTCTTTTTGTAATGCTTAACACTCAATTTGTTTTTATTGGTAACATTGCGTTTTACACAAGTACCGGTATTGAATATACTTATATGGCGACAATTATTTTGTTTTGTGTAGCTTCTATAAGACCTTTTTGCTATTTGTATAATAAATATTATTTAAAAAAACAATATAAAGCTGAGTTTAAACCAGTTGATATAGGGTTTGTAGCTATAGCATCAGTATTAGGTATTCTTAATGCAAGAAACTCAGCAAGAAGTGCCCAAGATGATTTAAACAGAGCATCAATGTTGACGATCATCATTGTTTTAGCAACTACTGCGGCTTGTTGCTCTGTTTACGTACTTCTAAGTTTGCTCAAAAACGACCCAACGCTTGAGGAAAAATGCCGAGAAGCAAGGGAAAACCCACCAAAAGAAGAGCCGGAGCAAACAAAAAAAAGATAGACAAGGAAAACAACGACTAAAAATCCCGCTACAGAGACAGGGAAAAAAACGCAAAGAAAGCGACCGCAAAAAAGGCAACTGCTAAAAAAACTACGACAAAAAAACCTATCGAAAACAGCGAACAAACAAACCCGAAACAAAGCGAGGAATAAGCTAAAAGCGGAGAGTAACCCCCGCCCCCTGCGCCGAGACCTCCTGCTCCAAGATACACCCCGACATATACCCCTGCCCCCGCTCCGGTAAGCTCCGCTCCGCAACCTCTTCCGGAGGAGGAGGCTGCAGCTATTCCGGAACAAGCAGTTGGTCGGGCGGAGGTGTTAGTGGTGGCGGAGGCGGCGGCGGTGGTGGTGGAAGCTACGGCGGCGGTGGCGGTTCAAGTGGCGGTGGAAGCTACGGCGGCGGAGGATATGTATATGTAGACCCGACGATAGCCATGCGGTCACACTATGTTTCGATCTTAAAAGCAAAAACTGTGGGGCTTGTAAGTAGTACCCAAGAAAAACTGTTGCAACAGGTTCAAGAAACATATTATAGCCAACAATACCAAAATTCTCAAAGCAAACTTTTTGCGCTTAATAACAACGGGTTTCAAAAAAATATTATGCTTGAAAATTAGCTTAGAATAAGCGGTGTTCCAAGTTTTACAGCTCCCCCCATAGTAGAGCAAGAGCAAAAACAAGGTATTTGGTGGGTTGATGATCAAGGTTTTGGTAATTCGGCATCTTTAAATGCCTATGCTGTAGGAATAACAGCGGCGCAACCTGCTTTGGCACAGTTTTTTGCTTTAATAGTATCTAGAATAGGTGCATTAGTTGCAACTTCTGTTGGAATATCAATGGCAGATTCCCCGTTCCTGTTTTATGCTGATATATTGGCAGCTGCAGTTCTAATTTCAGGTACACTATACATCGTTATAGATGAGGCATTCAGTTTTAAATCGGATAACGATGAGGAAACACAAATTACCGAGAAACAAGAAGAAGTTTCAAGCAACAACTCTCCCGAACAAAATCCTAAAAGACCTCCAATAGGTCCATTTGTGAGTTTGACCGCCAAAGAGTTAATTGAAACTTTCGCACAATTATTAGAGGATAGATACTATTTTACTCCAAATGAATATGGCTATTATGGTAATAGTGGAAGCAGCTCATATGTACGACGAATACCGGGTGGGCAAGAAAGAGCTATAAGATTTTTCAATCAAAATACCGTTAACCATGTAGAGCAAGCAGAGATTAAAGATAAGGATGGTCAAGTTAAAGGGTATATTCGCAAAATGTCTGATGGCACTCAGTATGTGTATAGATCGGTATCATCTTCAGATGGCACATCTGTTGTTGAAATTTTCAATTCCCCTACAGTAAAAAATCAAAAAATTCACTTTATAGATTAGGAGTTAAAGTATGTTTAATAAGAAAATTATTACAAGGATAGACAGAACAAGTTTAGAAACCCTAAAACAACTTAAGGGCGCGCAACTTAAAAGGATAGGATTTTATTATAGTATAAATCTTTCTTCCGGCTCAATACTTTTTACTGATAGTTTCGATGTAGAAGTAGTTAATAATATTGCTGTTATACAAAGTGGCGAAATGAGTAAACTTAGGTTTGCGAAATATATAGACGGTAGATCGAATGCTCAGTTACACTATTCTAACACTAATTTAAAATATATAGGTGTTAATAGGAATATTAACGGAATAACAGTCCTTAATGATAGAATATCATGGAGATTTGAAAACGGAGAAAACGGGTTTTTAAATGTTCAAGAAATAGTTGTTTTGGAAACAAATTCCGAGCCTATTATAATTGCTGCAGGATCTATAATTGCCGAAGCGGTTAGTGTTTACTTTGAGGAACAAATACTGAGCGAAGAATTAGATATTGAAAAAAGATGGGATATTGTTAAAATAAATTGCAGGGAATGTGATTCGAATGTAGTTGTTGATTTTAAAAGAACAAAAATTAAGATTTGCTGAGAAAAATAGATGCAGATAACTTTAATTTGTTATCTGCATCTATTTTAGTTTAAACTTATTCTGCCGCCGTTTAAGCTGTATCACAATTATTTAATCGATAATCTAGACCAAAGACACCTCAAAAAAACATATCCCACTTCGTCCTCTCAAACTGAATTACGCTTATTCCAAGCTATCTAAATACTGCTCGGTACTCATTCCGTCTCTTGGAAGTTTCGCTTTAAAACCATCTATAAAAGCGGTGAACGCTTCCCCCTCTAAATTATCGGGGTCGGCTTTTTCAACCTCGGCGACCAAGATTTCATTTCGCCTGCCGTTAATATAAAGATCCATGAATTGCGAAAAATCAACAAGTTCCGCCGAAGCGATATCCATAATCGTTCCGCTTACACTCGCCGAATGGTACGCTTTTATGTCGTTATAGTTTGTTATAACCGAGATGTTCTCGGGGTGGGGGAATTCAGAAAGCTCGTCGGAAAAAAGCATACTAAGTTCTTTACCCTCCATGAATTCATCAACAACACCAGGGTATAGTTCCGTTATGTTTTGATAGGCGGTTTCGCTGTCCTTGAACTGTGTGGCAAGGTAATAGGTTTCCCCTTTTATTACAATCGACGGCTCAACAAGGGGCGACAGCGAATTTAAAAATTCATTGTCGAAAACGGTTGTCCTGTTTTGCGGTACGTTATCGTAAAATTCATCTAAACGTGGATCGTTTTTATGTATGCCCGGTTCCATAAGCTCCGGCGGAAGTGTTGGCTCAACATACGTTTCGGAAACTTTCGGGCCCTCGTTATACGTCATGGGGTATTGCGGAGACGAAACGCCGCCGACTTCCGTTTGTTGTTCGGGGGCGGTTGTTTGTGGGTCGGGAGTTTCGCTAAAACAAGCGACAAGAAAAAGAGACAATATAAGCAAAGAAACAGCGACTAGATAATTTTTTTTCATAGAAAAACCGTCCTTTTTTTATTTTGATTTAAAATTGTTGAATGTCGGGGAGTGGTTTTGTAGAGTGAAAAATGAAAAGTGAATAGTGAAAAATTGCGGTGTCTTCGACAAATGAAATGGGGCTTCGCCCCAAACCCCAATGTACGGCAAGGCGTAGTTCGGGCGACGAGGACGGACGACCGTAGGTCGCCCCTACGGTTTGCCAATTGTTGCAATGTCGGAACGACGACCCTCACACGAGCCAAAATTCTTCAACCCAGAGCATCAAAATTTCGCAACGAAGTTGCGTACCTTAATTACGAATTACGCATTACGAATTACGAGTTAAAAACAATTTCCCTAACCTCATCAACCGTTATCTCATTTGATTTTTGATTGTTGGTCGTTTTTAGCATCGTATCATTGCTTTCGTAGTATCTAAAAAGCCCTGAAAACTCCGTTCCCGTGACGTAGTGGTAACCCGAAACTTCGTCGTAGTCTAAAAACAAAACCAACTCTTCGCCGGGGCGCACCGATTGAAGCCCCGATACTCCATGCTCTACAAGATCTGTCGATTTGTATTCCGTCGTATTTAATTCAAAATCGTCTCGGACTTGTTCCCTCGACAATAAATATTCATTCTGCGCCTTAAAGAACTCGTTTGCATTAATATAAGCGCCATTTATTTGAACCAAAAGCGGTTGAGAAAAATCACCCTTTAAAACCTCTTTTTCGGAAACCGTAACTATAGGAACAACTCCCCCTCCCCCTTCATGAACTATAGGGGTTATCTCGCTTACCGTGCCAATAACTATAACCTCTGCTTGCGGGGCAAGATCTTCTATATCCTCGTATAAAACCGCCGGTTCAATGATATAAGCAGAGCTATGCACTACCTCGCCCGTTTCGGGTGCAAAGCGATACCAATCTTGGTTTAAATAAAGAGCGGCAAAGCCGTCGGCTGTTATTTTATAGCCTATATCTATCCCGAAATTGGATTGGTCGTTTAGCGCCGGCCTTTCGCTTTGCGGAACTCTCGACGTTATAAATCCGTCAAAACTACTGTCGAGACCAAAGTTGAGTTCAAAGTTTGTGTCTCCCAAAAGCTCGCCGGTGTCAAAATATATTATTCCGTCTATCATAACCATCGGGATTAGGTCGATTTGTGGCGGTTCAACCTCTGCTGTTGTTTCGCCTCCCGTTACAACGGGTTGATACTGCCCTATTGATAGGCTAAACCCTTGAACCTCATCACCTATTTCTTTTGTTATTAAGTCTGAGAACTCTGATATCTCGTCTATTGTAAAGTCTTGTTCGTTTACTTGGTTGATAAAGATAACTGTGCCGTCCTCGAACTGTTTCATAACCTCGATTATATCGTCGATATCGTTTGTCGCTACAGTTTTGTCATATATCTGTTCGGGAGTTTTAAGGGCGTTTGTTCCGCTTAAAAGTGTGAAAAATGTTTCACCGACTTGGTCTTTCCATATATATAGCTCCGCCCCTTTAAAGGTTGATATGCCTAAATTCCCCGAAAGTTCATTCATTAAATTCGGAACAGAATAAACGCTGTATACAAAATCATAGAAATCCGCTTTTTGCTCCTCATTTTCAAAGAAAACGTTGTTTTCGTTTCGGTAGAACGTTTTTGAACTGCTCGAACCCCTATCATCGGTTAGATTAAACGAAATACTGTCGGCGTTTTCGATAAGCGAAAACATAACGTCGGATTTTTTCTCGGTGTCCGAAAGGTCGTAGTTTGTTATTCCAATCAAAGCGCCCGCAACATCGTAGGTTCCAACGATGTCTTCGGCAGCCTTTAGGTTAACGGTTATGCGATAGGGTTGCTCCGCCGTATCTAGCGAAATCCCGTCATAAAAAACGCCTTCGTCAAAGTCAAACGCCGAAACGATGTTTACCACCGCCGAGTTATCGCCTATATATTTTGTTCTGTTACTCCAAGCTTTTTCGATGTCAAACCCCAAAACAATACTGTTTAAAGCGTTTGTTATCTCGCTAATTTCGGTTTTAACGTAATAGCTATAACTCGGCCTAACAAAGTTGTCGAGAAAAACTTCGGAAAAGTCACTGTTAAAGTTTATATCATATTTCGAGTTGTTCCCAAAATAAAGCGTTAATACGTTGTCTTTATCTCGTGTATCGCTTAAATCTTTTGACTTTTCGGTTTTTTCAACCTCGATTTGCCCGATAAATTCCAATAATTTTTCCGTTTGAGACGAATTTAAATCTACCTCGACTCCGTTAAAATTAACTGCTGCCGACGTTATATCCGAAAGAAATTCTTCGGTAAGATGTATCGTTTCGGCGTCTACAAGTTTTACCGTTTTAATGGGGTTAGATGTTAGCGAAAAGCCGACAAGCAAAACTGAAACAATCGCAACAACCGATATAATTACCATCGGTTTTTTGTATCGCAATATTACTTTAACCCTGCTTTTTGTGTCGCTTTCGGAAAACGCAAGGGGAGTTAGCGAGGGGAATTTTTTTTCGGTAGAAAACCTTAAGAGGGAACTTGAATACTCTGCTCTTGTAGCTTTGTCGAGCGTTTTTATAACCGCCATATCACACGATATCTCCATATCCTTTGCGGAAAGTCGAAACGAAAGCCACACAAGCGGATTGTACCAATGGAGCGCAAGCGCAAGAAATGCAAGCGCCCTTGTTATATGGTCAAGGCGTTTTATGTGGTGTTTTTCGTGGGCGATTATATATTCTCTTTCATCTTCCGAAAGCGAGGACGGAAGAAAAATTCTCGGCCGAAAAAAACCCGACACAAACGGAGAGGGGATGCCGTCTGCAAGAAATATGTTGTCTTTAAGATGCAACGCCCCAACAAGGTTTTTGCGAAGTTTTAGATAGCTTATCAAGCCACAAATCGCAATAACTGCAACGCCTATTACCCAAACAAGCGCTAAAATATACGTTATTATCTGCAAGGGATTTACCGAAGCTCCGACTACGGGTGCCGGTAGCATTGGGTTTATCGTTACGTCAACCGCTTCAAGCCCGCTTGTTATCTCGGGAACGGTTTGATACAAGATTTCGGGTGGCACCGGTTGGGGATCAATCGGCAATATGCTCAAAACGCTTTCAAAGCTAAATGGGCAAAGCAGCCGGAAAAGCACCACCGCCCACAAGGCATAGGAAAAAATCTTCGGAGCTTTTAAAAGCAAAAGCCTTACAATTAAAACGGCAACGATAACAAAACTTGACGTTACGCTCATATTTAAAAACGTTAGAAAAATATTTTCAAGAGTCATTTTTTACACTCCTTTTTTCAATCAATTGTGTTGTTTTTATAACTATCGATTAAATTTTGAATTTCGTTTATCTCATTTTCCGAAAGACGTTTTCCTTGCGAAAATGCCGCAAGGAATTTCGGAAGCGACCCCGAAAAAGTCTCGTCTATAAACGCTTCACTTTGGTGTGTAATGAATTCCTCTTTTGACACAATGGAACTAACCTTTCCGTTTTCATTTTTAAAAAGCTCTCGTTCACAAAGCCTTTTTAACACTGTATATGTAGTCGATTTTTTCCAATCAAGTTCAAGGTTTGCGAGTTTTACAAGTTCCCCCGAAGACAACGGTTCGTTGTCCCAGATTAAATCGGAAAATCTTGCCTCTATCTCGCCTAAACGATATTCCGCCATTTTACCCTCCGTTGTAGTTTAGTTGGTTTTGGTCTACTGTCAATAGACCGTTTTAATAAGTCTACCACAAGTAGACCGACGTGTCAACGGTTATACTAACTTTGGCTAAAAAAGGAACGGAATATCGAGCTTGGAACGTTGATAAATGGGATTAAAATAAGGATTTGTGTTTTTTTATTGCTACAACCAACTACCGATCTCCAAGATCAATCATAAGATTTTCTTTTATTGCGCCATTTTCGGTTATCCATTGGTCAATCGATTTTGCATCGTCTGAAAAAAGAAATGTTGAACATTCGTCCGGATTAAGCCCCATAAGAGTAAGGTCTTCACTGCGCTCTTTAAGGTAAATACCTGCGGTTAGCTTTGCATATTTAAGATTTATTTCTTCTAACACAACTTCGTATTCTTGTTCCGTGACTTCTCCAATCTTCGGATATTCAGCGCTTATCTCTTGTAAATACAAGAAATGAAAATACCAACTGTTTTCTCTGTATTCTTTGCCGGTTAAATCGCTGTAATATACATGATATTCATCGTCTTCGCCCGCAAGATAGCTTTCGTAGCTTTTTTGCTGATCATTCCATGATATATCTGTTGTAGAAGTTACGCCAAAATCGCTTACCGTCCCCAGAGAATGCGCATAATTGACCGCACTTGTAAATGCTTCGGAGCTGTGAAACTCTTCGAGCGTTTTTGTTGGAATATAAAACCTATATATAATAGCGGCATCTGTTGAAAAAAATATAACATCGCGAGACACATTAGCGCTCTCAATCTCGCCTACTACCTGCGCCAAATCTATTTCGTAATACTCCGCCATCTCATCATATCGAACATCGAAATAAGGAGCATTTTTCACATCAAATATGCGCTCTACCGAAAAAAATTCCTCATAACTTAACGGTGTCGGGGTTGGCGTCAAAGAGGGTATTGGGGCAGGTGTCGTTTCCTTTATTTCCTCCTCGGCAGGTTCCGGCTTTGGTATAATTGTAGTATATTCGGGGTTATAACAAGATGTTAGCAATAGGGAGATTAAGCATAATAAAACAATTATTGTTTTGTTTAGCATATAAATTACCCTCCTAAATTTATAGATGATTATGAGTAAGGCTTTTTAATCATTGTTGTTTTTCAAAGCTAAAAACTACAATTATATCTTTTCCGGCGTCTTTTAAAGTTCGGTCGCTATATCGATATGCAACTTGCCCTAATTCGTGATTAACGGCAAACCGCCCGTTATGATGAAATCTTCTTGCCCCCTCGTAGAGTTCGTTGTTTTCATTTGAGTTAAAGATAATCTCGTTTTTATATAGGTCATATACAAATACTTCGTCTACTGTACCATAAACAAGAAATCGTCCATCTACAATATGATTTTCGGTGAAAGCTCCGTTTAATGATAAAATTTCTTTGTCTAAAGAAGTGTCTATAACATTAATACTTTCACTTCGGAATAAATAGGCAAGCACTCCGTTATTATAATCAACAAACATCGGAATTAAATCTATTTTTCTTTCAAAGATAGATTTCTCGGTTAGAAAGTCAATAACCGTAATTTTATATTCATCTTCGCTTTTCCTTACCTCAACAACTTTGTTATCGTCGCTCAAAGCAGGTCGAGAGGAGAAGGTTAAAACATCTTTTGCGTTATATGCGACTTGTTCTTTTGTGAGATCAAAAATTATCAAGTCTTGGGACATTCCTAATTTTGTTCCGTTGTCGGAAAAAATTGTTTCGTCACCCTCTTCTTGTTCATACCACGCAAGATAGTTTCCGGACAAGCTAAGCGAAAGCCCCATTCTTTTGCCTTGCGAATCAACAGAGTATATTATGGTTTCTTCTGCAGTATCTAAGTTTCGTTTAATCAAATAGGTATGGTCGTCTTTTAAATCCAAACTATGGTTTGCATAATATATATAGCCGTTATAGATTTGCGGATTTTTAGCAAAAATATCAATCTCTCGCTCTGTTTCGGTTTCCATATTATACAAAATAGTTTTTGCGTTAATTTCATCATTATAATTTTCTGTGTTTAATGCTAAAATTTCATCACCAAAGACGGAAGGCGCTACATAGTAACGGTTAATAGAGGTTTCATATTCGTTCATGTTTAACACATAGTTGTCATAATCGCCGCTAACGTTTGAACTTTCCGTTTTTGGCGAAGGCGCATCGGATTCTGTTGGTGTCGTGACATCATCATTGTGGCAAGAAAAAAGGAAAACAAAACATAAGAGCATAACTGCAAGAATATTTAACTTTTTCATAGAATCCTCCGTATGGTTTAGTATTACATTATAGATTACAATAGTCTAAAATAATTGTAGAAGATTTTATTAAAAAAATCAATTAGAAACATTTATCTACACAATAATTAACATTTTATTAACAATATCATCACTATTGACACGGCTTTATAAATACTATATATTATAAAAAGTCTCAACAATAAAAATAAGTGGAGGAAAAAAGATGGCATTTTTGAACATGAAAAAGGTAACATTCAAAAACGAATACACGATGGAGGAACTTTTCGAAGCGATTAAAGACACAGAATTTCCGCTTGGAAAACCCATTCTTGCGAAGCATGGAGCATCAAAACTTATTGTTTTTGCACCGATTAACAAGGACACACAGATGGTTATAGGGCCTGCAAAAATGGGCGATAAAATCAATGCATATCGTGTTATGATATTGCCGGAAGTGGGGCTTGATAATCTTATAATAAGCACTGTTATAGATGTTGTAACAGATCAATGGGTTTTTGTTATTAACCAGCTTGGTAAAAACGTTAAGGAATATAAAAAGTGTGTTGACACTATAGCAGACCAACTTCAAAATTCGGGGCTGTAAATTTTTAAACATCAGAATAATAACTAGATAAAAAACACTGCTACTAAACGCCCAATTTAGTAGCAGTGTTTTTATGTTTGTTCAACTGTGGTAAAGATAAGTTAGATTAAGATGAAATCCTAGATATTTAGAAATACTGCGTTTTTTGTGCCAACGGCACAAAATGGCGAGCAAAGCTCGACAAGCAGTATTTCGATAATCTTCACCTCAGGTGAAGATAAGTTAGATTAAGATGAAATCCTAGATATTTAGAAATACTGCGTTTTTTGTGCCAACGGCACAAAATGGCGAGCAAAGCTCGACAAGCAGTATTTCGATAATCTTCACCTCAGGTGAAGATTAGTTAGATTAAGATGAAATCTTAGATATTTAGAAATACTGCGTTTTTTGTGCCAACGGCACAAAATGGCGAGCAAAGCTCGACAAGCAGTATTTCGATAATCTTCACCTCAGGTGAAGATTAGTTAGATTAAGATGAAATCTTAGATATTTAGAAATACTGCGTTTTTTGTGCCAACGGCACAAAATGGCGAGCAAAGCTCGACAAGCAGTATTTCGATAATCTTCACCTCAGGTGAAGATTTATGTAGTGCATAATCAACCCTTGAGTTCCAAGATCTCCGAAGCCTTTTTGCTCAAGTTCGGAATAGTTTTTTAGCGTTGTGTTTAAAACATCAAGCCCCAGACCCTCGGACCCTGATTGTGCTATCTTTAAATCTTTAATGAAATGTTTGATAAAGAACCCCGGGTCGAAATCGTCGTTAATAAGTTTTGGAACAACAGCGTTCATCTGATTGCTTCCGGCGGCTCCCGTTGATATGGCTTTCAAAAGCATCTGCCAATCTATTTCGTGGGCTTTAGCATAGGAAAGCGCCTCGCAAAGCCCGCTTATTGTGCCGGCTATTACTATTTGGTTACACATTTTTGTGTGTTGTCCGCTTCCGGCTTTTCCGCAATAGCTAATGTTTTGCCCAATCGCTTTGTATATCGGCAAAAATTCGTCGAAAGCTTGTTGATCGCCACCCACTAATATGGCTAAAGTTCCGTTTTTTGCGCCAACATCACCACCCGTTACAGGGGCATCCATAGCTTTAAGCTGTTTAGCGGTTGCGTGGTCGTATATCTCTTTGGCTAAATCGGGGCTACTTGTTGTAAGGTCGATTATGTATGCGCCATTGGCGGCGTTTTCAATTATTCCGTTTTCTCCAAAGTAGACCTCTTTTACATCGCTAGGATAGCCAACGATGGTCATGATAGCTTGAGCGCCAACGCAACATTCTTTAACGCTGTTTTTCCAAACCGCTCCTTCTTCAATAACATCGAGAACTTTTTCTTTTGTTCTGGTGAAAATCTGCACCTCGTGGCCGTTTTTCATAAGGTTTCGAACCATCGATTTCCCCATTATTCCAACGCCGATAAATCCAATTTTCATATAGATATACTCCTTTTAATTGTAATTTGATTTTTTATAATAACTTAAAACTTAAAGATGGTAGCGGGGGATTTGCTTTCTAAAAGCTTTCTGTCTTTGATATAGTATCCGTTTTTTTTCTTTTCCAATGCTCCAACAACCAGTAGTTTTTTAAGGTTTCTAAGGGTGTTTCGATAGCTTGAACCGATGGCTTTTGCGGTGTTGGTCAACGTTTCGCAAAAAAAATCTTGCTTTGCGCTGTAGAGAATATAAGCGCAAAGGCGCTGTTCTCCGGAATATAGAGTTCTCAAAGCTCCGTTGTTCGACGATCTTAAAAGTTTATTTGCAAGCCCTTTTCCAACGTGGTTTAAAAAGCGGATATCGTTTTTAAGCACCGCTGAGTAGTATTCAAAAGGCAGGTCGATACAGCAAAACTCGGTTTCGGCTATCATCGAGCTGGTTGCGATATAGCTTTCCGACATAAGTTCAAGGTCGCCTATTATCTCTTCCGAGGAGCAGTAGGAGATTATAACATCCTCACCGTTTTCAGACGACAGGCAGATTTTAGCGTTACCGCTTAGAACAAACATTATGCTAGTTAACGGCTGTTGTTCCGAAATAATCCTCTCGCCCGGCTTGTATATACAAACACGAGCTTTTTTAAGGTCGATATCAACCACATTAAACCGTTTTAAAAACTCTATATGTTGTTTATCTATTTTTTGTTGTTTCATAATTTAAAACCATATTTCTTGTAATTGAAATTCGTTTTGGTAAAATTAAATAGGGCTTCCCTTATTTAACTATTATAACACGTATGTGACATTTGTCATATCTGTTTTGTTAAAAAACCTTTAAAATTAATAACATAACAGCTCCGCCTTTGGGGCGGAGTTTTGGAAATGCTACTTGTCGAACTTCGCTCGCCATTTTGCGCCATCGGCGCAAAAACCGCAGTATTTCTAAAGATCGAAGCTTCATTGCGCATCTGCTTTTGGCAGGCGCATTTAGATTTTAAGACGCTGTGGCAAAGCCACATGGCGGATTATTTGAAAGAGCTCCACCGAAGGTGGAGATTATATAATAAGGAATGGTTAAAACAATGTATAATATTCTAGCATTAGTAACGGGAATGACGATATCGGTTATGATAGCTATAAATGGAGGGCTTTCGACGGCATACGGAGTGTTTACGGCTTCGGTTGTTATCCATATAGTAGGGTGTCTATTTGGTATGTTGGTGCTCTTTATCAAAAAAGAAAAGCTAACGTTTTCGATTAATTTCCCAAAATGGATGTTTTTGGGCGGAGCGTTTGGGGTGTTAACAACTGTTTTCAACAATTTTTCGTTCGGCAAAATTAGCCTTACTAGCATCGTTGCGTTGGGGCTTTTGGGAAAAGCTTTATCTTCGATTGCGATCGATTGTTTCGGGTTGTTTGGCGCTAACAAATATCCTTTTAAAAAGACTACCCTCATAGGGCTTGCGTTTGCGGCTGTCGGCATTGTTGTGATGTTGGACGGTTCCGCCGCAACCGCCGTGTTTGCCGTTCTGCTTTCCCTTTTAACGGGGGTGACGGTTGTTTTGTCTCGAACGGTTAACGCAGAACTTGCCGAAAGAATAGGTTCGCTTAAAGGGTCGTTTGTTAACCATGCCGTGGGGCTTCCTATAACGATTGTGGCGCTTTTTATATTTGGGTTAAACGAACCGTTGTTTCAAAACTTTGTGTTTAATCCCGACCCGATTATATATTTGGGCGGAACGCTTGGTATAACGGTTGTGCTTTTGTTTAACATCGTTGTTCCTAAAGTATCGTCGTTTAAAGTGACGCTATTAACATTTGTGGGCGAGGTGTTTTGCGGAGTGTTGCTCGACATAGTTGTTAGCCAATCGTTTGAACAAAAAACATTTATCGGTGGTATAATAGTAGCGATAGGTGTTGGCTTAAATATTTTGCTTGAAAAACACTACAAAAACAAGGAATCAAAAGCATAATTCAAAAACTTTTGTGTACTTAGGTTGAATTTGTGGTAGAATATAATAAAAAACAGTAGGGATATTATGGAACAGATAACGTTTTCAAAACAACAACCACAGTTCGACAGCCTTCCTGTCGTTAAAACAATCTACTACCCTTGGGCAATCGATGCATTTAAACCGTATTCATACGCCAAGTTCGCATATGTTGAAAACAAGGGATTGATGGTTGATTTTTTGGCATTTGAAAGAGACCCGTTTGTTGCTCCAAACGTTTTAGATAGCAGTTGTGTTGCGGTATCTTTCAACTTTTCACCATCTTTCGGAGAGGGTGTTTTGGTTGCCTCAATTAATTCAAAAGGGCAAAACGAGATATATTTTTCCGATAACAAACAACATCCGAAACTACTGAGCGAAACGGTTGGTTGCGAGTGCTATGCAGGGGACGATGAACAAGGGTGGTATTGGGGCGTTAGGTTTTTGATTGAACAAGGCCTAATAACCAACTATTTTAACGTTGAGAAGTTGAAACAGGGTGATATAATTAAAGGAAATATATATAAATTTCAAAAGGGCGAACAAAACAGGCATCTTGGCTCAGCGGCAAAAATCAGCGATGATTTTATATTCACTACGAACGATCTTTTAGATTTTTTGATTATTTAATTTGAAATAAACTTATGATTAAAGATGATAAAAACGGAGGTATCATGAAAAGCTATAGAAAAGTTCTTGAATTTAACACATCAACCAGAAGGGCATTTATCAATATAACCCCTAAAGTTAACCAGGCGTTGAACGAAAGCAAAGTTAAAGAAGGGCTGGTTCTTGTTAATGCGATGAACATAACCGCCAGCGTCTTTATCAACGACGATGAAGGCGGCTTACATAGCGACTATGAGCGCTGGCTCGAAAAGCTAGCCCCTGAAAAGCCGTATTCCCAGTATGACCACAACGGATACGAGGACAACGCCGACGCACATCTTAAACGCACGATAATGGGTAGGGAAGCGGTCGTTGCGATAACCGAGGGAAAGCTGGATTTTGGAACGTGGGAACAGATTTTCTATGCGGAGTTCGATGGAAAAAGAACCAAGAGGGTTTTGGTTAAGATAATCGGGGAATAGACGACGGAGAAAATCGGATTTAATTTTTTAATATTGCAAACAAAAAGAAGTAGGAAACTATAAAATTTCCTGCTTCTTTTCATATTTTTTATTATACCGGTCTGTTTGCTAAAAGCGTTTCATAATCAAAGTTTTCATAAAGCTCCTGAGTGTCCTGTAAAATCTCTTGATAGTTATCTTTGGTTAAAAGATAGGTGTCTTTGGTGAACTCTTGAGCCATCCAAGAGTTGACATCGGGGCTATAGTGAACGGTGTCGATATATTTGCTGAAATCAAACGTTATGTCGCTTTCCCCCATGAAAAAATATGTCTTGATATTTGGAACGGTTAAAAGCTGTTCGATTACAAAAGCTTTTCGCTCGATCCAATAGCTAACAGGATAAAGCTGATCGGCATCGTTCCACCACAACACCGAGTTTGGGGGGAAAAACAAAATAAATGTTACGTCGGGATGCCTTTTGGCGATATCGAATATGCCTTTTTCAAGGTTATATATAATAAGCTTCTTGTCTTGTTCGCTAAGCGTTGTAACAGAGGTTTTTTGGACGTTCCAAACGCTATAGCCGTTAAGAAAGGCGTCGCCGTCAAACACGGTGTCGTGCCAATAGGAGTAGTCGTCAAACGTTGGGGTTTTGCCCCCTTGCTTTGTGTATTCGATAACCTTAAGTGTGAAGTCGAACAGAACATCTTTATTGAAAAGATAGCTAACATCGTTAAAGTAGTTGTTATCATATAGATGGGTTGGGTGATCAGAATCATACTCATAATCGATCGGAGTTAGATACATTGACGTGTTTGTGTTATATATAACTGTTTTAAGATTGTCGTTAGCTTTAAGAGCTGCTTCAATTAGTAGATCTATTTCGTATTCATTTGCAGCCGCAATGGAAAGTTTGACAGCTTGCTCATCAAAAAGTTGTTCAAACTCCGAAGGCTTAAAGTTTTCGGTTACGCTAGAACCCGTGATTAAAAGCTCATAATCGAAATTTTTCGCTATGCCAAAGCTGTAGTATCGCTGAAGGTTTGCGGGAATAGGGTATTGAAGTTGTTCGAGCGGCTTATGATACTGAAAAAACGGATCGATAACAACGGTAACAAGCCCAAACAAGGTAAGGGCGATAACGATTAGGGCTATAGTTATGTTGTTCCAGGATTTGTGTGACATTTGTTTATTAAACCTTTATTATTAGAAGTTGAAATATAAAAATGTTGAAACTCCGCTGAACGATACAATCGACCAAACGAGAAACAAAACGGTTATGAGGGAATTTGAAATTTTTGGCTGAAACTTGATTTCGTTAATATTTTTAAGGAAGAGAACGACGGCAAACGAAACGACAAGATAAAAAACCAGCATTATTAGTTCTGCTTGAAAAGGAATAAAACTAAAAGCATTTAACAGAGTGCTAAATTCAACAATATAAAAGCTATCGATAAGCCCTTGGCTTAAGCTGAACCCATCCCTTAAAAATATAACCTTATTAAGCATATTTAATAATTGCTCAACCGTTTCGGCTCGGAAGATTATCCAAGTTAAGTTTACGAATATAAACGTTATAGCCCATCTTAGCGGTTTGAACATTCTGTCCCAATGTTTTTTTATAAGCCTTGTGAAAACATTAAAGATGCCATGTAGCATACCCCAAAGTATAAATAGCCATGTTGCGCCATGCCAAAGACCGCTTAGGAAAAAAACAATAAGTATGTTTATATAGGTTCTAGCTTCCCCTTTTCTGCTTCCGCCAAGAGGGAAGTAGACATAGTTGCGCAAAAATCTAGTTAGAGTTAAATGCCATCTGTCCCAAAAGTCTATAATAGAAAGCGCCTTATAGGGTGAATTGAAGTTTGCCGGAAGATTGATGTTAAACATCTTTCCGATACCTATCGCCATATCGCTGTAGCCGCTAAAATCAAAATATATCTGGAACGTGTAGCAAAGCATGACAACAACTGCATCAAGCGAAGTTAGCGTTTCGGAATATGCATAGCCATATGTAACGACTTTTCCAAAGATATCCGCTATCATAACCTTTTTGAAAAGACCGATAGCAAAGAAATATATACCACAAGAAAGGTTTTGATGATTAATCTTTTTGTTTTGGATATCTTTAAACTGAGGGATCATCTCACCATGCAAAGCGATAGGACCTGCCACCAGTTGAGGGAAAAACGAAACGAACAGGGCATAATCGATAAAGTTATAGCCTTTTGTTTCCCCTTTGAACGAATCAACTACATAGGAGACTTGTTGGAATGTGTAGAAGCTTATTCCAAGAGGAAGAAGAATGTTCCTTAGAATAAAATCTGTTTCAAAGATTGAATTGATGTTTGACAGGAAAAAATCAAAGTATTTAAAATAGAATATCATTCCAAGGTTGAAGATAATTCCAATCAAAAGCATCAATTTGCGAAGATGGTCTTTAAGTGTAGTTTTGCAAAGAATTCTTGAAATAAACCAGTTGCAAATTATGCTTGCTATCATAATAAAAAGATAGTTTAGATTGAAATAGCCATAGAACCAAAGAGACATACCTATTAAAAAAACCTTTGAAGTTTTAAGTAGGTTAAATCTATTTAGCGAAAAATAGCCTATAACAGAAAGAGGAAGAAACAAAAGTGTGAATATGTAAGAATTAAAAGTCATGGAGACCTCTTTAATACTAATAATAAAACGGATTAAGATTTAATTAAAACTTAATCCGTTTTTATTTGTTTTTTTAGATTAAGCTATTCTAGCTTTCATATCTTGTTCGATAGTATTCTCGATACTCTCCGCTTGTAACGTCATCTACCCATTGTTTGTTTTGAAGATACCAAGCGATAGTTCTTTCGATGCCTTTATCAAACATAGTTTCGGGCGCCCAACCTAGCTCCTTGCCGATCTTTTCGGGGTTGATTCCATAGCGCCTGTCATGGCCTTTTCGGTCTTCAACGTGTTTAATAAGTTGTTCCGAAACTTCGCTGTCGGCGTTTTCTTTAACATAATCGATTATCGTTTTAACGATAAAGATGTTGGGGTGTTCGTTATGTCCGCCGATGTTGTAGACCTCGCCGAGCCTTCCGGCTCTTGTAACCATATCGATAGCTTTGCAATGATCTTCAACATAGAGCCAATCTCTAATCTGCATACCATCGCCATAAACCGGCAATGATTTATGTTGCAAACAGTTGTTGATGATAAGCGGTATAAGCTTTTCGGGGAACTGGAACGGACCATAGTTGTTTGAACATCTTGTAATGTTAATCGGCATTTTAAAGGTGTCATAGTATGCTTTGACAATTAAATCTGCCGAAGCTTTTGAAGCGGAATAGGGGCTGTGGGGATCGAGAGGGGTTGTTTCTTCGAAAAATCCTTCAGCACCCAACGAACCATACACCTCGTCGGTTGAAACTTGAACGAATTTTTTGTTAAGCATAAACACTCCGCCCGGAAGTTCCCATGCTTTTTTGGCAGAATTAAGAAGCGTTGCGGTTCCGATAACGTTGGTTCTTATAAACACCATAGGATCGGAAATCGAGCGGTCAACATGGCTTTCCGCCGCAAAGTTTATAACGCAATCGAAGTCGTAGTCTGAAAAAAGTTCATCAACCAAAAGATGGTCGCAGATATCGCCTTCAACAAAGATATGGCGTTTGTCGTTTTCGATCGAACGAAGATTTTCAAGATTGCCTGCATAGGTTAGCGCATCAAGGTTAACTATAGTTATATCGGGGTATTTTGAAAGCATATACAAAATAAAGTTAGATCCGATAAATCCGGCTCCGCCGGTCACTAAAAAAGTTTTCATAGAAAGTTTAGTCCTCCAAAGAGATTGAATTAATATGCTCTGAAATTGCTTGTTTCCAAGGGCGCATTCCATCACCTACCGTTACATCAAGCATAACGTTATCAAGCGCAGAATATGCCGGTCGTTTTGCCGGGGTTTTGTATTCGTCGGTTGAACAGGGGATAACTTTGGCGTCGATTTTCGCAAGAGAAAATATTTCTTTTGTGAAATCATACCAACTGCATATACCATTGTTTGTGCAATGATACAGCCCGTAGTTTTCTGTTATCGCTATTTTAAGTATGTGGTACGCAACATCAACACAGCTAGTGGGGTTGCCGAGTTGGTCGTTAACGACACGAACTTCGCCCTTTTCTTTGCCGGCTTTCATAATAGTCTTAACAAAATTGTTGCCGTTTGTTCCATACAACCAAGCTGTTCTAACTATAAAATATTCGTTGCACCGCTCCTTTAAAAGCTGTTCACCCAAAAGCTTTGCCTTACCGTATGCAGTGTTTGGGGCGGGGATATCCCATTCTTTGTAGGGGGTTTCGCCGTCGCCCGCAAAAACATAGTCGGTTGAAACATGGACAAGTTTTGCGAACGTTTCGCTGGCAGCTTCCGCAAGATATGCGGGAGCTAGCGAATTCGCTTTAAAACAAGCTTGTGTTTCGGTTTCGCAAGCATTAACGTTGGTAAATGCCGCACAGTTTATTATTATATCAAATTTTTCTTTAAAACAAAAGCCTAAAATTTTATTTTTATCGCTTATATCGATTGTGTCGATATCAACAGCGACGATTTTGGCGTTTTTATATTGTTCCGGTATCTTTCCGAGGGAACATTCGCCGTCTTTAAGTTGCCGTTGAAGCTCTGTTCCGAGCTGTCCGTTGCAACCTGTAATTAAAATTTTCAATATAAAAAATCCTTTCAAAAATTATATTTTTTTGTTTGCGATGGTTAAAAGGTATTTTCCATATTCCGTTTGTTTAAGTTTTTCAGCCACTTTCAAAAGTTGTTCTTTAGTTATAAACTTTTGACGATATGCAATCTCTTCGAGACACGCTATGTATAAACCTTGTCTTGTTTGAACCGCTTCAACAAAGTTTGAGGCGGCAAGCATCATTCTGTGGTTGCCGGTGTCGAGCCACGCCATTCCTCTGCCGAAAAGTTCAACTTTAAGCTCTCCGTTTTCAAGATAATGGTTATTAACCGCCGTTATCTCGATTTCGCCCCTTGCGGAGGGTTTGACGTTTTTGGCGATGTTTATAACGTTGTTGTCATAGAAATAAAGCCCCGGAACGGCATAGTTTGATTTTGGATTTTCGGGTTTTTCTTCGATCGACAAAACATTTCCTTCGCTGTCAAATTCAACAACACCCATTTCGCTAGGGTTGCTTACATGATAACCAAAGATAGTTGCGCCTTGTTTTCTCGAAGCCGCCGCTTTAAGACGTTCGCTAAAACCATAGCCATAAAAGATATTGTCGCCAAGAACGAGACAAACATTGTCGTCTTTGATAAATTGCTCCCCAATGATAAAAGCGTCCGCTAGACCTCTTGGGTGTTCTTGAACGGCGTATTGGAAGTTGACACCTATTTCCGAGCCATCTTTTAACAGCTCTTTAAACCCGCCGATATCTCGAGGGGTAGAGATGATGAGAATATCTTTTATTCCTGCAAGCATTAATGTCGAGATTGGGTAGTAGATCATCGGCTTATCATAAACCGTTAGCATCTGTTTTGAAACCGCAATAGTTGATGGATAAAGCCTTGTTCCGGCTCCGCCGGCTAGAACAATTCCTTTCATAATAAACGTAACCCCTTATTTTTTATTTAATTTTTTGTATTTCATATTTAAATTGCCATCCCCATTTTCCGAAATATTTAAACATTCCTTGGATGAGTATAACAAAATATTTTAAGCTTTTTGCTGAGGAACGTTCCCAAGCGTGGTATACATAAGTTTCGGGATAATAAACGGTTCTTTTTATATTTTTTGCCCTTCTCGTTATGTCCATATCCTCGAAATATATGAAAAATCTTTCGTCAAAGCCGCCGATTAGTTTGTAGATATCGGTTCGAATGGCGAAAAAACACCCCGTTGCAAACTCTATATCGGTTGTTTTAGTAAGATCACATTCAAGCATTTGATAATACGAAACCTGGTTTTCCAAACGCTCCTTCAACATTCTACGCCCGACAAGCGACGCCACGGTTGGGTTGCGCTTTGGTAGCAGTTGGTCGCTGCCGTCGGGGTTTAGTATCTGCGGAGTGACTAAACCGATATCTTGGTTTTGATCCAGAAACGTTGAGAGTTCAAAAAGAACATCTTTGTCGATTATGATATCGGGATTAACAACAAAATGATATTTGCTGTCGATAGTTTCAAGCACTTTGTTGTGGCCATATCCAAAGCCTTTGTTTTCGGGGTTTTGGATAGTTATAATTTCGGGAAACTCTGCTTTTAAGTTTTCCAGAGTATTGTCTTGTGAATTATTATCGATAACATAAAGCGAAAGTTCTACACCCTTTGTGTATTGCAAAAGCGTTCGGACTGCTTCTTTGCATTTATCGTAGCATTTATATGTAACTATTGCGGCGCTGACTTTTGTTTTCATAATCGTCCTTATAACTTTTATAATTTAATAACCGAGAGACTCTTCAACCAAAATCACCTTGATTCTGTTCGCTTCTCGTTGGAAAGACAGAACTTGATATATACAGCAAATTCTTTGAGGGCTTGAACAATCATGACACCGTCCCGTTTTAACGCAAGGTGTACTAAAGTTTAATCTCTTAGCATTTAAAGGAGCCGCAACGTTGCGAACCCGTTCGACCGCTTGTTCGAGATTTTCAACAATTTTGTTTGCTCCGGCTACTATTATAACATTTAACGGTCCATGAGACAACGAAGCTACTCGATTTCCCGTTCCGTCAACGTTGTAAAGTTCGCCGTTTTCCGTTATAGCATTGCTGCTCGAAAGATAGTAGTCGCAAGCTTTGGTTCTCATAGCTATATCCTTCACCTCTTCCGGCGTTGCGTCCGGCTTAAATCTATCCAAAAAGACATAATCTCCGCTGTTTTTCAAAAGGTCGGCAACTCCACATTCAACGAGCGATACCGAACCGCCATGCGCTACGATGCTTCCGGTTGGAATAAGCGATTTAACGAGATTTTTCGCTTCGTCCCCCGTCTTAACGGAAAAGACCTCCATATTGTTTTTTCTTAAATTTTCAATAGTTTTCTCAAGATTCATTTTATAAAAGCTCCTTTAATTGAGGATTGTTTGTATAATCTTTGCCTTGCGGCTTTGCTACGGCAATTAGAATCTAAATGTAATTGTAGGGAACGCATTGTATGCGTTCCGCTGTTTTGGATATGCTACGAAGATTTTGGAATCCATATAATGTCTTTGCCCAAAGGCAAAGACAATTCGGATTTACGCAAAGCTTAAGGGTTTAGAAATACTACGGTTTTTGCGCCGCTAGCGCAAAATGGCGAGCGACCGCTCGACAAGTAGTATTTCCAACGTCTTTGCCCTTGGGCAAAGACAATTTATTTATTTTTTATGTAGGTTAAAGTTGGGGAGGCTTTGTCTCCTCGGCTTTCGATATAAAACCTGTTGGTAGAACGGATTAAGTTGGTTAGCGTTTTGTGTCCGAAGTTTCTAACGTCGAAATCGGGGTTGATGTTTTTAAGATATGTCCCTACTTTTCCTAAAAATACAAAGCCGTCGTCGTCGCAGTTTTGGTCGCTGTATTTAACGATGTTGTCTATCAAGCTGTTAAACTCGGGGCTGTTTTTAGAAAGAGCCTCTTCGTTGCTTATAACCTCGAGATATTTAAACGATTCGCAAGCTGTAATAAAAGGTTTTGGGGTTTTCTTTTCCCCCATTCCGATAACAAACATCCCGGATTCACGAAGCCTTGAAGCCAGCCTTGTGAAATCGCTGTCGGAACTGACGATGCAAAAAGCCGAAACGCTTTCGGAATAAAGAATATCCATGGCATCTATTATGAGCGCAGAATCGGTTGAGTTTTTGCCGCTTGTATAAGAATATTGTTGGATAGGGGTGATGGAGAAATCAAGCAACACCGTTTTCCAAGCTTGCATCTTTGGAGTTGTCCAGTTGCCGTAGATTCGTTTAATCGTGACCTTAGTTTCGGGGTATGTTGAAAGCTCTTTGAAGATATGGTTTATATATTTATCCGAAACGTTTTCGGCATCTATTAAAAGAGCCATTTTGTTTGTGTCTTGCATCTAGCTTTTTCCTTTCGTCTTTATGTCATTGCGAACGATATCAACAGCGTTTCGATAACCCGTTTCGGCAACCGAAAACCAATCCGATTGAACCGGTTCAAATGTGTTGTCGATACGGTGTGCGAAATAATCAAGCAAAAGCGGATTTCGAACCAAAAGCGACCCCGAAAGCTGTGTTGCATAAAGCGAGCCTTTGATAGCTCCCTCGGTTGACATATGTTGTTTTGCGGAACTGCTTTCTACGGTGAACAAAGGCTTCTCGTTACAGATAACCTTATACGATGAATTTATAACACCGACTGCCGGATAGTTAAAAATCTCGGAACGCATCACATATTCGCTATAGTTTCTTGTTGGAATTTGCTTAACGTGTATGTCTAAAAACCCCAGACCTTCGTATTGGTTGTCGGATAAATCGACGATAGATTGGCTAAAAAGCGCAAACGAGTTCCCCGTGCAAAGTAGAGGCTTTTTGTTGTCGAGAAATGTTTTTAAATCGTCTTTAAAGCGACGAATATCTTTGAGCGCGGCGATCAAGCTTTTTTCGGTTCCGGCTCCGATATAAATAAAATCAGCATCGCTAAGTTCGGTGTATTCTTCAACCGAAATCTGTTGGATTTCAAGGGTTTTGCCAACATCTTCAAAACGTTTTTGCAAAACCAACATATTAGCATAGTCGCCGTATAGGTTTAAAAGATCGTGGTATAAATAAATAGCTTTCATCTAGTTTTTACCCTCCGAAACAAGCTTAACCCTGTTGTTGAATTTGGGCATATCGGTGAAACAAGTAAGAACATAGATATCCCCTAAAGCTTCGGAACAAAGCTTAGAAAAAGCTTTGTCGATGTTGGTGTCATAAAAAATTCTGTCGGTATCAATTCCGGCGATAACAAGCCTTAAAACAACGTCGTTTGCAAATTTTCCTGAAACAAAAATCTTTTTAATTCTTTCATCTTTAAGCAGTTCAAAATCGATATCCCATAACCACGACATATCGTTTGCTATATATTTTCGGCTTAGAAGATCAACAAGCAAGAACAGGGAAATTTCGCTAGCTTCGCTCGAAAGAAGGGCGGAGATAGATTGGTTATAAGACATTGAATTTTCGTGTTTACTCAACAGTGAAACACATTTATGCCCGCCAACAAATCTGCTTTCGATTCGCTTCCCTTTGAGAAGATATCCGCCAAGAGCGTTTGCGGCTTCTGCCGGAGGGATATCTAGAAATTCAACCGCAACGGTAAATGCCGCAGAGATGTTATACCCAAACATTCCACTTATAATCTGCGGTTTTATTCGGAACTCATCATCAACAACAAAGTTTCCGTTATCGATTGCGGTTACTGCATGGTCAAGGGTTGGATGGGAAAAACCGCACGAAATACAGCTATAGCTCCCAAGATGGTTATGAACTACATAGCTGTATGAAAGACGTTGTTTACAAATAGGGCAAAACGCTCCGTCGAAATATGCGTGGATAGCGTCTTTTTGTTCCGACAAAGCCTCGCTTTTAATGCCAAAATATATGTTGTTGTCTCGCCCATGTCCAAACGAAGCGACAAGAGGATCATCGGCGTTTAGTATTAAAACAGAATCTTTTGGTAGACCTTTTTTGAGTTCACCAAAAACAAATTCAGAATGTCCGTTTCTCGTTAGCTGGTCACGGTTGAGGTTAAGAACGACGATAGCGTCGGGGGAAAACTCCGCAAAACTATACTGGCTGTAGCGTTCGTCGCTTTCCAAAATAACGATGTCTGCCATAACTTCGCCGTTGAGGTTGCAGTTTTTTAAAAGCACCGTCGCAACACCTTCGATCTGGTTGCTTCCTTGTCGGTTGCTAATAACGGTTTTTCCGGTAGATTTTGCAACTTCACAGATAAGCTCGACTGTGCTCGTTTTGCCGTTAGACCCCGTTACAGCGATAACGGTTTCGGGCAATTTTATCACCGAAAGTATCGAAGGATAAAGTTTTAATGCAATTCCACCCGGGAAACTGCTGCCTTTTCCAAGTTTTTCAAGCAAAAACGAAAGAATTTTACAAATTAATATTGTTATTTTCAAATTTAAACTCCATAATAGTAGTTAATCAAAAGTTTGAGCCGAAAAAAAGAATGGTCTAAACGATATTTGCTAAACAAAAAACGACCCAAAGTTTTAAGATTAGTGTAAAATCATGATTTAAAAAATATAGTATCTCAATAATAATAACAGAACTGACTGTTTATTACAACAAATTATAGCGTTTTAGTTAGGAGAATTTTATGAATTTATGTTTACCACCGCATATCACTGAAATTTTCGACATTTTGAACAAAAACAACTTTGAAATTTATATAGTTGGAGGGGCGCTGCGAGATATTATTTTGGGAAAAAAAGTTTCTGACTATGATTTTGCAACCAATGCATTGCCGGAACAGCTCGAAAAAATATTTTTTGATAGAAAAATTTTAGATGTTGGTCGAAAATTTTTGTGCCTTGCGGTTGAAACACAAAACGGATTTGTTGAGATAACAACTTTTAGAGAGGAAACGGAATATAAAGATTTAAGAAAACCCGAAAAATTAAATCCTGCAACGTCGCTGTTAAAGGATCTTTCGAGAAGAGACTTCACGATAAATGCTATAGCCTATAACCCAAATACGGGAATCGTTGATCCGTTTTTGGGGCAAATTGATATCGAAAACAAAGTTATAAAAGCGGTGGGTTGCGCTAGCGAAAGGTTTTCGGAGGATGCGCTGAGAATTTTAAGGGCGCTAAGGTTTAGCGCTGTGCTTGGTTTTTCGATAGAGCAAAAGACTTTTGAAGCGGCTTTAAACTGCAAAGATAATGTTCGGCAGCTTTCAAGCGAGCGGATTAAATCGGAACTTGAAAAGTTTATAGTGGCAAAAGATGCCGGAAGATATCTTTTGGAACAAAAAGAGATATGGTTTGAAGTTATCCCGGAACTCAGAGTTTGCGATGGTTTTGACCAACATAGCGACAACCATTGCTTTGATGTTCTTTCCCATATAGCGGCGGCGATAGATGCCGTTGAACCAAAGCTTAATTTAAGGCTTGCCGCCCTGTTTCATGACATCGCAAAACCTTGTTGCATGACGATAAACGAGCGCAACCAAGGGAGATTTTATGGGCATATGGAAAAAAGCGCAGAAGTGGCAAAACAGGTTTTAACAAGGCTTAGGTTTGACAAAAAGCTTATAAAAAATGTTTGCGAATTAATTTCGCTACATAACCTTTCAAAGAGAGACTGCGATATATACGCCAAGACCTGGATAATGAAAAGTTCAAGAGAGGATGTTTTGGATCTTGTTGAACTAATAAGGGCGGATTGCGTAGCCCATGCTCCGGGATACCACGACAGGCTTGAAACGCTTTCGGGGCTTAAGAAAAGGATAGAGGCTATGCTGGACGGGGACTACTGCTTTTTCAAAAACGAACTTAACATCGACGGCAACGATATAATGGCGATAGGGGTGGAAGCTGGATGCGATATCGAAAAGATAAAGGAATGCCTTTTGCAACAAGTTGCGTTTGAGCAACTTGAAAACGAAAAATCTGTTTTAATTGAAAAGGCTAGACATATCGTTAATATGCAGATGTTTTGAGGGTAAAATATAAATAAATTGTTTGTGTCTACAAAAATACAGCAACGGATTATTTTGATTTGTGTTTTTCACGCATAAATGGTAAACTTATAAAGTATTATTTTAAATAACTTGGGGTTTTATGCGTGAAGCTTTAAGAAAGATAACCGAATATATTGATCTCCGCTGTACTGCCGATGCTGTATGGCGTGTTTTGGTTGACAAAGAAAGCTATGGCGAATGGTATGAGCTAAACGGAAGATCGACGCTTCGAGATGTCGAACCCGAGTTTTGCGAGGGTGGGCGACTAGTCTTTT
Source organism: uncultured Faecalibacterium sp. (assembly GCA_964370715.1). Classification (GTDB taxonomy): domain Bacteria; phylum Bacillota; class Clostridia; order Oscillospirales; family Ruminococcaceae; genus CAYJAY01. The sequence goes on from CAYJKJ010000015.1 coordinate 31,877, forward strand.
CCGACAGCAGTGTGTCTAACAAGATTATAACGACCTGTAGAAAAGGAAAAGAGTTGTCGTTTGGGGATAATCTTTCAAGCGAAACATACACCATCGAAGAAACTCAAAGGGGTTCAAGGCTTTCGCTAACGGTTGAGATATATGATAACGACATAATAAACTGTGCTGAAATAAAGCTAAACCTTGCATCACAACTCAGGTTGATAAAGCTTTTAGCATATGACAGAAGCGAACAACTTTTTGATAGTTCAAACAAAAAAAGAGAACGCAAAAGAATTCATGCAGTAACAAATCTATTGTCGGTTGTTTTTAAAGGATATAAAACCGCCGAATTCTATGAAGTTGGACATTCTTTAAACCGAGGTATAAACAGCGATGAGGTAGCCCCTAATAGTTGGCAGACCGCAATTGGTGGTTTTCTTGCTCTTATGCTTGTTATAACGCTGTATTATGTAACCGACATTGAAAAACCAAGCGTTGTTGTTTCATCGGGTCTTTCGATATACCAAAGCGAGCTTGTTTCAAAACAAACGGCGGATCTTATTGGGTTTGATGAATTGAAGCTTGCTTTTGAAAAAGAATTAAGTTGCGTTGGTTTGCCGCTTTATGATAATGTTTATAGCTATTCTTCGGTAGAACAGTTTGGCGAAAATCCTTCGATACAGTTTCTAGCTCAATACGACACCCACAGCATTATGAGAAGATATGGAGTTATTAATAATCGGCAGATTAATCTTTCCTATAGAGGCGAGATTGTCGATTTTTGCAAAGTTATAAACCCCGATATGACATATCAAGAGATTGAACGTATTGTAGGACAAGACATTTCGGCTTTCGAGGTAGACAAAAACGGAACATCGAGATATTTTTTCGGAAAGCTTGACACAAGGCGAGATCTTTTTGATAGATACAACTACGCTGAACTCGTTGTGACAACCAACAACATCAACGACACAGTTACCTGCGAATTCTATTCAACGCCAGTCCTTTCATCGGAACTTCCGATAGACCAATTAACAACGAGCCTTGAACGTCAGTTTTCGGAAGAAAGGGAATATGAAGCGGCTAAACTTTATGGCGACAGGGTTGTTTTGTTGCTAGGTCTTTATAAAGCTGAAGCCGAGGTTGTTCTTTCATCTCAAGGGGTTGAAACAGCTGAAAACGAGTTTGATTATTTTGCCGGACCACCTTATGAAGATGACGAATCACAAGGCTATTTATATAAAATCACATATGATGAAGCAAGAGCATTAGAGGTGTTGTTTATAAACAACAAGCTTTTAACTCTTGCAAGAGACACGTTGTCCGAATCGTTGACCGAGGAACTAGCGGTTGGGATGTCGGTAAATGCCGTTGAACAAAGAATGGGAGTAGTTCCTACCGCTATATATGCTAGTAATGAATCGATAGTTTGTGTATACGGTTTAACGGGAGCGATTGAACAACAAGGAGGGGCTTTTGAAACTATCGACCAACTAAAACAAACAGCTCCGATTGTCATAACGTTTGAATCAGACAAGATGACGGTTACCGAAATTTTAATCAATCAATCAGAAGAGGCTTAATTATTAATGGAAAATAAGACTTGTCAAATAACCGTTCATATCAATGCGGCAAGGGATGATGTTTGGGAAATTCTTTCGTCGCCCGCCGAGATGGCAAGCTTGATAGGAACAGAGATAAAAACAAAATTCAAATATTTCGGCGATATCGTAAACGGCCAACTGGGCGCTCTTGACAGAGTGTTTGAAGTTAGGCTTAAACCGTATGATATCGAGATCTATGACGACAATATACGTGTCGGTTTTCGAGTTACCCACAACCCGGACTACACCTGCGAGGTCATGGCGGTTGCTATCTGTAAAGACGAAACCGATGCTACCAACGCTGAACAGATTTTGCCCGAAATTATCAGAAGAATAAAGGTTACGAGCGAACCTTATAAACCGGAACCCGAACCTATTGAACCGTTGGAAACCGGCGAGGATTCGACATATAAACCGATTAAATATAAAGCGGCGCCAACGGTAGAGATAAAACCCGAAAAGCCGATTATCGTTGAACAACTAGAACAAGAGCAAACTCGTTTTCAAAAGGTAATTATGCCTATTGCGGCGTCGGTTTCGACAATAGCGTTTTTAGTTGGCGTGTTTTTTGTTTTCTCGATGTATTTCCCGTCAAGCGAAGCGGCGCTAGATGTCGAAGGCGTGAGCGAATACGTTTCGTTTGAGAATATGGGAACGATAAAGCTGGGCGACACAAGGCAGACGGTCGAGGCGCTTTTTAACACAAGCGGAGAGGTAACCGACAACGGCACGGTATATAAAAGCGAACAGCTTCTGCCAACAGGTTTAAGCTCGTATCAAACAGCGATAAACTATGACGCCGGCGGTATTGTCAACAGAATTGAATATATAAACACGGTGAATTCTTCCGCTATAGAAGCTTTAGCTATTCAACCGGCAGACATTCTGCCAGAGATGTCGATATTTGATATTTCAACGGCGATGGGGTCTCCGATATCGTTGTATCGAAACTACTATGACTTGAACGGAAACGAGATAGTTGAAGCGCACTTTGGTTTTTCCGATCCTTTCGCAACGTTTAGCGATAGTTTTGTTGGGGAATATGCCGTTTATATCAACCGAACAACGGGAGAGATTAAAAGGGAACAACTAGAGGAATATGAAGGATATGATCCATTGTTGATCTCAACCCTTGAAGGCCACCCCGCAAGTAACCAATATTCAAGCTATGATGATTTTATAAAAGATAAATTCATAACCGAAAAAGCGATGTTCCTTTCAAACGACTATAGCAAAGGGGATATCGAAGCGGTTTTTGATGCAACGCTTGATATTTACAGCACAGTTGGGAACAATCTTTTATACAACGTTAATTCCGCCGCCGGGAATATGATTGCCAACAACTTCCGAGATGCCGGCAACTATAAACTAACCGTTATCCTTGATGAAAACGGAATGTTTAATCTAGGTTCTTTCACAAACGTTAAACTAATGAGCGTTGAAAATGCCCTTTCGGGAACGATGTTTAGGCGAATAACGAGAGATATGTCGTATAACGAGATAGCTTATATGGTGCCTATTCTTCCGACTTCGGTTATATTTGATGCAAACAGCATAACATATTGTTATGGAAAGTATCTTAACAGAAGCGAAGTTGACCAACAGTATGAAGTTATCGTTAAATATGATAAAAAGACGATGATAGCACAAAATGTTTATATAAATGCCGAACTCCAAGACGGAGGAACAAGCGGCATGGCGGTTGTTCCGCAACCCGAGCCGACAGGCGAGCCGCTGGGCGAGATGCCTCCATCTGCCGGTGAACAAGTTGAAGCGATGGAACAAGCCCAACAAGAGGCTGAAGCTGAACAAAACGAAACTCAAGACGGAGAAGCGCAAGGCACAGAAACTCAAGACACAGACACTGAGAACACAGAAACTCAAGACGGCGAAACGCAAAACACCGAAACTCAAGATGCCGGATGATTTTAAAACAGCATGACCGGGGGGAAGATTAAAGATGTCTAAATTGACCATGAGCACAGTTCAAAAAAGGATTTCAAATATATTGGCTACCGAAAAAAGCTTTTACAACAGCGATGTTTCGGTGAGCATTTTGCATTTTTCAACCTATGCGTTTGTGTTTTTTGCAATATTTTTGAGCTTTATAAACTATCTTTCGATAGAGATAATACAACAAACAGAGTATTATATAAGATTTTCGATTTCGATCCTTTTGGCTCTAATTGTCGAAAATATAATCTACTTTATATTGGTTAGATTTTTCCTAGGTCTGGATTTTGGGCTTATAATGCTCCACACAGCATACTGTTATTTGATCAACACGATCACCGGTTATTGCTTTTTTATGTGCCTTTACAACTGGGTGTTGGATGGCTATATCGTCTATGATCTCGATTATAGACATATATTAGATCGAATCATACAAAATGCAATAAGCGTGGCGTTGATAGTTCTTGCAATATACCTGTTGGTTATTATAATCGGCGCAATTAAAGACAGGATTGTTTCCCCTAATATATGGCGTGTTGGCGTTGTTTTGCCTCTAATCGCTCTGCTTGTGTCGTCTTTGATGGTGCTTTTTATAAGAAGCTCGCAACTTTATGATTATTCCGTTGTTGTAACTCAGTTTTATTTTATGGCAGTTATGTATTTGATAGCAAGATACATTGCCCAGTTTTTGTTTTATATCTTGATTAAATCAAACATTTTGGAAAGACTTGAAAGACGAAAAGAAGTTGTTGAAAAGGTTGATTCAAAGTATTTTGGAAAGGTCATGACCATCGAACAAAAATATCAAAATTCGCTTTCGATGGTGGGAAACCAGTTTAAAACCGTTAAATCAAAAAGCGGCTCGATTGTTTCAGAGATGGGCAAAAAGGTTGAGGGCATCAATTTGGGGAGTCAACCCAATAAAGAGAAGAAACAAAGCGATAATAACGACAAACCGTTGGTTATCAAACCTATAGAAAAGATCGATTTGAAGATAGAGGTTAAACCAACCGAACAAAAACAGGGAGAAAAGAAAACCGAAGAGAAAAAATCTGATGGAGAAAAGCCGACCGAAACGAAAGCCGAAGAGAAAAAAACCGATGAACTAAAACCGGCGATAGCGAAAATTGAAGAGATAAAACCGACGGAACAAAAGACGGACGGAGAAAAGCCGATCGAAACGAAAATCGAAGAGAAAAAAACCGATGAACTAAAACCGGCGATAGCAAAAATTGAAGAGATGAAACCGACGGAACAAAAGGCGGACGGAGAAAAGCCGACCGAAACGAAAACCGAAGAGAAAAAAACCGATGAACTAAAACCGACAGTAGCAAAAATTGAAGAGATAAAACCGACAGAACTAAAACCGGTTGAAACCAAAAACGAAATTCCAACGATGGCAATACAACCGACTATATTTGACGATATAGAAAAAATAAACCAAACAAATCAAGACCAAAACAAAACCGAAAACAACAATTAAGAAAGAAGCGGTATAACAAAAGTGAAATATGATATAGCGATAGTAGGGGCAGGGCCTGCCGGGATTTTTACGGCGCTGGAACTAATAAGAAACAAAAAAAATCTTAAGATTGTGATAGTGGAAAAAGGTTTGGCGGTTAAAGATAGACATTGCCCAAAAGACAAGACCAACGTTTGCGTCAACTGCAAGCCCTGTCACATAACGACTGGATTTTCGGGAGCGGGTGCGTTTTCCGACGGAAAACTTTCGCTTTCATATGAAGTTGGCGGAGAACTGCCCGATCTAATCGGACCCGACAACGCCCAAAAACTTATCAACTATACCGACAACATATATCTAGAATTCGGAGCAGATTCTCATATCGAGGGTATCGAGATGACGGATGAAATTTTGCAGATTAGAAAAAGAGCGATTAAATCTAATCTTAAGTTGGTTGATTGCCCTGTTCGTCACCTTGGAACGGAAAAAGCGCAGGATCTTTATGACAGCATCGAGCGATTCCTTATCGAAAACGGGGTTGAAATTTTGTTTAAAACCCGTTGTGAAGATGTTGTGATCGAAAATGATATCTGTAAGGGTATCGTTATATACGAAGGGGACAAGAGCCGAGTTATCGAAGCGAACGAGATTGTTATAGCTACCGGAAGAAGGGGCGCAGATTGGCTTGAGCATCTTTGCGTTAAAAGAGGGATTTCCCATAAACCGGGGATTGTTGATATCGGGGTTAGGGTTGAGGTTCGCAACGAGGTTATGGATGTTGTTAACCGTGCGCTTTATGAATCAAAACTAATAGGCTATCCGTTGCCGTTTAAGAATAAAGTAAGAACATTTTGTCAAAATCCCGGTGGATTTGTTAGCCAAGAAAACTATGACAACGATCTTGCCGTTGTAAACGGACATTCCTATAAAGACAAAAAGAGCGAAAACACTAATCTTGCGGTGCTTTGCTCGCATCGTTTCAGCGAGCCGTTTAATCGCCCGATAGACTATGCAAAAAATATCGGGGAACTGACAAATATGCTGGGAGAAAACAGAATTTTGGTTCAACGCTACGGAGACATTCTCGATGGTAAAAGAACGTGGGCGAGGGAACTCAACTTTTCAAACGTTCGCCCAACTTTGGTAGATTGCGTTGCGGGGGATATAACCGCCGCCATGCCATACCGAACGATGGTTAACATTATAAACTTTATCGAAGCTGTCGACGGCGTTGTTCCGGGCTTTGCTTCTAGAGAAACGCTATTATATTCGCCCGAACTTAAGTTTTATAGCAACAGCGTTAAGATGGACAAAGATCTTAACACAAATATCGGTCATCTTTATTGCTTAGGTGATTCAAGCGGTTGGACAAGAGGGCTTATGATGGCATCGGTTATGGGCGTTTTGTTGGCGCAAAAACTTGCAAAAAAGCTATAGGTTAACGAAAGATATCTACATAAATTGATGGGGAGAAGCGAATTTGAATATTCAAACAAAACAAAGAACTATAGAACAATTTATCGAAACGTTGAGTTCAAGCTCTCCGACACCCGGAGGTGGCGGAGCATCGGCGGTTGCCGGAAGCCTTGCGGGGGCATTGGGGGCGATGGTTGCAAGCCTTACTATCGGAAAAGCGAAATATAAAGAATTTGAACAACAAAATATCGAAGCCGAAAAAAAAGCCAAACAACTAAGCCTTAAGCTTTTGAGCCTTTCGGATAAAGATGAAGAGGCATTTTTGCCCCTTTCAAAAGCCTATGGGTTGCCAAAGGAAACGAAAGAGCAACTTGAACACCGAGCCGAGGTTATGGAAGATTGCCTTAAGCAAGCTGCAAAACCGCCCTTTGAGATGCTTGAAGCTATATATGAAGTGTCGAAGCTGCTCGAACAGCTTGCAACAACCGGATCGATTATGGTCTTAAGCGATATTGCTGTTGCGGCAACGATAGCGCAAGGTTCGGCGAAAGGAGCTTCATACAACGTTTATATAAACACCAAAATGATAAGTGATAAACAGTTTAAGCTACAAACCGAAGCAGGGGTTAAGGAGCTTTTGGAAAACATTAAAATAGCAACCGACAACGCCGTTAAAACGGCAGAGCAAAGGTTGTTTCAATAAAATTAAACAACAAAAAATGGGTTGTGAAGCGTTTGGTTTCACAGCCCATTTTAACATCGATATATAAAAAAAGATAAACTATATTAACGGCAAAAATGCTGCGTGTTTTGCGTAGCTTTGCATAACTTTAATATCGTTATCGGAAAAGCCCAAAACATTTTTAAGTAGATCAATTTCTTTTTTTATGTTGGTGTTTGACACCGTCATGTTGTCGGAATTAACGGTGACATGAACTCCAAAATCATAAAGTTTTTTGATTGGGTGGTCCTCAATTTTGTCGACAAGCTTGGTGTGGTAGTTGCTGGTTACACACACTTCAAGCGTTATGTCGTTGTCGACAAGATAGCGCATAAGCTTTTCATCCTCGACCGCAAGAACACCGTGTCCTATGCGTTTTGTTCCATATTCTAATGCTTTCCAAACACTTTCAGAACCTTTAACAGCCCCTCGGGCTTCGCCGGAATGAATAGTTCTAGGCAGGTTATATTCGTTTGCTTTGTTGAAGATATATTCAAACAAACTGTTTGGGAAGATCGATTCAGCGCCCGCAAGATCGATAGCACAAACAACATCTCCGAGATATTTTTTTGCCATCTCGATAGTCTCGAGATTTTTTTCAATCAGCTCATCGCCACCCCTCATACAACAAAGAATGAGGCCGCATTTAATCTCTTTGTATTTTGCCATTCCACGCTTAACGCCCTGTATTGCGCTTTGGATAACGTCGGCTTGCGTTAATCCTTTTTCGCAGGACGAACTAGGAGCAAAACGAATTTCGGCATATCTAACCGAAAGCTTAGCGAGATCTTCGACAAGTTCAAAGCTTATTCGCTCGATAGCCTGTTTTGTTTGGATAAGTTTAAGCGGAAGAACAAAGCGTTCTAAAACCTCTTGCAGCGTTTTGCTGTCTTCGGGAGTTTCCATAAGGTCTTTGAGTTGGTCAACGTCTTTTGCGGCTATAGGTATATCTTGGAGTTTTGCGAGTTCAAAAGCGGTTGAAACTCGCATTGAGCCATCCAAATGAAGATGCAGTTCTGTCATTTTTAAACCCTCCGTTAAAACGATTTTTTGTTTTATTGCTATACATTTTAACAAATTAAAATGAAAAATACAAATAGTTTAGCAATAATTATTTTGATTTTATCGTATTAAATATACTAAACGCAATATTTAATACCGATATTACAAATAAAACCCAAAGAGAGCTAGCGAATGCATTAAAAAAATCCGTTCTCGATTGAAGCTTTCCCTCAAGCAAACCAAACCAGTTTTGCAAAACGCTGTTAAAAGGAATGCCGTCAGACATCTTTGGAATAAGCGAGCCGACAACGTTGATGGCAAGATCGATAGATATAAAGAGCGAAACGACAAGAGCTATCTTTAAAATTATGTTAATTATATTTTTCATAGTATTCCTTTCAATATAGTATCGTTGTAATTGTTAAAGCAAACCGCCACAGGGAAATTCCTAGGGCGGTTTTTGATTAATTTATAATATTTATTTAAAAGCGTTAATAACTATTTTCTAATTCGTTTAGACTTTCCGGCAACGCTAAGCCTTGCCATAGCTTTAGAGATTGCAAGCTCGGCTTGAAGGTGTTCTCTTAAGCTTTGCTTGTGCAGAAGAATGTCTTCGGCGTGTTCCTTTTCGCTTTGAGCCCTAACGATATCGATATCCTCCGGTCGTTCAACGGTGTCTGCTAGGATGGTGACAGCATCGGGCAGTATCTCGACTATGCCTTCGCTAACGGCGGCATAGCGCCATTCTCCATCTTCGTTTTTAAACCTCAGTTCACCGGGAGACATAGCGGTTACCATCGGCTCATGGTTTGCTAAGATTCCATGATATCCGTCGATGGTTGGGATAACAAGATTGTTTGTTTCGCCATCAAAAAAAACTTTGCCGATAGCAATTATACTAAGTTTAAACTTGGTTACCATATTTAAAACCATGCACCTTTCTCGCTGGGTTGGCGTTTTTTTTGAGAATGATTAATGTTTATTCTGCGGTGTTTTTGTTGTTGAAACGCTCTATAACCTCATCGATAGTTCCGGCGTTAAAGAAATCCGATTCCGGAATTTCGTCAACTTCGCCATCAAGAATTGCTTTAAATCCTTTGATGGTATCTTTAAGCGGAACATAGCGCCCTTTGTTTCCAGTGAAGTTTTCTGCGATGAAAAACGGTTGCGAAAGGAATCTTTGGATCTTTCTCGCCCTCATAACGGTTAGGCGATCCTCTTCGTCGAGTTCCTCCATGCCGAGAATTGCTATGATATCCTGTAGCTCTTTATATCGTTGCAAAACTTCTTGTGTTTCGCGAGCAACTTTATAATGAAGCTCTCCAACTACCGAAGGTTCGAGAATTCTCGAATTAGATTCAAGAGGATCGACTGCCGGATAGATGCCCTGTTCAACTATCTTTCTTGAAAGAACCGTTTGTGCATCAAGATGGGCAAACGTCGTTGCGGGGGCGGGGTCGGTTAGGTCGTCCGCCGGAACATATATGGCTTGAACCGATGTTATCGATCCTAGCTTTGTTGATGTTATTCGCTCTTGAAGCATACCAACTTCGGTTGCAAGGGTGGGCTGATATCCAACGGCGGAGGGAATGCGCCCCAAAAGAGCCGAAACTTCGCTTCCGGCTTGAACATAACGGAATATATTATCGATAAACAAAAGAACGTTTTGGCGCTCGACATCACGGAAATATTCCGCCATAGTAAGGCCGGTTAGGGCTACTCTCATCCTAGCTCCGGGCGGTTCGTTCATCTGCCCAAAAACTAAGGCGGTTTTGTCGATAACTCCCGATTCTTTCATCTCGTTCCAAAGTTCGTTGCCTTCTCTTGTTCTCTCACCAACTCCGGTGAATATAGAAAATCCGCCATGTTCTGTTGCAATGTTGCGTATAAGTTCTTGGATTAAAACGGTTTTTCCAACTCCGGCACCTCCAAAAAGCCCTATTTTTCCGCCCTTTGCATAAGGTGCTAAAAGGTCGATAACCTTAATCCCTGTTTCGAATATCTCAACGACAGGGCTTTGATCCTCAAAACTCGGTGCTTTTCTATGGATGACCCAACGATCTTTTGAGGAAACCGGTTCGCCGTTGTCGATAGTGTTTCCAAAAACATTAAACATTCTTCCAAGAACGTTTTTTCCAACCGGCACCGATATAGGCTCGCCCGACGCTTTAACCTCCATATTTCTATGAAGCCCATCGCTAGAATTAAGCATTATGCAACGAACAATTCCGCCACCGATGTGGCTTGCGACTTCCATGATTCGTGTTTCGCCTTGGCAATAAACCGAAAGCGCTTCATGTATTTTGGGTAGGTCTACGACATCAAACTCGACATCGACAACCGACCCCATAACTTGATATATTTTCCCGATATTTTGGTTCATTAAAAAATCAGACTCCTTCGTTCAAGCTCGTAGTTCCGCTGACTATCTCGTTTAGTTGCTCGGTAATACCGGCCTGGCGAGCTCGGTTTCTTTCGAGAGAAAGCTCCGCCATTAGTTCCTTTGCGTTGTCGGTTGCTGTTCTCATAGAATTCATTCGTGCGTGTTGTTCGCTAACGAGAGATTCAAGAAAACAGCCATAGATAATCCCCCTTACATAATCGGGGATAATGTTATCGAGCACCGCCTCGGTAGACGGAAAAAATGTGTTTAACGTGTGATATTTATTTGTGTTTGCTCTTTCGTTAATCGAATGTTTTTCCAAAGGTAACAGCTTAACCATCTTTGTTTCGGATTTAAACGGCGTTATCGAATCGGTATACACAACATAAATCTCGTCGAGAAACTTTCTTCTGAAAAGGTCAAGCAACGTTTCCGAAACGTGTTTTGCCCGTTTGGTGGTGGGTTTTTGGCCAACATATAAGAACTCTGCGTCTATAGTTATATTTTTCTTGTTAAACGCTTTTCTTCCCATGAGTCCTATTAAAAAAATAGTTGCATCACCATCGCCAATCTGTTGTTCAACAAAATCTATAACGTTGTGGTTGTATGCTCCGCAAAGCCCTTTATCACCCATTATAACGAGATATCCCCGTTTTTTGTCGGTAACGTTTGGTCGATGATCAAAATAGACGTGTTTTATATCGTCGGAATTATCTATTATACGAGAAAGAGTTTTTTGAAGCGCATTAAAATATGGCGTCGTTTGATCAAGCATTCGTTTTGCTTTTTTGATTTTAGACGAAGCTATAAGGTTCATTGCGCTTGTTATCTTCATGGTGTCGTTTATAGATTTAATATGCTCTTGGATTTCATTTAAACTTGACATAACAGTTCCTTTTTTATGTCGATTGTCATTAGCTTGTCGCTACGACTTAGGGTTTATATTTTGTGCATAATAGTCTTTATATCTATCAAGCATAATTTTAATATCATGCTTAAGCTCATCGGTCATAACCTTTTGGTTGTCGATAGCTTTTATTATGTCGATATAGTGTGTATTGCAGTATTCAAAAAGCTTTTTAAAATACTCGGGAATTTTTTTATCCTCGACATCAACGAGATATCTTTCGTTAGCGCATATAAGCATCAGAACCTGTTCATGAAGGCTAAGAGGGGAATTGAGAGGTTGCTTTAATATCTCGATTAATTTTTTACCGTTGATAAGGGTATCCCTCGTTGCTGTGTCAACATCTGCGCCAAACTGCGAGAATATCTCTAGTTCTCTAAACTGGGCAAGGTTAATCCTAAGGTTGCCCGAGATCTTTTTCATAATCTTTGTTTGTGCGGCTCCGCCAACACGGGAAACCGAAAGCCCAACGTTGACAGCGGGGCGAACACCGGAATAGAAAAGATCACCCTCAAGGCATATCTGCCCATCCGTTATCGAGATAACGTTGGTCGGGATGTATGCCGAAATGTCGCCGGCTAGCGTCTCGATTATCGGAAGCGCAGTCATAGAGCCGCCGCCTTGTTCCGGCGAAAGCTTTGCCGCTCTTTCGAGCAAACGAGAATGAAGATAGAAAACATCGCCGGGATATGCCTCTCTTCCCGGAGGGCGTTTAAGCAAAAGCGATATTGCACGATATGCAACGGCGTGTTTTGAAAGATCATCATACACTATCAAAACATCTTTTCCTTGATACATGAAATGTTCTGCGATAGAAGCGCCGCTATAAGGAGCGATATATTGAAGCGGAGCGGCTTCGCTAGCGGTAGACGACACAACGACGGTGTAGTCAAGAGCGCCGTTTTTTTCAAGAGTTCCGACAAGTTGCGCAACCGTTGAGGCTTTTTGCCCAATGGCAACGTAAACGCAAACCATGTTTTTGCCTTTTTGGTTGATGATGGTGTCGACCGCAAGAGAGGTTTTTCCGATGCCACGATCGCCGATTATAAGCTCTCTTTGTCCTCTTCCGATAGGGAACATAGAGTCAATTGCGAGTATTCCGGTTTGAAGAGGGGAATCTATCGGAACACGATCGGTAACGGAGGGTGCCGGGTATTCAATAGGGCGATATTCCCCCTCTGAAAGAGGACCCTTTCCGTCGATTGGTTCACCAAGCGAGTTTACAACACGCCCCAATATATTGTCGGGAACCATTATTCCGGCGGTTCTTTTGGTTCTTGTTGCTTTCGATCCTTCGGCTATCTTGTCGTCTTGAGAAAACAAAACGCACCCACAAAGCCCGTTTTCCATAATATTTTGAACCATGCCTTTTGAGCCATCTTCAAAAATGATAATTTCGCCATATTCAACGTTATCGATTCCGAAAACAGTTGCTATTCCATCGCCAACAGAGGTTACCCTTCCAACCTCGTTAATCGTCATCAGATTATCAAAGTTTTGGATCTCTTCTTTAAGTATGGCGATTACATTTTCGGGGTTTGATAAAATTTTTCTGTTTCCACGAAGCTTGTTTTTAAGCTCGGTAACGGCGCCTAAAACGCTTTTGTCATAGACTTTATCCGCAACCTTTAGTATACAGCCACCAACTATGCTTTTATCCTCTACCATTGCAAGGTCGATGTTGCTGACGTTAAAATCGTTGTGGATAAGCGCCTTGATTGATTCAATCTGCTCGCTAGTAGGCTTTGTAGCGTAGGTTAACGTAGCTTCGATACAATCGCTTTTAACCCTCGACATCTTATGGTATTGGTTAAAGATATCAAGAATTTTGTCTACGGCGTTTTTGTCGCAAAGTTCCGAAATGAAGCTAACAATGTTTCCGCTAAAAAGCTTTTCGATAGCCGATTTCTTTTCGGAAGGGCGAACGGTTGGGTTAGACAAAAACTCCATTATATCGGGATTTTTATCAAATACTAATCGACAGCTTATTATCTCTTGTTCCGAAACGTTAATCTGTCCGAGTTTTTTTGCAAATTGCAATATAAGATCGGTCATTTCACACTACCTGCCTCTTTAAGAAGATCGTCAATCATCTTTTTGCTTGCGTTGTCGTTGATATGTTGCCCCGAAACTTTAAGCACCGTGTCGAGAACAAGGTCGGCGAGTTGGCTTTGGGATTTTGCCGCCGCTCTTTCTGCTTGAAGTGTGATAGTTTTTTGGCTATCTTTAATAAGCTTCTCTGCTTCAAGTTTAGCGGAAGCTACAATGCGTTCATATTCGTCTTGAGCTTTTTGCCTTGCATCCCTTATGATTTCAAGGCTTTCTTGCTCTGCATTTTTAATTTTTTGCTCGTAGTCTGTTTTAAGTTTTTCTGCATCAACAATCTTTTGTTCTGCGAATGAAAATTGGTTGTCTATCTCTTGTTTGCGTTTTTCCATTATCTTTCTAACAGGCTTAAACAAAAACATTCTCATTAGTATAAAAAGAATGAGGATATTTATTGGAGTTCCTATGATGTGCCAGTCTAAATTAAACATAAATAAACCTTTTTTCTCCTAGATTAAATATTAAAGGAAGAAGATAATGAGAACCGCTACAACGAAACCATAAATAGCGATAGCCTCTGCCAATGCACAGCCAAGAAGAAGGGTTGAGTTTATCTTGTTTGCAGCTTCGGGTTGCCTTGCTATTGCGTCGACTGCTTTTCCTGTTGCTATTCCGATTCCGACACCTGCGCCGATACCTACTAAAATTGCTATACCTGCTCCAATTGCTACCATTATAAAAATTCTCCTTAAAATAAAATTGTTGTTTTAATAAATGTTAAATGCTGATGATTGTTTATTCCGTCGCCTCTTTTAGGTAGAGCGAAGTTAAAAAAACAAATAGATATGCTTGAAGAGTTCCGTCGAACAGTTCAAAATAAATGCTGAAAACCGCCGGCACACCTACCGGCAAAACAATCCTTATAATCTCCATTATCAAGTATGCACCAAAAATGTTTCCGAAAAGACGCATACAAAGAGATAGCGGCTTAATAAGAATTTCAAGAACATTAAGCGGAGCTATAATCTTGACAGGTTCGCCAAAAGATTTTAGATAACCTTTTGATCCCTTCGCTTTTATGCTTGCATATTGTATTAGAATTATGCTCATAATAGCGAGCGCCGCCGTTACATTAAGGTCTCTCGTTGGGGGGCTTTGCCCTAACAGTCCGACAAAAACGTTGGAAAAAACAAGGTATGTTGCAACGACCAAAATGTAGTCTACATATTGTTTTGCGCCATGTCCCAATGAGTTTTCAAACATCTTTGTTGTAAATTCGACCAAAGCTTCGATGTAGAGTTGGAAGTTTGAGGGGCGAACCGAAAGCTTTCTTGTTGCCGCAAAACAAAGCACACCCACAACCGCAACTATTATCCAAGAAAAAAACGTCGATTCGGGGATATCGATCCCTCCGAAAATCGGGATAGTGAATGCAGTTTTAAGCTCCAACTTATGCGTTAGTTCTTCGATGAAATGATTAATATTTATCACAGCCTTTTTTAGACGAAAACATTCGCCTTTATTATCCATTCGTGAGTTTAGCACTTTTTATATGCCTCGTCAACAAATTTTGCTTATATTAAATAAGTATTATATATAATACCATATTTTGGGGTCAATAAATTTTATTATTGGTTACATCACACATATTGTTTGTTAAAAAACTGCAAGTTCTTGCAAAGGATTGACAATAATAATATTTCCGTTTTTATATGCATATATTTACCAAAGCCAACAAACAGAGAAGGCTGGCAACTAAAAAACGGAGGAATAGATTATGTCACAATTTTATTTTGAAGGGAAGCTGTTTAAAGCTCGTCACAACACCGAAATTTTCACAAGTGAAACAGCAATAAAGCGAGCTTTTTTAAACAAGACAATTCTTGAACAAAAACCAATTTTATATGATAATGAGAGAAACCTTGTTTTTGATTTTGGTGGGTTTAAAGGGATTATGCCGTTTGAACAAACCGCCAAAGGAATAACGGAACAAACCGTTAAAGAGGTATCGATAATATCAAGGGTTGGAAAGCCAACTTGTTTTTGCATTACCGAAATTTTTGAGGATCAAAACGGAAAGATTAAAAAACTTTTGCTTTCAAGAAAACTTGTTCAAAATAGATGTTTCGAACAGTTTGTTTTAGCGCTCGATACAGGGGATATAATCGACGGAAGGATAACCCATATCCAAAACTTCGGCTGTTTTGTTGATATAGGTTGCGGAATAACTGCGCTTTTGCCAACAAACTATATATCGGTTTCGAGAATATCCCATCCCAGCGACAGGTTTTCGGTTGGTGATGAGATAAAATGTATCGTTAAATCAATTGATGACGATGGGCGAATAGTGTTGACCCATAAAGAACTATTGGGAACATTCGAACAAAACATCTCGATGTTTTCGAAAGGGGAGACGGTTTGCGGCATAATTCGTTCGGTTGAAAGTTATGGGGTTTTTATCGAGCTTACTCCAAACCTTGCCGGGCTTTCGGAACCTTTCGAGGGGGCGAAACCGGGGCTTATGGCTACCGTCTACATCAAAAGCATCTCAACCCAAACTATGAAAGTTAAGCTTGCTATCGTTGATGTGTTTGAAGATGTTGCAACAACACCGGATAATACATACCATTATCTGGGTTCAAATATAAAGCGTTTTGTATATTCGCCTCAACAATCGGTTAAACTTGTAGAAACGGTTTTTTAATAAAAAACTTTAAAAATCTATTGAAAAATGTTATAATAACTACTCGATGATGCAAAATGAACTTAAACAATAAAAAAGAAGAAAAAAATTTTTAAGAATGTTTGCCATGGGGTGGGTTAATAATGGAAAACAAAGCTTTCACAGCGGGGGTTGTTCCGGGGGGGCTAACCTCTATAAAAGAAATCAAGGTCTTAATTTGCTATGTTCTTGATAGTTTAACGCAATATCAAACGTTTATACCAAACTCAAATTTGACACATGATAACTTGATGGAAGTGTTGACGGGGAGCGGGCTTTGCAACTATTTTGAGGCGGCGTCCGCTATATCAGAGCTTTTGGATATGAACAACATCGAAAGTTTCGACAGGGGATATCGTTTAACCGAAGCCGGAAAAAATATCTCGGGTTTGCTACAGGATGAAGTTCCGATAACCGTTAAAGAACGTGCGGTCGAAAGAGCGGTTGCGGCGCTTAAACGGCAACGAAAACAGATGGAATATGATGTTAGCGTTTTGGAGCAACAGGATGGTTTTTTGATGCGTGGGGCATTAGCCGAAAACGGTAGCACGATTTTTGCGCTTGAGATATATGCACCAACCAAGATTGAAGCCAACAACCTTAAAGAGAACTTTATCGATAATGCTGAGAGCGTTGTAGCTCTTTGTATCGAAAACCTAACAAAACCAAAATAGAAAAACGATTCTTTGTATAAATATAGGGGTAGCCCGATAAAAAGAAATATAAACAATCGACAGTAGCTAATGAACTGCACCCCAAAAAGTTAGATATATGGTATAATGGCTGTATGAGAAACTAAAGGGGTGCAGTTTTTAAGAGAATTCATTTTATGTGTGGTCTAAAAACATTATCTAGATTTAAAAAGGAGAAAGGCTATGCCAAAAGTTTCGGTTATTGTTCCGGTATATAACGTTGAAACGTATATAGAAAGATGCGTTCGTTCAATAGCTGCATCAAGCCTTTTTGATATCGAGATAATTTTAGTAGACGATGGAAGCACCGACAAGAGTTTTGAGATTTGCGAAAAGCTTTCTAAAAACGATAAGAGGATTAAGGTTATTAAACAACAAAACAGCGGAGTTTATAGCGCAGTTTTGAACGGTATCAAACAAGCGACAGGAGTTTTTACAACGTTTGTTGATAGCGACGATTATATATCGGAAAATCTTATCGAAAAAATGCTTGATTTTGCTAACAAAAAAAATGTTGACGGTGTGCACACAGGTTTTTATAAAGTAATAGGAGAGACTGCCGAAACGGTTTATTCAAGCGATACAAGGGTATATAGCAAAAATGAGATCGAACAAGAGATACTGCAAAATTTCTTCGAAACGACATATTCAACCGCCGACAGTTTCACAAACAGCCGTTGGGCAAAACTTTTTAAAACAGAAATTTTAAAAAAAGCTGCGAAAAATTGCAACGAAAGTTTAACTATCGGGGAAGATCTCGATTTGAATTTAAGATTTCTTAAGTTGTGCGAAAAGATAGCTATATATAGAGAATATATCGGTTATTATTACATTAGCCAACGAGAAGGTTCGATAACAAGCTGTTTTAATTATGAGCGACTGTTAAAGGAACAACTCGCTATAGAAGAACAAAAAAAACTAGCGCAAGAGTTTTTATATAGCACAAGCGCTATCGACAACAATGCCGAACAACATCTTTATAACTATCTAAACGCTAACAACTTTTTTTTCGATAAATTAAAATGCGTCAAAACTATAATGAAACGTATTGACAGCGAACAAAATATTGTTTTGAAATCAAAACAATCATCGTTTCCGATAAACGTTGCGTTAAGGTTAATTGCTTTTAAATATGTTTTTTTTGGAACAACGTTGTTTCATATAGCTGTTATAGCTAGAAGAATACTGAAAGGATAACAGAAGATGGTCGTAATTAAGATACTCGGTGGGCTTGGAAACCAGATGTTCCAATATTCTCTTTTTAAACTTTTTCAACAAAGGGGTGTTGATGCAAGGCTTGATTTAAGGGGAACCGAAAACGATTGCAAGGGAAAGCTTGATGACAAAAGGTATAACAAAAGCGGGTTTATCATAAATGATATATTTAACACCAAATGTGTGTATGCAAATAAATTTGATATAAATTTCACGACATATTTCCCGGCGATATTTGGTTTAAAAAAAGGAGACCTAAGGTTTTATCATAAACTGCACACAACGGCATACTCCGAGCTTCATTTTTCAAAACAAGAAATTTTGTCGGGGGAATACTTAAATATTAAGCATGGGCATCTTTGGGGCTATTGGCAGTATCCATTGCATTTTGAAGATATAATGGACACGCTTAAACAAGATTTTACCTTTAAATTACCGCTCGATTCAAAAAATGCTGATGTTGCGACAAAGATACAAAACACGAATTCCGTTTCGATACACGTTCGGCGAGGGGATTATATAGCGTGTTCCGATCATTTCTACATCCTCGGTAAAGACTACTACCAAAAAGCGGTAGAACAAGTTTTGAAGGCTCAACAAGATGTGGAATTTTTTGTGTTTTCTGATGATATCCCCTGGTGCAAAGAGAATTTGGGGCTTCACAATGCAAACTATATCGACGGCAACTATGGCGACAAAAACTATATCGATATGCAGCTAATGTCGCTTTGTAAGCATAACATAATAGCGAACAGCACGTTTAGTTTGTGGGGCGCTCTTTTAAACGATAACCCCGAAAAGGTTGTTGTTTCGCCGAAGAATTTTTTGAAGCAAGATCGAGATTTGATGTCAGAGATGTTGCCAAAATGTTTTATACAGATTGATAATAAAGATGAACTCGAATAATTTTTTACAGAGGACTTTTCGTTATGGTAGTTATTAAAGTTATGGGCGGGCTTGGAAACCAGATGTTCCAGTATTCGCTATATAGGCAGTTTCAGCTAAAAGGAGTTAAGGCGAAACTCGACGTAAGAGGAAGCGATATCGAATGTATCGGAACACAAAATGATAATAGATATAACAAAAGTGGATTTATTATAAACGATATTTTCGATGTTGAATGTAGTTATGCAAACGATTTTGACGCAAATATTGCGATGTATTTTCCGGCTTTTTTTGGGCCGGCAAAAAATGAATATAACTATTATAGAGAGTATCTTAGAACATCGGGATTTTCTGAACGGTTGTTTTCGGAGCAAGCGATGATCGATGGATGTTATCATAAAATAAAACATGGCTATCTTTGGGGATATTGGCAATGTCCTTTGCATCTTGAAGGAATTATGGATAGCCTTAGAAAAGATTTTACTTTTAAACTTCCTCTAGATTATGAAAATTCAGAGGTTGCGAAAAAAATTCAAAACACAAACTCGGTTTCGATTCATGTTCGTCGTGGGGATTATATAAGGCTTTTTGAACATTTCTATATTCTCGGTAGAGACTACTACAAAAAAGCGATAGAGCAAGTTTTGAAAACACAACAAGATGTAGAATTTTTTGTGTTTTCCGATGATATACCCTGGTGTCAGCATCATTTAGGGTTAGAAAATGCAACGTATGTGGACGGCAACTATGGAAACAAAAACTATATCGATATGCAGCTAATGTCGCTTTGTAAACATAACATAATAGCTAATAGCACGTTTAGTTTGTGGGGAGCGCTTTTAAACAATAACCCTGAAAAAGTTGTTGTTTCGCCGAAGAATTTTTTCAAGCAAGAGAGAGACTTGGTTTCAAAGATGTTGCCAAAACAGTTTATACAGATTGATAATAAAGATGAACTCGAATAAATTTTTACAGAGGATTTTTCGTTATGGTTGTAATTAAAATGACCGGCGGTCTTGGAAACCAGATGTTCCAATACTGCTTGTTTAAAACATATCAAAAAAAAGGCGTTAATGTTAAACTTGATATAACGGGGTATGGAATAAACAGCATAAGGCCGTTCTCTGATGAGCGATATAACCAAACCGGATATATGCTAGAACAGCTTTTTAATGTGAAGTGTGTATATGCTTCAAAAAATGATACGTTGTTCGCAAAAAATATGCCGGCTGTTTTCGGGATGAAAAAAGGCGTTATGCGAGCTTTTAACACGGTTGCGACTACCGATTATAAAGAATTAATGTTTTCGGATGACGAGATATTGGAAAAACGCTATCAGAAACTAAAGCATGGTTTGTTGTTTGGATATTGGCAGTATCCGGCTCAATATGAAGAGGTTATCGAGGATATAAGAAAAGACTTTACATTTAAAACACCGCTAGATCAAGAGAACGAAAAAACAGCAAAACAAATATTAGAAACAAATTCGGTGTCGCTTCATGTTAGGCGTGGGGACTACCTTAATTATTCTGATCATTTTTATCATCTTGGAAAAAACTATTATTCAAATGCTTTAGAGATTGTTAAACAAAAAGCAGGGGATGTCGAAATTTTTGTTTTCTCGGATGATATTGCTTGGTGTAAACAAAACTTAGGTCTTGAAAAGGCAAACTATATCGACGGCAACTATGGCGACAAAAACTATATCGATATGCAGTTGATGTCGCTTTGCAAACATAATATAATCGCTAATAGCACATTTAGTCTATGGGGAGCGCTTTTAAATGACAATCCCGAAAAAACCGTTGTAGCGCCGATGTATTTTGCTAAAAAAGATTATGATATGATATCTAAAACGATGCCGAAAGATTTTATTTTGATTGATAACAGCAAACAGGAATATCAATAATGAGTATTAAAGAGAGGAAATAGAGATGGTTGTTATTAAGGCTTTGTATGGGCTTGGAAACCAGATGTTTCAATACTGTCTTTTTAAAACATATCAGAAAAAAGGCGCTAGAGTTAAACTTGATATACAAGACGATAAAAAAAATTGCAGTAGCCCTCTTTCGGATAATAATTATAATAAAAACGGATTTATGCTTGAAACGCTTTTTAATGTTAAATGTGTGTATGCAAATAGTTTTGATATAAAATACACAACGTTAATGCCGGCTTTTGGAACAACGAAAAAAGGGGTTATGCGAGTTTTCGACAACATACCGACAACAAATTATGAAGAGGGTATGTTTTCGAAAACCGAGATCTTTAATAGAGAATACCAAAACATAAAGCATGGATATCTTAAAGGTGCTTGGCAGTATCTTTCGCATTATCAAGAGGTTATCGATGACGTTAAAAAAGATTTTACTTTTAAAATACCTCTAGACCAGAAAAACTCTGAAATAGCAAAAAAGATTAAAAGCACAAATTCGGTTTCTATCCATGTTCGCCGAGGGGATTATCTTAAGTATGTAGGGCTCTATTATTCTTTAGGAAAACAATACTACACCAAAGCGGTTGACATTATAAAACAAAAGCATGGGGATGTTGAATTGTTTGTGTTTTCAGACGATATTTCGTGGTGTAAACAGAATCTAGGTTTTGAAAACGCAACATACATCGACGGAAACTTTGGCGAAAAAAATTATATAGATATGCAACTTATGTCGCTTTGCAAACATAACGTTATAGCCAATAGTACATTTAGCCTGTGGGGGGCGGTGTTGAACGATAATGAAGAAAAAACCGTTGTTTCGCCAACTCATTTTATGAAGGAAGACAGGGATTTTGTTTCAAAGATGTTGCCGGAATATTTTGTGGTTATAGATAATAGGGACGAGCCGTAAAAAAACGATCACATTGTTTGACTTTTAAGTATTATATATATATAATTAACAGGCGATTAAAACGATACACAAAATAAAAAGGAAACAAATATGCTGGATTACAAATTTGATACTGAGGTTAAATCGGAACAAGGAAAAATTCCGATTAACTTTAAAGAGATAATTAAATATAAAGACCTTATTAATTTTACCGTTAGAAGAAACTTTACCGCAACATATAAACAAACGGTTCTAGGGCCTGCTTGGCTTGTTATTAATCCTATTATAACAACGCTTGTTTTCACATTCGTTTTCGGACAAATAGCGGGTATCTCGACCGACGGAACGCCGCAGTTTTTGTTCTATCTTTCGGGCAATTTAGTTTGGGGATTTTTCTCCAGTTGTCTGGGGGAAGCTTCCGGAACGCTAATTGGAAACGCCGGAGTTTTCGGAAAGGTGTATTTCCCAAGGCTTACCGTTCCGATAGCAAACGTTATAACTAAGTTTATTAACTTTTTGGTTCAGTTGATGTTGTTTGTGTTTTTCTATATATATTTCTTAATTATAGGTTCAAACATTTCGCCTAATATTTATCTGCTTTTAGTTCCGGTCGTTTTAGTTCAAGTATCGGTTCTTGCAATAGGTATGGGGCTTTTCATGGCCTCCCTTACGGCAAAATATCGAGATCTAGGATTTGTGTTTGGGCTAATGACCCAACTTTGGCTCTATGTTTCCCCCGTTGTATATCCTGTGTCGTTTTTTAGCGGAATAAGCGAGGTTTTAATAAAGCTAAACCCGATGTCGATGCCTATCGAGATATTCCGTTATGCAACGCTAGGTTCGGGCGGCGAGATTGATTTCGTTTATTGGGGAATATCGATTGCAGTGTCGATTTTGTTATTTATTATCGGTGTAAAAAGATTTAATATAGTTGAAAAAAGCTTTGTAGATGTGGTGTAGATGATGGAGAACAAGATGGAAAAACAAATATCGTTACAGGTTAAGAATATATCAAAAGAATATAGAATAGGCCAGTTTGGCAAAGGCACTCTAGCCGAGGAGTTTTCTTCATGGTGGGCAAGGATTCGAGGAAAAGAAGACCCAACTCTTGCGATTGACCAAGACCCAAACGACAACGGGAAGATATTCAAAGCGCTAAGCGATGTTTCTTTTGAAGCATACCATGGCGACAAGCTCGGAATTATCGGCGAAAACGGAGCGGGGAAATCTACCCTTTTGAAGCTTATATGCCGCATAACAACCCCGACAAGCGGAGAGTTTGGCTACAACGGAAGAATAGCGAGTATGCTAGAGGTTGGAACCGGCTTTAACGGTGAGATGACAGGAAGAGAGAATATCTATCTTAGCGGTACAATCCTAGGGATGACCAAAATCGAAATCGATGGAAAGATAGAAGAGATTATTGAATTTTCGGAATGTCGAAAGTTTATCGATACCCCGGTTAAAAGATATTCGAGCGGAATGTTTGTCAAACTTGCCTTTGCGGTTGCGGCTCATCTCGACAGTAATCTTATTATCATGGACGAGGTTTTAGCGGTTGGGGACGCAAGGTTTCAGCAAAAATGTATCGCTAAAATGACCGAGATTGCAAACCAAGACGGAAGAACAATTCTTTTTGTTAGCCACAATATGCAGTTTATAAGGCAGTTTTGCAACCGTTGTATCGTTCTTAAAAAGGGAAAACTTATCTATAACGGCGATGTCGACGGAGGCATCAAGCATTATATGCTAACCGGAAATATTGGTGGGAACTATTTCGATTTTACCGACATGAGAAGAATAGTTAAAACGCAATACGGAATACTTCATTCGATTAACTTTTATGAAAGAGAATCGATGAACTTTTATGAAAATGAAAAAATTAAGATTAAACTTGAATTTGAACCGTATGAACTCGGCATCGATTTCAGATTTACCCTTGATATAAGATATATCGATGGTTCTTCAACCGGAACGGCATTCACAAGAACTATTGAATACAGCGAAATAAACAAAAGGCAGACGCTTGAATTGGAGTTTAACACAAAAGGAATAGCCCCGGGGTCGTATTATATCCACCCAAGGCTATTATGTAAAGACGAAAACTTCGCCCCTGTTTTTTGTGATGTTCCCGATCAAAGCATATATTTTAACATCGAAGAAACAACAGATCAACTTAAATGGCTACACACGACGTTTGGCCACACTAAACTTGAGGATATCGAAATAGTAGGATAAATTTTTAAAAGAGTTATTCTTTAGTTAGTTGCAAGATAAAGTTGGTTGAGACTTTTGCCTTGCTAGAAATTATCTCGTTTCTTGAAATGTTCCCAAAAACTTTTGCGGGAATATAGTGGGAGGTGTAGCCGGTGAAAAAGCCTTGTTTGTTTTGTTTTTCGGTTAAAACCTCAACCGTTTTGTTATCATAACTTTTTATAATCTGTTCCCTTATACTTTCGCAAAGAGCGTTCATTATCTGTGAACGTTCTTTTTTTGTTTGTTCAGGAACTTGGTCGGGAAACCCCGCCGCTTTTGTTCCTTTGCGTTTTGAATATGGGAACACATGGCATTTCAAAAACCTCATGCTTTTAACAAAATCCAAACTATCGTTAAACTCCTGTTCTGTTTCGCCCGGAAAGCCAACTATTATATCAGTTGTAAAGGTGGGGCTATCGAACAATGTCTCTATTTTTTTCTTTACTTCAACAAATTGCTCCGCAGAATATCTTCGATTCATTCGTTTGAGCGTTTCGTTTGAGCCGCTTTGAAGCGAAAGATGGAACGATGGGCAGATTTTTTTCATACTGCTAAGCCGTTGTAGAATATCGTCGGTCAAAAGATCGGGTTCGAGCGACCCTAACCTTATTCTTTTTATTTCGTCGTTTTCCGAGATAGCCTGAACTGCGTCGGCTAGGTTTAAATTTAGGTCGACCCCATATCTTGAAAGGTTAATTCCAGAAACGACAACCTCTTTGTAGCCTTTTTTTGCTAGCGTTTCGGCTTGTTGCTTTATCAATTCCAACGAGAGGGAACGAACAGGGCCTCTAGCGTATGGCACGATGCAATAGGCGCAAAACCTGTCGCAACCATCCTGTATCTTGATAAATGCTCTTGTGTGCTTTATGTGTATGGGGCTTTCGATAGATTCAAATCTATCACCTTTTTGGTGTTGAGGTATTTCGATAATCTGATGTTTATCTTTGATAAACTGCGATAAAAGAAACGGGATATCTTTGCGGTTTTTGTTTCCGCAGATAATATCCGCTTCGGGGATATTTTTAGCGGTTTCGGGGGAAGCTTGCGGAAAACAACCGCTTAAAACTATTATACAATTAGGGTTAGAGGCTTTAATCGAACGCATGAATTTTTGGGTCTTGCTGTCGCCCGTTTCGGTAACGGTGCAAGAATTGATAAACACGATATCCGCAAGGGATTTGTCCTCGGTGGAACAAAACCCATGTTGTGATAAAATATTTGCAACGGCAGATGTTTCGAAGCTGTTAACCTTGCAACCAAACGTTTGATAGAATATCTTCATATTTTTAATATTTATTCCTTTCATGCTTAAACCCATAATGACACGCCAAGCCGGAAGTTTGAGAAAACCAAAACAAAGACGGCGTTATTTTATACTAATATTATACTTAAAATTTTTTTTAAAGACAAGCGATTAAATTTTTGGTTTTAAACTTGAAATTGATTGCATAGTATTTGTTAAAAGCAGGAGGTGTGTTTTTTGAACAAAACGATATCTATATTTTTAGTTTGTTTATTGCTGTTTTCCGTTGTTGCTACCCCGACGGTAACGGCACAACACGACATAGTTGAATCTATCGATAAAGACCTGTTCTATCAATTGACAGGTATGCCGCAAAATCCAATTAACTATATTCAAACGATTGCAACGCAAGAGGAACAGCCAACGTTTAACCTTAACAGCAGAGCCGCTATATTAATTGATGGCGCAACGGGTGAGGTTTTATATGAATATAACTCGGACGAAAAAAGGCCGATTGCATCTATCACAAAAGTAATGACGATGATACTAGTTTCGGAAGCTTTGGAACAAGGGAAGATTACCAAACAATCGGTTGTGACGGCGAGCCGTCATGTTGCCGAGATGGGGGGATCTCAAATTTGGATCGAGGAAGGGGAACAGTTCACCGTTGATGAGCTTATGAAGGCTGTGGCTATTGGTTCTGCAAACGATGCTGCTGTTGCGTTGGCGGAATATGTTTCGGGTTCAGAGGAGCAGTTTGTTGTTGAGATGAATAAAAAAGCTGTTCAACTTGGAATGACCGATACAACATTTATGAATTCAAACGGTTTGGACGAAGATGGCCATATTTCGTCGGCACGAGATGCGGCAAAGATGGCAAGAGAACTATTAAACCATGAATATTTAAGGGAATACACCTCGATGTGGACAGAACAGCTTCGAGGGGGCGAGACCCAACTGGTTAACACAAACAAGCTGTTAAAACAGTATGACGATGTTACGGGGGTTAAAACCGGAACAACAAGCAAAGCGGGGGTATGCGTTGCGGTGTCGGCATTAAGGGAGGATATGGAGCTAATAGCGGTTGTGTTGGGAGCAGACAGCTCGACACTGCGCAATGAAGATGCTTCGAAACTTTTGGATTATGGGTTTGCAAACTTCGAGATAGCAAAGCTAGAACCGCCAAGCGGACTTCCCGAAAGCGTTAGAGTTATTCTTGGAGAACAAGAAACTTGCAGTTTTGAAGCGAAATTTCCAAACGAGTTGTTGCTTAAAAAGGGAACGAAAGACACCATCAAACTCGAAGCGGTTTTGGTAGACAGCGTAAATGCTCCCGTTGAACAAGGAACACAGTTGGGCGAAATTGTTGTTCTGGCGAGCGAACAAGAGATAGGCAGATACCCAATTGTTGCCAATGAAACGATAGCGAAGATGTCGTTTCAATCATCACTGCAAAAGCTTCTTTTGCAAACAGTTTCTTTTGATAGCTGAAAAAATGGTAATATTTAAAAGTTGACAATTTAAGAATTTGTGTTATAATGTCTTCAACAATAGAATATCGTCTTTATCAAGAGTGGTGGAGGGAAAAGGCCCTGTGAAACCCGGCAACCTGTTGTTAATATCAACAAGGTGCTAAATCCTTCGGCAAAATGCCGGCAGATAAGGTTTTTATCGCTCGGCTTGTGTCGGGCGGTTTTTTATTGCTAAAAAATATTTATTAAACGGAATGGCTAGAAATTCCGACAGTTGAAAGGACAATATAAAAAAATGGAAAAATACTACTTCACATCTGAATCTGTAACAGAGGGGCATCCCGATAAAGTCTGTGATATTATATCCGATACAATATTGGATGCATATATTTCAGGGGATAAAAATTCGAGGGTTGCTTGCGAAACGCTCGCAAAAAGTGGAATGGTGGTTGTAGCGGGAGAGATAACATCCCTTGCAAAACCTAATATTGAAAACATCGTTCGCCAGGCAATACGAGAGATTGGATACACCGATAGCGACGAAAGCTTTAACGCAGATTCGGTTAAGATTATAACCAACATAGTTAAACAATCCCCCGATATAGCTCTTGGGGTTGATAATTCGCTTGAGGCTAAACAAAAAAGCAAAACACAGGATATCGGAGCAGGAGATCAAGGGATGATGTTCGGTTATGCTACCGATGAAACAAAAGAACTCATGCCGCTTGCAATTAGTTGCGCACATCAACTTGCAAAAAGATTAACTAAAGTTAGAAAAGACGGGGTTCTTTCTTATCTTCGCCCCGACGGAAAAAGCCAAGTTACCGTTGAATATATTGATGGTGTTGCAAAAAGAATAGACACTGTTGTTATTAGTTCGCAACATTCAGCAGATGTTGATATCGAAGTTTTAAGAAAAGATATTAAACAATATGTTATTATTCCGTCGCTTCCTTCCGATATGATAGATGAAAACACAATGTTTTTAATCAATCCAACCGGTCGCTTTGTCACAGGAGGACCCGAAGGGGACAGCGGTCTTACAGGGCGCAAGATAATAGTTGATACATACGGCGGAACCGCTCGCCATGGCGGAGGAGCGTTCAGCGGAAAAGACCCAACAAAGGTTGACCGTTCGGCTGCATACATGGCTCGCTATGTTGCGAAAAACGTTGTTGCGGCAAAGCTTGCAAAAAGATGCGAAGTTCAGCTTGCCTACGCTATCGGAGTGGCAGCTCCTGTGTCGGTGTTTGTTGAAACTTTCGGCACAGAAACTGTTGAAAAAAGCGCTATCGAACAAGCTATTAAAAAGGTGTTCGACCTAACTCCTTCCGGCATTATTAAACAACTTGATCTATTAAACCCAATCTATAAACAACTAGCGGCTTATGGACATATTGGAAGAGAGGACCTAGGGGTTCGTTTTGAACAAACCGACAAAGTAGAACAACTTAAACAACTGGTCTAAAATAGTTAAAAAATGACGCTAAAAAGGACGAATCACTTTTGATCCGTCCTTTTTGCTATTTCAGTTGTTTTTTACCGCTTAATTCGTTTTTTAATAATCAAAACAACCGCCGTTATAATTCCTATAACGACTACCGAACCGGAACAAACGGCTATAATCGGTATTGCGATGTTTTCTTTTATAAAAAATTTACCGGCAGATATTGGCGAGTTTCCTCTTACGATAACTTCGGATTGATATGTTTCGTCATCAAAAACTACCGAAAGAATATGTTTACCGCTAGACAAATTTTTAAATACTTCAAACGGTATAATAGCATTGCCGTCGTTATCTATTGTTTGCTGTGTTAAAACTATATCATTAAGTTTAATTATGGTTGGAACATCCCCGATGTTTGGGGGGATTAGATAAAGATAGTTCGCATCGGGTAGTATATAAACAAATGGAAATCCATTGTAGGTAACATTTAAAGAAATTTCTGCATTAGATGTAGGCTCTGGCGTTGGGGTTAGCGAGGATATCCAATCCGATATATCCGAGGTTTGCTCGTTTGGGGGCAGTGTTGGGACGGTGTAGCTATAGTATGAGTTGAAAGATTGGTTGCTGTTTTGGTCTGGTGTGGGTGTGGGTGCAATTAACGGTATAGATGGTTGTTGTTCAACGACGGGTGGTGGAAAAGACGGGGTTGGAAAAACTATCTCGGTAGTGTCGATATGAACATACTTTTGTTTATGATAATCTGTGGCAATCGGATTGTTGACAAGATTTCCCGGTGCGCCGTTTCCGGAATAGACATAGACCGAACCGTTCGAAAACGAAAGCACAGGTTTTGTTGAGATCGCTTGACAAACGCTTGAGTTAGAGCTGTTTTTGCAGTCTCCGGCAAAACTTAAAATAGTGCTGTTGCTAAAATTTATATCGGGGCTTGTGATGCCGTTTCCTCCATCGCCGCCGTTGCCGGATGTTCCGTTGGCTGAACTTCCGCCAACACCTCCGCTACCGCCTTCTATCGAAAAATATGAGCCGTTTTGCGCTGAGAGCTTACCGCTAACTAAGATGCCGTCTCCGCCGCTGCCGCCATCTCCGCCGCCGGCTTGAGACATTCCGCCGTCGCCACCGTTACCACCGATGATTGATATATTGACCGAACTTGAAACAACAACATCACCCGAAGCATACAGCCCGTCGCCGCCGTTTTCTCCAACGCTTCCGCTGTTGCCCGGCTTTCCGTTGCCACCAGATATTTTAATCGATCCGCTCCCTGTGAAATTTAAGCTGTGGGCTGAAATTCCGTTCTCTCCAGATTTTGTGTTTTCAATTACATTTGAACCGTTAAGCTTGATATTGAGATTAGGAAGTGCGGTTGTTATTGCGCCGCCGTTGCAACTGTTAGAAATATTAGCTCCGTTTAGCGTTAGCGTGTTGGTTGTGTCATCAAAAGATACCGTGTTGTCGCCAAAAACATTGTGTTTGTTGGCATCGGTAATCTCGACACCCCCCACCGTTACACCAACATTAGAGACAGCATAAGACGAAACAAACAACACATCCTGCAAGCCGGCTGTGTTGTTTGTTTTAAAGTTTAAAGTTGTACCGATAAATAACGACAATATAAATAATGTCGAAATAATTGTTTTTGCCGCTTTCAAAATTCCCCTCAAAGTTTGCTGATTATTTTAATAGGTTTCCGATTAGTCCGCCGATTAAATCAGCTGTGTCGTTTTTGTCATCTTTTTTGTTATCGTCTGAGCCGGCAAGACCTCCGAGAAGGTTTCCCAGAAGGTTGCCTGAGCCGCCGCTGTTACCGCCGCCGAGAAGACCACCGACTAGGTCGCCCAGCATACCGCCATCGTTTGAACCGCCGCCCATAAGCATACCGCCGAGCATCGAAGCAAGGCCGCCTTCTTGGTCTTTTTTGCTGTCGCTAGAACCGGTGAAGTTTTTTGCAACGAGCGAAAGAAGCATTGGAGCGAGATACGAAAGAACCGAAGAAACGTCGCTTTTGCTTGCTCCCGATTTTTTTGCTATCGTTTTTATAGCCTCGTCTTCATTTGAACCGAGAATTTTATGTATGATGTTTTCGCCGTCTTTAACATCGATATTATCGATGTTGCCGTCGATTTTATCGTTGTCTTGTTCATGTGTTGAAAGCGCTTTTTGAAGAGCTTCCGAGCCGGATTTAGTTGACGAATTTTTTGTCATAGCGGCTACTAGAACCGGCACTGCTGACGTTAAAATATCCGATACTTGACTTTCGTCTGCATCAACTTTGTTGCTGATTTGTTTTGCGTTAGTTCCTTGAAGAACTGCGCCTAGTATTGAGGTTAAACCTTCCATTTTTATGACCATTCCTTTCTTGTTTCGATCTTGCAGATAGCGTTAACTAATTTTTTTGATAAATTAAATTTTGAATTATATCCAAAAGCTGCAAAATCAATAATTTGATACTGAATTATCAAATTAAACTTTCTTTTTTCCATAGTAAATTATACTTCACATCTTGACATAATGCAATACAAAACATCGGTACAACTATCAAATGTTTATTATAGCGATTATGATAAATATAACTATTGCAAACAACGTGCTAAACGAGAAGGTTGTCGATATATAGTCGCTGTCGTTTTCCGCTTTTGCATAGATAGGGATAACGAAGGGCGGGGGAAGAGAAAACAGTATGACAAGAGCTATCATCAACTCGTTGTTAAACGGGATTATGCTAAACAAAATAAACGACGTTAAAGCGAGTAGCGCCGCCATTATTACATATCTCAATCCGATAGTTAGAAAAACAGGTTTCAAAAGTTTCTTTTTGAACGATAGTTCATACCCAACAACTATTAGAATTAAAACAGCGGTGGGAGCCGAGATAAACGAAACGATCGAATTTAAAACTTCGCCGAAAGCCGAGGCATTTATCGTTCCCGAAAGTCCCGACAATCCGCATATTATACCGAGAGCCATGCCGATAAACGGAGGGTTCTTAACAACATCGAGAACCGCTTCTTTTGTCGACATCTTAACGCTTGATAACGAACGAAGAAGAGCCAAAAATACCGTGAACACAAAGATCGATTGACCAAGATCGGCAACAGCGAAAACATGGGTTTTGTCGTTGCCCATAAGAACCGAATAAAGCCCATACCCCAGCATACCCGCTTCAAAGCCCGTCACAAGATAGGGGAGGAAAATGTTGTTGAGTTTAAGGATTTTAACAATCAGAAAACCAACCAGCAAAGCTATTACACAACTTAGGAACACCAAAACAAAAACGAAAAACGTTGTTCTGGAATAATCGGCGTTGAAGAAAGCTCCAAACAAAACAACGGGAAGCGTTATGTTCCCGATTATCGATTTGAGGGTTAAAAGACCGTTTTGGTCAAAAAACTTTTTTGTTTTGCAAAGATACCCTATGAACAACACGATTAAAACAGGGAGAACTTTCGAGGCTATGCTAGAAATTAATATCATAGTTTTACTCCATATATAAATTTTTTTATCTCTTAACAGGGCAAACTGCCATGCAGATTCCGCAAACTGCACCTCTGCCTATATCACGAAATTCTTTTTTCATATGTTCGCTACAAAGGTTTGGCAAAACTATCTCCTCTCGTTTGAGGGTGGGGTCGAAATCGTTTCCGACTATAGCCCCCGAAGGGCAAGCTTTTTTGCAAGCATCACAACCAACACAGAGGTTTTCTTGTGGGTGGTTGTTTTTTGTTTCAAAAGGAAAATCACAAAACACCGTTCCAAGGCGAACACGGGGGCCAAACTCTTTATGTAGAAACAACCCCGAACGCCCAACAGAGCCAAGGCCAGACAATACTGCAACTTTTTTGTGGGAATACCTTCCCGAAAAGTTCCAACCGTCTTTGTTGATCGATTGGCTTGAAGCTATCGGGATATAACTATAACCTAGAGATTGAAGCAAAAAACCTGTTTCTAATAGAAGTCGGTCGATATAGGCGTTAACGGTTCGATAGTGGTTAAAATAGCTATGGGTGGGTTTATCCTTTATCTCGTCAACGATAGCGCAAGACAAAGGGACAACGAGCGACAAAGCAAACGGCAAATTTGTGTCGCTGTCATCTACTTTGCAAAACGAAACATCGTTAGCACCCAGTTTTTTAATATTTTCTATAAGTTCCGATTGAGTCATAGCACCTCTATCACACAACTGTATTTATTAAATATGTATTAAAAATCAAATAAACAAATTGTTAAGTTTAAATAAATAGTATATACTGTTTATTAAAGAGAATCAATTTTGGAAAAATCCTTGTATATTATATCATAAAATATGAATTTTTGGAGAATGATTTTGGAAAACGAACAAAAAAATTTTGAATGGCTAAAGCTTATACCTCGCTTTTCGAAAAAATCCGGCTATCTGTTTTTGTTTTCGATAGTTTTTGCGGTGGTCGGAATCATATTAAACTATGTAATACCTCAACTTGTCGGCTACGGAATAGATACCGCTGTTTTAAAACAGCAAACCCCTTCGCCGATCTATGATCTGTTTGGAGCGATATTCAGCGATAGCGCCAATCTTTTGGTTGCTATTGGTCTTTGCGTTTTAATCGTGGCGATATTTTCGGAGCTTTTCAATTTTGCATCTAGACTGTCGATCGCAAAAGCTACCGAAAGGTTCACCGAAAACCTAAGGAACGCTCTTTTTTCCCACACGTTAAAACTTCCGTTTAGCTGGCACGACAGCATAATGACGGGGGATATAATCCAACGATGTACGGCGGATGTTGAAATAGCAAGGGAGTTTATTTCAAAACAATCTATCGATGTTGCAAGAACGATAATTCTAACGATTGCCGCTCTTGGCGTTATGTTTTCGATGAACGTGACGATGGCGTTGGTTGTGGCGGTTTTTATCCCGATAGTAATATTATTCACAACGTTTTTTTATGGAAGAATATCGAAACAGTTTCTCAACGCCGATGAACTTGAAGGGGATCTTTTAATAAGAGTTCAAGAAAACCTCACGGGGGTTAGAGTTGTTAGGGCATTTGGTAGAGAAAAACATGAGCTTGAGGTTTTTGATAAAAAGAACGATGCGGCAATGAACGCTTGGGTAGACCTCGGCTACACGTTTGGTTTGTTTTGGGGAACGTCCGACGTTGTTTCGTATACCCAGCTGGTTGTGACAATAGCTTTTTCGGCTTTTTTTGCGGCAACGGGGGAGATTTCTCTTGGCGAAATGCTGGTGTTTGTTAGCTATTCTCAAACGATGTCGGGACCCGTTAGAAACTTTGGGAGAACGATAGGTGAGATGAGCAAAGCGGGGGTTTCGTTTAAGAGAATAGATGAGATTTTAAAAGCATTGCCGGAACAAGACGACCAACAGGGCGTTGATGTTATGCCAAAGGGCGATATAGTTTTTGATGATGTCTATTTTGGATTTTCGGAAAACGATGTTTTAAAAGGTGTTTCGTTTAAGGCGAAAAAAGGGGAGATACTTGGAATTTTGGGGGACACGGGAAGCGGAAAAAGCACCATAACCTATCTTTTAAACAGGCTTTATGATATAAAGGAAAACGGAAAAGGTAGCATTAAAATCGATGGTGTTGATATTAATTCGATTAAACTGTCGGTGCTTCGGAAAAATATAAGCCTTGTTTTACAAGAACCTTTTCTATATTCAAAAACGATTAAACAAAACATAGCGGCATTTGGCGAAAGCGATTTCGAAGAGATAAGCGACGCCGCAAAAGCCGCCGACGTTGAACGGGATATTCTGGCAACCCCCAATGGATATGACACCGTTGTTGGCGAAAGAGGGGTCACCCTTTCGGGAGGACAAAAACAAAGAATAGCGATAGCGAGGGGGCTTATGCAAAACGCCGATATAATGGTGTTTGATGATTCGCTTTCCGCTGTTGATATGGAAACCGATGCTAGAATAGTTTCGGCGTTGACCTCGAGAACAAAAGACGCAACGATAATCTTAATCTCACATAGAATTAGCACCCTTAAAAAAGCCGACAACATCGTTGTGCTTGCTGATGGGGTTATAGCGGAAAACGGAACCCACGAGCAACTTTTGGCGAAAAAGGGCATCTACTACAAAACCGCCGTCACACAGGATTCGGCACAGCAAATCGAAAAGGAGGGAGCGAGATGAACCGCAACGGATTAAACGCTTGGAAAAGAATGCTTCCATATCTTCGGCTTTCTGCAAAACCTTTTTCGGTGGTTATAATATTTATGTTGGTGTCGGCGGCGAGCGAAGCTACCTTTCCGCTCTTTTTAAACTATGCGGTTTCCAACATCACAGAGTTTGACACGGCAAGCGTTTTGGTTTGGTTTAGTCTTGCGTATTTTGGAACTATTCTTTTGGGGGCGGCAGCGGTTGTTATCTACTGTCGCTATGCTATGTATGTTGAGGTTAAGATAGGGCGAGACCTTAAGAGGGATTGTTTTATAAAGCTTCAGCAACTACCCGTTTCATACTACAACGCAAACTCGGTCGGCTATATCCTTGCGAGAGTAATGAGCGACACGGGAAGAATATCCGCTACAATAGCATGGGGCTTTATCGATTTCGCTTGGAACATCGTGTATTTGATATTTGCGACTATATTGATGTTTAGCCTGTCGCCAAAGCTTGCGGTTATCGTTTCGGCTATCATTCCGATAGCGTTTATATTATGTTTGTTGTTCCAACAAAGAATTCTTAAAGCTAACCGAGAGATGCGAAACCAAAACAGCATAATTATGGGCAGATTTAATGAGGGGATATCGGGTGCAAAAACCGCCAAATCCCTTGTTATAGAAGATATTCAATCAAAAGAATTTGAATATGAAACATCAAAGATGTATCATGTGTCGGTTAAAACGCAAAAGTTAAACGCTATATTTATACCGCTTTCGTTGTTTTTTGGGTCGGTTGCGCTTGCGGCGGTTCTCGTTCGGGGCGGAATATTGCTTCAACAAGACCTTGAACTTGTCGGGATATTTGCGGCGTTTATCTCGTATGCCGTTGCGGTTATAGAGCCTATT